>JBJHDF010000003.1:127794-199279 GCA_050486405.1 Marinimicrobium sp. | reverse complement strand
TCTACTTTCCGAGTGTGAAGCTGTTTGTTGCACCGATGGTACACCGTATTGACGATGACTGGGAGTCGGATACCGAGCTCAGTCTCGCTCTGGGGTTTAACCCTTTTTCGGGCTTGGTTGTGGGAACAGTGGTTACCGACGATGGCTATGACCCCAATATCTTTGCCAAGTATACCCTGCCTATCGGCTCCCACTTTCTCGGTCTGCAAGGAGGCTACGAGGACTACGACGATGGAGACCGGCTGATGTTGGCAGCGGATTACTACCCGAACCGTCGGTTGAGTGTTGGTCTGGGTTACGTTGAGGTTGGAGATGAAGACGCCATAATGGTGCGCAGCAGAATGTTTTTCACCGACCGAATCTCCGCCAATCTGTCGTATTTTGACTACGACTGGGCGCAGGTGATAATCGCTGGACTATCGGTGCGCTTCTAGCCCGCCAGGGCAAGCAGCCCTCTGCCGAAGGCAGGGGCTGCTACATCAAGCGCTAGTTGCGCAGCCGTGGATCGTCCTCGGGGTTGACGTAATTGATTTCCCAGGGGCCGACCGTTGTCAGTTGCACCACTGTCTCGCCTTCGGCGATGGCGAAATGGCGCATGCCCGGTGGCATGGAGGTGTAGCTGCCCGCCTTCAGCCGCACTGCGGCATCCCGGTCCACGGTTTCACCCGATCCCAGCAGAAAGGTACCGGAGATGACCGTCACACGCTCTACGTTGGGATGCGAGTGTGGGGCGATTACAAAACCGTCGGGAAACTTGAGACGCATGGTGAAGATGCTTGGTTCACTGGGGCTGCCCTCCAGGACGGCGAACCGTGCGCCTGCTTCCAGGGACGCAGGACCGTCGCGCCATTCAATCTCGTCGGGTGAGTACTGTAGGTGGTGGTCGGGGCCCTTGTCCTTGAAAGTTTTGTGGGCGCGATCCCCTCCGTGTTTGTCCGCATGCAGCGCAGTCGCAGCCATCAGGAGAGCGGCGGGGACAAGAGTGAGAGCCAAAAATTTCATGTTGATTCCTCCTCCGTTGTTGGTTGTGCTGTACCAAACTACGCCTAACCTCCATAGGGGTCAACTACTCCTGGTTCCCTGTAGCAGGCGGTCCAAACGCAGCCGCTCGCGGTTGTCGAACAGGCGCCGGCTGGCGGCGGTGACCGCCGCCAGGGTGCCAAAGCCGGTGCCCAGGGTGATCGCGAACATGATCAGTATCTGGTATTTCACCGCCAGGGCCGGGGGTGTACCGGCCAGTATCTGACCGGTCATCATACCCGGCAGGCTCACCACGCCAGCGGCTGCCATGGCGTTGATCATGGGCATCAGGCCGCTGCGCAGCGCCTCCCGGCGAATGTCGCCGATGGCCTCCTGCCAGGGCTGCCCCAGCATCAGCCGGTTCTCCACCAGGGCGCGCTGTTGCCACAGAGTGTCCGTCAGCCGGTCCAGAGCCAGGGCCACGCCGGTCATGGTGTTGCCCAGCAGCATGCCCAGCAGGGGTATGGCGTATTGCGGCAGATACCAGGGGTCCGGGCCAATGATCACGGTCAGGGTCAGTACCGTGACCGCAAAGGACGATAGAAACATGGACAGGGTGCCGATACCGAAGCCCCAGCCGCCGCGCAGCCGCCGCCGCTGACGGGCCATGACTTCGCGCCCGGCGATCAACAGCATGGCCAGGGCCATAAGCGCGACCCACAGCAGTCGCTCGGTGGCAAAAAGCGCTTCCAGCACCACGCCGATCAAGGCCAGTTGAATCACGGTGCGGGCAGCGGCAATCAGCAGACTGCGACTCATACCCAGGCGCAGGGCCGTGGTGCAGCCGGCCAGCGCCACCACCAGCGCGCCCGCCAGTGCCAGTTGCCACCACTGCAGCTCGATAACGCTCATGGTATTTTTCCCGCCGACACCAGTGCGGCACCGCTAATGCACAGATGGCGACTGGCCACCCGTCCGATCTGGCGCTGATCGTGAGCCACCCAGAGCACTGGCCAATGTTTTGCCCGGATCAGACCGGTCAGCCACTGTTCGGCCTTGCGGGTGCTCTGCTCGTCGAGATTGGCGGTGGGCTCGTCCAGCAGCAGCGCCGAGGGTTCCCGGCCCACCGCCCGCAGCAGTGCCAGACGCTGTTTCTCACCGGAAGAGAGCCGCGATACCGACCAGTGCATAACCTTGCCATTCAGACCCAGTGCGGCAAGATCCTCTTCGGCCGGGGGCCTGTCGAAATGCTCCCCCACGGTGTCTGCCCACCAGTGGCTCTCCGCCGGCACCAGCATCACTTTGCGGCGCCAGCTGTGCGCCGCCATGGCGATCTGCCGCTTGTCACCGAGGCGCACCCTGCCGCCATGGGGTTCGATGTCGGCCACGGCCCGCAGCAAGCGGCTCTTGCCGGAGCCGCTGGGGCCGGACAGGCAGACGATTTCGCCCGGTTCCACGGTCAGATTGATATCGGCCAGATCGCCAATGTCGAGGGACTCAAGTATCAGCACGCCGTCTCCGCATGAGTGGGTGAGTGATTATTTCCGGCTTGTGGCGTCGCTGTCCGCCTGCCAGTGAGGCGGTATGCGTATGTACTGATTCAAGGCCCAGAGTTCGGAGATGCTCCACAGATAGGGGGCGGCGCCAATCACTATGGTCCACAGGGCAGCGGACAGCATGCTTTCGAATGGCAGGTCCAGGAATCGGGAAGCCAGAGACAGAGCCAGCGCTGCGGCCAGAGCCATCACACCGACAACGATAACGATCAGCAACCCCTGCTTGGCCAGCACCCGGACCATGCCATCGTTATAGTAGGCCCGTGCTCTGGCGTCCTCCAGTATCGCCTGCCGCACCTCTTTGGGCAGCTTGCGGAATCGCTTGTGCAAATCGTGGATAGATGACATGGCGCCTGCGTTACTGCTTTGATCTCGGTGTGGCTTTCATAAGGGTACCAGAGTGTCCCATTGTTTACAGGGAGCTGAAATAATTCAAGTCACCCAGATCCTGCACCAATGCTCGTGCTGAACGTGCTACCCTTCCTTGCATCAGACAGTTGATGCTTCACTGTGTGGGCTGTGGAAACGACGTCAAGGGCAAACAGGTTATGCGCACACTCGTCCTGGGTGGTTACGGCCTGATCGGCGCCGAAGTCATGCGCTGTCTTGTGCGGGCGCAGGGCTTCGTCCCGGTGGGTTTTGGCCGCGATATCGCTCTGGCAAGGCGGCTGTTTCCCGATAGGGAGTGGGTTCAGGGTGACCTGCTGCAATTGCAGCGTGCCGATGACTGGCTACCGCTGCTGAAAAACATCGATGCCGTGGTCAACTGCGCCGGCGTGTTGCAGGACGGGTCGCGTGACAGACTTGTGGCGGTGCACGAACAGGCCCTGGGCGCACTGGTCGACGCCTGTGGGAAGAGCGGTGTGCGGCGGTTTGTACACATCTCGGCACCGGGCAGCGAACCGGGTTCCCCACTGGCATTTTACGCCACCAAGGCGGCGGGCGATGCCATGGTTCGGGCCAGTGACCTGGAGTGGACCATTCTCAAACCCGGCCTGGTGCTGGCACAGGGTGCCTACGGTGGTTCAGCGCTGCTGCGCAGCCTGGCGGCATGTCCCCTGATTCAACCCCTCTTGCTTGCCGATGCGCCTGTGCAAACCGTGGCTGCGTCGGATGTCGCCGATGCCGTTCGCGCCGCGCTGTCCAACGAGTTACCCGCGCGTTGTGATTACGATCTGGTGGAGCCGTCCCCACACAGTTTGGGCGAGGTTGTGCTGGCCGTACGGCGCTGGAGCGGCCGCACGGAGCCCCTGGCCACTTGGCATTTGCCGCGCTGGTTCGGTTACGCCGTAGCGCGCGTCGCCGACTGGGCCGGTTGGCTGGGTTGGCGCTCGGCCCTGCGTACCACGGCACTGCGCGCCCTGGAGGTGGGTATTACCGGAAATGTGGAGAACTGGCACAGGGCGACGGGCCGGTATCCACACTCGCTGGAGCAAACCCTGGCGGATATGCCGGCCACGGCGCAGGAGCGGATATCAGCCCGGGCCAGACTGGTTTTTCCCCTGTTGCTGCTGACATTGGCCGTTTTCTGGATCGGCTCGGGGCTGGTGGCCATTGCGCGTCTCGAACAGGCCGTCGACGTCCTGCGTGGCGCCGTGGCTCCTGTGCTGGCCAGATGGCTGGTGTTGGCCGGCGCTGTGGTGGATCTGGCCATCGGTTGTCTGCTGTTGGTTCGCCGCTGGACCCTGTTTGCCGCCTGGGCGTCGGTAGCGGTGGCCGCGACCTACCTTGCTCTGGGAAGCTGGTTGACGCCGCACCTGTGGCTGGACCCGATGGGTGTGTTCGTCAAGGTGCTGCCGGCGATGGGTTTGGCCATTGCCGTGGCTGCACTGCTGGAAGAACGCTAGCGTGGATATGCAATGGCTGTTTCTGTTGCGCTGGCTGCATGTGATCGGTGCCTGTGTGCTGCTCGGTACTGGCGCCGGTATTGCCTTTTTTATGCTGCGTGCGCAGCGCACGGCCGATGCGCGTATCATCGCCCATGTGGCCGGTACCGTGGTTATTGCCGATTGGCTGTTCACCGCCACCGCCGTGGTGTTGCAACCGATAACCGGAATTCTTCTGGCCCGGGCTCTGGGATGGCCACTGAGCGAAGGCTGGATTGCAGTATCGCTGCTGCTGTACCTGCTGGTAGGCGCTTTTTGGCTGCCGGTGGTGTGGATACAGCACCGGTTGCGCGACCTGGCTCGCACAGCCGCAGCGCAGGGCGGCGCACTGCCACCGGAATATCATCGGCTCTATCGCCTCTGGTTTCTCAGCGGCTTTCCGGCCTTTGCCGGAGTTCTGGCCATCCTCTGGTTGATGATCGCACGGCCGGTTGGGTTGCTGGGCTGAGAGCCCTCAACCCCGTTCCCGCGCAATGGCGCGGTAGGCGATATCGGTGCGGTAGTAGACGTCTTTCCAGTCGATGCGTTTCACCAGTGCGTAGGCGCGTTGCTGGGCGTCGCTGACGCTTTGACCCAGAGCGGTGGCGCAGAGTACGCGGCCGCCGTTGGTGACCACCTGTCCATCTTTTTGGGTGGTGCCGGCGTGAAATACCTTTTCGCCTTCGGTTTCACTTTGCGGCAAGCCACTGATGGCGTCGCCCTTGTTGTAACTGCCCGGGTAACCGCCGGCGGCCAGCACCACGCCCACGGCGGCGCGGGGGTCCCACTGTGTGGTTTCGCTGTCCAGCTTGCCGTCCAGTGCCGCCAGGCAGTGGGCCACCAGATCCGACTGCAAGCGCAGCAGGATCGGCTGGGTTTCCGGATCGCCAAAGCGGCAGTTGTATTCGATCACCTTGGGCTGGCCGTCCGGGGAAATCATCAGGCCGGCGTAGAGAAAACCGGTGTAGGGATTGCCCTCTGCGGCCATGCCGTCCACGGTGGGGCGGATCACCTGCTCCATGATGTGCTGGTGTACTGTGTCGGTGACCACGGGCGCGGGGGAGTAGGCGCCCATGCCGCCGGTGTTGGGACCGCTATCGCCATCGCCCATACGCTTGTGGTCCTGACTGGTGGCCATGGGCAGAATGTTTTTGCCGTCCACCATAACGATAAAACTGGCTTCTTCACCAGTGAGAAATTCCTCGATCACCACCCGGCAGCCGGCGTCACCAAAAGCGTTGCCGGACAGCATGTCGCGCACCGCTTCTTCCGCCTGCTGCAGGGTTTCGGCGACGATCACACCCTTGCCGGCGGCCAGGCCGTCGGCCTTGACCACAATGGGCGCGCCTTTCTCGCGCAAATAGGCCAGCGCCGGTTCCACCTCGGTAAAATTCCGGTAGTCCGCCGTGGGTATGTTATGACGGGCGAGAAAATCCTTGGTGAATGCCTTGGAACCTTCCAGTTGCGCGGCGCCCCTGCCGGGGCCGAAGCAGGGCAGATCGCGTTGGATGAAGTAATCCACTACGCCCTCCACCAGTGGCGCTTCGGGGCCGACAATGGTCAGTCCGACCTGATTGTCCCGGGCAAAGGTTGCCAGCGCCGGAAAATCCAGCACGTCGATGGCGACGTTTTCCAGCCCGGGCTCTGTGGCCGTGCCGGCATTGCCCGGCGCCACAAACACCTTGTCCACCAGCGCGCTCTGCGCTGCTTTCCAGGCCAGTGCGTGTTCGCGGCCACCACCGCCAATAATCAATACGTTCATAACAACTCCAAAACCATCAATGCCGAAAATGCCGCATGCCGGTAAACACCATGGCAATGCCGTGCTCGTCGGCGGCGGCGATCACTTCGTCGTCGCGCATGGAGCCGCCCGGTTGAATCACGGCGGCAACGCCTGCCGCTGCGGCGTTGTCGATGCCGTCGCGAAAGGGAAAGAAGGCGTCCGAGGCCATCACCGAGCCCTTGACTTCCAGCCCGGCGTGCTCGGCCTTGATGGCGGCGATACGCGCCGAGTTGACGCGGCTCATCTGGCCGGCGCCGACACCCACGGTGGCGTTGTCGCGGCCGTAGACAATGGCGTTGGACTTGACCATCTTGGCCACTTTCCAGGTGAACAGCAGATCGCGCAACTGCGCTTCGGTGGGCGCAGTTTTGGTGACTACTTTCAGATCGGTGGCGCCGACGGTGCCGTGGTCGCGATCCTGTACCAGCAGGCCGCCGGCCACGCGTTTGAAGTCAAAGTCCTGCGCCGGTTCACCCCAGGCGCCGCACACCAGCAGGCGCACATTTTTCTTCGCCGCCACCACGTCGCTGACGCCGTCGGCCACGCTGGGGGCGATGATCACTTCCACAAACTGCTTTTCCACGATGGTGCGGGCGGTGGCGACGTCCAGCTCACGGTTGAAGGCGATGATGCCGCCAAAGGCCGACTCGGGATCAGTATCAAAGGCGCGTTCATAGGCCGCTTGCAGGTTCTCGCCACTGGCCACGCCACAGGGGTTGGCGTGCTTGACGATCACACAGGTGGGGGCGTCGAACAGCTTGACGGTCTCCAGCGCGGCGTCGGTGTCGGCGATGTTGTTGTAGGACAGCTCCTTGCCCTGCAATTGCCGCGCGGTGGCAATGGTGCCCGGCGCCGGGTTTTTTTCGATATAGAAAGCGCTTTTCTGATGGGAGTTTTCGCCGTAGCGCAGGCTCTGCACCTGGTGGAACTGGCTGTTGAAGGTGCGCGGAAAGTCGGTGTTGCCGCCGGGCACCCGGCGGCCGAAATAGTTGGCGATGGCGCCGTCGTAGGCGGCGGTGTGTTCATAGGCCTTGACGGCCAGATCAAAACGGGTCTGCAATCGGGTGCAGCCGTCGTTCGCCTGCATTTCCGCCAGCAGCGCCGGGTAGTCGCCGGCGTTGACCACGATGTTCACCCAGGCATGGTTCTTGGCGGCGGCGCGGACCATGGTGGGGCCGCCGATGTCGATATTCTCCACCGCGTCTTCCAGGGTGCAGTCGGGCCTGGCCACGGTCTGCTCGAAGGGGTAGAGATTCACCACCACCATGTCGATGGCCTGGATGCCGTGTTCGCTCATTACCGCGTCGTCCTGACCGCGCCGGCCGAGGATGCCGCCGTGCACTTTCGGGTGCAGTGTCTTGACGCGGCCGTCCATCATTTCCGCAAAGCCGGTGTAGTCGGAGACTTCCACCGCGGGAATGCCCTGCCCGGTAAGCAGGCGAAAGGTGCCGCCGGTGGAGAGAATTTCCACCCCCTGTTGATGCAGGGCTTTGGCGAAATCGACAATGCCGGTTTTATCGGACACGCTGATCAGCGCGCGTTTGACGGGAACGAGGTCTTGATGGTTGGACATGCTGAAGGGGTTACTCTTTTGCTGGTGGTTTACAAAAACAAAAGGGGTGGCTGTGACCACCCCGTTTCCGGTGCCATCGGCGTTGGCTGTTGACGATTACAGCAACCCGTATTGCTTGAGTTTCTTGCGCAGGGTGCCGCGATTCAGTCCCAGCACCTGGGCGGCGCGGGTCTGGTTGTGTCGGGTGTACTTGAGCACTACTTCCAGCATGGGCGCTTCCACCTCGGCCAGCACCATCTCGTAGACGTTACTGGCGGGCTGGCCGTCCAGGCTCTGGAAGTAGTTGTCCAGCGCCTGCTCCACACTGCCGCGCAGCGATTGCCGCTGGGCCGCTCGGGAGAAGTCCGCTGTTTGGACATTGTCGGTTACCGGGTCGTGGGCAACCAGGGGTTCTGCTGAATTCATGCCGCTCTATCCTCTGTTGTGCTCAGCTGTTCAAGGTAATTCAGAACGCTGTAGTGTTGTTCTTCGGCGTTTTCTATCCGGTTAAACTGCCGGCGAAACGCTTCCCCTTGACCGTGGGACTGCAGATACCAGCCGACGTGCTTGCGGGCGATGCGCGGCCCCATGACGCCGCCGTAAAAGCGGTACAGGGACAGCAGGTGCTCGCTGAGGATGTCTCTGATCTCTGCCGGCGCTGGTTCGGGCAACTGCCGCCCGTGGCGCAGGTAGTGGTCAATTTCCCGGAATATCCAGGGCCTTCCTTGGGCGGCGCGGCCGATCATTACGGCTCGGGCGCCGGTGTATTGCAATACCTCCCTGGCTTTCTCCGGTGAGTCGATATCGCCGTTGGCAAACACCGGAATACTGACCGTATCCACCACGGCGGCGATGGTGTCGTACTCGGCCTGTCCGTTAAAACGGCAGGCCCGGGTCCGGCCGTGAACGGCCAGTGCGGCAATGCCGCTGTCCTCGGCCAGGCGCGCCACCCTCAGGGCGTTGCGCTGTTCCGGATCCCAGCCGGTGCGGACTTTCAGCGTCACCGGCACCGACACGGCGGCTACCACCGACTGCAAAATCGCCGCCACCAGAGGCTCATCGCGCAGCAGCGCCGAACCCGCCGCCCGGTTGCATACTTTCTTGGCCGGGCAGCCCATGTTGATGTCGATGATCTGGGCGCCGCGTTCGGCGTTCAGCTTGGCCGCTTCGGCCATGGTCTCCGGGTCGCTGCCGGCGATCTGTACACTGATCGGTGCCACTTCGCCTTTGTGATTCAGGCGCAGCCGACTTTTGCGGCTGTGCCAGAGGCGGCTGTCGGCGGTGATCATCTCCGAAACGGCCAGCCCCGCGCCCAAGCGTCGGCACAACTGCCGGAACGGCAAGTCGGTCACTCCCGCCATGGGGGCGAGAATCACCTGGCTGTCGATCTGGTGTTTGCCTATCTGGAACACGTGCCCGCTCCGGGTTGCTGGGGCGGTGTTACACGCCAGCCTTGAGTCTCCAACAAACCGCAGAGACGGCCGGCTATGATACTCCTTTGCCGGCCGCTTGAAAATGCGGGTGACGCACACTTTGCTGGATTTTTATCCGTTTGGGCTGTGAAGTCGCGGGCGATGGGGCGGTCAATCGGGAATGTAGGCCCGGTAATTGACGGCGGCGGGACCGGGGTCCACCAGTTCCAGGGAAATGTGTACCGGCTGATTGTGCGGTATCACCTGATGACCGGTGAGTTCGCCGCGCAGGTATTCGCTGGGTTGAAAGCGGCGGGATGCCACCAGCTCACCGCGAATATCAGTAAAGGCCAGCGTCAGGTCCGGGAAGGGCTGCTCGAAGCCGGCATTGTTCAGCAATATGGCTTCTACCTTCAGGGCGTTGTCCACTTCGGGATGGTTGCGCACCATCAGGTTGTAGGTGCGGATTTGGCTGCGGTCTTCAAGGGTGGGGACACGGCAACCCAGGTAGGGGCAGACCCACTCGTAAGCACTGCGGTAAGGTTGGATCAGGCTCAAGCGGTCGAACTGCAACCAGGCCACCTGGGTCGCCAGGACCACCAATGCCAGGGCGGACAGGCCCAGCCACAGGCGTCGCCCGCGCCAACTGCGTACCGGTTTCCAGGTCATCTCCACCGGCGCTGGGTCTATGCCGATCAGCAGGTGGCTGCGGTCGCCGTCCAGGGCATTGAATTCCTCGCCAAACAGCTCCGCTTCCTCGTCTTCGCGGCTGGCGTGCATAGCCACCTTGATATGATCCGGGTGCCGGTCTTGGGTCTCTTCATCCTCATCCATGGGTGGAGCGGCGGCGGGTGCCCTGGCTGGCGTGTGTTGGGCTGTAGCGGGCTCGGGTTCCGGTTCGTCGTCCAGCAGGCGCACGGCCCAGTCTTCGTCGTTGTCGTCCTGCTCGGGCGCTTCTTCGTCGTCCTCGTCATCGTCTTCCGTGGCTTCCCGCTGCTGCCGGTCAAACAGGGAGTGAGCTGCCGGTTTGTTCTCGCTGCGCTCTTCCGCCAGAAACCAGTCCGACTCGCCATCCTCATCGTCGCTCAGACCCTGGGTGTCGCTGATCAGGTAGTCGTCGTCATCGTTTTCGAGTTCCAGGTCAATCGCGCGCTGGTCAAAGCTCAATTGCTGGGGTTTCTGTTCTTTCTGTTCCTTCTGCTCCGGTTGCGCTTTCAGCACCGGCTCGCGGGTTGCCGTGGGGGAATAGCGCGACGGCGAGGTGTACTTTTCTCCACCCGTTGCAGCGGGCGGGGGCGCGGGCTTGGTCGGTTGCGGCGTCGTAGCTGCGGGGCGAACGGGCTGCGCTGGCTTTGGCGCGGACGTACTCGCCGGTTTTGGTTCAGGTGCGCTGACTGGTTTTGGCGCAGGTGCGGGCACCGGCCTTGCGGTGTTTGCCGGTTGTGGTGTGGGAGCACCGGCTGGTTTACGGGGCGGGGCAGCAACCGGCTTCGGCGCTGGCGTTGTGCTGGCGGCCGGCCTGGGCGATGGTTGCGGCGCGGCCGGGCGGCTGGCCGGGGCTCCCGGCGCGACGGGCTTTTGCGCGCCGCCTACCAGATGATCCTGGGCGCGAAAGATGTGCAGGCAGGAGCCGCAGCGCACGGCGCCGCGGGCGGATTGCAACTGTGCCGGGGTGATGCGAAACGAGGTCGCACACTTGGGGCAGCGTGTCACCATACTGGTGGTCATGGGCGGCGCAAATCCTTCATTTTGTCTGGCGGCATCAGACGCCGTCAGTCACCAGTGTAGCCTGTCCCGTCGCCGGGGTAAATTCCTATTGTATCAGGGGTTTAGGCGATCTTCTTACCACAGAGTCTAACCCAGTCGTCGCGCTGGGCCGGTGGGTCGAAGGCGATGGCCGGGCGGTAGGCTGCCATCACTGTCTCCGCCTGGCTGGCGAGTATGCCCGACAGGCAGATAAGACCTCCGGGGCGCAGCATGGCGATCAACCGGGGCGCCAGTTCCGCCAGGGGGCCGGCGAGAATGTTGGCCAGCACGATGTCCGCCGTTACCGACGGGCACCGGGGTGGCAGATACACCGGCATGGCGCTCTCCGGCAGGCCGTTGCGGCGGGTGTTTTCGGCGGTGGCCAGCAGCGCCTGGGGGTCGATATCCACCCCGGTCACCCGGGTGGCGCCCAGCAGCAGGGCGGCAATGCCCAGAATGCCGGAGCCGCAGCCGTAGTCCACCAGTTCCCGGCCCTCCAGGGGCTGGGCGTCCAGCCACTGCAGACAGAGAAAGGTGGTGGGGTGGGTGCCGGTGCCAAAGGCCAGGCCCGGGTCCAGCAGCAGATTGACCTTGTCCGGCTCCGGCGGTGCCAGCCAGCTCGGGCAGATCCAGAGTCGCTCGCCGCAGGCCATGGGCTGGTAGTGCTGCATCCACTCCCGCTCCCAGTCGCGGTCCTCCAGTTGTTCCCAGCGGTGGGGCGGTGGCGGGTCCAGGCGTTGGGTCAATTGCCGGCTGATGGCACCGGTGTCCACCCCGGCGTCGTAGAGCCCGGTGACCTGCACCAGGTCCCAGAGCGGGGTTTCGCCCAGAGCGGGTTCGAGAATGGGTTGGTCGGCATTGTCCTGGAGGGTGACACTGGCGGCGCCGCTGTCCAACAGCGCCGCCTCCAGTGCCTCCACCTGATCGCGCCGGGCGTCCAGTTTCAACTGCAGCCAGGGCATCAGCTTTCCAGTTTCTTCTCCAGATAGTGAATGTTCACGCCGCCCTTGCGGAAGGCAGTGTCGCGCACCAGCCGCTGGTGCAGCGGAATGTTGGTGCGAATACCGTCGACGATGGTCTCATCCAGGGCGTGGCGCATGCGGTTCAGGGCTTCCTTGCGGGTTTCGCCGTGGGTAATGATCTTGGCGACCATGGAGTCGTAGTTGGGTGGCACTGTGTAACCGCTGTACAGGTGCGAATCCACGCGCACGCCGAAGCCGCCCGGCGGATGATAATTCTTGATGGTGCCGGGGCAGGGCATAAAGGTCTTGGGGTCCTCGGCGTTGATACGGCATTCGAAGGCGTGACCGCGAATCACTATGTCTTCCTGCCGCAGGGACAGCTTCTCGCCGGAGCAGACGCGAATCTGCTCCTTGATCAGATCCACGCCGGTCACCATTTCCGTTACCGGATGTTCCACCTGGATGCGGGTGTTCATCTCGATAAAGTAAAAGGCACCGTCTTCGTAGAGAAATTCAAAAGTGCCGGCGCCGCGATAACCGATCTTGATACAGGCGTTGACGCAGGCTTCCGCCGTGGCCAGGCGCACGTCGTCGGGAATACCCGGCGCCGGAGCCTCCTCGATCACTTTTTGGTGGCGGCGCTGCAGGGAGCAGTCGCGATCGCCCAGATGAATAGCGCTGCCCTGGCCATCGGACATCACCTGGATTTCCACGTGCCGGGGGTTCTGCAGAAACTTCTCCATGTACACTGTATCGTCGCCGAAGGCGGCCTTGGCTTCGTTCTGGGTGATATGAATGGAGTTCATCAGCGACGCTTCGGTGTGCACCACGCGCATGCCGCGACCACCGCCACCGGCGGCGGCCTTGATGATTACCGGATAACCCACCCGGCGACCGATTTCAATACAGCGCTCCCGGTCCTGGGCGGGCAGGGGGCCGTCGGAGCCGGGTACCGTGGGCACGCCGGCCTTTTTCATGGCGGCGATGGCGGATACCTTATCGCCCATCAGGCGAATCACATCCGGGTCCGGGCCGATAAACACAAAGCCGCTCTTCTGCACCTGCTCGGCAAAGTCGGCGTTTTCCGCGAGAAAACCATAGCCCGGATGCACCGCTACCGAATCGGTCACTTCCATGGCACTGATGATGGCGGGGATATTCAGGTAACTGAGATTGGACGGGTTGGGGCCGATGCAGACGGACTCGTCCGCTAGGCGCACGTGCTTCAGCTCCCGGTCCACCTGGGAGTGCACCGCCACGGTTTTGATGCCCATTTCCTTACAGGCGCGCAAAATGCGCAGGGCAATCTCGCCGCGGTTGGCAATCAGAATTTTTTCAAACATAAACCAGCTCCTCCGGGTGTGGCGGGTTACACGATGGTGACCAGGGGCTGGTCAAACTCCACCGGTTCGCCGTCCTCCACCAGAATGGCTTCGATCACGCCGGACTTGTCGGCTTCGATCTGGTTCATCATTTTCATGGCTTCGATAATACAGATCACATCGCCGGCCTTGACGTGTTTGCCCACTTCGATAAACGAGGGGGAGCCGGGGCTGGGTGAACGGTAGAAAGTGCCCACCATGGGGGATTTCACCAGATGACCGTTGGTGGCGGGTGCCGCCTTGGCTTCTTCGCCAGCGGGAGCGGCTGCGGCGGGGGCAGCGGCCGGTGCGGCAGCGGGCGGAGGAGCGGCATAGGTCTGGGGTTGGTATACCGGTGCGTGGGAGCTGTTGCGGCTGATGCGCACCGACTCTTCGCCTTCCTTGATTTCCAGTTCGCCGATATCGGACTCTTCCAGCAGTTCGATCAGTTTTTTGATTTTGCGAATATCCATGGTGTCCTCTCTATAATCACGAAAGCAATTCAGTGTGTCTTTAATTCTTGGTCAGTATTTCCAGTGCGGCCGCCAGCGCCAGGCGGTAGCTGTTGGCGCCAAAGCCGCAGACCACGCCCCTGGCGATATCGGAAAAGTAGGAGCTGCGGCGAAAGGATTCCCGGGCGTGGGGGTTGGACAGGTGCACCTCGATAAACGGAATCTTCACCGCCAGCAGGGCATCGCGCAGCGCCACGCTGGTGTGGGTGAAGGCCGCCGGGTTGAACAGCACAAAATCCACGCCCTCCCGTGCCGCCTCGTGCAGGCGCTCAATCAGCTCGTACTCGGCGTTGCTCTGCAGTGTCAGCAGGTGATGTCCGCCTTCCACACAGAGGTTGGAGAGTTGCCGGTTGATGTCTTCCAGGGTGTCGGAGCCGTAGATCTCCGGTTCCCGGGTGCCCAGCAGATTCAGGTTGGGGCCGTGTAACACGAGAATGCTAGCCATGGTGAATCCCGTTCGTTTTTTTGCTGTGGGAGGGAGTTTGCCGCAAAATGTCGACGCTGTCCACGGCTGCCGCCATTTTTTGCTTTTTTAACGGAAAATGCCTGCACGATTGCGGATTATAGTGCAGTTATCCGTGCTGTTATATTTGCTGGCAGAGTGAAATACTCCCGATTGAAGCTGTTGGGTGCCTGTTGGACCCACGATAGCAGAAAATGCCCCATTTTGTAAAAAATGGAGCCGATAGTTCGGAAAAATGGAGCTAAAATCCGGGAAGTCAGCGAAAGTCGGCGCTGATCACTTCGAGAAAGCTATCCCGCCGCAGCAACTGCGGCAGTTTGATGCCCGGCCCCTGGTGCCCAGCGGGGAACCACAGGTACAGCGGCACACCGCCGTGGTTGTATTCGTCCAGCAGGGCACTGATCTGGGGGTCGTGGTTGGTCCAGTCGCCCTTGAGGGTGGCAATGTTGTAGCGATCGAACGCCTCCTGCACCGGCTCGGTGTTCAGGGTCACCCGCTCGTTGGCCAGGCAGGTGAGGCACCAGTCGGCGGTAAGGTTGACGAACACCGGCTGGCCCTGGTCGCGCAACTGTTGCAACAGGGTCGGGCTGTAGGCTTGCCAGCGCTCCGGCTGCGCTTCCCGGGTCAGGTATTGCCAGGGCACCAGCACGGCGATCAGCCAGGCCGATGTGATCAGCCCGTAGCGCACCACCTTGCGCCAGGGAGCGGGGCTGCCGGCGGGTCGGTTCATCAGCCAGAAGCCGAACACCAGTAAGACCGCCCCGGTACAGACGGCGATGATGGCGTCGCTGCCGGCCTGGCGACCCAGCACCCAGAGCAGCCAGACGGCGGTCAGGTAGAGGGGGAAAGCCAGCACCTGCTTCAGGTTGTCCATCCACAGGCCGGGTTTGGGCATGCGCTGGGCCAGCCCGGGCAGATAGCACAGCAGCAGCATGGGCAGCGCCATGCCGAAGCCCAGAGACAGGAACACCGCCAGGCTTACCACTGGCGGCTGGGTCAGAGCAAAGCCCAAGGCGGCGCCCATAAAGGGCGCAGTGCAGGGGCTGGCCACCACCGCTGCCAGCACGCCGGTAAAGAAGGAACCCTTGAGGGTGCTGTGGCGGGTGAGGTTGTCACCGGCGCCCATCCAGCGGGTGCCCAGGTGAAAGAGACCGGACAGGCTGAGCCCCAGCACAAAGAAAAGATAGGCCAGCGCCGTGATGAGCAGCGGCGACTGTAACTGGAAGCCCCAGCCGACGGCTTCACCGCCGGCCCGCGCCAGCAGCAGCAATCCGGCAAATACCGAGAAGCTGAGCAGAATACCAAAGGTGTAGGCCCAACCGTGCAGGGCCAGATGATCGCCGTCTGCCCGCGCCAGGCTCATTACTTTGATGGACAGTACCGGGAAAACGCAGGGCATCAGATTGAGAATTATGCCCCCCAGCAGCGCCAGCAGGGCGGCGGACAGGAGCCACAGCCCCGAGCCTTCGCCGTCTGCAGGCGGGGCGGGGGTGCTGGCGGGGGCGGCAAACGACGGGCTGCTGCCATCCGGCGGGCCCCGGACGCTCACCTCACCTGTGGCGGGGTTCACCTGCAGATAGTCCCGGTGCGGCGGGTAGCAGAGTCCGGCTTCGGCGCAGCCCTGGGACTGCACCGTGAGCGCAAAGGACGGGGTATCCTCCGGCAGCTCCATGGTCAGGGTGGCGCTGTGGTAGAACACCGCCATGTCTTCCTCGAAATATTCGTCCCATTTCATTACCGAGGGACTGAACTCCGGCTCCAGTGCCAGATCAATATCCGGTGTCAGGCGGAAGTTGTCGCGGTACATGTAATAGTGGGGTGCCACGTCCCAGTGCAGGATCAGCGTATTGCCGTCCAGCACGCCCTGCAGTTGGAAGGCTTCGGTTACCGGCAGAAAGTCATCGTGCACGTCGCCGAGCAGACTGGTACTGGTGCTGGAGCGCTCGCCGAACTGCGCCAGCGCGGGCGAGGCTGCCAGCAGTAGGGTCCACAACAAGGTGATCAGGATGGCGCCCGGGGCGCGGCAAAGACGGCGGTGGCTGAAGCCCATATTCTGGTTCACTTGTACACACGTGGAAACGGCAGGGGGATGCTCCCGGCCCCTATGCACTGTACCATAGATGCCCGCAATGAGGCCTGGTTCCGAAGAGGTTTTACAAAACGTGACAGTTTCTGTGAGGTTGAAGGTGTTGCGCGCAACAGTGATCTGCCTGCTGATGCTTCTGCTGCTGCCTGGTTGCCAGCCACAAAAGCCCATGCCCGGCATGCGGCCTGCCGCCCAGCAGCCGGTCGTTCAGCCGGACCCGGAGCGGGAGCGGGCGCTGCGCCTGGAGCGACTGCTCTGGCTCGGCGACGAAGCCCTGCGCCGGGGCCGCCTGTTGCGCCCGGACTACGACAACGCCCACGACTACTTCAGCGAGGCACTGCTGCTGGACCCCGACAACGCCCAGGCCCGCTCGGGCCTGCAGGCGGTGTTGCTGTACTACCTGGACCTGGCCCGCTCGGCGGCTGCCCAGAGCCACTTCGGCGAGGCGTTGCGGCTGCTCGATCTCGCCCGCCCCCTGGACCCGGATGACCTGCTGGTGAGCGATGCGATTACCCACTACCGCCAGGCGCGGGCGGACGCGCAGCGCCAGCGCGAGGCTGCCTCCGGCGATCTCCTGTTGCGCATCGATCCCGGCCGCCTTACCCGGCGCGAAGACAGCCTGGCGGAAGAACTGGCCGCCCTGGCGCAACAGGTGCGCGAGCAGGATCTGATGATCCTGATCATCGCCCGCAACGACACCGAGGGCCGCTGGATCTACCAGAAAATGCGCGAAGGTGTGCCCGGCTACCTGCTGCGCGGCGACATCATGCCCGGGGCGGCGCCGGCGGTGCATCGGTTTGGCAGCTCTGGTTCCGAGCAATGATCAAATAACTATTGTCAACCTGGCATATCGTTTTCCAGAATCTCAATCTGATTTGGTAACGAAAGGCGGCTGCTTTTGGCCACCGCCTGCCAGTCCCTGTCGGGCAGGGCACCTTCCGGCGCCCACAGACACTGATCTCACCGAAATATCGGTATAACTGCCACTACATTTCCATATTTACCGATTTTTCGGTATTTCATGTATATACCAACCGCAGGGGTAACAGACGGCAAGTAGCAAGGGTAATGGTGGATCTGGCTAATTGATAATTAAATTGACAATTAGCCATAATCCCCTCATGCTATAGTCTTGGGAAGGTAAACGGAGGTCAACATGACCTATATTCCCCGAGACGCGGAACCCAGGGTTCTGCACTTCGCAAAGGGCTATCCGGTGGTCGTTGTCACCGGACCACGCCAGTCGGGAAAATCCACTCTGGTAAAACACGCCTTCCCCGACCACCACTACGTCTCGCTTGAAGACCTGGATCACCGGGAGTTTGCCGACACTGACCCTCGCGGATTTCTAAATCAGTTTGACAAGGGCGTTATCCTGGATGAAGCGCAACGTTGCCCCGCACTGTTTTCGTATATTCAGACTCGCGTGGATGAAAAACGGCAACCTGGCGAATTTATCCTGACCGGATCACAGCAGTTTGGCTTGTTATCCGGTATCACCCAGAGCTTGGCGGGCAGAGCGGCGCTACTGACACTGTTGCCTATGACCTACGGTGAGCTGCGGAGCGCAGGAAAAGTCGAGCAAAATCTGGACAAGGTACTTTTTGAGGGAGCATTCCCACCCATCTTCGACCGCGGACTCGAACCACATCCCTGGCACGGAAACTATGTTCGCACCTATCTGGAAAGAGACGTTCGACAGCTTATAAAGGTGCAGGATTTGGGCACTTTCCAGCGCTTTCTGAGATTGTGCGCAGGTAGAACCGGGCAGCTTCTCAATCTTTCCTCTCTGGCCAGCGACAGCGGTATTACACACAACACAGCCAAAGCTTGGATATCTGTATTGGAGGCTAGCTACATCGTCCATCTGTTACCGCCACACCACCAGAATTTTAACAAGCGCCTGGTCAAGACCCCCAAACTCTATTTTCTGGATACTGGTCTTGCCTGCTGGTTGCTCAGCATCCAGGACCAAAGCCAATTGACTACCCACGTACAACGAGGCGCGCTGTTCGAAACCTGGGTGATCAGCGAATTGCTGAAAGCCCGATATAACGCGGGGGAAAGCTCGAACCTGTACTTCTGGCGTGATCGTTCGGGTCATGAGGTGGACGTGCTGATCGACCATGGAGCTCAGTTGTCACCGCTGGAAATCAAGTCCGGGCAAACGATCATTCAGGATTACTTTAAAGGGCTGGACTTTTGGCGGAAACTGGCTGATGACAGCACCGGACCCGCGTGGGTGGTTTATGGTGGTGACAACCAACAAGTACGCTCCGATACCACTGTTTTGCCATGGCATGCTAGCAGCTTTGAGAAAATCGCGCGGCCATAGTGGTTGGAGAACCGGGTTTAAGCAAATGGGTGCCGGTAAGGGTGTCGGTATTGTCTTGCCAGCATGGCCATGGCTTTGTCGTTTCCGGCCATGCGTCCGCTGGTGGTATCAATGCTGATGGGTGCTTGTGAGCGGTAGGCTATATCGCCATAGTTTATGCAGGCTGTGGTTTTCTCTGAATCTTCCAGCGTATTGATGATGTGTTCGTTGGTTTTGTACCTGATGCCTTCCGCGAAGTTATAAAACAACTCGGCAAAGGCCTTAGCGAAAGCGTTGGTATAAGTTTCGTTCTCTCCCCAGAGAAACCTGATCTCGCCTTTCGTCATGCGCTTGCTGGCGTCGGACGAATAGACTTTCCAGCCCTGGTCACTTGCGAAAACGGTTGCTTTGTCGCCGCAGTAGAATACCCCATGATTTGTTTCCGGCATTGGATTATTGAATCCCCATGTCCTGTGCGACCAATATACGGGCAAGCCATTAAAATCAAATTTGACATCCAGGTAATCCGGGTTGTCGTGGGTGTGGTTCTTTAAGATACCCCCGGTGGCGGATACCTGGTTGGGTAGATCAAGATTCAGGACTTGTCTAAGATTATGGATATAGTGGATGCCCCAGTCCGGCATAATGCCTTTGCTGAAATTGTACTGTGATCGCCAGTTCCACGAGCCGCCTTCCGAACCTGAAACAAAAGGCACCTCCTGGGCAGGACCAACAAACTTGTCATGGTTGAGCGTGCTCGGTGGGTCGAATTCAGCTACTGCCCCCTCCCGCCAATGGATGTTCGCCTTTACTTCATATATCTCACCGGCTTCACCGCTGTTCAGATATTCCCTGACTTCATCGTTGACACCAAATACCACCCTGGGGAAACTTACCTGCACAATAGTGTTGGCTTGTCTTTTTGCTTTCAGCATGGCTTGCCCTTCATGAACATCATAGCTGACGGGTTTTTCCAGGTAGACGTGCAAACCCTTATGGCAGGCATCAATAAACTGCAATGCGTGCCAATGTGTAGGTGTGGCGATGACGACCGCCTCAAGGCCCGGCAGGTCAAACATCTCTCGGTAGTCTTCGAACAACCGTGGCTGTTGGGCGCCGGACTCCAGTATTTTCCGGCTGGCTCTGGTGAGAGCGTTTGATTCAACATCACACAACCCGACAATCTCGAATCTGTCGGAATCAAGCGCGGCGGGTATGAGGACATCCGTCGCCCACCACCCGGTGCCAACGATGCCGATCTTGATTGCCGTTTGGCTCGCCCAGGGCCGCGAAGGAATCAAAGTGGATCCTGCCGCAATCCAACTCGCCTTCAAGAAATCTCGTCTGATCATTTGCAGGGTGCTCCTCTCAACAGGTTGCCGCTCGTGATTCCACAGCACAGCTTAGCCTAGCCAGCGGTAGAAGTCCTCCATCAGGCGCGCCAGTTTTCCGCGCGTTTCTTCATCGCATAATTCGCCCTGTTCAAACTTGGTGTTGATCTGTCCGACGGCAAATTCCGGCGCTGGAAAAGGGGTGGCCAGCACGCCCAGCAGCACCTGTTTGAGTTGCCCCTGGGCGCGGGCGCCGCCATAGGGGCCGGGACTGGCGCTCATTATCAGCACCGGCTTGCGCGCCAGCGGAGATTTGTAGGCTGGACGCGAGGCCCAATCCAGAGCGTTTTTAAGGGCGGCACTGATGCCGTAGTTGTACTCGGGGCAGGCAATCACCAGGGCATCGGTTGCGCTAACCTGGTCGATAAGACGCTGGGCCGGTGCCGGCTTGCTGTCGCCGTCCAGTTCCGGGTTGTAGAGGGGTAAGTCGTCCAGCCGTGCGTAGGTCCACTGGTGCCCAGCAATCGTTTGCTCGGCGGCCCTGAGCAGTTGGGTGTTATAGGACGCGGCCCGCAGGCTGCCGCTGATAGCCAATATTTTCATGGTTTGCCTCGTGCTTCCCGATTCGCGTTGCGTTTGCCGTTATGCTTTTCAAGTCATTCTCGATCCCTTGCAGATCACGAGAATCCTTTGTTGTAAATTACGGGCATTTTACCCTTCCACTGATCCCAGGTGTTGTCGTCCGTGATCAAATCAGCCATGAAGTGAGCAACGTTTATCCGACTGGTCTTGCCGGTATTACCAAGGAGTTGTCGACGGCGCCGGTTGCTCAGCCGGTGCCGGTGACGGCTTCTACCGGGAGTGTCAACCGGTGTTGCCGTTGCATCAACTCCAGCAGCAGCACCACGCGCTCGCGGCCACAGTGGGACTCCACCATGGCGTCGATATCGCGAAAGCAGCCCTGGGTAATGCGCACTGTGTCACCGGGTTGGTAGAGAAATTCTGGCGGCTGCTCGCTGTCCTGGACGCAGCGTTGGCGCAGGGCGGCAACCAGGCCGTCTGTCACCGGCGTGGGCCGGCCGTTGAACGCCACCACCCGGGCCACGCCGCGGGTGGAATTAACGCTGCGCCAGTTGCTGTGCCCGCTCAGGCGGATGAACAGGTAGTTGGGAAACAGTGGCTCGGTGCGGGTGTAGATCCGTTGGCAGCGCTGGCGGCAAACCCGATGGGTAGGCAGAAAGCATTCGTAGCGCTGATTGCGCAGGTTCTGTTCGGCCCGCTTGGCTTCGTTGGGCTTGCTCTGGATCAGATACCAGCGGCTCGCGTCGAGCCCATCGTCGGGATACGCAGGGCTGTGGGCACGGTAGTTCGCTTGGTCCGGTGGCTTGAGACTCGGATGGCGGTGTTCGTCAGTCTGCACTCGGTATCTTCCTTGCCAGGCGTCTTACGGGCTAGAGCCCGCAGGCGCCTTGTTGTTCTCGACGCCACGCTTTGCGGCGCGGCGTCAGGGGCTTGGATTCCATACTAGGCAAACGCGGTGGCTATTGCAACTTCCGCTGCAGCGCTGCCCCGCGCCTGAGTACTTGCCTGTCGCTCAGTTGCCACCAAACATGGCATCCACTTCCCGGCGCCAGGTGTTCATGTCATATTGTGAGCCGTTGAGCATGGTGCTCCATTTGCGCACCAGTGCTGCCGAGGCCAGTGCTTCACGGATTTCCGCTTCGGTGGCGCCCAGAGCGCGGGCCGCTTTTTGATGGTAGTAAACACAATAGTCGCAGGGCACCTGCGCCGCCACGCCCAGGGAGATCAGCTCCTTGGTTTTCTGATCCAGCGCCGCATCAGGGCTGAGCATGACGTTGCGAAATTCCGCAAATACCGCATCCACGGCCTGCGCGGGGTAGGTGTTCTGCATAAACGCGGGTGCCTGGTCAGCCGCCGCACCTGGCGCCATTGCAAGCAGCATCAGGGCGCACGTTGCAAAAAGAGTACGAATGCTTTTCATGTTGTTCTCCTCGTTGAGCCGTCACCTGCCCCAGCGGCAGGCGTTCAACCACTCTATGCCTTGCAACTGATTGATATAAGAGGGAAACTGGGCAATTCCGGTTGATTTCAGTCACGGAGCGCCCATGGCCCACACCAACGCACCCATTCGCATCAGTCTGATCGCCATTGCCGATTCCATGGCTCTGCCCATCAACGGCATATACGAAGCCCTTGCCATACAGTCGTCGCTGGGTCACCTGAAAGGCAATCCGGTGTCGTTCTCCGTGGAAATCGTGAGCAGCGAAGCAGGCCCCATCACCACGCCCATGGGATTGCCCATTGTTGCGCAGCGTTCGTTTGATCAGGTGGAGCACACCGATGTGGTGATTACCACTTCCATGGCCGTCAACGAAAATGACGAATGGATCACAGGCCGCTACCCACAGGCGGTGCAATGGATTCAGCAAATGCACGGCCAGGGCGCCGTGCTCTGTTCAAGTTGCACGGGCGCGTTGCTGATGGCGGAGACCGGGCTGCTGAGCGGACTCAACGCCACCATTCACTGGGCCTATGCCGGGACTTTCAGGCGCAATTTTCCCGACGTGCGACTGGATCTGCGCCAGGTGCTGATGACCGGTGGTGCGCGGCAGGAATTCGTGATGGCCGGCGCCTCCGGCTCCTGGCAGGATCTGGTGCTGCATCTGATCGGGCGCTTTGCCGGCTACGACGCAGCCCAGGCGCTGGGTCAGTTTCTGCTGTTTCAGTGGCACCAGGAAACACAGGCACCCTATATCAACTTTGAGCCTGCCACGGATCATGGCGACGCCGTGGTGCGGGACCTGCAGGCGTGGCTGACAGACAACGCCGCCGTGGCCAGCCCGGTCGATGAAATGGTCAGGTTCTCGGGGCTGACCGAGTCCACTATCCAGCGTCGCTTCAAGCAGGCCACCGGTTACTCTCCCATCCAGTATGTGCAGCAGGTTCGCATCGAGCGGGCCAAGCGCGAACTGGAATCCGGCGATCGTTCCGTGGAAGAGATCAGTTGGGCGGTGGGCTATGAAGATCCGGCATTCTTTCGCCGCCTGTTCAAACGCTTCACGGCGATGACCCCCAAGCAATACCGGCGCAAGTTCCAGATACCGGATTATGCGCGGGTGAGGCACCAGATCGGTCAATAGCGGCGATATTCCACCTGCCTTCAGGCCGGTTTCCGCGTATACTACAGCGCTGGGAAATTCATCCACCATGGGAGTCTGTCCATGTTAAAACGCTTGTCCCCGCCACTGTTGTTAAGCCTGCTGTTCTCCGTTCTGTCCGCATCCGCCCTGGCCAGTGAGCCGGCGGTGGTGGTTGCCGATCCCTGGGTGCGAGAGCCAGTGCCCGGGCGCAATATTAGCGCTGGCTACATGACTCTCGACAACGCGGCGGAGCAGGAGCAGGTGTTGGTGGCTGTGCACAGCCCCGACGCTGAACGGGTGGAAATTCACAGCCACACCCATGTGGATGGCATGATGCGCATGCGCAAGGAAGAACAGGTGGCCATTCCGGCCGGCAGCAGCCTAAGCCTGGAGCCGGGCGGCCTGCACCTGATGCTGTTCGAGCTGCGCGAGGGGCTCAAGGCCGGTGATGAAATGGCGCTGGAGCTGGAGTTTGCCGATGGCAGTCGTTTGCCCCTGAGCGCGCCGGTGCGCGGTATAGAGAGACCGTGACAGCATCGCGCATCAAACATTGGTGGCTCGGTGTTCAGCGCCGGCTAAAGGATTTTGTGGCCGACCTGCGCGAAGACATCTGCGGCAGCCTCTTCTGGCGTCTGGGGCTGGCAGCGCTGGGCGTCTGGCTGCTGCTGGTCGTCGCGCTGGGTATCTACTGGAGCCGCAGTCCCGCCCCCTTTGATGTGGACGACTACACCCAGGCGCAGTTGCAACTGCTGGAGCGCGAACCGGTGACTGGCGCGTCGACGGTGGCGACGTTGGTCGGTTTGGGTGACGTACTGCTCAACAAGCCCGGTGGCTATCTGAGCAACGATCTGATGCCGCCCGGTGTCTGGCTGGACAACATGCCCAACTGGGAGCAGGGTGTACTGCGCCAGATTCGGGATATGAATCGCTCTCTGGTGGAGGTCATGGGGCACCCCGATGGCGACGAATCCGACGGCGATCTGGCTCTGGCTCTGTCCCGCTTTCGTTTCAGCGCTACCAGCTGGATCATGCCCACTACCGAATCGCGCTACCGGGAGGGCAAGGCCCACCTGCGCGAATACCTGACCCGGCTGGCGGACCCGGCAGACCGGGAAACCCGCTTCGACGCCAGTGCGGGAGCCCTGGACGACTGGCTGGTCCGGGTGGACCGGCGCCTGCACAGCCTCTCGCGCCGGCTCAGTGCCAGCGTCGGTGAAGCCACCCTTTACGCCGGGGAGGACATGCCCGCCGGGCGCACCCCCTGGCACGAACTGGACGATATTTTCTTTGAGGCCCGGGGCAGCGCCTGGGCGCTGATTCATCTATTGCAGGCGGTAGAGCGGGATTTCGACACGGTGCTCGATGGTGGCGAAGCACGGACACACCTGGCGGATATGATCGTGCAACTGCAGGCCACCCAGCAGCCGCTGCGCAGCCCGGTAATTCTCAACGGCAGGGGCTTCGGCCTGCTGGCCAACCACTCGCTGGTAATGAATGCCTATATCGCCAACGCCCGCGGCGCTCTGGAGGCGCTGCGGGATGAAATCGCTGTTGTTCGTTGAATAACCAGATTACCAGACCACCAGATCGACGCTGCCGCCGCTGACCACGGCATCCACCTTGACGTTGCGACCGTTAATTGTCACATCCGTAGCCACCGGCTCTGGCAGCGCGCCGCCGCTGAAGGTGATGGTGTAGGTGTTATTGTTGCCGACCGGCACCGAGTAGATACCGCTGGTGTAGGCAAGGTGGTTGGTGCCGTTGACGTTTACCACAACGTTGGCAATGCCCTCATTCTGATCGTAGATGCCATTGCTGTTGTTGTCCTGGTAGACCACGCCAGTGATAAAAAAGCTGCCGCTGGAAGGGCGGGCGTATTTCTGGGTCACCATGGATGAATGGAAAACGCCTTGTGTAAACGTGAACGGACCAAAGTCCTGTCCGACACCGATTTCCCGGAACTGTTCGTGGAGAATATTGCAGCGGTGCCCGGGGGATGCGAACAGCCCGTTGTGCTGATGGTCGATATTCAGCGTTGACGATACCGCGAGGTTTTCACCGACCCAGCTCCAACTGTAGCCAGCGGCGGTCACGCGGTTGCCTGGGTTGCTGCCGTTGACGCCGGTATGACTGAAGGTGTCGTTGGCCAGCATCCAGTGGCTGTGGTTCTCGGCGGCGTCCAGCAGCAACTGATTAAAGGCCAGCGGTGCTTTTTGCGCTGGGGTAATTGTACAGCCGCTTGGCGTGCCCTCATTTACCGAGTTCACTTGATTGTTGCGCGCCACCTCCGCCTC
This sequence comes from Marinimicrobium sp., assembly GCA_050486405.1. Taxonomy (GTDB): domain Bacteria; phylum Pseudomonadota; class Gammaproteobacteria; order Pseudomonadales; family Cellvibrionaceae; genus JBJHDF01. The sequence goes on along the minus strand of JBJHDF010000003.1, from coordinate 173,921 downwards.
GGGATCAAACCGGGCGCGGTTGACCAATTCAATCATTCGCACCTCATTCGCTGTGGGTTCCCTTTCGCTGGGCATGGCGCCGGCCTGGCTGCTGGGACCACTTTCGCCGCCGGCGTTGCTTGCGGTGACCACAAAGTGGTAGCTGGTGTTGTTATTCAGGCCGCCGATGGTTGCCGGAGATGTCAGGCCCTGAATTCGGGTGCCGTTGGGGAAAAATCCCGATTGGGTTGCGTAGTAAACACTGTAGCTGGTGGCACCGGGGACATTGTTCCACTCGAGAATTACCTGCCGGCTTCCGATCTTGACCACAGTCAGACTGGAAGGGGCGGCCGGCGGGTCTGGCGGTGGCGCGGGTTCCGGTTCCGGCGCGGGTGCTGGAGGGGGTTCCGGCGCGGGCGATGGTGGGGGTTCCGGTGTCGGTGCCGGGGGGGGCGGTGGCGGCGGTTCCGGCGCGGGTGCTGGAGGGGGTTCCGGCGCGGGCGATGGTGGGGGTTCCGGTGTCGGTGCCGGGGGGGGCGGTGGCGGCGGTTCCGGCGTGGGTACTGGAGCGGGTTCCGGCTCAGGTGCGGGTGCTTCGGGTGGTGTCGGGTCGGGCTCTGGCTCCGGTCCGGGTGTCTGGGCGGGTGGCTCGGTGCCTGGGGGTTGATCCTGAATCCCGCTATCGGCACCGCAGCCGACAATCAGAAAACCGGCCAACAGCAGGAAAATTAATCGCAATCTGGACATTCGCTTCCCCGGGGGTTGGGTTATATTGCCACCGTCCCTTAAACTGTCTCGCCCGATATTGGCGGGGTGGCCTTTGGTATTTAGGTATATACGTTTCAGATTAGTAGATGGGCGCGCTAGAGGTTGCCGATTGGCTCACAAAGCGTGGATAAACCCTGGGGGGTAACATCATGACAGACGACGAAGTGATCGATTTGCTGCGCCAACGGCAGCAGCGGGTGCCGGTGCCCCTGGAACTGCCGGACGAGGACCGCCTGGTGGAGGTGGAAGAGGAACTGCTGTTGCCCATCCCCCGGGATATGCGCCGCTTTCTGCTGGAAGTCAGCGACGTGGTGTACGGCACCCTGGAGCCGGTAACCGCCGCCGATGCCCAGTCGCACACCTACCTATCGGAAGTGGCCGCCCAGGCTTGGGACGAAGGGCTGCCCCGGCACCTGTTGCCCCTGTGTTATGCCGACGGTGGTTACTACTGCGTCACCTCCCAGGGGGAAGTCAATTACTGGCGCGATGGTGAGTTCGACGATGAGGAATGGGAATCGGTGTGGGCCTGGGCCGAGGACGTTTGGCTGAAGACCGGAGACTGATCGGGTGAAATCGGCGCAGTCGGAGCGCTCGGCACCCTACGCCGTGCTGAGCACATCGCCGGCCCACAGCGCCAGGGCGGCGGCACTGGCCCGTGAACTGGGGGTGGAATTATTGCTGGGATTGGCGCCGTCGGCACTGACTGAGCCGCCTTTTGTGCTCTTGTGCGACGATCAGGGCCTGACCCTGCAGCAGACCGGCAAACCGGCTCCTGGCCCAGTCCGGGTGGATTTTGCCAGTGGCGCAGTGGACCACCGCCGACGCTTTGGCGGCGGCAAGGGGCAGATGATTGCCCGGGCAGTGGGGGTGAAGGCCGGGGTCTATCCCAGTGTGCTGGACGCCACTGCCGGTCTGGGCCGCGATGCTTTTGTGCTGGCCACGCTGGGTTGCCCGGTCGCCCTGTTGGAGCGCACCGGTGTGGTACACGCTCTGCTGGCCGATGGTCTGGCCCGGGCGGTTGCATCCGGCGACGATGAGCTGCGGCGGATCGTCAGTCGCATGGCCCTGCACAGGGCCGATGCGCGGGACTATCTGGCACAGCTGTCCGGGGAGGAGTGCCCGGATGTCGTCTACCTGGACCCGATGTTTCCCGAGCGCGGCAAGTCGGCCAGAGTAAAAAAGGAAATGGAGTACTTCCATACACTGGTGGGTGGCGATCAGGACGCCGATCAGTTACTGGCCCTGGCGCTGGACAAGGCCCGCTATCGGGTACTGGTGAAGCGCCCGCGCAAGGCGCCGCCGCTGCCTGGCCCCGCCCCCGGCTTGCAAATGGATGGCAAAACCAGTCGTTACGATATTTACCCTTTGCGCCGCCTGCCGGATCGCCTTGGCGATTGATGTATGCGTCTGATCCCGCCGGATCATCGTGATTGTGATGCAAGTCCGCATTGCTTCTGAACCGCAGACCTGTTGCATGCCACTCACGGGATACCAACCACTCCTTTGAGGACGGCAACATGAATAGCTACAGCGCTCGAAACAGCAAGGGCACGGCTTCGGCAGCGCTTCTGCTGACCCTGATTCTCTCCGCCTGCGGCGGCTCTGGTTCCAGTTCCGGCACCGAGGTCAGTGCTTCCAGTTCCAGCGGATCTTCCAGTTCTGGTGGTTCCAGCTCCGGCTCCATTGCCGACCCCAGTTCCAGTTCCTCCAGTTCTTCCAGCTCTTCGAGTTCCTCCAGCTCCGGTGGGTTTATTCCCGTTCCCACCGACCCCTGTCTGGCGGCGCTGCCCAACGAGACCGACCAGCAGGCGTTTCTGCAACTGGGCGGTCCTTTCGACAGTCTGCTGCACGCCGACGGCACCAAGATGATCCGCCGCATTGATGCGGCCGTTCGCACCCGCATGTGTGACGAGGGTATTGCCGGTATCGGTCTGGGTATCGTCTGGCAGGGCAATTTGGTGTACGTGAAAGGTTACGGCTGGGCCAGGGGCTTCCCTGAGGCGCTGGACAATGCGCCGCCGGAGCAGGTGCGCGGTCAGCGTACCCGTTTTCGCTGGGCGTCTGTATCCAAAACGCTCACCGGCGTGGCGGCAGTGCACGCGGCCCAGGTTCATGGCGACCTGGGCGGTGTTGTTGGCCCCGGTGGTCCCACGGCGTTGCTGGACCTGGATCAAGCCATCTCGGAAGCGCCCGCCTACCGAGGCTGTACGCCGGGTACCCTGAGCAATTGCACCTTTGATCTGCCCAATGCCTTCTACACCAACTGGAATGGACAAACCGCGAGCGACGACGGTGCCTGGCCCCAGCCACTGATTTCTTTGCTGCCCACCAGCCGCCAGATTACCCCGCGTCTGCTGCTGTCCAACCGCTCGGGCATGATGCACTACGGCGAGCGCGACCCCAATCATCCCTCGGGTGTCCCCTCCGAGGCGCAGAAGATGAGTTTTGAAGGTTTCGGTTGGGCGGTGAATCACGTCACCGGCAATCCGCTACTGTTTGAACCGGGCGATCGCTACAACTATTCCAGCTTCGGTTTCAATATGATGGGCACGGTTCTGGAAGAACTGCTCCCCGGCGGTTACTGGAATTACATTTATCAGAATGTGGTTACTAAAACCCATCCAGTGGCGATGAAGTACCTGCACCCGGACGATATCTATAACCCGGTGTTTGCCAATCAGCCCTACCAGACTCCGGAATACCGCGCCACCGGTTACTACCGGAACAGCGACACCGACGATATTTTGCCCCGGGATCCCATCGGCGATGTCAGCTGGAAAACGCCGGGCGGTGGTTTTATCTCCACGGCGGCGGACATGGCGCTGTACGCGGAGGGGTTGCTGAACAACCGCTTTCTCAGTCAGGCCGCCACCAATCAGCTGTGGACGCCCCAGCAGGGCATAGTGGAAGGCACGGCAACGCCGGCAACCGGCTATGCACTGGGTTTCAACACCGATATTCGCAGTGGCGAAAGGCGCGTTGCGCACAATGGTCGGCAGGAAGCGGCGCGCAGCCGGCTGGTGCTTTTTCCCCAGGGGCTGGACCCCAATGTGGGCAAGCTGGGCATTGTGTTGATGTCCAACTCCGAGTACGCCAACCTGCAGGGCATGGCCGATGCCATCGAGTTGCTGTTGCGCAATCCGCTGATCCCCGAGCCGGAAAATCCGTCATCGCTGCTGGCTCAGACCGGCTCACCGGAAGGCGACGAGGGCTCCGTTATGGACGGTCGCGGCCTGGCCATCGTCTACAACGACAGCGACCTGGACTTCCTGACGGCGCTGGCGTTCCAGGCACCTTCGGGTCACCCCTATGATCCGGGCATCGATCGCAACCACCATGTGCCGTCGCCGGATGAGGACGAGGGGCGAATCGACGACCTGGAGCAGCAGACGGGCCGGCACTGAGTGCGGGATGGTTTATCGGTCGAGAAAGAAGCGCAATATACGGCTGATGACCATCCGCACCTGGGCCAGCATGGCTACCACAAACCCGGCCCCGCCCACCAGCAGGGCCAACAGCGTCACCAGTTCCTGGGCCAGGGAGGGCTCCAGTAACTGCTGACCGGCGTAGAGAATCACCAGCCCGAGAAAGAAGAGTGCAAACCCCAGGCGAAACTGCCTGAAACTGGCATCCAGCGGCGCCGTATAATGCATTTTTAACCCCAGCCAAAAATTCCGCACGCCAAGCCTCTTCGGTCAGTCACTCTTTTCCCTTTTCACTTTTCCCTCTATCATACCCGCCTCTCCCTAAGAGTTCCTCCATGCTCTCACCCACTGCCCCTTTTCCTGATCGCGGTCCCGGTGCCGGGGGTGGCGATCTGTTCGAGCGTATTGCCGTGGCTCTGGAACGGGACGGCTACGGCGTGTTTCCCGCCGCGCTGTCGCCACTGCTGGCGGACGCGTTGTTTGTGGATTTGCAGAACGCCGGCAGAGAGGCGTTTCACGCTGCGGGGGTAGGGCGGCAGGATGACTTTCAGGTGAACCCGTTTGTGCGCTCGGATCGCATCTGCTGGCTGCAGGGGCGCAGTGGTGCCGCGCGGGAGTTTCTGCAGTGGAGCGAGGAGTTGCGCGTGAGCCTGAACCGCCGCCTCTTTCTCGGTTTGTTTGACTACGAATGCCACTACGCCAGTTACGCACCGGGGGCTTTTTACAAAAAGCATCTGGATGCCTTTCGCGGCCAGTCAAACCGGGTGCTGTCCACGGTGGTGTATCTGAACCCGGAGTGGGGTGCTGGCGATGGCGGTGAACTGGTGCTCTATGAGCCGGCGCAGGACAACACGGAGCAGGGCAGCGAACTGGTGCGGGTGTTGCCGCAGTACGGCACCCTGGTGATTTTTCTCAGTGAGGAATTTCCCCATGAAGTACTGCCGGCCCGTCGTAACCGTTACAGCCTGGCGGGCTGGTTCCGGGTGAACAACAGCACGGCGGGTGCAGTGGACCCGCCGCGCTGACCTGTCATTTTTTTACTGGGCTGCCGCAGCGGCTTCCAAGTATCTCGGCGCCACCTGGGTGGCAAAGTACATGACCGGTACCAGGGCGGCATTGCCGTCGATGGAGATTTCCCTGGACGCCCAGCCGGTACCGGTGAGGGCGAACATCTTCATGCCCGGTTGGGTGCCGAAGGCTGGCATGTGGGGGTCGTTGGAGTTGGTCCAGTTGTTGGGCCCCAGCACCATCTTGCCACTGACACTGTCGCTGACCAGCCGGTCGTGAGTGCGGGTGACGGCGTGCTGGATGTGCGGATAGTCCGCTGCGGTCACCATGGCCAGGGCCACGGCGTTGGTGCCGAACATCTGGTCCAGTACGCGCAGGGCGCCGTTGGTGTAGCGGGCTGCGCTGTGGTGATCTCCCTGTTCGTGTCGAAGGTCGGCAGCGCGCATCAGAATGCGGGCGTCGTTTAGTTGCATGCGGTTGGAGCCCCAGCGGAAGTTGTTGTCCACTTCATCGCGGTCACCGCTGTTCCAGCGCTCGGACTGCACGTCGAAGGTGATGCCGGGATAGCCCACCTGCTGATGCCCCAACACTTTTTCGGCGTAGGTGAACAGGTTGATTTCCGCCTGACTCAGGTTCAGCCCTTCGGGGCGGTGCGCCAGCAGCGACAGGGTGCCCTCGGGCGCCACCGCGCCCCACCAGAACTGGTCCACCCGCAAGTGGTGGGGGTGTTCGGTCATTTTCTTTTCCAACTGTTGGGCTTCGTCGCTGTAACCCAATTGGCGGGCGGTCAGATAGAGTTCCACCAGAGCGGAGTAGTGATCGTCGGCGACATTGTCGTTGGTGGGGTCCGCCTCGGGGCCGGCGGCGCAGGGGTCCCGGTGGGTGCGCGGCTCGCGCCAGAGGCTCCAGTTGTCGTTGTTGGGGTAGTAGCCGCCTTCACCACCAACGGATTCGGGGCCGAGACAGACGAGCTCCTCGGTCTCGGCGTTGTGCAGGGCCCTGCGCGCCATTTCCCAGGCCTGGGCAGTTTCTTCCTCCGTGCCGTAACGGGTGTGCAGCCGGGCCATGGCGGCGAGACTGCGGGCGACGGAGAAGGTGGCCTTGGTTTCGGGCATGGAGATGCAGGACTCGGTGCCGGTGCCGGTGGTGCCGGTGCAGGGCGCCCAGTCGTCGTTGGAGTTGGTGTGCAGCTTGGCAACGGCCAGTTTTTCACCGGGGAAGATCAGGTGGTACATGGGGCCGGCGAAGAACACCAGTTCATCGTAGACGGTGACCATGTCGTCGCGGCGCTTGGCATAGTAGTCGTTAATCTGCGGGTAGACTTCCAGCAGGTTGATGAGGCTCCATTTGGCCTCGGCGGCGTTGACCGGGTAGTAGCCCTGGTCGCCGGCATCGGCAATGAAATCGAAAGACACCACATGATCGGTCCAGTCGTTGACGGAGCGCGAGAAAACGTCGCCGTGGCGGCGGTGGTCCTTGAAGAACCGGAATACATCCAACGTCAGGTCGCCGTAGGGGTCGTTGCTCAGGTCGAAACTGTGTGAGCGCTGCTCGCCCACCACCAGGTAATACCCCTCTCCCGGCTCGGTGAATCCGGAAAAGTCGATGCGAAAGAAGCTGTCGCCGGAGGCGTGGTCGTTCTCCCGGTAGTCGTCACTGGTCCCGCTGGCTACTACCTGATGCTGGCTGTTGCGCAATTGCCACTGGATGGGCTCGCCGGAATCGCTCAAAAAAACGGCGATTTTTTCCTGCAGCGGCAGGTAGCCGGCGTAGTTGATGCGAAAGGGGTTGTCCATCTGGGAACCGTCATCGGGGCTGCCGCCGGGGGGGGCGGGCAGCGGGTCCGCCGCCAGCGGCGAAGATGCTGCCGGGGTGGCAGGGGCATCGCCGTTGCTGCAGCCGGTGATCAGAAGTGCAGCCAGGGCCAGCGGCAGCCAGCACAGGTGCCTGGCTGCCCGACGTGGATTTTGACTGGGAGGCTTGGATAAGAACAGTTTTTGCATGTACGGATATAGCACAAATTGCATAAGAGTAACCCTGGGTTTTATTGTGTAGGGGCTACCTTATCACCAGCGCGGGCCCTGTCAATCCTGCCACGGCCCCGATTCGGGCCCGACAGGGCCGTTTACCTTTATCAGTCGAACTGCTAATGTCAACAGGCAAGCAGTAGAGGGACTTGGATGATGCAAATCAACTGGCGAGACTATGTACCCGGAGAGTTCTATGATGAGATCATCAGTTCGCCCGGCAACCCCCGCCGGGCCGCCCGGCAACTGGCAAAATACCTGGCGTCCCTGAGCGGCGAGGACATCCAGGAGCGTCAGCTCTCAGCGGATCTGGCCATCAAGACCATGGGCATTTCCTTCACCGTCTACAGCGATTCCGGCAATATCGACCGGGCGTGGCCCTTCGACATCATTCCGCGCATCATCACCCGAAGGGAGTGGCAGGGCGTGGAAAAGGGATTGATCCAGCGCCTGACGGCGCTCAACTGTTTTATCAGCGATGTCTACAACGAGCGTCGCATTATTCGCGACAAGGTGGTACCGGAGGAACTGCTGGCGGACTCCGCCAACTTTCGCACCGAGTGCGTGGGCATGAAGCCGGCGCTGGGAGTCTGGGCGCATATCTGTGGCAGCGATCTGATTCGCGACGCCAAGGGCAACTTTCTGGTGTTGGAAGACAATCTGCGGGTGCCGTCCGGGGTGTCCTACATGCTGGAAAATCGTCAGGTCACCAAGCGGGTGTTTCCGGAGCTGTTTGAGAACTACAACATTCTGCCCGTTACCGAGTACCCCAACCAGTTGTTCGATACCCTGGCCGCCATTTCGCCCCGGCCCATGGATTACCCGGAGGTGGTGGTGCTGACGCCGGGCATCTACAACTCCGCCTATTTTGAACACTCCTATCTGGCCCAGCGCATGGGCGTGGAGCTGGTGGAAGGCAGCGATCTGGTGGTGGAGGACGACGATTGTGTGTATATGCGCACCATCAACGGCCTGTCCCGGGTCGATGTGATTTACCGGCGCATCGACGATCTGTTTCTCGACCCGCAGATGTTCAACCCGGATTCGGTGCTGGGTGTGCCCGGCCTGATGCGCGCCTGGCTCAAGGGCAATGTGGCCCTGGCCAACGCCCCCGGCGCCGGCGTGGCGGATGACAAGGTGATCTATACCTTTGTGCCGGCCATGATCAAGTACTATCTGAACGAGGATCCGATACTGCCCAATGTGGAGAGCTTTCTGTGCTCGGACAAAACCCAGCGCGACCACGTGTTGGCCAATCTGGATAAACTGGTGGTGAAACCCGCCAATGAATCCGGCGGTTACGGTATGCTGATCGGTCCCCAGGCCAGCAAAAAGGAGCGCGAGGAATTTGCCCGGCGCATCCGGGCCAATCCGCGCAACTATATGGCGCAGCCGTTGATTTCCCTGTCCACTGCGCCCATTGTGACCGGCAGTGGTGTGGAGCCGAGACATATCGATTTGCGCCCGTTTATTCTGCAGGGACGGCAGAATTATGTGACCGCCGGTGGCCTGACGCGAGTGGCCATGGTCAAGGGTTCCTATGTGGTCAACTCATCCCAGGGCGGCGGCAGCAAGGATACCTGGATTGTGGTAGAGGAGGGTACATAGATGCTGTCACGGGTCGCGGAACGGGTCTACTGGCTGGGGCGCTATATGGAGCGCTGTGAGAATACGGCGCGCCTGGTGAATGTCAACTCGAATCTGTTGCTGGATCTGCCCCGGGGTGTGCGCGTGGGCTGGGGGTCGCTGATTGATATCAGCGGCACGGAAGAGTATTTCAACCAGGAAACTGACAAGGCGGATGAACGGGCGGTGATGCGCTTTCTGCTGATCGATCGCAGCAATCCTGCGTCACTGCTCAATTCGCTGAATTGGGCGCGGGAAAACGCCCGCATCACCCGGGAGATCATTCCTTCGGAAGCCTGGGAACTGGTCAACGATCTGTATCTCGATTTGAAGGAAAACGCCAACCGCCTGCTGGTGCGTCGCGATCGCAACCGCCTGCTGCGTCAGGTGATTGGTCAGGTACAGCAACTCACCGGCCTTTTGGCCGGCTGCATGAGTCACAACAATGCCTACGATTTTATTCGCCTGGGACGCAACCTGGAGCGGACGGACATGACCAGTCGCATTGTCGACGCCGGTGCTTCCAACCTGCTGCGCGAGCTGACCGAGAGCGAAGGCGAGGCCGCGGAACCCTTTGACAACATTCTGTGGATGAGTGTGCTCAGTTCCCTGAGCGCCTACCAGATGTATCGCCAGCATGTACTCGATCGCGTCAATGCCGAAGACGTGGTCACCTTTCTGTTGCAGGACACCCGCTTTCCCCGGGCGGTGGCGCACTGCCTGGGCGAACTGGACAGTTGTCTCAGGAAACTGCCCAACAGCGACGAGGCCTTGCGCGCCGTGGCCAGTGTGCGACGCAAGACCGACGCGGTAAAAATTGAGGAATTGCTGAGCGAGGACAGGCTGCACGGTTTTATCGATGATCTGCAGCAGCAGGTGGCGGATGTGCACTGGCAGATCGCCGACACCTGGTTTCTGCCCGTGGTTGCCCAGGAGCAGGCATCGTGAGGGACTTTCACTGCAGTTGCGGGCAGCGCGTATTTTTTTACAACTCCGAGTGTCTCAACTGTGGCCGTTCGCTGGGGTTTGACACGGCGACCGGCGATATGAAAGCCCTGCGTCCGGCGCCTGAAAGTGGTGTGTTGCGCACCGATGACGGCGAACGCTACCGCTACTGCCGCAATCACACCGACTACAGAGCCTGCAACTGGCTGCTGCCCGCCGACAGTGATCAGGATTACTGCGAGTCCTGCCGGTTGAACCAGACCATTCCCGATCTGACCCAGCCGGGTAACACCACCGCCTGGGCGAAACTGGAGGCGGGCAAACGGCACCTGATTTATACCCTGTTGCAGCTGGGGCTGCCGCTCTATGGCAAGGATCAGGACCTGCACACGGGTCTGGCCTTTGCCTTTCTGGAGGACAGCCGCACCGATCCCCAGCGGCTGGGAGAGGAGGTGATGACCGGCCACGGCGGCGGACTCATTACCGTCAATCTGGCCGAGGCGGACGATGGTTACCGGGAGCAGATACGCCGGGAGTTGGGCGAGTATTACCGCACCATTCTCGGGCATTTCCGCCACGAAAGCGGGCACTACTATTACGAGCGTCTGGTGCGGGATACCCCCTGGATGGCGGAATTCGAGAGTCTGTTTGGCGATCCGGGGCGGGATTACGAGGCGGCCCTGCGAAATCACTACGAGCAGGGTCCCAGCGGCAACTGGCCCGACAGCTTTATCAGCGCCTACGCCCAGTCCCACCCGCTGGAAGACTGGGCGGAAACCTGGGCCCACTATCTGCACATGCTGGATACCCTGGAGACAGCCTACGCCTTTGGCGCCGCGCCCTCAGCGCCGCAGGCCCTGAGTATCGGGCAACTGGTGGATGCCTGGCGGCAACTGTCAATGACGCTCAACGCCCTCAATCGCAGCATGGGCCTGGCCGATGCCTACCCTTTTGTGATCACCGACCGGGTGGCGGCTAAGCTTCACCTGATTCATCAAGTGGTTGTGGCTGCCAGACAATAGGGGGCAGTTGCTTGAAGGCTTCCACCAGCCGGGCGTCCCAGGATTTTTTCAGTTCGCGCAGATAATCGTCATCGTCGTCGAAGCGGCTGTGCTGGGGCTCGAAAGAGTCGGTCCGGTAGGTGGTCAGATCAATGGGCGGACCCACGGTGAGATTACTGCGCATGGTGGAATCCATGGAGACCAGCGCGCACAGGGCCGCCGTGTCCAGATCGGTACTGGCGTTCAGGATACGATCCAGTATCGGCTTGCCGTACTTGCTTTCGCCGATCTGCAGGTAGCGGGTGTCCTTGGAAGTGGTAATGTAATTGCCGGCCGGGTAGACCATCATCACCCGGGGCTTTTCGCCAGCGATCTGGCCGCCGATGATAAAGCTGGCCTCGAAGGTACCGTTGTCGTCCTCGCCGCTGTGCTTGTCCTTCTGCGCCCGGTTGATCTCCCCCAGGTATTCGGCGGCATCGCTCATGGACTCCACTGTCAGCAGGCTGGTTTCCGCCGTATCCTTGATGTCCTTCTTCAGCCGCGAGACCACCGCCTGGGTGGTGGCCAGATTGCCGGCAGACAGCACCGTGAACTGTCGTTGCCCCTCCACCCCGAAACGGTACATCTTGCTGTAGGTGCTTACCTGGTCGACCCCGGCGTTGGTGCGGGAATCCGAGCAGAACACCAGGCCAGAATCCACGGAGATGGCGAGGCAGTAGGTCATAGAGCAGCCGATAACAGTCGAAAAGGGCGCCTAGGTTACGAGCAGACCGAAGCCCGGTCAAGGGTGTGTCCTGGAGGCCAAGCCTGGTGGGGTGGCGGTCAGCTGTTTGTGCGCCGCAGTGGCGCGTTTTGACACCGAGCTTGCGTTGGTAGGCTGCTGGGGGGTATTCTCATGCGGAAAACCTTCCAGGGAATGCACGAATAATGCTCCAGGGCCCATGAAGCACATCCGCTCACTCTTTTCGGCTTTGCCCATCTTTTCCACTGTCCGGCGTTGTTTGGTTTACGTCTGTGCCTGGGCGTTGGCTGCTCTGGCGTTGCCGTTGTCCGCCCATGCCGGGGCGGAACCTCCAGTGTCGGTCACGGCCCCCGCGGGTTGGATTCAGCCGGTGGCGACCCCGGCGGAGTTCTCGGTGCCCCGGGATGACATCTGGCATGGCGTTTACTATCTGCTGGTAAACCGGCAGGCGAGAGTGACGGCCGCAGGGGTGGAAACCTATTATCAGCAGGCCGCCAAGGCGGTGAGCGAGACGGGTGTGGACCAGATCGCCAATATTGCCGTGGATTTCGACCCGGATTACCAGACGCTGGTGCTGCACTCGGTGGACGTTGTCCGGGCGGGTGAGCGCTCCTCGCGGCTACACCCCGAGCGGATACGTCTGCTGCACCGCGCTTCGAGCCTGGAGCAGCGCATTTTTGACAACACGCAGACGGCGAGCTTGTTTCTGGACGATATCCAGGCCGGGGATATCGTCGAGTACGCCTATACCCTGCGGGGGGCTAATCCGGTTTTCGGCGACAGGCATTTCGGCTTCTTCACCATGCAGTGGGGGGTGCCGGTGGCCAAAAGTACGGCCCGCTTGCTGGTAGCTGACGATCTGGCGGTGCAAATGGCACAGCACAATCTTCCAAGCCCGGCAGAGCCGAGGGTGCGGGAGGGTTACTTGGAGTACCGTTGGGCGCAACGGGATGTGGCGGCACGTTTCATACCGGACGACGCGCCGGACTGGTATCGGCCCCTGCCCAGGATTGAGTGGAGTCTGTATGACGACTGGCAGACGGTGGCCCACTGGGCGGAACCGCTGTACAGCGCGCCCAGCCCCGCGCCAGTGGCAGTGCGCGAGCTGGCCGAGCGAATTCAGCGCGAGTACTCGGGGGATGAAGAGCGTCTGCTGGCCGCCCTGCGCTTTGTGCAGGGTGAGGTGCGCTACCTCAGCGTCTCCCTGGGCGTCCACTCCCATGCTCCGCACGACCCGAATCTGGTGTTGGAGCGACGTTTTGGTGACTGCAAGGACAAAACCCTGCTGTTGCTGACCCTGCTGGCTGAGCTGGATATACCGGCCAGGCCGGCGCTGGTGAATACCTGGTTGCGTCGGGGTGTCAGGGAGCGCTTGCCTTCCCCAGGGGCTTTTGATCATGTGCTGGCAACCGTGGAGTTGCACGGTCGGCGCTACTGGCTGGATCCGACCCTGACGCTTCAACCCAGCCCGTTGGATGCCTTGGCGCAGCCGAACTTTGGTTATGCTCTGGTCGTCGACCCAGACACCCGGGAACTGACCTCGGCGTTACCGGATGACGGCGGCGCCTGGATAGAGACCATTGAGGCTACGCTGGATTTGTCCGGCGCCATTGATGAACCTGTTTCCTACGATATATCGATCCAGTATGAAGGGCGCTCGGCCGAGTGGGCGCGCCGCACCATGGACACCACCAATCGCACTGAATTGCAGCGCGGTTACCTCAACTTCTATGCACAACATTATCCGGCTATAGAGCGGACCAGAGCCCTTAGTGCAGAAGACGATCCGCAGCGCAACCGCGTTGTCCTTGCGGAGCAATACGCCATTGAGGATTTTTGGACGGAGCCCGATGCCGATGGAGGCGTAACCGGCAGCATTTTGGTTCCGGATATCAGTCGATACCTGTGGGGAACCTCAAACACTGTGCGTGAAGACCCCTACGCACTGTTCTATCCCTTTCGCGCGACGCAAACTACCCGAATAGCGTTGTCGGGGCTCTGGACCATCGATCCCGAGCAACACCGGATAGAGGACCCCCACTTTGTCTTTTTGCGCAGTATCACACTGGACGGCAGTATTCTCACCATTGTCGACCATTATGAGACATTGAGCGATCATGTGCCGCCAGAGGCCATAAGGGAGTTCACCGCCAATCTGAAGCGCGCCAGGGACAGCATGGAGTATGGCTTGATTCAGTATCCAGACAGCGCCAGCAGTGCTGCCGACACTGGTATCCCGGAGTTTGGTCGCTGGAACTGGCCAATTCTTTTCTTTGCCCTGACGGTGCTTGTGCTGAGTGGTGCAGCTGCCAATTGGGTCTATCGCCTGGATCCACCTCCGCCGACGCATGTCAATGATCGTCTGGCAGGTATTGCCGGCTGGTTGATACTGCCGGCGATTGGGACTGTGCTGACGCCCTTCATAATTGGGTATCACATTTGGGTAGATATCGATGTGTACGGCCCGGAAATCTGGTATAGGGTGACCCACCCCGATAGCCCCAATTATGCGTTCGTATGGCGACCGATCTTATTGTTCGAACTCGCCATCAATCTGTTTCTGTTGGTCTTGTCCCTGTTGTTATTGGTGACGTTTTTCCAGCGGCGTCGCATAGCACCTCGGTTGTTTATCGCCCAGCTTGTTCTGAGGTTGCTGGTACAGTTAGTCGGACTCTGGTACATCTCGGCCTTTCCCGAGTTGGGTATTGATGAGGCCGATAAAGCTGAACAAATGAAAGAGCTAAGGCGTGCTTTTACAACCTTGTCAATCTGGGTGCCTTACTTTCTGGTGTCCAGGCGGGTGCGGTCGACGTTCACCCGGGGCTGGAAGGATCCCGGACTGGAACCAAACGTGCCTGGAACCGACGGCAGTGTTCGTTGATGTCCTTGGGGTGCTAGACTGGCACCATGGCTACTGATGGTTTGCTCCCGTCCCTGGACGCTCTGGAATTCGACAACCGCTTCACCGCGTCTCTGCCCGCCGACCCGGAAACGGAGAACTTTTGCCGCCAGGTCTATGGCGCCAGCTACTCCCGGGTGACGCCCCGGCCTGTGGTGGCACCGCAGCGGGTGGCCTTTTCCCCGGAAGTGGCGGCGCTGCTGGATCTGGACCCGGCGGTGTGCCGCACGGAGGACTTTGCCCAGGTGTTCGCCGGCAACCGTCTGTTGCCGGGTATGGACCCCCACGCCATGTGCTACGGCGGCCACCAGTTCGGCAACTGGGCCGGACAACTGGGGGACGGCCGTGCCATCAATCTGGGCGAGGTGCACAGCCGCAGCGGCCAGCACTGGATGCTGCAACTTAAAGGTGCCGGCAAAACTCCCTACTCCCGCCACGCCGATGGCCTGGCGGTGTTGCGCTCCTCGCTGCGCGAATTCCTCTGCAGCGAGGCCATGCACCACCTGGGCATTCCCACCACCCGCGCCCTGAGCCTGATTCTCACGGGGGAAACCGTGGAGCGGGATATGTTCTACGACGGCAACCCCCAGCAGGAGCCCGGCGCCGTGGTCTGCCGGGTGGCGCCGTCCTTTCTGCGCCTGGGCAACTACGAGATTCACGCCGCCCGGAAAGAACATGATCTGCTGCGGCAACTGCTGGATTTCACCATCACCACGGAATTTCCGGTACTGGGTGAGCCGGGTCGGGACACCTATATCGCCTGGTTTGGCGAAGTCTGCCGGCGCACGGCGGAACTGATGGCGCACTGGATGCGGGTGGGTTTTGTGCATGGCGTGATGAACACCGACAACCTGTCGGTGCTGGGCCTGACCATCGACTACGGCCCCTACGGCTGGCTGGAGGGCTTCGACCCGGACTGGACGCCCAACACCACCGACGCCCAGGGGCGCCGCTACCGCTACGGTAACCAGCCCCAGGTGGCGCTGTGGAATCTGGCGCAACTGGCCAACGCCATCTATCCGCTGATCGAAGCCGAAGCGCCCCTGCAGGACGCGCTGGAAACCTACCGCAAGGTGTACGAACACTGCTGGCGGCGGGATATGGCCGCCAAGCTTGGATTGCCCCAACTCGACGATGGTGAGCTTTCTCTGGTGGACGAATTGCACCGATTGCTGCAGATGACCGAAACGGACATGACCATTTTCTATCGCCGTCTGGCGGACGTGGATCTGACAGCCGAGGGCGAGTTGCGGTTGGCGCCCCTGTCCGAGGCCTGGTACCAGTCGGTGACGCCCGACTACAAAACGCGATTGCACCAGTGGCTCGACCACTACGCCCGGGTGCTTGGCAACCAGGGCGCAAACGATGCGGGACGCCGGGTGCGCATGAACACCGTCAATCCCAAATACGTGCTGCGCAACTATCTGGCGCAGCAGGCCATCGACAAGGTGGAAGCCGGCGATTTTTCCGAAGTGGACACTCTGCTGGACTTGCTGCGCCGCCCCTACGACGAACAGCCCGAACGCGAACACTATTTCGCTCGCCGCCCCGAATGGGCGCGACACCGCGCTGGCTGCTCCATGCTCTCATGCAGCTCATAATCCAGCGTCTCCCCCTCCTCAAGGAGGAGGGGGCCGGGGGGAGGAGCCCTGTTAATAACAATAAACCGGAGCATCAATGATAACGCGCGTGAAGGTACGAGCATCGAAGCCGTGCTGGCGTTGTTCGACCCGGATAGATCCGAAGCCTGCCTGGAAAATCCGCGGTAGACCTCCACGCCTTTACAGAGGGCGGGCATGGTGTGCAGGTGGACGTGGCGATATCACTCATGTAGGACAGGAAAACCAACGTCTAGCCGTCGGGTGAGACATGGGGAAGCCAGTCGCTGATTGCTGCCGTAGGGCAGGGGCGCTGGGCGTCGTCATAAGCAACAGTACCGTGACAAGGTAGGAGTAGCACACTCTATCATTGCCCAACCAGCAACCCAAGCGTTGGCAGCAGCATCACAATGACAAAGGCCGTGCCCATAAGCCAATTCAGCCATTGCAAATCCTTATGGTTTATCCAGTAATGGAGAACGAATGCAAAGGCAAGGGCTTGTGCCACGACTTCCACATAGGTAGAAAACGAGACGCCCAGATTGGTGTATATCATGGCTTCTATTGATCCCGGCGCCGGCCCAAAGGTCGACAGAATGCCGAGGGCAACGAGTAACCAACCCAAATAGAGCCAGCCCAGTTTGTTGGCAAACAGTGCGGCGGCTATCGGGTAAAAGGCCAGACCAAAAATGATCCCCCGTATCGGCTGGAACAGAGGGCCCGCCATAACCATGGGGTCCGTTATCGGTTTGAAAATACTGTCACCCGTTCCCATGGTGTCGCCATAATCCAGCAAGAGCAGGGCCGCGACGCCGGCAATAAAGTAGGTCACGGTATGGGCTATGGATGTTCTTACTATTAAGGGCAGAAGGGAAAATTTTTCATCGTTCATGGTCGGCCTCCGGTAGGCAGAGTTTTCTGCATCATGCAGTGTTGAACTGCCTGAATATTGTTGCAGAAGGAGGCGCTGCCGATCAGTGGAAACTGTCAGCGGAGTCGATTGACAATTGTCAGAAGTTGCTTCTGGCCTGATAGGCCGGTAAGATCTCGGTTCACCTGTAGGGTTTACAGGCGGTACACATATCTGCCCCGGTCACCTTTTTCCAGACCTTGAAACACCACAGCCTCAAGCTCTGAGTCCCATTGCAGGGGCGCTTCGGTATAGGGGTTTGTGATAGGCGAGCCGTTGATGGCGTCTTCGGCATTGGCTGGTGTTACCGCGTTTTCCCTGAGTATTGCGGCCAACAATACTGCGCGACGCGCACCTTCCAGGTCACTTACCCGAACAAAATAACCCTTGGTAGCTGGCATCACTATCGCTGTCAAAACCCTGCCAATCGGATTGTAAGGATTGTAAAACAGGCCCCGGTGCGTAAACTGATCCAAGGGTACATCTTCTGCAAGCGCTTCGGGGTATTGCTGAAGAGTACGATTATAGTGTTGTAGATAGATACTGAGATGATATACGCGTTGATTCAACGTATCCTTGGGATGATAAAGATTTATGCCCAGGCGCGAAGCCAGCCAATATAATGCGTCGCCACTGTCGTCACGGTACGTTTCGTTCCATAGCTCTTCGTAAAAATTCTTGCTGAAAATCCACTCACCAACAAATGCCCGATGCAGCGATAGTTCGTCGGCGCCAAGGGGCGTGGCTAGTGAAGGTGGAATCAGTTCACCTATGTGTTCATTCGGAACAAGCCGGTACAGCTCGTTGCTAATAAAAAAGTGCTGCTTTATTGCTGCGCCAGCAATCATCTTGGTAAGCAAAGTAAAACTGTCTTTCTGCACCTTCCTCCAGAAGGCCAGATCCTTCTCCAGAGCCGCCCGGGTTTCTTCGGGGGCGACGTCCTGCCAGGACAGCAGTTGGTCCGTAAGGTACATTCTTTGCGCGGCAAGAACGTCTGTGTAAGGCGGGAACACCATGTCAATACTCAATTTGGAATTTTCGGAAAATTCCGGATGAATGATCATCGAAGCGTAGCGCTCAAGTATCCAACGATTGTTCGCCAGGGCTTTTCTGGATTCCTCTGGGTCGGCGAAAATTTGAGCCATACATTCGGTGTTTGACGGGAGGCAGCTGCTAGTGAAACCGGGAACACTTTGATAGGCATAGCGCGAATCTTCACTTTCTGGCGCAGGATAGTCGGCAGCATACATGCCGTCACTATTCCCCGAGTGCTGATAGCTCCATTCGATTCTCCGATTTCCCCAATATTCCGGGTCTTGATCCTTCGGCACATCAAAGCCCAACATAAAGGCATAGGCGTTGCTGGAGACGTCCATGCGAACATTTTCGTCGTAGTAATTCTGGAAGGCGATACTCAGTTCCGAAAGCGGTTGGTCACTTCTATTGACGACAGCCACATAGATCAGGAAGCTGATAAGCAGAAGAGCGACTGCCAACAGGCCGTAAAGGGGGATTTTTATCCATTTTTTCATGGGAGCCTATCCTGATTAAGTAATCAATTTTTCCTTGATCTTTTCCCTTTGACCGTTTGCTTGCGAGGCTTGCCGGAGGGCTTGCCGCCTGGTTGGACTCCATCCTGCGCAGCGGATTCCCCGGTACCCTGCAAAACCCAATGCATGCCCCTGAGACTCAGCAGCCAGATGACGGTGATCAGCAGTAGCAACAGAATGGCAATAAAGCCGAACAGATCCGGTGCTTTCATCAGGGTGGTCATGAGTGATTCCTCGTAGTAGAAGAACCAGTCGTGCTCGGCGGGGAAGATGATTTCATGGAGCCAGTAAAACACCCGCACAGGTGTTAATAGGAACACGATGAAAACTCCAGACAGTGTTGTGCCACCCATGAACAGCAGTATTTTTTTCAGGGGCGGTGGATGAAGTCCCCGCCGGCGCGCGTAGAACAGCAGCAGTATCAGCAGCGCGCTGGCGGCAATGGTGGTGATATAGAAGCGCTGGATCAGGGTGGCCACATCCTGCAGGTGTATCACTTCGGGTTCGCGTAGCAGTATTTCCCGGCCGCCGTCGGGCAGGGAGTAGGTGATGTCTTCCAGGCCGCGGCCGCGATTCTGCACGGCGCGGACTATCTCGGCAAACAGTACCCGATGCTCTTCTGGATCGGTGCTGCCGAAATGTTCCTTAAAGTGATTGCTCGGGCCAAAGGCCTGGATGTGTTGCTCAATGGAAAGCGTGGGGTAGGCGAGGGCGTAGCCGAAATTTACCTGGGCCAACAGGTGCCAGGCCACCAGGGTGACTGCCAGCAGGTGGCAGGTGAGGAGCAGGGGCCAGAGCAGGGTACGGTCAAACCATTTCATTGCGTTTTCTTCAGATCTTGCTGTGTCGGTAGGAGAAGGATACCAGCACAGCGGCCAGAACCACACACCAGGCGGCACTGCCAAACAGCCCCCGAATGCTGATGCCGGTATCGATCAGCACGCCGAACAGCACCGGTGCGGCGGCGGTGGAAATCATCACCAGCGACATCATCAGTGAGCGGATGGAGCCCAGCCTGGCGGTGCCGTAGACTTCTGCCCAGAGCGCGCCCAGCGTCGGCGCCGAGGCGCCGATGGTCATGCCCAACAGGGTCATGAACACCAGCGCCGCCCAGTGGCCGTCCAGCCAGACCAGCGCGAACAGGGACAGAATCAGTGGCGACAGCATAAAGGGCAGTAGCCGCCGGGCGGTGAACAGGTCCACCAGCATTCCGGTGGCCATGGTGGTGACCCAGTGGGAGATGCCGAAGGCAACGAAGCAACTGGCCAGCCACAGCGGGTCCCAGCCTTTCTGTTCCAAAATGAAACCCTGTTGAATAAAGATGCCGGTGATCATAAAGGGGCCGGCCAGGGCCGCGGGCAGGGCCAGCCAGAAGCGGTAGTCTGCCAGCATTTCCCGTCGGCCACCGCCGGGTTGCGTGGACGATCCCTGGGCTGCCAACAGCGGCGGCTGACTGATGTCCACCGGGGAGCGGGCCAGCAGCCAGTAGACCAGAGGCAGGTAAAGCAGCACCACGCTGGCGCCCACCACCAGCCAGCTCACCTGCCAGCCCACGGCGGCGATCAGCGCCACCACCAGTATGGGCAACACCACTTCGCCGGCGGGCACACCGCTGGCGGAAATACTCAGGGCCTTGCCCCGGTTGCCGTCAAAATAGCGGGCCATGGTGGTCTGCGCCGTGTGGGGCAGAAAGCCCTGGCCGAACAGGCGCAGCAAAAAGAAGCCGAACAGCAGCAGAAAGATGTTGACGCTGGCGGCCATCACCAGGCAGGCCAGCAGCAGGCCCAGCGCCGCCACCGTGGTAAAGCGGCGCAGGGGCCAGCGGTCGATGGCGCCGCCGAACGCCATGATCATCAGGCTGCTGCCCAGTGTCGCCAGGGAATAGATCAGTCCGTAGCGACCCGCCGACAGGCCCAGTTCCGCCTGGATATGACTGCCGTACCAACTGATAAAAAACGACTGGCCGAAGTTGCCCCAGAAAATGCTGAAAAAGCCAAACGCCAACAGAGGCCAGGAGCGGGCGACAAAGGTCAGGTAGTTGCGCATGGCGCTAGGTAAGCAGGTGTTCCAGGGTGCGACGGTAGATACCGGTCAGGGTATCGAGATCCTCGGCGCTGACCTGTTCGTCCACCTTGTGAATGGTGGCGTTGACCGGCCCCAGTTCCACCACCTGGGCGCCGGTGGGTGCGATAAAACGCCCGTCCGAGGTGCCGCCGGCGGTGGACAGTTGCGTCTCGCGTCCGGTTTCCGCCTTGATGGCGTGTACCAGTGCGTCCACCAGTTCGCCTTTGGCCGTGAGAAAGGGCTGGCCGCTTAGATTCCAGTCCAGTTCGTATCTGAGACCGTGCCGGTCCAGCAATGCCTCGGTGTGTTCGCGCAGTTGCGCCTCGGTGACTTCCGTGGAAAAGCGGAAGTTGAACACCACTTCCACTTGGCCGGGAATCACGTTGGTGGCACCGGTGCCGCCGTTGATATTGGACACCTGGAAGCTGGTGGCCGGGAAAAATTCGTTGCCATTATCCCACTGCTGCGCCGCCAGTTCCGCCAGGGCCGGCGCCAGCCTGTGGATGGGATTGTCCGCCAGGTGCGGGTAGGCCACATGGCCCTGGACACCCAGCACCCGGAGTATGCCGCCCAGAGAGCCACGCCGGCCATTTTTGATCACGTCGCCCACGGCATTGGTGCTGGAGGGCTCGCCGACGATGCACCAGTCTATCTTTTTGTTCCGGTCTTCCAGCCATTGCACCACTTTCACGGTGCCGTCGACGGCCACACCTTCCTCGTCGGAGGTGATCAGAAAACCGATGCGGCCCCGGTGGTCCGGGTGAGCGGCGACAAAGTTCTCGCAGGCCACCACCATGGCCGCCAGTGAGCCTTTCATGTCCGCCGCGCCCCGGCCGCACAGCATGCCGTCGACAATTCGGGGCTCAAAGGGCGGGTGCTGCCAATCCGCTTCCGGGCCGCTGGGCACCACGTCGGTGTGGCCGGCAAACACCAGCAGCGGGCCGCTGTCGCCGCGCTCGGCCCAGAAGTTGTCCACCTCGCCAAAGCGCAACCGTTCGCAGCGAAAGCCGATGGCTTCCAGCCGGGCGATCATTAGTGCCTGACAGCCGGCGTCCTCGGGCGTGACCGAACGGCGGGCAATCAGGTCGCAGGCCAGTTGCAGGGTGGGGGAGGAAAGCGACATTGAGGTTCCTGGCAGCAATGGGGCATAACCCGTGAAAATGGCGTATTCTACCAGAAACTCCGGGTCCGGGTTTAAGGAGAGTGGACTCCGGTGGCAATAGCGACTGGGATTTTGTTGTGCAGTGGTCGGACCCGCCGAGTGACGGTATGGCCGATCTCGCCCGTGCCGGATTGGCGATGCGGGCAGCGGTTGCCGAGGAGGGTATTCCACTGACGGGGGAGATACTCTTTACTGGCACCATTTTCTGAGCAAGATCTGGCGCGAGCTGGAGTACTGGTATTGGGAGCAGGAGATCACATTGTGCACGAGTACATAAATATTGACTTCGCAATTGTGGAAAGACTGGTGGCTGATAGACGCTATCGGTTCGTTGTCGATTTTCTGCAGCCTGGATTGGTTCCCGCTGACAAAAATCCGGATCTGTAATGTCCTACACTACTCCTGCTTCAACTCTTTCAACAATCGATTGGACTTGACAAACAGAAAGGCGAACACCGCCAGGTCCACCAGAAGCAGCAGCGGTGTGGGCAGTGCGCGCAGGGTGTCGTGCAGCACATAGGTCAGGGCGCCGGCGAGACACAGGGCGAATAGTGCGGTCATGACGGTCTCCTGTGGTGTTTCGCTTACAGCTTCAGCAAGCGCAGGCGCGGTTCCGGTTTGCCGTGCTGCCAGATGTGTTCGTAGATGTCACTGAGTTTGCGTACTTCGGCGGCGGCGCTGAAGTTGACAAAACCCTTGTGCTCGCTGTCGTCGTTTTTGTAGAGTAGGCCGTGCCGGTCGCAGATCAGAAAACCCATATCCTGATCGTCCGGCTCGATTACCAACTTGCGCAGGCCGATCTTGCTGGGCAGACGTTGAGCCAGTCGCGCCAGGGCGTGACCGCGCTCGATCAGCGGCCGCGTGTCCTTGACCAGAATACGCACCCGGGCGTAGCGGCTGCGTCGCGCCAGACGCGAAACCTCTTCCACAAAGGGCGCTTGATCGTAGATGGGAAAGTCGAGATCGCGGCTGAGAATATCCAGGGATTCCACCGCAGTGCCGGCCAGCGCCAGGGCCTGTTCGCGAAAATCATCGATGCCTTCCAGCAGTAGCAGGTCGTCGCTGACCGACGAAGGGGTGCTCATGGCGTCTCCCGTGGCAGAATCATTTCCCGGTGCGGAATGCCGGCGTCCATAAACTCCGGCCCCCGCGCCTCAAAGCCCAGCCGCTGGTAAAACGTCAGCCGCGAGGTCTGGGCGTGCAGATACACCAGCGCATCGGGCTGATGTTGCTGGCACCACTCCATGATAACGCGCATCAGCTCGCTGCCCAAGCCGCGATTGCGGCAATCCTTGCGCACCGCCACACGGCCAATGTGACAGGCGACACCCGATGGCGCATCGGTCTGCGTTTCCAGCAGTACCCGCGCAGTGCCCAGAGTGGTGCCGCTGGCATCGCTGAGCACAAAATGGACGGCCCCGTCGTCCTTGCCGTCCCACTCTTCGGATTCCGGCACACCCTGTTCGTCGATAAACACGACCCTGCGCAGGGCGGCGATGCGTTCGCCGTACTCGGGCCAGGACACCTGCTCTACCCGGGTAACGCTCATGGCTTGCTTTTACTCATCGTCCGCGCCATCGTCCAGCCACAGGCTTTCCCGGGCCAGCAGTTGACGGATAACCGCAGCGTTTCTGTCGTTTTCGGCAAGTGTGCGCAGCTGTTGCGGATTCAGCCCGGTGGCGCACAGTGCCTGGGCCAATTCCAGGCAAGCGGGCAGGCACTGACCGTCCACAAACAGGTCGGCCTCTGTCTCGTTGAGGCGGCGATAGGCAAAGCGCGCTGCCGGGTGGCGCTCCAGTTGTGCGCCATGGTCGAGGGCGATGAGCCAGTCGTCGCTGTTGTTGTCGGCATCTTCTTCCGGCTGATACAGCTCCGGGTATTTGCGCTCGCTCATATGACAGCCAAACCAGCGGGCGATGCGCTCGTCGGTGAGTTCGCGCTGCAGTATTGCGCGCACCCGGGCGATGGCGTCATCGTCGATTTCGCCGGGGTGTTGCACCGGCGTCAGCCCCGGATCGCTGTAGCGCTGATCGTTATTCAGTGTGTCGGCCACGGACTGACTCAGTTCCAGCAGCACATCGGCGCAACCGGGCGCGCGAAAACCCACGGAGTAGGTAATACATTCGCCCTCGGCCACACCCCAGTGGGCCACGCCGGGAGGAATGTAAAGCATGTCGCCGGGTTCCAGCAGCCATTCGTCGCAGGTGTGAAAATCGCGCAGAATGTGCAGGGGCGTATTGTCCAGGCGGGGGCTGTGCGCGTCGCACGACTGGCCGATGCGCCAGCGTCGCTTGCCCTGGCCCTGCAGCAGAAACACGTCGTAGTAATCGAAGTGAGGGCCGACGCTGCCCTGATCGGCGGCGTAGCTGACCATGATGTCGTCCAGGCGCCAACTGGGCAGAAAGGCAAAGGCCTTGAGCAGCGCCTGAACTTCCGGCACCCACTGATCCACGGCCTGCACCAGCAGCGTCCAGTGGGATTCGGGCAGTTGCGCGAAAGTATCTTCGCTGAAAGGCCCCTGGCGCAGCTCCCAGGTATCGCGCTCCAGCACCAGCCGCGATTCCACCGTTTCCTCCAGCGCCAGCCCCGCCAGATCATCGCCGTCCAGCGGCGACTGAAAACCGGGAAACGCATTGCGAATCAGCAGGGGTTTTTGCTGCCAGTAGTCGCGCAGGAAATCCGCGATGGATACTGTTCCAAGTTGGGTAATAGGTTGAACGGTCACAAGTAGGGTTTGGCTGTCAGGCTGCTCTGGTTTTTTCTGATTTTGTATAGACAAATTCCGGGTCCAGGTCGACTCCGCTTTCCCATTCAATGGTGTCGAAGGCGATATGTACTTTCCGGAATTCCGCTGAGTCCTTCAGGCGTTGAAAAACGCCGAAGCCGAGGTAAGGTTTCATATCCAGTTTGCCTCGCTCGCCGTTTTCAAACTCGACAACGAGAGTATAGTCGGCAGCAGGAGACACGGCAGTTACGGATGGGTACACGAATCTGAATCCTCTTGCTGTGATTACTGCAGCGGTGGAATGCTGAAGGGTTGCTCTCCCTTCATAACCAGATCCCAGTCGGCAAGTAACGCTTCCCGGTGTAACTCTGCCCAGGCGAGCACAAGCTTTTCCTGTTTGCGCGGCAGACTGCTGTGCATCAATTCGCCGCGTTTTATGTCTACTGTGGCCTTGCATTCGCCATAATAGGCATGAAAGTGCGGCGGCGGGTGCTTTCTGGGCGCGTAGTACATCCGGATAATTAGCCCATAAAACATGGAAATAGTGGGCATTTGCTGACCTCCTTTTCAGCCTTTCTGTACACCACCTCCAAGCTATACCGAAACCGGTTTAAATGCAAGAGCCGCACCCTCCCCCACTTGTGGGGGAGGGTGGGGGGATCAGATTCTTTTCGCCTGCTCCTCGGCATTGCCGGTGTACTTGGCCGGCGTCAGATCGCGGATGGTCTGCTTGGCGTGTTCCGGGATCTCCAGGGTTTCCACAAATTCCGCCAGCACCTGCCGGGTGATGCTCTGGCCGCGGGTCAGCGCCTTGAGTTTTTCATAGGGCTCGGGCACGTTGTAGCGGCGCATGATGGTCTGGATGGGTTCGGCCAGCACCTCCCAGGCATTGTCCAGATCCTCGGCCAGGCGCGCGCGATTGATTTCCAGCTTGCCGATGCCTTTCAGGGTGGCGGCGTAGGCAATCAGACTGTAGCCAAAGCCGACACCCATATTGCGCAGCACCGTGGAGTCGGTGAGGTCGCGCTGCCAGCGGGAAATGGGCAGCTTCTGCGCCAGGTGGGTGAACAGCGCATTGGCGATGCCCAGGTTGCCTTCGGAATTTTCGAAATCAATGGGGTTGACCTTGTGCGGCATGGTGGAAGAGCCCACTTCGCCGGCCACGGTTTTCTGCTTGAAGTAACCCAGGGAAATATAGCCCCAGACATCGCGGTCAAAGTCGATCAGGATGGTATTGAAACGGGCGATGGCATCGAACAGCTCGGCGATATAGTCGTGGGGTTCGATCTGTGTGGTGTAGGGGTTGAAAGTGAGCCCCAGGCTCTGCACGAAATCCCGGGCGTTGGCTTCCCAGTCCACATCCGGGTAGGCGGACAGGTGCGCGTTGTAGTTGCCCACGGCGCCGTTGATTTTGCCCAGCAGCTCCACGCTTTCGATCTGTTGCAACTGGCGGCGCAGACGTGCGGCGACGTTGGCCATTTCCTTGCCCACGGTGGTGGGGGAGGCGGTCTGGCCGTGGGTGCGCGACAGCATGGGTTCACTGGCGTGTTCCCGGGCCAGTTGCGCGATGGCGTCCACCACCGTGCCGGCCTCGGCCAGTAGCGCGGCGCGTCCGGCCTTGAGCATCAGGGCGTGGGACAGGTTGTTGATGTCCTCGCTGGTGCAGGCAAAGTGCACGAACTCCAGCACCGCTTCCAGCTCGGCGTTGCCGGCAAAGCAGTTTTTCAGGAAGTACTCCACCGCCTTGACGTCGTGGTTGGTGGTGCGCTCGATATCCTTGATGGCCTGGGCCTGTTCCTCGCCAAAGGTGTCTACGATATCGTCCAGCAGGGCGTTGGTGGCCTTGCTGAACGGTGGCACTTCGGCAATGCCCGGGTGCTTGCTGAGCTGCTGCAGCCAGCGCACCTCCACTTCCACGCGGCAGCGGATCAGGCCGTATTCACTGAAAATGCCGCGCAGGGCCTGGGTTTTGCTGCCGTAACGGCCGTCGATGGGTGACAGGGCGTTGAGGGGGCTGAGCTGGGCAAAGCGGGTGGCTTCCATGGGGTTCTCTTGGTAGTTGCTGAATGACGACCCCCTCCCCTCTTCGAGGGGAGGGGGTCCCGGGCGGCTTCTCCCTCCCTTCTTTGAGGGGAGGGGTTCCCGGGCGGCTTCTCCCTCCCCTCTTTGAGGGGAGGGCCGGGGAGGGGAGTGCCAAGTTGCACCATATCCTCCCCCCGGCCCCCTCCGCTACGCGGAGGGGGAGGTCCGTTATTGTAATGAAATTACCTGGGGCCGTCAGGTTTCCCCGCTTCCGCCAGCAGCTTTTCCACCGCAGCCAGAATGCGCTTGCGCCCGAACACCAGCTGCCAGCGGTTGCCGCCCACCTGGCGCCAGAGAATGGCGGCGCGGATGCCGGTCAGCAGCAGGGCGCGCACCTGGGCGGCGATGCGCGGCTGTTGCAGATAGCCGCTGTCACCGGTCACCTGGATGCGAAAGCGGAAGGTGCTGATGGTTTCGCCGTAAAGATCGCCGATATTGCCGATGACGTTGTCATGCAGGCTGTTGCCAAAGTGTTCGGCCTGCTTGGCCGCCTGCTGCAGTCGGCTGCCGATAACGCCCATCATGTCCTTGCGGCCGCTGAGTTTCTTCTGCAGGAAAAGAATCCCCAGGCTGTAGCGCAGGGGTTCGGGCTGAACGCGGTTGCCTTGCACCAGGGCGTCGCGCAGTGCGCTCAGACCCAGGTTGAGATTGCTCAGGTTGTTGCCGTAGACATCCCGCGTGCTGGGCGGGTCAAACTGGAACAGGCTCTCGATGCTGCAGCGATAGTGATCGGTGGACACATAGCCGGTGCGCGCCAGTTGGTCCACCAGGGTGGCGGCCTGAAAGATGCCGCCCAGGGCGATGCCGATATTTTCCCACTTGTCACTCACGCTTGCAGTCACCTCTATAATGCCTGTTGATTATTGCCTGTTGAATGCGGCTTCGATCACGGCGCCGCCCAGGCACACCTCGCCCTGGTAAAAGACCACGGACTGCCCCGGGGTGATGGCCCGCTGCGGCTGGTCGAACAGCACCCGCAACCGGTCGCCCTGCAGGGTCACTTCGCAGTCCTGGTCTGGTTGGCGGTAGCGGGTCTTGGCGCGGCAGCGAAAACTCTGCGCCGGCGCTGCGCCGTTAATCCAGTGGATCTGCCCAGCGTCCAGGCCGTCGTTGAACAGCAGCGGGTGGTCAGTGCCCTGCACCACGGTGAGCACATTGCGCGCCAGATCCTTGCCGGCCACAAACCAGGGCGCTTCGTCGGCACCGCGCACGCCGCCGATGCCCAGACCCTGGCGCTGGCCCATGGTGTAATACATCAGACCACTGTGCTCGCCAATGATCTCGCCTTCTGCGGTTTCCACGGGGCCGGGTTGTGCCGGCAGATACTGCTGCAGAAAATCCCGGAAGCGGCGTTCGCCGATAAAGCAGATGCCGGTGCTGTCTTTCTTGTCGTGGGTGACTAGGTCGTGCGCTTCGGCGATGCGCCGCACCTCGGGTTTTTCCAGCTCGCCCAGGGGAAAAAGCGTGCGCGCAAACTCCGTTTCGCCCACCGCGTGCAGGAAGTAACTCTGGTCCTTGTTGGCATCCAGCCCCTTGAGCAGCAGGGTGCGACCATCCCGCCCGGCGGTGCGGGCGTAATGCCCGGTGGCGATCAGGTCCGCGCCCAGTACCCGGGCGTATTCCAGAAAGACCTTGAACTTGATTTCCCGGTTGCAGAGGATGTCCGGGTTGGGCGTGCGCCCGGCTCTGTATTCCGCCAGAAAGTGCTCGAACACATTGTCCCAGTACTCGGCGGCAAAGTTGGCGGTGTGCAGGCGGATGCCCAGCTTCCGGCACACGCCCTCGGCGTCCGCCAGATCGGCTTTGGCGGTGCAGTACTCGGTGCCGTCGTCCTCGTCCCAGTTTTTCATGAACAGCCCTTCCACCCGGTAGCCCTGCTCCTGCAGCAGCAGGGCAGTGACCGAGGAGTCGACGCCGCCGGACATGCCGACGATGACACGGGCCTTTTCAGACATGGCAATACGGGCTTTGGCTTGAGTGGGGCGCCATTCTACCTGCCGGGGTCCACGACCTCCAGCGGGTAGCGCACGCCGGCCAGGTATTCCTCCACCACCTGCAGCACCATGGGGCTGCGCAACTGCTCACGCCGGGCCAGTATTTCCCCGTGGCTGAGCCAGACCGGCGCGATGATGTCCGCGTCCAGGGGACGCCGGGGGTCGTGCTCCAGGGGTTCGGCGACCAGCGTAGTGCGCAGGTAGGTGATACCGTTATTGGGGGACTGGTAGAGGCGGATGCCCAGGGTGGCGACGGGTTTTACGCTCCAGCCAGTCTCTTCCAGAGTCTCGCGCACGGCGGCCTCCACCAGGCTTTCGCCGGGCTCCAGGTGGCCGGCGGGCTGGTTGTACACCTGACGGCCGTCGGAGACTTCGTGTACCAGCAGAAAGCGGCCGTCCTGCTCGATGACAGAAGCGACGGTTATACGGGGTGGCCAGGTCATGGTGAGTTTCTCGGCAATAAATGTGAATCCACGGTGAGTTTCTTCGCAAAAAAAAGAATATTTTGATGCAATGTTGAAATAAGCGTCAATTCCCGCGTAATCCCGCAAGTCGGGGACTGACAAGGGGTGTTGATATCTGCTTATAATAGGCGCTAATTTGTTTGCGCCAACATTGTTGTTTTGGTTATTGACCGATAGTGGTTGTTGGCGCGAACGAGGCCCCACAGTATACGGCACAGGGTGGGCTGTTTGCTTGCCCGCCGTTGTGTGCTGTCCAGATTGCGCTTCAAGGTAGAGGTTGCCATGAACAAGAATTCCCGCAAAGTTGTGTCTCCCAGCATTTCCGCCCGGCGGTCAGCTTCAGCCGACAAATCCTTCAAGCCCTGCCGAAAACGCACCCTGGCCCTCGCCATGGCGCTGACCGGCGCCCTGGGTGCCTCACCGGTGCTGGCCCTGCCCGAAGGCGGCCAGGTGACCGGCGGTAGCGGTACCATCGAGTACAACGGCCGGACGCTCACCATCGAACAGTTGAGCCATCTGCTCAGTATCGACTGGCAGAGTTTCAATATCGGCCCGGACGGCCGGGTGACCTTCAACCAGCCCAGTTTGGACTCCATCGCCCTGAACCGGGTGCTGGGCAGCGACGGCTCGCGCATCATGGGCCAGTTGGACGCCAACGGCCGGGTGTTTCTGATCAACCCCAACGGGGTGCTCTTCGGCGAAGGCGCCAGCGTCGATGTGGGCGGCCTGGTGGCCTCCACCCTGAACCTGAGCAACGAAGACTTCCACAACGGCGTCTACCGCTTTCAGGGCAACGGTAACCCCGGTGATGTGACCAACCTGGGCCGCATTACCGCCGCCGATGGCGGCGCCGTGGCGCTGCTGGGTGGCAGGGTAAGCAACCAGGGGGTGATCCAGGCCCGGCTGGGCAGCGTGGCCCTGGCCGCCGGCAACGCCGTCACTCTGGACTTTGCCGGTGACGGCCTGCTGAGTGTGCATATCGACGAAGGTGTGGCCGGTGCCCTGGTGGACAACGGCCACCTGATCCAGGCCGATGGCGGCCGGGTGCTGATGAACGCCTGGGCCAGCGATGCCCTGCTGGAAACCGTGGTCAACAACACCGGCGTGATCCAGGCGCGCACCCTGGTGGAGCGCGAAGGTACCATTGAACTGCTGGGCAGCTTCGAAGGCGGCACCGTGAATGTGTCC
This sequence comes from Marinimicrobium sp., assembly GCA_050486405.1. GTDB lineage: Bacteria > Pseudomonadota > Gammaproteobacteria > Pseudomonadales > Cellvibrionaceae > JBJHDF01. Next base: position 143,764 of record JBJHDF010000003.1, on the reverse strand, counting down.
GGCACGCTGGATGCCTCGGCTCCGAATGGCGGCGACGGCGGTTTTATCGATACCTCGGGCGCGATTGTCAAAATCAACAGCGATCTGACCGTCACCACTGCCGCACCCCAGGGCCAGACCGGCCTGTGGCTGATCGACCCCACGAACATCGAGATCAGTTATGACCCGCTGGGTGCCGACGACGATATCAGTCATGTGCACACCCAGACCCTGCAGAACAATCTGGCCACCAGCAACATGCTGGTGCAGACCGTAGCCGCAGGCGGCCAGGCGGGCAATATCACGGTAGTGGATCCCATTGTCTGGGGCAGCGGCAATACCCTGACGCTGCAGGCGCACAACAATATCAATATCAACGACTATATCCACGCGCCCAACGGCGGTCTGTCGCTGAATGCTCAGGGCGGCATCAGCACCGGTGCCGAGGGCCATATCAATGTGGGCACCTTTACGCTGATCAACGGCAACTGGAGTCAGGTGGGCGCCACGCTGCCGACGTTCATTGCACGGGATTTCCGCCTTGAGGGCGGCACCTTTACCCGGGCCACTGGTGGCGCCGGTACGGGCGGCAGCCCCTGGCAGATCACCGACATTTACGGCTTACAGGGATTGGCCACCACCCTGGGCAGTGCGGTGTTGGTGAACGACATTGATGCCAGCGGAACCGCCAATTGGTATACCGGAAACGAAGGCTTTGTGCCTATCGGCAATGACCCTGACAATTATACCGGCAGCTTTGACGGTGCGGGTTTTGCGATTGATGGCCTGACCATCAACCGGCCGGGTGAAGACTTTGTTGGCCTGTTTGGCCTCGTAGGACCCGGTGCCGATATTACCTCTGTGGGGCTGACCCAGGTGGCCATTACCGGCCGTGACCTGGTGGGTGGACTGGCGGGCGCCAGTGAAGGCAGTATCAGCAACAGTTATGCCACGGGCGTGGTAACGGGGTCGACAGCGGGTGGTGTGGTGCCGGGCGCGGGTGGCCTGGTGGGTGGCAACACCGGCGTTATCAGCAACAGCTACGCCACGGCCACGGTGACGGGTGAGGATGCTGTGGGCGGCCTGGTGGGCTTTAATCTTGGTGGCAGCATCAATACCAGCTACGCTACAGGTTCGGTGACGGGTGATGAAGCGGTGGGCGGTCTGGTGGGCGCGAATATAGGCGTTATCACCACCAGCTACGCCACAGGCGATGTAACAGGTGTTGTTAATGCGGGCGGCCTGGTCGGCTTTAACGACGGTGCTGTCAGCAACAGCTACTGGGATGGCTTTACCACGGGAATGGGTGCAACCGGCATGGGTGGAGGCATCGGCGCCTTCGCGGCCACCCAAGTCAACGGCGAATGGGGTGCTGTGGGTGTTGACGCCTACAACGAAGCCACCTACACGGATCTGGATTTTACCAACGACTGGTTTATCTCCGAGGGCCACTCCCGCCCCATGCTGCGCGCTTTCCTGGACGGCGGCAACATCTCCAATCTCTATCAACTGCAGGGCATGGCCGCCAACCTCGGCGGGACCTATGTATTGACCGGCAATATCGATGCCTCGGCCACAGCGTCCACCGACAATGCCGATGTCTGGGGCGGACGCGGCTTTGCGCCGGTGGGTGTTGATGGCGATGCCTTTACCGGCAGTCTTGACGGCCAGGGTTTTGTTATCAACGGCCTGAGCATCAATCGTTCCGATCAGAATTACATAGGTTTGTTTGGCAGCACCGGCGACGCCAGTATTACCGGTGTTGGGTTGACTGGCGTGAATATCAGCGGAGCGTCTTTTGTCGGTGGTCTGGCGGGCACTCTGGGGTCCGGCGGTAGCATTACCCAGAGCTATACCACCGGCTCGGTCACCGGTGAGGCTGGCGGGCAGGCGGTTGGTGGTCTGGTGGGAGTTTCCTCCGGCGACATTTCGGTCAGCTATGCGGAAGTGGCGGTGGATGCCGGCTTCCAGATGGGTGGCCTGGTGGGCAGAAACCACGGCACCATCAGTCACACCTATGCCACCGGACCCGTGACCAGTGAGGATGAGATTGTCGGTGGTCTGGTAGGCGGCAATCTGGGCACCATCGAGTATAGCTACGCCACCGGCTCGGTGACCGGTGACGAGCGAGTTGGTGGTCTGGTGGGCGAGAATACGGCCACTGGCACCATCGTCAACGCCTACGCTTCCGGCGAAGTGACCGCCAATGACGATTTCGGCGGTCTGGTGGGTGATAATGCCGGCAGTCTGACCGACGCCTACTGGGATGAATTTACCACTGGTGTTGCCGGCGCCACGGGCGTGAATACTGGCACCATTACCGATGTCGACTCCGTCAACGGTGACTGGGGTGACGCCGGCGTCGATGCCTACAACGAGGCCAGCTACAGCTTCGATTTCGGCAACGACTGGTTTATCGCCGAAGGCTTCTCCCGTCCCATGCTGCGCGCCTTTCTTGATGGCGGCAATATCTCCAATCTCTACCAGCTCCAGGGTATGGCGGCCAACCTCGATGGCAGCTATGTGTTGACCGGGGATATTGACGCTTCGGCGTCTATATCAAGTGTTCTGCAGGGGCTTTCAGGCAATTATTCCGATGTCTGGGGCGGCCTGGGTTTTGCCCCGGTGGGCATTACTGGAGACGCGTTCACTGGAACGCTGAACGGGCAGGGGTTCACCATCAATGAGCTGGGTATCAACCGCCCGCTTTGGGACAGAGTAGGCCTGTTTGGTTCGCTGGACGGCGCCACTGTGAGTAATCTGACTCTGGATTCTTCCATCGTTGTCGGTGGAGTCGGGGTTGGCACTTTGGCGGGATGGACCGATAGCACAACGCTCATTAGCCAAGTCCACGTTGTTACAGGCCAGGTGGCAGGATTTTCCGCTGTTGGCGGTCTGGTGGGCGGGCAGCAGTCAGGCACGATTGAACTGAGCAGTGCACATGGCGCCGTCACAGCCGACTCGGAGTTTGCGGGTGGCCTGGTTGGCTCCATTGGTGGTGTTGTCAACCAAAGCTACACCACTGCGGATGTTTCCGGCAATCTTTATGTCGGAGGTTTGGCGGGCAGTCTGGAAATCGGTGGCCAAATCAACCAAAGTTACGCAGTCGGTGACGTCACAGGACAGGAAGCTGTTGGTGGTCTGCTGGGATGGTTGCTGGATGGCAGTGTCACCCACAGCTACTCATTGGGAGAAGTGGATGGCGCCGTTAACGAGGGCGGACTTATCGGTGCTCGTGACGGGGGCACTACCGTCACAGCCAGCTACTGGCTCACCGATGGGAACGTTGGCCTGGATGGCGTCGGCTCCGGTGAACAGACCGGTGTTGTGGGCCTGGACGGTGAAGACTTCAGCGACCCGGCCAGCTTTGTTGGCTGGAACCTGGCTACCGAAGGCGGTACCGGCGCTGTCTGGCGCATCTACGAAGGCCTGAGCGCGCCGCTGCTGCGCGCCTTCCTCACCGAAATCGACGTCATCGCCTACGACGACCACAAGGTGTTCGACGGCGCGGCTTACGCAGGCCCCCACAATCCCACCGAAGGTGGCACCGGCGCCGGTGTGCGCTACGGCAACAACTACGCCGAGTTCCTGGCGGTATTCGGCGAAGACGGCGTGCCCTACAGCAGTGACGCCATCAACACCGCCAATCTCCGCTACGACGGTGACTCCCAGGGCGCGATCAACGCCGGTGTCTATGACATCACCCCGGCCACCCTCTGGTCCAACCAGCAGGGCTACGACATAGTGGCGGTGGACGGCGTGCTGACCATCACCGCCATGCCGGTGGTGATTGATCTCACCGTGAGCATCAACGACGCCAGCAAGGTCTACGGCGACCCCGACCCGGCCTTCACCTGGAACATCACCAGTGGCACCCCGGCCCCCGGTGACAGTCTCACTGGTACCCTGACTCGCCAGCCGGGTGAGGACGTGGGCACTTACGCCATTACCGGCACCATTACCGGTGCTCTGGCCGGTCCCAACTACGACGTAACGCTGAACAACGGCGTCTTTACCATCACGCCAAGGCCCATCACCATCAGCATTGCCGATCTGGAAAAACTCTACGGCGATGCCGACCCGGAACTGGCCTGGGCCATCACCAGCGGCAGCCTGGCTTTTGGTCACACCATCGACGCCAACCTGAGCCGGGCACCGGGTGAGGACGTGGGTGACTACGCCATCACCGGCACCTTCGGTGGCCCGGTCAATAGCGCCAACTACGATCTGGTGGTTAATGACGGTGTGCTGAGTATTGTGCCCCGCAGTCTGACCATCACCATCGACGATCTGCAGCGCATGTACGGCCACCCGGACCCGGAGTTCACCTGGTCCGTTACCGACGGCAGTCTTGCCCCCGGCGACGAACTGGCCGGCACCCTGAGTCGGGAGCCGGGTGAGAACGTGGGAACCTACGCCATCACTGGCGAGTTGGCCGAAGCCCTCAACGGTGGCAACTACCAGTTGACCATCAATAACGGCACGCTGAGCATCACCCCGGCGCCGCTGATCGTACGCGCCGAGGATCTGGCCACATATTGGAATCTGCTGCCGGCGGAATACCAGGTGGCCATCATCGGTCTGCTGCGCGGCGATACCGCCGACGAGGTGCTCACCGGTGGTACCGTGGTGACCAATTTGACCTCGCCGCTGCCTGGGGAATACACCTTGACCCCCACGGGTTACCAACTGGCCAGTATCAACTACGAGCTGATTCTGGAGCCGGGTACCCTGACTCTGCTCAGCTCGCACCCGGGGCCGCGTTACCCTGAAGCGCTCACCAGCACCCAGTTGCCGGCGCGTGAAAGCCACGGCCGGGTGAATCGCTCTTCCATTTATGAGGGCCGGCCGCTGCTGACCCCGGATGTACCGGAAATCGTGCTGCGTGTTGCCGGTGACGGCATCAACGTCAGTCTCTACACTCTGACGACCCTGGGTATCAGCGTACTGGAGCTGCCCGCGCCGGTGCTGTTCGATATCAACCAGGACCACGTCAAGCCCGAGTACCAGGAGATGCTGCGTGAGTTCGTAGAGCGCCTGCGCGAATTCCCGGAAGTGACGCTGACGGTGGAAGGTCACACCGACAGCACCGGTTCCGATGCGATCAACATCCCGCTGTCGCGCGACCGCGCCTACGCCGTGGCCGGTTGGCTGATCTACCTGGGCGTGGAGCCCAGCCGGTTGAGCACGGTAGGTCTGATTGACAGGCATCCAGCGGCCAGCAACGAAACCCGTGAGGGCAGGACATTGAACCGGCGCTCGGAAGTGAAACTGGACGACGAATAGTAACCACCTCCCCCAGCTGCAGGGCAGGGGGAGGCGTTGACACACAAGTTACGCAAGGAACCGACTATGAAAAACGTTCGCAAAACACTCGCCGTCTGTCTGTCTGCCACCCTCTGTGGTGGACTGCTGATGTCCACGCCGCTGCTGGCCCAGACTGCGCCCGACGCCGGTCAGGTGTTGCGGGAAAGCCAGACCGAGCCCCTGCGTGAGCCGGGAATGGACGCACCGCCGCTGACCGTGCCCGAGTACCGGGACGACGACACCGATGACGGCCCCAGCCTGTTGGTCAATGCCTTCACCCTGTCCGGCAACCGGGAATTCAGCGATGAAGAACTGTTGCCGCTGCTGGCGGACCTCGCCGGGCAGGAGCTGACCCTGGGGCAATTGCACCGGGCCGCCGGTCGCATCTCGGCCTACTACCGCGAGCGCGGTTATCTGCTCACCCGCGCCTATCTGCCGCAGCAAACCGTTGAGGACGGCGTGGTCGACATAGCCGTGCTGGAAGGCCGTTTCGATGAAATACAGGTGAACAACCTCTCCCGGGTACGCGACGGTGTAGTGGCTCGCTCCCTGCGTCCCCTCAAGTCCGGTGACACCGTGCGCGGCAAGCCGGTGGAGAGCGCCCTGCTGCGTCTGGATGACATCCCCGGTGCCGAGCCTCGGGCCACTCTGACCCCGGGTTCTACACCGGGCACCTCCAACATGGTGGTGGACGTTATGCCCACGCCGCTGGTGCGCGGCTCTGTGGACGTGGACAACTACGGCAACCGCTACACCGGTGAGTATCGCGTCGGCGGTAAGCTGCACCTGCACAGCCCTCTGGGGTTGGGTGATTTACTGACCCTGCGCGGCATGATCAGCGACGAAAGCCACACCTATTTCCGCGGCGCCTACCAGTTGCCGCTCGGCCCCTGGGGCACACAACTGGGTGTGGCCTACTCGGACATGGCTTACGAACTGGGTGACGACTTTGCCGATCTCGGCGCCGTGGGCGAAGCCCAGATACTCAGTGTCTACGCTCTGCAAAACCTGGTGCGCAGCCGCAACTTCAATCTTGAGGTGCAACTGCAGTACGACGACAAGCAACTCACCGACGAGATTGAAGAATTTGGCAGCCGCAGCGAAAAGGAAAGCGAGCTGATCACCGCCACCATCAACGGCAACCTGCGCGATGGCACTGGGGTTACCGCCTTTGCCCTGGCGTTCACCTCGGGCAAACTGACACTGCTGAGCGAACTGGATCAGTTCTTTGATGCCTTGGGGCCACAGGCTGCCGGTCGTTTCACCATTGTACGGCCCTCGGTACTGCGCCTGCAGCACCTGGGCGGCAACTTCAGTCTGCACGCCCAGATCAACGGCCAGATTGCCGGCGACAACCTGGACTCTTCCGAGAAGATGAGCCTGGGTGGTGCCTACGGTGTGCGCGCCTATCCCCAGGGTGAGGCCACCGGTGACCAGGGCTGGATTGCCAACCTGGAGCTGCGCTACAACGTCAACCAGAACTGGATGATCCACGGCTTTGTCGATCACGGCTCCATTCGTATCAACCGCGATCCCTGGACCGACGACGACAACAGCCGCAGCCTCACCGGCGCCGGCATAGGCGCCCGCTGGGACAACCGTAGCTGGATGCTCGACGCCGCCCTGGCCACACCCCTGGGCAGCGAAGACGCCATCAGCGATACCCGCGACCGCGACCCCCGCCTCTGGGCCAGAGCCGCTTGGCGGTTCTGAGCCAATTTACAAAGCGCGGGGAAGGGGGGCTGGGGGATTAATTCCCCAATCCCCTTTTTTGCGGGCAACCACAAACTTTAGAACCAAGTTGTAGGAAATATATTATGCGCAGACTACTTGTCGGCATCCTGGCAGTATGTTGTCTACCGAATGCCGCTTTAATTCATGCCAACCCATTACAAGGCAGCTGGCAACTGGTTTCTGGAAAGATCATTGACGGAGACAAAGTCACTGCATACGACGAGGCCGGGGTGCAAGGCATAAAGGTTATTGCCGGCAATCATTTCAGCTTTGTCAGTCACACTGCTGAAGGTTTCTACGCCGCTGCGGCCGGACAGATAGTCATCGACGGCAACAACTACAGTGAAATGCCCCTGTACTCATCTTATCCTCCACTGATTGGTGCAACGTTCAGCTTTACCTTTGCGGTCGAGGACGATATCTGGGAGAAGTCCCGTTACGAGAGTGGCGAGTTGGTGGAATTCGAAATCTGGCGACGCCTGCCTTGAGTCAGCCCGCAAGAGGCCGGCAGTGCGCCATCTGCTGGCCCCTTTTCCAACTCTGTGCACCTGGTCTATTTTTGTGCTGCTCGTGATGCTGGATGATAACGACGTTATCACTGTCGACACGGGGGAGATTGTTATTAAGAACGTTGAAGTGGCAGAAGGCGAATTTTCGGATTAATCCTCCACCAGACGATAGATACCGCCGTTGTAGTCGATGATGTACAACTCGCCCTGTTGGTCTTCGGCAAAGGATGCGATGTTGAGACCGGTGTTGTTGATCAGCGGGTCTATTTCCCAGTTGCCGCTTTCGTTTATCAGGGAGTAGAGTCGGCCGGTGATGTAGTCGCCGAACACATAGCGGCCTACCAGCGCTGGAATGTCATCGCCCCGGTAGACATAGCCGCCGGTAATGGAGCGGAACTCGGGGTGGGCGATATCCACCACCGGGTCGATTAGGCCTTCAGTGGGGCAGTCGGTGGGCGGGTTGTAACAGTTGGCGCCTTCCCGGTAGCGCCAGCCGTAGTTGCCGCCCAACTCGATTATGTTTACTTCCTCCCAGGCGTTCTGGCCCACGTCCGCCAGCCACAGATCGCCGGTGTCCCGGTCGAAGGACCAGCGCCAGGGATTGCGCAGGCCCCAGGCGTAAAGTTCCGGGCAGTTGCCGTCGGCGGCTTCCTTGTCCAGCATCTGTTGATCGGAATCGCAGAGAAAATCCGCTTCGGCGGCAAAGGGATTGTCCGCCGGAATGGCGTAGGGCGAATCGGTATCCACATCCAGACGAATCACACTGCCCCAGAGGTTGGCCGTGTTCTGGGCCCGGTTGTCGGGGTCGCCACTGCTGCCGCCGTCGCCAATGCTCAGGTACAAGTGGCCTTGAGCGTCGAATTTCACCTGGCCGCCAAAATGATTCTTGGCAGTGTAGGGCGCGGTCAGTTCCAGAAGAACCTGTACGGAATCCGCATCCAGCGTTTCGCCGCCATCGTCCGAGATATAGCGCACCAACTGGCTGAGGCAGCAGTTGCTGGTGCCCGGCTCGTCGACTTGGTAGAAGATAAAGATTTCGCCGTTGTTGGCGAAATCCGGGTGAAAGGACATGGCCAGCAGGCCGGATTCGCCGGAGTTGGCGTTGATATTCGTCGTGCTGCGCAAATCGGCGAAAACATCCGTGCTGGTGACACCGGGGCTGTTGTCGAACATCAAAATCTGTCCGGCGCGTTCCAGGAGATACCAGCGACTGTTGTCGCCCGGCCGTTGCAGCAGGGCCACTGGTTGGCTGAACGTGAGGCTCGGAAATGCCTCTACCAGTGCAACCGATAATGGCTCCGGGTCAGGGCCGTTGCCATTACCGTTGCCGTTGCCATTGCCATTGCCATTGCCCGGCAGTTCGTTGCCATCGGAACTGGAACTGCCGCCGCAGGCGGCCAGCAGCAGGGGGATGAGCGGCATGAACAACCAATGACGGAGCAGGCGTTTCATAAGTCACCTCAAACTGGCGAGTGCCCCAGTCTGGCGGCTACACGGGCAGGATGCAACCGAAGACTTCTCAATAGAGCGAATTCAACCGCCGGTCAGCGCTTGGAAGATGAATAGTGTGTCATCGTCTCGCACATGATCGGTCAGGCCTTTGCGGTCGATGACAACCGTGTTGTTGATGCAGAGTTTGACGTGCCGGCGCAGGGCACCCTGGTCGTCCAGAACGTAATCGGTAAAGCCGGGGGCCTGCTCGTTGACCGCTTGCAGCACCTCGGCCACGGATCCGGCTGGCACCTGCAGGGTAACGCCTTCCAGTTGCGGGAAGAAGCGGTAGAGGTGCGATGTCATCTCAACGCTGGGCATCAGCCAAAGCGCACCGAGTAGATCGGCGGGAAATTGTTGCCCAGGCACTGCCAGGTGTCGCCCCGGTCTTCCGAGACATAGGCATTGCCTGTGGTGCTGCCAAAGCAGAGCCGGTCGCCGGAGGCGTCCAACGCGTGCCTGAATACGATATCGTGGGCGTTGTCCTGGGGCAGGCCTTTACGCAGCGTCTGCCAGGACTGACCACCATCCTCGGTGCGCGCCACGAACAGGCCGCCGTCGATGGCCATGCGGTGCGAGTCCGCCCGGGCCGGCACCACCCAGGCAGTACGGCCGTCCCGGTCATCCGCGGCCACCGGAAAGCCGAAATGCACGCCGGCCTCCGGCATACTGACTTTCTTCCAGCTCCGGGCGCCGTTCTCGCTGTAGAAGACGCCGCAGTGATTCTGTTGCCACAGGTGGTCCGGCTGCCCGGGGCAGTGGGTCACAAAGTGCGGGTCGTGGCCCCATTCCGCCTCGCCGTCCGGCAGGTAATCATTCAGCATGCCGGAATTGCGTCCGCTCCAGGTACGGCCGCCATCGGTGGTTTCGAGTACACCGGCGGAAGAGACCGCCACATGCAGGTGATCCGGGTCGCGCGGATCCACGACAATGGAGTGAATGCCCGGCTCGAACACGCCGTAGTCGACGCTGGCCGGGGTGCCGCCCCATTGGTACTCGCTGGTGGCATCGCCGGCGGACAGGTCGCCGCCGCGGCTCTCGTGGTTCCACAGGGGCCGGTTCAGCTCCCAGGTGTCCCCGCCGTCATCGCTGACAAACAGGCCGCCGGGAATGGTGCCGGCGTAGAGCCGCCCGGGCTGATTCGCACCGCCAAAGGCGATGTGCCAGATTTTGTACAGGGTGGCGTTGGCATACTCGGGCTGCCCGGCCGGCGCCGTGGGATCGAAGTCCGGCGTCGGCATCACCTGAACGATATGGCGCGCGTCTTTGGGGTACTTCAGGGAGGAGAGGTCTTCCCAGGTCTCGCCGCCGTCCCGGGAGCGGGACAGCTTGGGCCCCCAGTGCCCGTGGTCCAGCGAGGCCCACAGGGTGCCGTCGCGCGGGTCCCGGGTGGCGTAACAGACCGGCACCCCGGCGTGCAGAATGGGCCGCGCCCGCCAGCCCGCCGCGTGCCGGTCAATGATAACAGTGCCCTTGCGGGTGCCCAGAATCAGGGTGTCAGACATGGGTTTGCCCTCGTGAGATCGGTGTTATCCACTGGTCGAACAGTACCAGTCAATATAGACAATAGGGAATTGACAGACTCCACAGTTAAAACCATAATGAAACCATTATGAAACCATTTGGGAGGCTGATTATGGCTACGGTAACCTTTAAAAATATACCGGATGACCTGTACGAGCAATTGAAACAGGCTGCCAGTGCCCACCACAGAAGCGTAAACAGCGAACTGATTCATTGCCTGGAGAAAACATTTAAGCCAACCCCTGTATCCGCCACAGAGCTTGCTGAAAAAGCGCTTGTACTGCGGGGTCGGGTAGCCGCCGCACGACTGGATATTGACGAGATCAATGCGGCCAAAAACCAGGGCAGAGAATGATTGTAGCGGACACCAACACCATCGCCTACCTCTACCTGCCAACTGAACAGACAGACGAGGTTGTGTTGTTGCTGCATAAGGACGCTCATTGGGTTGCCCCTTTACTGTGGCGAAGCGAGTTCCGGAATGTGCTGGCGTTTTATGTCAGGAAGAACATCATAGATCTGAACACGGCCATAGCGATGCAGTCTCAAGCGGAACAACAGTTTGCGGATCATGAATATACCGTCAACTCGATGGACGTCCTGACGCTGGCTGCAAAGACCGGCTGCTCCGCATACGACTGTGAATTTGTATCACTGGCACAATCGCTGGATCTGAAATTGATCACTGGCGATAAGAAACTGATTCAGACTTTCCCCGACATCGCCATGACGGCGGGGGACTACTTACGCATGAATACCGAAGGCTGACGCTAACGCGAATCTCCTTGAAACCCACGGGAGCGTCCTTTGCCACTCCAGCCAACAAAGCTGTTTTCGGCGACGCCAGCGACTATTGGAACCACTATCATGGCAATGAGTGCTGGAAGCCATTCCATGGATAAAATCTCGTGGAAATTGAACTGAAAAAAACTGGAGTCACCGACAGTAGAGCGTTGAGCGCGAGGTAAAGACCCAGGATCTTGATCAGAAGAATTGAAAAAGGTTTCATGTTTTATCCCTTTGCACCCTATTGTCCGAGGTGGCGATTTCTGGATGAAGCCCCGCGTGGTCTGGCCTGGTGGAGAGTTGGCGCATATGTCTTCATGGTTGCCCGGACCCGTGCTGTTGCAGTTGGCGCGAATAGGCCCTAGGATAGGCGAAAGCCAGAATGAGGTTTGAGGAGCAAATCCGGGATGGCAGATAATACCACCAACAATAATCCAGATCCAACAGAAGCCGACGGCGGTGAGTCGACGCGGCTCACCCTGGAGCAGGCGTTGCTGGCGCCGCTCGATTCCATTCTCAAGGCGCAATTGCACTCAGCGCGTTCATTCCTGAACTTGTTGCTGCAGTTGGGCTACCCGCACCATAGTACCGAAGAGGACGACCACCCCTACACGCTGGACTTCAGGTTCACCCAGGACGGCGAAATTCAGAAGCTGTCGGTCCCCGCGCTGGCGCTGGTGCCCATTTCACCTCTGGCGGTGGAATCCGCCAACTTTCAACTGGAGATGTCGGCGCGCCGCGTTGTCCGCCACACGCAGATCCGACAGAGCCAAGAGGAGAAGGCCAGGGACGAAACCCAGGGTCAGCGGCTGGACCGCTACAACCGCCCCTGGTTTCTGGTCGACAAGCCGGTCAATATCGAAGGCGATATCGTCTGCCCCGAGCAGGGCGAAGCGGCCAGACACCGGGAGGCCCAGTCGGCGATCAAGATCAATATCAACGTCAAATCCATACCTCTGCCTGCGGGGCTGGACAAGTTGTTGGTGTCGTTGAGCAATATGGCGCAGATCGAGTCGGTTGAACCATCAACCCCTGATGGTGAACCCGACAACACCTGATGCACCCTGCATTGCGTTCACTTTGCAAACTTTAGGAGATTGATTATGGAAAAGAGTCTCATCGGAGCAGAGTTTCAAGCGCTCCCTCTGGAATATCTGATCTCTGCCCCTCTGGTGGCTGCCGTGAAGGCGCAGCGAGTGGCCGCGGAAAGCACCCAGCAGTTTATCGAAAGCATGCTGGACAAGGGCAAACCCAGAACGGTGGATTTTGCAGTCGAGAGCAAGACTGCTGACGGCAGCACCAACGCGCTCAGCGTCTCCGCTCCCCTGTTGTCCCTGGTGCCCGTTCCTCACCTGAGAATCGATGCGCTGACCATCAAGTTCACTTTTGAAATCAGCCAGACATTCCGCGACACCAAGGAAACTGGCAGAACCGTGGATATCAGCGTCGAGCCGGGTAAGGCACTGAGCCCCTGGGTCAAGGCCTCGGTCAAAGGAGCAATTTCCAGCAAATCATCGCGGGAATCCACCACCAATCGCAGTGGCCAGTTGGACGTGACCGTGCAGGCCAGCGAATCGGAAATGCCCGAAGGGCTGGCCCGGGTGTTGTCGTTGATGAGTAGTGCGATTCAAACCCCGGAAAAAGCGTGATCGTTCTCCTGCGCCCTTGAGATTTACTGGTATCGATCATGCAGCTTGGTAAGCTGATTGTCGAGCGCTCGGCCCGGAGCTGGTTCCGGCTGGACCAGTTGCTCGACTCCGTGCTGGCGGACGTTGTGGCGGCGGATGCCAACTTCCAGTTGACCCAGGCCCAGGCCTGGCGGGATTTCGGTGATTCCCTGGCGGAGCTTGGCCGCATACCCACGGTGGATCGAGTGGATTTTTCCCTGGGCTTCGGCCGGCTGGAATATCTCGGCCTGAGCGAACTGGCGGTCAGCTTGCCTCTGGAAGTCTATCGGCCGGGCCGGTTGCGCCGCGCCTGGTGGGGGTTTGTCAGATTGCTGGGCGGCAGCGTGCCTGCCAAAGACCAGCGTTACCGATTGGCCGGACCGAAGTCTGCCCATGTGATCGAACTCAACGTCAAGGCCCGCCGCAACGAACAGGGCCGCTGGACCGTCGACCCCGTACCAGCGGAGTGACGTTCGGCCACCCGGTGGAATTGCTTGTTGTACACTAAATATCAAGAGACAGGTGCCACTTGGCACCAGCGGCTCTGGCCTTTTCCAGCACCTCCGCATAGTCTGCCAGATCACTCAGAACCCCCTCGGCATTTTTTACAGCCTTTGGGTTTTCCTTGATATGCGCGGCGAGGGCATTTACAAACGAAATCCCCTCTTCCGGGCTGAACCACTGTTCTTCCTCGCCTTCCGGGAGTTCAATATCCTCTCCAAGTATATCCGCGAGGTCATCATCGGAGGTGCTCAGAAAATTTCCGAACGTGGGAATCCCGAGTTTCTGACAGACTGAATCAAGCCTGGACGCTTCTCTGGCCAGGGATTTGCCATCGACAAACGTGTCGAACCCCGGATTGTCGTTATCCACGACAATGAAATAGGCAATGCTCACACTTTTTCTCCTTTTTTGCTCTGACCACACGGCAAACTCGTTGCCACTTGGGTCCGTAAACTGAAACCGGCGGCCGCAAGTCCCGCACCGGCCAGGGCCATATAGTCCGGGCCATAGTCGATAAACTCCCAGCCGAAAACCCGGGTAAAAAACTGCCTGGTGCCCGCCATATCGGTGGCCGGCAGTTCAATGTAGTTGATTTTTTCGTTAGCCATGGTAAGTCTCCAACAGTAGTTCCTCTACCCGCCGTCGCAGTGCCGGCACCACCTCGTCTTCAAACCAGGGGTTGCGTCTGAGCCACAGGTTGTTGCGGGGGCTGGGGTGTGGCAGGGGCATAAGCTCCGGCCAGTGGTCGCGCCAGGCTCGCACCCGGTCGGTCAGGTTGCCTGCGCCGCCCAGATGCCAGGCCAGGGCGTACTGGCCAATGACCAGAGTGAATCGAATGTGGGTCAACTGAGCCAGCAGTGATCGGCGCCAGGTCTCGGCGCACTCCGGTCGCGGCGGCAGGTCTCCGGACTTGCCGGTGCCGGGGTAGCAGAACCCCATGGGTACCAGGGCAATGAACTCAGGATCGTAAAAGGTTTCCCGGTCGATCCCCATCCAATTCCGCAGCCGGTCCCCACTGGGATCATTGAAAGGCAAACCGGTCTCGTGCACCCGCCGCCCCGGCGCCTGGGCGGCAATCAGCAGCCGCGACCGGGGATGGGCCTGCAACACCGGGCGCGGCGCCAGAGGCAAGTGGGCCTCGCACAGGCGGCAGGCTCTGACCTTATCGAGCAACTGGTTCAGTGGATGTGTCATGTCGCCAGCCCACCGGGATACCCGCTCAGCCAGGCTCGGCGGCAAGCATACTGTGAATACTGCTTTCCAACGGATACAGGTGTCTGTCTAAAACAGACACAACTGCCTTCGGGTCTATGTCACCCAGGTAGTTATGCACCAGGATATTGCGGAAGCCACTGATCTGTTGCCAGGGGATTTCTGGGTACTCACTTTTGAGTCTGTCAGGTATTCGCTGGGTAGCCTCGGACAATGTCTGCAAGTTGCGCAAAACTGCATCGTACAGAATGTCGTCTTTGGTGATGTCCCCTCGCTCCTGAATACGGTGCACCTTGGCTATCGCATCCAGAATATGGTGGGCGTAGGGTTGCCAGGGCTTACTCACAAATCCACCGCTTCATTCAGCACCTGTCGGCGAATATGTCGGCTGAGTTCGTGCTCGGGTACCAGGTCCACTTTGCGGCCGATCAAGGTTGCCAAGTCCTCCGCCAGCGGGAGTCGCTGGGCGAATATATCGTAGCCAACGGGAAAATCCACCAGAAAATCCACGTCACTGTCGGGCTGCTCCTGCCGCCGGGCGACGGAACCAAACACGCGAATCCGCTCGGCCCCGTATCGGCGAGCTATCGCGTCTATAGCAGATTTCCGGTGATGGAGATCGTCAAGCAACATGGCGCATTTTCCACTTCGGTACTCTGTCTCTGAATAGTGTGCCCGGTACGGGCACGACTGGCAAGCATCCCGGTCAATCCTGATTCAACCCCAGTTCTTTCTGCTTCTTCTTCGTCAGCCCCAGGGAGACAAGGCGGTAGGATTCCATCAGATAATACTTGAGTTCGTCATCCCGGCCGGGTGGCGCGTCGTATTGCTGAATCCATTTCATACCCCGGGAGGCCAGGTAGGGCGCTGGCCGGTATCCGGGTTCGGTGCGCAGAATGTCGTAGTGCAGGTCCGACACCTTGAAGGTGAATGCCGGTGCGTCGGTGTCGGACCAGCCGCAAATGGCGAACACCTTGCCGCCCACTTTCCACACATGAGCACCGCCCCACTGCACCACATGGGACGTGGCCGGCTGGGCGCCGCAAAATGCGTTGTACTCATCAAGAGTCATGGGGTTCTCAACAGAGCAAGGCTAGCGGGACTTCAGGGCATGGTAAGCCACAATTGCGCCCAAAGGCAAAGATCAGCGCAGATGCCGCCCCACCAACGGGAACCGGTCATCCGGCAGCGGCTGACCGGTTTTCATGCCTCGCCAGTTGGCCGCCTGGTAGTCCTCCATGTTTTCGTAGTCCCCGT
>JBJHDF010000003.1:0-127694 GCA_050486405.1 Marinimicrobium sp. | reverse complement strand
CATAACCGGCGAACTTGTCCGCGTCAAACCGCGCCTTGGCATCGGTATAGACCGTCGCCAGGGAATAGCGGGGCAGGCCGGTCTGGTTGGTGCCCGCCCAATGAACGGTGCAGGAGTCGTGCACAGTACAGTCGCCGGCCTTCAACGGGTGCGTTACCTGCGGCAGCCAGCGCATCCCGGGGGATATGCCAAAGGGGTCCATCATGTTCTCAAGCGAGGGAGCGCTATCGCCCGAAGCGGGCTTGGCCATGGCGGCCCGTACCTGATGATGGGAGCCGGCCACAAAGGACATGCAGCCCATCTCGACAGGTACGTCCACCAGCGCCACCCAGACCGTCAGCGTGCTGCGGGCATCCCTGACGGGAAAGGCAAAGTCATCAATATGCGCCGGCGTACCCGTTGCGCCTTTGCTGCGCTTGAGCAGCAATTCGGACTTGAGCAACCGCAAATCGTGCCCCGCCAGTTGCTCCGCAATGCCGGTAATGCCGGGGTGGAGCACCAGCTTGCGCATCACCGCGCTCTGCACCTCGGCATCGGCAACCCAGTCCATGACGTTGCCGTCACCTTCGTCCCAACTGACCAGCTTGTCCCGGGCGAACATGGCCTGGGCTTCGGCGAGGTAGTGAGCCACTTCTGAAGGCGATAGAACTTGTGGAATATGCAGGAAGCCCTGATCGCGATAGCGGGTTAGGTGCTGATCGGTAAGGACTTCAGTGTCGGTATGACTATCGGTCGTAGACATGTTGGTGTTAACCGCAAGAACTATTGCTCTATAGTGAAATAGATACTTTCTTGTGTCAAATCGACCGCCACCGGTCTGTCTTGTACACGTAACCGCTCCACCTTAACGGGTCTCGGTAGCCAAAGATCATTAGAAAATTTTCTTTCTTGTCAATCTCGGATGCATGTGGGCATTCCGATATGATACGGTGAAAGTAATCCATCAAGTTGTTGTCATCTGAGGGTGGATAAGTGACCAATACACTAAGTTCTGCGCGAAGAATTAAGAGGTGCGCAATTTCCTGATATACATTTTTGTTGAAAGTGTTTTCATGCTCAAATGCAACTGTAATGGACCGAAGCCAAGTTTGATTCTTTGGAGATTCTGGAACTAGATCTTTTTCTGTATAGAGAACGCCATCCATGGAGTAGTAGTCTTTGGGGTAGACTAACAGGTTTAGTTTTTGCGCTAGATCAGTAAAGAGGCAGTCTGCATCATCCAAAATAACGCGCGTGTATTCCCCATAGTTCTCCCATGCGTCGAGAATGGCACTCTCTTTTTTGATTGCTGTCTCCCGCCAAGCGTGTAAGAATCTATGTGACGTAACCACGGTCTCCTCCTAAGAGTTAAATAACGAATGAATCACCCTTTTTGTTTTCATCTATGACAACCACTTCTATGTCAAATTGACTGCAAATAGTAGCCATTTCTTCATCGGACGTTCCGCATATGGCGACGGTACGGATTGATCTGGGGTTATACCTTTTCATTATCTCCAGCGAAAAGAAAGCTTGACCCATCAAGTACATACCCAGGCGATTGGCTTTGGTTTGAATGACAATGATATCTTTGCCAGAGAAGGCAAAAGAACCGCCAGGCTGGATGCGTTTTTTTCACCGATCATCCGGAAGCGGCTGACCGGTTTTCAACCCCCGCCAGTTGGCCGCCTGGTAGTCCTCCATGTTTTCGTAGTCCCCGTCATAACCGGCGAACTTGTCCGCGTCAAACCGCGCCTTGGCATCGGTATAGACCGTCGCCAGGGAATAGCGGGGCAGGCCGGTCTGGTTGGTGCCCGCCCAATGAACGGTGCAGGAGTCGTGCACAGTGCAGTCGCCGGCCTTCAGCGGGTGCGTGACCTGCGGCAGCCAGCGCATCTCCGGGGACATACCAAAGAGGTCCATCATCCCCTCAAGAGGAAAGCGTATTGTTTGCTTCCGCTTAGGTAGTAACTTCCAGCTATTCTTTTCTGAGCGTCTGAGTTCCGCTCATTATCGGTTTGCAGCCATCGCCGAAGTTCTGCAGGAACATACTAGGGACACTCGGAACCGTCTCCGGTCGGGGAGCGACACCCAGGACGAATGGATATGACTTCGCGTATGGTTCGTCGCACCCAGGCTCAGTGACTCCGATCAGACCTGACACCTGCAGACTTTGATGGATCGAGTTGTAGTCGACCTCGGACAGGTAAATTGTTCCTGTAGCGTTCTGACGTTCACCGAATGTAAGCGAAACAACTATCTGATTGTCGAAGTTGACTTCACTGAGTAGTTCTCCCAGCTCATTTTCCGATAGCGCTTTAGAAATCCAGGACGACAATATTTCATCCGAAGAAGTAAAAATAGCCGCCCCGCTATCGCCAGGGCCGTTACTCCCGGTGAATAGCTGCTTGAAGTCAGCGTTTTGGTCAGGCTCATAGTGCTTCGCAAACTCGCATTCAGGCGGAAGCTGCGATGGCATCGGCACGTCGGACGAGTGCGAGTTCATTCGCGCGAATATTTCCTGAAACGTGTCGTGTTCTTCGGTCCCAACCGTCATTGTCCCCGGGTTGTCTGATTGAAACTTTTGGAGGTCTTGTTTTGCCTCGTAGTAGTCGTCGTTGCGAAGCAATCTTGAATACCATTCCAACTTGTCGATACGAACTTCCTTCTGGCACGCGATCATGTTCGTGTAGTAGTCGATGTCGACGTTGGACTTGTATGCCCAGCCTGGGTCGTATGTATCCGTAAGTGCGGGATTCCAGGCGCGAAGCTCTCGGATGAGGTTTGACGTACGTTCTTGATCTTGTAGAAGTTCGTCGTCACCCGAACCACCTGCTTGGTAGTACAGTACGCCGTAAAATTCACCGATCTTGATCTTATCCTCATCCGTCGCTGGATTGAGAACAGCGATGTCCGTCATCCCGCGGATCTGCCCGGCCAACAACAAAAACGTTGCGCGAGTCATGTCCCCGGATGTTGCGCAACTACTTGCGCCGTTCCATAGTTCAAGAGCGTTCGAAGAAGTCGAACGAGAAGCTGCTGCGTCGCAATTATCGGCAATCTCTGATGCTAGGGCAGAGGAAATTGTGAGTGAACAAAGCAGGAACACAAAAGCGACGTTTATTCTCAATGAACTTTCTCCTCGGGTGTTGTGCATGAAGGGCGTTCAGTAGCTCTCTTCGACCGTCTATTCTTGGGTCAGAGGTCGGCTCTCCCCATTTTAGCGACCGGACATAGCATGCCCTCGGATACAACATACTTTCTGCTGCAGCTCAGCGCTAGCCGTAACCAACTGATATTTTGTGAGCGCAGCAACACGGAAAGCGGGACGTATTGATTTAAAATCTAAAAAAACTAAAAATAATTTTTTCCTATTTTATTACCCTTTTTCTTGACTATATACTTTTCGCACGGTTCGGAAACCTTTCGGGGTGCTCAATGATTTCCTCTGTCAAATCAACATCAAGGTCCGGCCAGTAATAGTGGCCGGGCGACGGCTCCTCGACATGGAGAATCGATTTCACTGGTTGATCCTTGAACCACGGAAACTCTTCATATGGCATAAAAAGCTCTTTGTTGTGAGCAAGAAGCCACACGCCATGACTTGAAATATTCGTCACCTCAACTCCCGAAGTGCTGTTTCCAAGCGTTGACAAGCTCATCGTAATGATCCTCTATCAAGGCCTCTATTTCTTTCACTTGAGGTCCGGTATACCGATAATTCCTACCCAACTGCAACTCAGGCTCCAGCCAGAACTTGGCTTCACCATCTCCTGATGCCACATGAACATGCATTCTCGACTCTTCTCGGGAGAAGAAGAAAAACCGATATCCTTTCTCTCTAAATACTGTAGGGCTCACCTGACCTCCTTGTCCATAGTGTTGGCATACCAGGCCCGCGTAACATCCCTTGGAGTTTCTACTCTGGAATCTCGCTAACTCCCTGAGTTGGCGGGATTTTTTTGCCGTAAACATCTTGATGGCCGGTGCGTACAGGCACTCCGCACGCGCGCTTTCCGCTGGGCGGCTGATACAAAGTGTGCACGATTTTTACCCTGCTGCCAAGATGCTGGCTCAAAGGGTCGTGGTGCATGTGGCTGAAGGCAATCACCGGAGTGGGAGCGGCATTTTCCTAAAATAGGCATTTAACAGCTGCCTGCTATTTTGGAGGTGATCTCTTGTGAGGTTTTACGGGAACCGTCTTTGGTCCAGGCTTTGGAGAAGGCTTAGGTGGTGATGACGGCTTAGAGCGCCGGTGCGGGCTAACGGGCACTGTTCTGGTCGCCATAAATGTATCTCCTGATAGCTAGTACTGATTCATTTACATCTACTACAGATAGACGTAAGCCAATTCTCTTCGCTGCGATAGCAATCGTAGTCGCACAGCGAAAACGACGCACTTAGAGGTGGACCCTTCTCTTTGAACAACCAAACGACGCCTATAAGTGATCACCCTGCTGGTTGCTAACATTGTGCATTGTGCTGTGGAGCTTGTGGGCGATAGCCTCAAGCGTGTGGGTACGTCGTGGGCAACGCCTGGCGTTGTCCATGGCTTATCCACACGGCCCGAAGGGTTTGAGGCGGTCCGAAGGAATCGTCCACAAATCCACAGCCAGCTACGCCGCCCGAGCCAGTTCGGGCGACTGTTGGTAGTAAAACTCATCCGGTGTCTGCCTGTCCAGACTCAAATGAGGGCGACCGCTGTTGTACCACCTCAGGTAACGGGCAATACCCTGCCTGGCCTCGCTCACACTGCCATAGGCGCGCAGGTACACCTCCTCGTACTTGACGCTGCGCCAAAGACGCTCGACAAAGACGTTGTCCCGCCAGCAGCCCTTGCCGTCCATGCTGATGCGGATGCCTTCGGCTTTCAGCACCGAGGTAAACGCCTCGCTGGTAAACTGGCTGCCCTGATCCGTGTTGACGATCTCCGGGCAGCCATAACGAGCCATGGCCTCTTGCAATGCTTCCAGACAGAAGTCTGTCTCCATGGTAATCGATACCCGGTGGGCCAGAACCTTGCGGCTGGCCCAGTCCAGTACGGCACACAGGTAGACAAACCCCTTGGCCATGGGAATGTAGGTAATGTCCATAGCCCACACCTGATTGGGGCGATCAATGATCACATCGCGCAGCAGGTAGGGATACAACTTGTGTCCCTTGCCGGTCAGCGTGGTGCGTGGCCGGCTGTACAGTGCCTGGATGCCCATGCGGCGCATCAGGGTGCGCACCCGCTTGCGGCCCACGGTATAGCCTTCACTGCGCAACAGATCACGCAGCATCCGGCTGCCGGCGAAGGGGTGGTCCATGTGCAACTGGTCCATGCGGCGCATCAGTTCCAGATCTTCCTGGGATGCGCTCCTCGGCAGGTAGTACACCGTGCCGCGGGCAATCTCCAGCAACTGGGCCTGCCGCGTGATGGACAGCTTGTGGTTGCGGTCAATCATGGCCTTGCGCTCAGCCTTCCCGCTTTGGTGAGCGCACTTTCTAAAAAATCGTTTTCCAGCGTCAACTGGCCGATTTTGGCATGCAGGGCCTTGATATCGACCTCGGGCTCGGCTTTGCCGGTGCCGCCAAAGGCTTCGGCGGCGTTACCCAGCAGTTGATTCTTCCAGTCGATGATCTGGTTCTGGTGCAGGTCAAACTCCTGGGAGAGTTCAGCCAGCGTTTTATCGCCCTTGACGACGGCCAGTGCCACCTTGGCCTTGAAGGCCGGGGAATGTTTACGACGGGGTCTTCTGCTCATTTTTTGTACTCCTATTGGGCGCTATTCGCGCCGGTTGGGAGCAGTATAATCACTTAGACTGGTGTGCAAAAATCCGGGGCCACCTCTCTTTTTAGGCCAGAAAAAGAGGCCAGAAAATAGCGAAAGGTTGATTCTAAGTAAGGCCTTACATCTTGATTTCTAAAATAGATCTGTCCCCTTATTTCACGAGCAGTTGGAGATTATCCCCGCTCAAGCCAAGGTGATCGCGCACTGCCGGCAGAAGTACGTCTGCACCTGCTGCGGGCAGTACCACGTCACCGCGACCAAGCCCAGGCAACCGATCGAGAAAAGCATCGCCGGCCCCGGACTGCTGGCCTACGTGGCCACACAAAAGTACTGTGATGCGCTGCCCTTGTACCGCCAGAGCGAGATCTTCAAGCGGGCGGGCTTGGCGCTTGATCGAACCAACCTGGCGAACTGGATGATCCGCTGCGGTCAACTGATTCAGCCATTGATCAACCTGCTGCATGAGCGGCTTCTGACTCAACCGGTTATCCACATGGATGAAACCACAGTTCAGGTGCTCAACGAGCCGGGCAAGAGTGCCGAAAGCCAGAGCTATATGTGGGTGATGGGCAGCTTCGGAGCCAGCCCTACGGTACTGTTCCATTACGCTGATTCCCGACGCCAATCGGTGCCACTGGAGCTGCTCGATGAAAGCGTTGGAGCCATCATGGTCGATGGCTATGAGGGCTACGAAAAAGCCTGCCAGCAGCACAACATCACCCGGATCGGCTGTTGGGCCCACGCCCGGCGCAAGCTGATGGACGCCAAAGCCGTCCAGAAGAAGGGTAAAACCGGTAAAGCCGACCAAGGGCTGGCGTTTATCCAGAAGCTGTACGCTCTGGAGAGGGCCATCAAGGAGCAACCGCCCGATGAGCGCTACCGAAGGCGACAAAAAGAGGCCAGGCCGATCATCGACAAACTCAGGGTCTGGCTTGAGAAAAGCCTGCCCCAAGTGCCGCCGCAAACGGCTATCGGCAAGGCGCTCCATTATCTGTACAGCCAGTGGCCTCGCTTGGTACGCTACCTGGACGACGGCGCCTATCCGATCGATAATAACCGGGCGGAGAATGCGATCCGACCGTTCACGGTGGGCCGTAAGAACTGGCTCTTTGCCAACAGTCAGGCGGGCGCCAAAGCCAGTGCCAATTTGTACAGCCTGATTGAAACGGCCAAGGCCAATGGGCTGAATCCGTACGATTACCTGAAAGCGGTTTTTAAAGAGCTGCCCAACGCGCAAAGCGTTGAGGACATCGAGAAGCTGCTGCCGTAGCAGGTTAACTCAAGCGAGGAGCCCGCGTAACCGGGTGGTTGGTTTGGCGCTTACGGATTGATTAATGGCCATTGCTTAAAACCAGCATTTTACAGTGACCTGTTATTTTGGAGGTGACCTCTTGTGGGGTTTTACGGGAACCGTCTTTGGTCCGGGCTTGGGCGATGGCTTAGGTGGCGATGATGGTTTAGAGCGCCGGTGCGGACTAACGGGTACTGTTTTGGTTGCCATAAATGTATCTCCTGATAGTCAATATTGGTTCATTTACATCTACTACACATAAACGCAAGCCAGTTCGCTTTGCTGTAATAGAAGCCACATCTGCACAACGAAAACGGCGCACTGCTTAGGCCAGAAAAAGAGACCAGAAAAAGCGGTAGATTGATTTTAAGCAAGGCCTTACATCTTGATTTCGAAAATAGATCTGTCCCCATTTTCCCGAAAATAGGTCTGTCCCCATTTTTTTCATTTTTTATTGCCATATGGGGTGCGGCAGTGCACTTTGATCGTTATGTAACTCTTTGCCAGGTAAATATTAACCACTGTTTTGGTGTGAGTGATCGCTGAGATACTTATTAAGATATGCGGTACTAGCATTGTCGCACATGCGAATTAATTTATTGGCAAAGAACTCAGATGATCCGCTATCACTTGTCGCATAGAATAAATCGATATTGTCGGGAAGAATCATGGTTTTAAAAAAAGGTACAGTTCGCTGGCCCATGCCTTTAATGAGGTTAAATTCGGTATCAGTTATTATTCCAACTCGTTTTTTTCTAAGTTGTGGGTTGGTTTCGAAAAGGTGTAACATTATAGTCCCGATCCCGTAAATTTCGGGGTTGCCCGGTGGGTCTATTGTTATTTTTTGACGCATTGGTCCCGATTGCATATGGCAGGATTCTTCGGTAATCTCTTTGAAATAGGCTTCTATCGCGGTTGTTGCGGAGACTTTCCCGATACCAGGAACGTCTCGCGAATTTGTGTCTACGGCCACCACAACCTCACATTTGGTCATTGCAAGGTGCATATCAGTTACGGGATGCCCTGGGCCAAAGAAGCATGCATTCAACACTTTCCTTTTGTCTTTTTTCTCGTAATAGTTAATGATATGCGCCTCTGATGGGGCTAATATTTCCGGCCCTAACATGATGTCTGTATCTATTTTACCGACTAAGAAAGCTATCTGTGAGTTCAAGTTCAAGAATAGCTTTATAGCCTTAGTCTTTTGAGGAAATCGAAGCATGATCTCTGTATGCCTAGGAAGCTTGTCGGGCTGTTTGGGATGCCTGTTTGGTTTTAGTTTTCCATCGGAGAAGCTTATAAGCTTTTTCTTGACGCCATTAAGTGTCAATAGCACTGTCGTTGCAGCACTCATGTCCGGAGGGAAAGTATGAGACCAGTACTTTCCCGTCGGAAGCCCGAATGGATCAGTTGAGGGAGGTGCGTTGAATAATGATCTCTTCATATTTAAATCGTACTCGTCGGACTTGTGAAGCCGCCATCGTATTTGCTATCGATGCAAGCATTTTTTAGCATGATAGTGGCTTTATGTCGGCCATAACCACGGGCTAATGGGCGCCCATTTTTTATTGCACTGATTCTCCGCCAATTGAGTACAGCCGTTTTTCTAGGCCATCCAGTATGGCGCCAAGAAAAGGGGGTCCGAAAAGGGGGGCAGATTTATTTTTAGAAATAAATCAGCCCCCTTTTGTTTCTCCCTTTGTTTCTCTTTTGTTTCCCTTTTTCCTTCATGCTATGTCAATCCGGATTCCGGGAGTACCGCTTAATACCCTTGTTCAGTGGCAGCCTAAGGCGAAGCCGCGTCATTTGGGGAAGGCCCTCTTACTTATGCGACGTTAGACTCCTGCGATATTCGTCAAGTAAGCTGGAACAGGTGAAATGACGTCTTAGTTCGACTCTATCTATTTTGTTACCGGCTAAGCTCCTTACTTCCCCTTCTATTATTTCAAGGTCTGAACTTGACAACCCTAATGCGGTTCCGTAGGACGCTTTAGGGGCTAACCCAACTTTTCTTTGTGAAGAAAGTAATTCCATATTCATAGGATGAAATGCGAATCCAAGAAATATGAGCCGATCGCATTCGGCTACAGAACCCCGAATAGACTGGATATTACTTGTATCTGGGTCGGTGCCTTCGGTGAACGTGCGTATTTCGGCGGAAATGTTTAGAAGACTACTCGGATTTGGGGTGCCTCCGAACTCTATTGGAGTTTCCTGCTCCTGCCACGGAAGGGAGCCGGCACGGCCGTACGGGTGGTACACTTTGAGGTTGGTCAGCAATTCTGCGGTATCCGAGGCTGAGGCTCCATAGTAGTTTTGAATGGCATAGTATAAGAAGTGCTCGAAGCACCGGTCGTAATTAAATGAAATAACACTCAGGTTTGATAAGTTTTGTGACAAATCATCAATTCGGCAATTTTCAGTTAGTAGCTGTACAAATTTGTTGAACCATGTGTCTTCAACCTTCCCGAAGTTGATCATCTTCTGACTTTCTCGGTGATTTATATAAAGAGTCGATGACTTTTCAGCTTCTAATATTGCTTGTGCTATACCCAGCTTGCCGGAGGCCACGGTAAACACATCTTCTGCGTGGACGTCTAAATAGTTGTCGATTGATGGTGCTTGTGGCATTGCATCTCTAATTCGCAGGCAGGCATTTAGGTAGGGATTAATATCTTTCTCTTTCTTATCCTGAACTTTTATTTGGATGGCAGCCTCTATTTCTTTTGAACCACTGGAACGGGTGTAACCATCTTCATATCTGATGTCTACCAATCGAGCGATTTCGGATTTTAGACCCCGTCCAATAGGCAATCCTGCCTCGTGGCTGGCGCCAGCGCCGAGAACTATTGTTGTTTTTCCTTCTGAGAACGCCATAACTGTAACGCTTAATGAGGCTTTAGAAAAACTGCAGCCATATCATAGTAAATATATCTTAACCAGGAAATTGCGCTTCTACGTGAATTCTTGCCTTGTTTTAGGTTGCGAAAAGTATTTCAAGCCGCAGGCGACCCTCCCCGGCCCTCCCCTCCTGGAGGGGAGGGAGGGTGGGGTCTCCGCTGTGGGAGGAGGGGAAGGGTAGGGCGCAACACTCAATCCCAACTCAAAGCACCCCCAGTCTGATACTCAATCACCCGCGTTTCAAAAAAGTTCTTCTCCTTGCGCAAGTCCATAATTTCGCTCATCCAGGGGAAGGGGTTCTTGGCGCCGGGGTACTGCTCTTTCAGGCCCAGTTGGGCCAGGCGGCGGTTGGCGATAAAGTGCAGGTATTCTTCCATCATGGCGGCGTTCATGCCGAGTACGCCGCGGGGCATGGTGTCGCGGGCGTAGGCGACTTCCAGTTCGGTGCCTTCCAGGATCATCTGGGTGGCTTCGCGCTGGAATTCGGCGGTCCACAGGTGCGGGTTTTCCAGTTTGATCTGGTTGATGACGTCGATGCCGAAGTTCAGGTGCATGGATTCGTCGCGCAGGATGTACTGGAACTGTTCGGCGACGCCGGTCATTTTGTTGCGCCGGCCCATGGAGAGGATCTGGCTGAAGCCGCAGTAGAAGAAGATGCCTTCGGTAACGGCGTAGAAGGCCACCAGGTTGCGCAGCAGCTCCTGGTCGGCTTCCGGGGTGCCGGTGGCGAAGGTGGGGTCGCCCAGGGTCTGGGTGTGCTTCAGGCTCCAGGCAGCCTTGTTGGCGACCGAGGGCAGTTCGCGGTACATGTTGAACACTTCGCCTTCGTCCATGCCCAGGGATTCGATGCAGTACTGGTAGGCGTGGGTGTGGATGGCTTCTTCAAAGGCCTGGCGCAGGATGTACTGGCGGCACTCGGGGTTGGTGATCAGCCGGTAGATGGCGAGCACCAGGTTGTTGGCCACCAGGGAGTCGGCGGTGGAGAAGTAGCCGAGGTTGCGCATGACGATGCGGCGCTCGTCTTCGGTGAGGCCGTCCTTGCTTTTCCACAGGGCGATGTCGGCGGTCATGTTGACCTCTTGCGGCATCCAGTGGTTGGCGCAGCCGTCCAGGTATTTCTGCCAGGCCCAGTCGTATTTGAAGGGCACCAACTGGTTGAGGTCGGCGCGGCAGTTGATCATGCGCTTGTCGTCTACCTGGATACGGGCGGCGCCCATTTCCAGCTCTTCCAGGCCGGGGGCCGGGTCCAGGTGCTTCAGGGCTTCGCGGGCCTGGGCGACGGGAGACTGGGGGTCTTCCGGCGCGGCCGCCTTGACGGCGGGCGCAGGCGTGTGTGCAGGTTCCTCTTCCGTGTGACGCACGGGCGGCGGCGGAGGCGCCGTCCGGGTTTTGGGACCGCGATCTTCTTCGACGTGGAATTCATCCCAACTCAACATAATCTACTCCTAACTAATCTAATTAATCTGCTATCTATCAACCTTGCTAACCCTTTTCCCTTTTCCCTTTTCCCTTTTCCCTGCCTATTGGCAGGCTTCGCAATCAGGGTCGTCCAGCGAGCAGGCTTTGGGCACTGCTGCGGCTGCGGCGGCTGTACTGGTACTGCTGGTGCCTTTGGCGGAGACGGCGTTCAGCGCACCGCTCTCGATGGTGGATTTCTCGGTGCTGGTGGCCGCCAGGGCGCGCAGGTAGTAGGTGGTTTTCAGACCACGGAACCAGGCCATGCGGTAGGTGACGTCCAGCTTTTTGCCGTTGGCGCCGGCGATGTAGAGGTTCAGGCTCTGGGCCTGGTCGATCCACTTCTGGCGGCGGCTGGCGGCGTCGACGATCCAGCGCGGTTCCACTTCAAAGGCGGTGGCGTAGAGTGCTTTCAGGTCGTCCGGCACCCGGTCGATTTTCTGCAGCGAGCCTTCGTAGTATTTCAGGTCGTTGACCATCACGTTGTCCCACAGCTCACGGTCTTTCAGGTCGTGTACCAGGTAGGGGTTGACCACGGTGAATTCGCCGGACAGGTTCGATTTCACGTACAGGTTCTGGTAGGTGGGTTCGATGGACTGGCTCACCCCGGTGATGTTGGCGATGGTGGCGGTGGGCGCAATGGCCATGACGTTGGAGTTGCGCATGCCGTGGGTTTTGACCTGCTCGCGCAGGCTGTCCCAGTCCAGGGTGCGGCTGCGGTCCACTTCGATGTACTTGGCACCGCGGTGCTGCACCAGGTTGTCGATGGAGTCGATGGGCAGCACGCCCTTGCTCCACAGGGAGCCTTCGAAGCTGGAGTAGCGGCCGCGCTCCTGCGCCAGTTGGCTGGAGGCCTTGATGGCGTAGTAGCTGATGGCTTCCATGGAGGTGTCGGCAAACTGCACGGCCTCGTCGGAGCTGTAGGCGATGCGCTGCCGGTAGAGTGCGTCCTGGAAGCCCATCAGGCCCAGGCCCACGGGGCGGTGGCGCATATTGGAGGCGCGGGCCGCCGGCACCGAGTAGTAGTTGATGTCGATGACGTTATCGAGCATGCGGATGGCGGTGGTGACGGTGCGCTCCAGTTTGGCCATGTCGAGCTGGCCGTTTTCGATGTGCTGGGCCAGGTTGACGGAGCCCAGGTTGCACACGGCGATCTCTTCGTTGGCGCGGGTGTTGAGCGTGATCTCGGTGCACAGGTTGGACGAGTGCACCACGCCCGCGTGTTGCTGCGGGCTGCGCAGGTTGCAGGAATCCTTGAAGGTGATCCAGGGGTGGCCGGTCTCGAACAGCATGCCCAGCATCTTGCGCCACAGGTCCAGGGCGCGCACGGTTTTGAACAGGCGCATCTTGCCTTCGGCGGCCAGGCGCTCGTATTCCTCGTAGCGGGCTTCGAAGGCCTGGCCGTAGAGGTCGTGCAGGTCCGGCACGTCGTTGGGCGAGAAGAGGGTCCAGGGGCCGTCGTCAAAGACGCGCTTCATGAACAGGTCCGGCACCCAGTTGGCGGTGTTCATGTCGTGGGTGCGGCGGCGGTCGTCGCCGGTGTTCTTGCGCAGTTCCAGGAATTCCTCGATGTCCAGGTGCCAGGTTTCCAGGTAGGCGCAGACGGCGCCCTTGCGCTTGCCGCCCTGGTTCACCGCCACGGCGGTGTCGTTGGCCACCTTGAGGAAGGGCACCACGCCCTGGGAGCGGCCGTTGGTGCCCTTGATGTAGGCGCCCAGGGAGCGCACCGGAGTCCAGTCGTTGCCCAGGCCGCCGGCGAATTTGCTCAGCATGGCGTTGTCCTGGATGGCGCCGTAGATGCCGTGCAGGTCGTCGGGCACCGTGGTCAGGTAGCAGGAGGACAGCTGCGGGCGCAGGGTGCCGGCGTTGAACAGGGTCGGGGTGGAGCTCATGTAGTCGAAGGACGACAGCAGCCGGTAGAACTCGACGGCCCGGGCTTCCTTCTCCGGTTCTTCCACCGCCAGGCCCATGGCTACCCGCATGAAGAAAATCTGCGGCAGCTCGATGCGCACGTCGTTGCTGTGGATAAAGTAGCGGTCGTAGAGGGTCTGCAGGCCCAGATAGGTGAACTGCAGGTCGCGCTCGGGCAGCAGGGCTTGGCTTAGCTTCTCAAGGTCGAACTTCAGCAGGTCGGGGGAGAGCAGTTCCAGCTCCACGCCCTTTCGGAGGTAGGCGGTCAGGGCTCTGGGGTAGTAGGTGGCCATCTCGGCCTGGGTGGCCTCGGTGGCGATGCCGAGAAAGCCCAGGGCTTCGGCGCGCAGCTTGTCCAGCAGCAGCCGGGCGGTGGCGTAGGAGTAGTTGGGCTCCTTTTCCACCAGGGCGCGGGCGGTGATCACCAGGGAGGTGTTGACGTCGCTGAGGTTGACGCCGTCGTACAGGTTGCGCAGTGCCTCGTTGAGGATGGCGTCTTCGTCCACGGCGGTGAGGCCGGCGCAGGCCTCGCGCACCACGGTGCGCAGGCGCTCGAAGTCCAGCAGCTCGCGGCTGCCGTCTTCACGGACCACGTGGATGTCCGGGTGGCTGGCCCGGGCCTGGGTCTTCTGCTGCTCGGCGGCCAGTTTTTCGGCGCGCTTGCGGGCGTGCTCCTCACGGTAGAGCACATAGTCCCGGGCCACCTTCTGCTCGCCGGCGCGCATCAGGGCCAGTTCCACCTGGTCCTGGATCTCCTCGATGTGGATGGTGCCGCCGGAGGCCATGCGCCGCTTGAAAGTGGCGCTGATCTGGGCGGTGAGTTCCTCCACCCGCTCCCGTACCCGGGAGGAGGCGGCGGCGGTGCCGCCTTCCACGGCCAGAAAGGCCTTGGTCATGGCCACCGAGATTTTGCTGTCGTCGAAGGGCACCACGGTGCCGTTGCGCTTGATCACCCGGATCTGGCCGGGGGCCGTGGCGGCCAGGCTGGCGGCGCTGGTGGCCGGGGCGCCCTGGGGCGGGGTGGACTGGGTCGATGCGGGCTGGGTGTCGGTGTGCATATACTGCTCCGTGATTGTTCTGTGAATATGCTCAATAATTGGCGGCCGGTGCCGCTGCGCGCTGCCGTCGTGGGGCAAGAGTGTGTTTCGGGGCGCCGCTGCCAGGGTCCGCTTATTGTGCTCGCCGGGTTACCTGTCTGGCTGGGTCGCCATTGGTTGAAAACCCCATATATAGGGTTTTTTTTACTGTGGGCTACAAGATAATGCGGTCTCAGGGCAAATGCAAGCGGATAATCGGGTGGGTTGGCTGTGGATAAGTTGTGGGTAGCTGTCAGGTCAGTAACCACTAATCTCCGGTGGCCGATATAGCCGGGGTTGGCGTTTTTTGGGGGATATAGACTGATTGTTTCTATGGGATATGGCCGTTTATTCCCCATTGGCGTATCCTTGCGGGCTAAACTACTGCGCGCATGTTTTAGGAGCGATTACGTCCCATGGCTGGTGCCCGTGAAATCATATTGACCTTTAGCTGCCAGGACCAGCCCGGCATAGTGGCGGCCGTGGCCAGCCTGTTTGCCGAGCGCGGCTTCAATATCAGCGAATCCTCCCAGTTTGAGGATGTGGAGCGCCGCCGCTTCTTTATGCGCACCGTGTTCCAGTGTCCCGCTACCGGCGGGGGTGCCAATGACGTGGATATGGAAGCCATCCGCGCCCTGTTCCAGCCGGTGGCGGAGCGCTACGGCATGGATTGGCAGGTGCACGACGCCCGCCACAAGCTGCGGGTGCTGATTGCCGTGTCCCAGTGGGGCCACTGCCTGAACAGCCTGCTCAACAACTGGAAGAACGGCTCCCTGCCGGTGGAGATTGTCGGGGTGGTGTCCAACCACGAGGTGATGCGCGATCTCACCGAGTGGTATCAGTTGCCGTTTCACTATTTACCCGTGACGGCGGAGACCAAGGCGGAGCAGGAGGCCCGGGTCTGGGCCCTGGTGGAGCAGGAGCGGGCAGAATGTCTGGTGCTGGCCCGCTACATGCAGATTCTCTCCGACGACCTGTGCCGCAAACTGGCCGGCCGGGCCATCAATATCCACCATTCTTTTCTGCCCGGCTTCAAGGGCGCCCGCCCTTACCACCAGGCCCACGCCCGGGGGGTGAAGCTGATCGGCGCCACGGCGCACTTTGTTACCGCCGACCTGGACGAGGGGCCCATCATCGAGCAGGCGGTGGAGCGGGTGTCCCATGTGAACTCCCCGGAGGATATGGCGGAGATAGGCCGGGACATCGAGGCGGTGGTGCTGAACCGCGCCCTGCGCTGGTACGCCGAGCACCGGGTGCTGCTCAATGGCAACCGCACGGTGGTGTTCAGCAAGTAAAAACCCCCTCCTACTCGGCCCTGGGGTGTGCATGGTGCACATTCTGGGGCTAAACTTGCCCTATGAAATCCCAGGCAGAGTCCCTGCTCGCCAAGATCGGGCGCATTGCACCGGTCGCCTTGCACGAGGTGCGTCAGGCGGCGGACGGCAGTCTGTCCATGCCCCGTGCCACAGCGGATATTGTGGACATCTATGGCCTGACGCCGGAGGAACTGGCGGAGGACTTCTCCCGGGCATGGGCCCTGATTCACCCGGACGATCATGCGCGTATTCAGTCGGCGGTAGCCGAGTCGGCCAAAACTCTGCAGCGGTTCCGCTGCGAATGGCGGATACTGCACCCAACCAAGGGTGAGATCTGGGTGGAGTGCCGCTCCATGCCGGAGCGGCGTACGGATGGCGCCATCACCTGGCACGGCTACTTCCACGATATCACTGAAACCAAAAACATTGAGTTGTCGCTGCACGAAAGCCAGCGCAGTCTCGCTGCGTTTATGGACAATATGCCGGGCATGGCCTATCGCTGTCGCAATGACCGCGACTGGACATCCGACTTTGTCAGTACCGGCGCCACCGTCCTCACGGGGTATGCACCCGAACAGTTCCTGGCCGGGGACGTGGCCTTCAACAATCTGATACACCCGGATGACCAGGAGCGTGTTTGGCGGGAAACGCAGCAAGCCGTGGCCGAGCGCAAACCGTTTCAACTCGAATATCGGATGCACACGGCGGATGGCACGGAAAAGTATGTCTGGGAGCAAGGTCGCGGCGTATACGACGAGCAGGGAAACGTGCTGGCCCTGGAGGGGGTGATCAGTGACATTACCGAGCGCAAACTGGCTGAGGAGCGCCTGGCTATTTTGAGTTTTGCGTTGAACCATGTGCAGGAGGCGGCACTTCTAATCGATCAGAATGCCCGCATTCTTTACGTCAACGGCGAGGCCTGTCGGTCATTGGGGTACAGTCGCGAAGAACTGCTGAACTTGAGTATCGCCAATATCAATCCGGGTTTTGACAAGGAACGGTGGCAGGCGCACTGGCATGAGATCCGCACACGGGGATCGATAAGTCTGGAAACCCAGCATCAGCGTCGTGACGGCTCTATCTTTCCGGTAGAGGTCAGCGCCAACTATTTCGAGTATGAAGGGCATGGTTATAATCTGGCACTGGTGCGCGATATCACTCTGCGCAAGGAACAGGAACGACATATCGAGTACCTCGCCTATCACGATGCGCTGACGGGGTTGCCCAACCGATTAATGGTAATGAGCCGGCTTGAGCAGGCGCTGGCCACTTCGGATCGGCACAAGCGATCCCTGGCTGTTCTGTTTATTGATCTGGATCGATTCAAAACCATCAATGACACGCTGGGGCATCCGGCCGGTGACCTGCTGCTGAAACAGGTGGGGGAGCGGCTGCGGCAGGTGATCCGCAGGGACGATACCGTCGGTCGCCTGGGCGGAGATGAGTTTTTGATTACGTTGTCCGATCTGGCGGACCCGCAAAACTCGCTGCAGGTGATAGAGAAAATCTTCGCTGTTCTGGAAAAGCCCTTCAAGGTTGCCGGGCACGAACTGCATGTGACCACCAGCCTTGGCGTCAGCCTGTATCCGCGCGATTCGGATGCGGCGGAAACCCTGGTCCGGTACGCGGACAATGCTCTGTACCTGGCCAAAGAGGAGGGCAGAAATACCTTCCGGTTTTTCAGCCCCGAACTGGATCTGAAAATCCACAATCGGCTGCATCTGGAAAACGATCTGCGCGGCGCGCAAGAGCGCAACGAGCTGTTTCTGCATTACCAGCCCCAAATCAGACTGGCCACGGGGGCTATAACCGGTGTCGAGGCGTTGGCACGCTGGCAGCACCCCGTCAGGGGGCTGGTAAACCCTGCGGAGTTCATTCCTATCGCCGAGGAGGTGGGCTTGATAATACCGCTGGGCGAATGGGTGCTGCGCACCGCCTGTCAGCAGGCCAGCCATTGGCACCGCTCAGGCATGGCGGGTATGAGCATCAGCGTCAACCTCTCCCAGCGGCAACTGGAACAGGAGGATTTCGCCGGCAGGGTTGCCCAGATACTGGTGGAAACCGGCTGTGACCCCAAGCTCCTGGAGCTGGAAATCACCGAGTCCAGCCTGATGAACAACCCGGACCAGGCGATCGCAAAACTGCTGGATCTGCACAAGATGGGCATCAAGCTGGCCATGGATGATTTTGGCACCGGCTACTCCAGCCTCAGCTATCTCAAGCGTCTGCCCCTGGACAGACTCAAGATCGACTGCTCATTTGTGGCGGGCATTCCCGACGACAGCCACGATATGGCCATCGTCGAGGCCACCATTGTGCTCGCCCGGCAACTGGGCCTGGGTGTGGTCGCCGAGGGGGTGGAAACCGAGGCGCAACGGGAGTTTCTCGCGGCTCGCGGCTGCGATGATATTCAGGGCTACCTGATCAGCAAACCGGTGCCAGCCGCTAGCCTGGAAAAGCTGTTGCCAGGCACCGGAGACTGACAGGCTCTCGTCAGAGGCCGAACCAGGCCAGTACGTAGGTTTCCATCAGAGCGTCCCGGTGCTCCTCCACCCAGGCAGCGGCCTCCTCGGTGACATGGTGGCGGTGGTGCTCCATCTGGCTGTCTCCCAAATCGACGACACCAACGCTTTGCCCCAGGGCCAGATAGACGTGATTGCGCACCCATATATACTCTTCCAGCGAGAAGTTGTACTGGTTCAGGGCGGTGACCTGGGCCCGCTTGGCTTCCAGCATCAGGTCGATCATGTCCCGGTAGCCCTCCATCAGTTCCCGCATACTGGGGTCCCGGTCGGCGCGCCGCATCTGGTTGTCCAGTTCCTGGTACTTCTGCTCCAGCTCGTTCAGACGATGGGACAGTTGGTTGCGCATGGCTGTATTGGCGCCCAGAAAGCGCTGAAACTGGACCTCGGTCATCTGGTTGTTGGCCGGCGGTGTGTAGCGGCTGGTGTCCCGCAACTGGTCATTGAGTTCCTGGTATTCCTGGGCAAAGCGGGCGACGCCCACCGCGGTGTCGGTGAAGGGTTTGACGAACTTGAAGTAGGCGAGGCCGGCGCCACCGACGGCGATCACCAGCACGAAAACCAGACATCCGACCAGAACCTTGGGCATGGGGTGTTCCTCTGTTATTGTACGAACTCGGCCGTTTTCACGGCGCGGGAGACACAATAATGAAGCCCATTGTGATGACAATCAATAGTGCGGCGCTGGCGCTTTGCCTGATGGCCGCGCCCCTGGCGCAGGCGGACCCGGACAGCCCGGCGGCGGAGCCTGTGTGGGATCTGGCGGCCGGCCTGCCGCTGTTCGACGATTTCGCCCTGGATCGCCAGTGGCGCCAGCGCTGGGGGATCCCCTGGATGCAACGCGGCGAGGATGCCCGGCGCCTGACGGCGGAGGAGATACCGGCCGGCGCTGCGGGGCTGTTGGTGACTTATCCCGAAGGCGCCGTGGGGCCATCCGATGGGGGTCTGCAGTTTCCGGTCAGTTTTGCGCGGATAGCGGGGCTGGCGCCGGCCTACGAGCAGCTCTATCTCACCTACTATGTGTACTTTGATGAGGGTTTCGATTTTCGCCTGGGTGGCAAGCTGCCGGGTCTGATGGGGGAGGGGGATTCCTGGGGCAGGTCGGGCGGCGATCAGCCGGACGGCAACAACGGTTGGACCCTGCGCCTGATGTGGCGCCCCGAGGGGCGCGCCGTGGTCTATTCCTACTTGCCGCCCAGCGACCACGGCAAGTACGGTGATAGCACCTGGGGCCTGGATATGGACATGGATCGCAATTTCTTTGAGCCCGGGCGCTGGTACCGCATCGATCAGTATGTGCGGGTCAACGATCACGGCCGGGAAAACGGCCACCTGAAAATGTGGCTGGACGGACGCCTGGTGCTGGATTTAGACGACGTCACCTATCAGCGCTCGCCGGATGGGCGCGGGCGGGTCGGCGGTATCTTTTTCTCCACCTTCCACGGCGGCAGCACCGGCGACTGGGCGCCGGCGGTGACCTCCCGCGCTCGTTTTGCCGGGTTTGCCATCAGTACCGACAAGCCGGACATGCAGGCCGCTAGACCCGAATAGTGCAGTTGCGGCCCAGTTCCTTGGCCTCGTAGAGGGCGGCATCGGCGCGGGTAAACAGGGATTGGAAGTCCTCTTGCGGCTCCGCGCTGGCGACCCCGAGGCTGGCGGTGACACTCAGCGAACTGTCGTCAAAGTGGATATCGAAAATCATCTGGCGAATCTTTTCCGCCAACAGGTAGGCGTTGACGTTGTCGGTGCCCGGGCAGAGCAGCACGAACTCCTCGCCACCCCAGCGGCAGAGGGTGTCGAACTGGCGGGTGTTCGCCAGTATGACTGCCGCGATGGTGCTCAGCACTTGGTCGCCCACCTTGTGGCCCCGGCGGTCGTTGATCCGCTTGAAATGATCGATGTCGATGACAATCAGCGCCAGGGGCTGGTCGCCGCGCTCCTGAAACACCCGCTCCATCACCGGGGCAAAGCCGTGCCGGTTCAGGGCGCCGGTGAGCGCGTCCACGGTGGAGAGCTTGCGGTATTCCTCGCGCTGGTGCTTGAGTTGCAGGTTGCTGCTGGACAGTGCCCGTATCCGCTCCCGGTCTCTCAGGGTGCGGCGGCGCAAGCGGATCAGGCGGGCACTGGTGGCGGTGAAGATGGCCAGCATCCACAGTACGAGTATGCCCAGATACCAGCGTTCGGCGCTTATCCAGACACCGACCACGTCCAGGCGCTCTATGCGGATGTCGTAGCTGCCGGGGCCCTTGCCACTGGGCAAGTCCACGCCCAGAGCTACGATATTGCCGAACTCGGGCCGGGTGTACTGACGGGGTAGGTCCCGATCCTGGAGCCACCAGTCTGCCACCCGGAATTCCTCCAGATCGAAAGCCAGTGGCTGGGCAGTGTCCTGTGCGCGCAGGCTCACGGTAACGAACTGGGGGCTGTTGGGGTCTTCAGGGGTGGCGTAGGCCGGGTTGTAGTTGCGCAGGAAGAGGTTCACCGCGCGAATGTTGTCGGACAGGACGACTTCCATTTCCAGGCGTTGATAGCCGGAGAGATCCAACCCCCGGGTGCTATCCTCGCCGAACGCGGCGCTCATGCCGCAGTAGTGGTAGGCGGCGTCTTCCGGAATAATGCAGCGCCAGTGTGGCGCGCTCTCGTCCACCCAGATGATGGCATCGGCACCCAGAGCGGCTTCGTCCAGGTACAGCCAGAGATGGGTATCCTCTTGCGGTGGCAGCAGGGTCAGGCGCCGCTCCGGCAGAAAGCCGTGCAGCACCAGTGCCGCCAGGGTCAGCAGCAGGGCGCCCAGCAACAGGGAGTAGAGGTCTCTGGATTTCATGAAAGGTGGGTATGCTCACGGTTGATTTTGACGACTACCCCAGTGTAGCAGCAGGTCGTCGCTGGTGCCCGGAACGGGTTATCAGTACAATGCCGACCTTCGCCCGGCTCCGTCAGAGTGGCCCGTGACCCGAGATCTGTTTCGCCCGGTGGCCCTGGGCATCTACTTCCTCTCCTTTGCCATCGGTGTGATCGGCGCTCTGGTGTTGCCCACCTTCAGCGTGTTTCTCGCCAAGGAACTGGGTGTGCGGCCGCTGCTGGTGGGTATTCCCTACGCCGGCATTGCCCTGGGCAGCATCGTCTACAACCAGTGGATTGGCTATCTGTCCGATCGCATCTCCGACCGCCGGCCGCTGGTGGTGTCCTTTTGTTTGGTGGGCGCGCTGGCCTGCGCGGTTTTTGCGCTGTCCCGCAACTACTGGCTGGTGGTGAGCACGGCGGTTTTTCTGCTCAGTCTCGGCATGGTGGCCTTCTCACAGATGCTGGCCTACAGCATGGAGTACGCCGAGCGGCATTTTCCGCCGGAGCGGGTGGCGCTGTTCAACGCCATTGTCCGCGCCCAGGTTGCCGTTGCCTGGGTGGCGGGGCCGCCGGCCGGCTTTCTGCTGGCCAGCTATTTCGGTTTTACCAGTATGTACACCCTGGCGGCGCTGCTGTTTGTCGGGTCGGCACTGCTGGCGCTGCCGTTTCTGCCGCGCCTGGACAGAATGGCGGAGAAGGCGGGGCGCAAAAAAGAGCCGCTGCCGCTGACCCCGGAGCAAAAACGCGCGCTCTGGTTGTGCCTGGGCGGCTTTTCGTTGATGTGGTGCGCCAACAATAGCTATCTGATCAGTCTGCCGCTGCACCTGAGTTTGAACCTGGGTATTGGCACCGAGTGGGCGGGTTGGATGATGGGCCTGTGCGCCCTGCTGGAAGTGCCGGTGATGATCATGGCCGGCATACTGGCGGCGCGGGTGCGCCTGCTGGCACTGGTGCGGCTGGCCAGCGGCGTCGGATTGATTCTTTACGCGGGTGTCTTCTGGTCACAGACGCTGTGGCAGTTGTTTGCCCTGCAACTGTTCAACGCCATTTTTATTGGGGTGTTGGCGGGGCTGGGTATTTCCGTGATTCAGCAGTTGCTGCCGGGCAGGGCCGGCAGCGCATCCGCGTTTTTCACCAACTCCACTCACCTGGGTAACCTGCTCAGCAGCATAAGCATCGGTGTGGTGGCGGAGTTGTACGGCTATCGCAGTGTGTTCCTGGTCAATCTGCTGGTGGTGGCGCTGGCCATGGTGGCCTTTTTCCGGGTGCGCGCCGAGCGCTGAGCGATAGCCGTTGTGGTGATCAGTCGCGGGCTATGGCCTGCAGCCGTTCCTGTATCTCCGCTTCCGGGTACCAGCGACCGCGCACCATGACGCCGGCGCGGCGTTGTACATGGGCTATATCCTCGAACGGGTTGGCCTCCAGCAGAATCAGGTCGGCCCTGTGTCCAGGGGCCACCTGACCGAAGTCATCGGGCGTACCCAGATAGTCGGCCGGTTTGCGGGTGCCGGTGACCAGCACCTCGTAGGGGGTCAGACCGGCGGCCACCATCATGGCCATTTCGCGGTGGGTGGAGAAGCCCGGCACATTGAAGAACTGCGGTGCGTCCGAACCCAAGGCAATATTGGCGCCGCCGTCGTGCAGGGCCTTGAGCAGGTCGTGGCGCAGTTGCACCAACTGTGCGGCGGCTTCGGGCTGAAAGTGATCCTCGGACTGGATGTTGCGCTTGAAGTTTTTCCAGCCCTCGAGGACGTTCTGCGGGATATAGCGCATCTCTGGCCATTGGGCCATGTCTTCGGCGGATTCCTCCGAGGCCAGGTGTTCCACCAGGCTCAGGGTGGGCACGTTCCAGATGCCGCTCTCCACGGTCAGTTCCACGGCGGCGGCAATGCGGTCTTCATCCACCAGGTCGATCAGGCCGCTGCCGAAAAAGCCGGGTTCACGGCCCGACACATCGGCGTCTTCCGCCACCAGAAATTCCACGTAGCGATCCAGGTGATCGATGGTGGACTGGCCGGCGGCGATGGCCCGCTCCAGGGTGACCCCGCCGGGAATGTGACCGGCGAACGGAATACCCACCTTGTTGGCTTCGTCCGCCATATGGTTGTAGTTGGGGGGCGACAGGCTGCCCACCTTGAGCAGGTCGTAGCCGGCCTCGTGGTATTGCCGCACCGTCTCCCGGGTCTGGGCCTCGGAGCCGGCGTTGTGGTGGCCGAGCCAGGGGCTGGCGGAAATCAGGGTGGGCCCCTCCAGTTCGCCAGCGGCCAGGCGTTCGCGCAGTATCGGGTGCGAGGGGTCGCCGGCCATGCTGCGCACCAGGGTGATGCCGTTGGAAATGAATAGAAACAGAGTGTTCTCGGCGTATTCCGGATGGTCGCCGCCGGGTACGTGGCCGTGCAATTCGGCCAGTCCTGGCATCAGGTAGCGGCCCGCGCCGTCAATGGTTGTGGCGCCCGCAGGTACGGCGCTGGCACGCGAGACGCTTTCGATGCGCCCATCGCGCACCACTACGGTCTGATTCCCCAGCACTCGCTCGGCGTCCATGGGCAGCACATTGACGTTGGTGAAGGCGTAGAGGCCCGGCACGGTTTCCGCAGTGGCGGTGACGGGGGCCGTGACGGGGGGCGTGGTGGGCGCGGTTTCCTGGCCGCAGGCGGCCAGAAACGGCAGCAGAAAGGCCAGATAGAATCCCAGGCCAAAGCGGGGGGATAAGCTTCGCGTTTGCATGTCGTTTCTCCTCCAGGTCGTGTTTCCAGGTCGTGAGTGATCCATGCGCAAGCGAGTTCTCAGCCCGCTAGCGCTGTCGCAGCAGTGCCTGCAGCTGCTCGTCGGTCAACTGTTCCAGGCGTTTGCGCAGCCCGGAGGTCAGTTCGGGAACAAAGGTGTCCAGCAATTCATCGATGAGTTGTCGACGGCTGGGCACCGGGGACGGTTCGGGTTTGGCTTGCGGCGCCTGTTGGTTGCTTCGTGGCGGGCGGTTGCTGGCCAGGCGCTCGCGGATGTGTTGAGGCAGAAAGGGGTTTTCTCCCCGCCCCCTGCCCAGCACCGGGCTGCCGTTGGCGCCGGGGGATTCGAACAGCGAGGGCTGCGTCGCCCGAGGTTTTTCGCCGTCCGGCTCGCGGCGCAGGGCTTCAGCGGCTTCCTCCAGGGCGCGCATGTCGCGCCCCTCGGGGCGGTACTTTTGCGTTGCGCCGGGAGTGGTTCTCTCGCCGGGGTTCGCATCTTCCACCACCACCTCTTCCAGCGTGGGAATATCGTCGTCCAGGGGCGACGACGGGTTTTCGTTCAGCAGCCCCTGGATGGATTCCAGTTCACGCAGAATGGCAGTTTTGG
This sequence comes from Marinimicrobium sp., assembly GCA_050486405.1. GTDB lineage: Bacteria > Pseudomonadota > Gammaproteobacteria > Pseudomonadales > Cellvibrionaceae > JBJHDF01. The sequence continues at coordinate 103,293 of JBJHDF010000003.1, read as the reverse complement.
TTTTGCGCGTCTGATCTACCATACACCGTGCGACCTCAGAGCTTGCGATGTTCCACAGGGTAACCCCTTTCCTGGTAAAAACGGTAGCGCTGGCGAGAGGTTTTCAGCACTGGTTCGTCCTGGCAGACCACTTCGCTCAGGCGGGGAAAGCCGCTGAAGTAGTCGGGCACGGTGCTGCTCAGGTTGATCAGCAGGTGCCGCTGCGGGTCCTGCTGGTCACCGTAGGCCAGGGCCACCGGCGCCGGCGCTGCCGCCGGGTCGTCCAGGCGCTGGTGCGGCAGAAAGCTCTCGGGCCGGTATTGCCAGAGCAGATCGCCCAGGGCATCCGCTTCGCGGGCATTGTCCACGGTGATCTGCACCCGGTGCCCCAGGCGCCAGGCTTTTTCCGCCAGGCGGCAGGCGAAGTGTCGCCGGGCGTCTTCGCCGCTCTGGGGCAGAATGTAGAAGTCGATGTGCGTCATGATCCAGCCTGGTTCAACAGGTATTGCACCAGCAGGGGCACGGGCCGGCCGGTGGCGCCCTTGGCGCCGCCGCTGCGCCAGGCGGTGCCGGCGATGTCCAGGTGGGCCCAGGCGAATTTTTTGGCGAAGCGGGAGAGAAAGCAGGCGGCGGTGACACTGCCGGCCTCCCGACCGCCGACATTGGCCATGTCGGCGAAGTTGCTGTCCAACTGCTTTTGGTACTCGTCCCACAGGGGCATTTGCCAGGCGCGATCGCCGGCGGTCTCGCCGGCTTCCAGCAGCGCCCTGGCCAGCTCGTCGCGGTTGCTGTAGAGGCCAGTGGCGTGGTTGCCCAGGGCGATGACACAGGCGCCAGTGAGCGTGGCGATGTCCACCACGGCCCGGGGTTTGAAGCGTTCGGTGTAGGTCAGGGCGTCGCACAGCACCAGGCGGCCTTCGGCGTCGGTGTTGAGAATTTCGATGGTCTGGCCGGACATGGAGGTGACCACGTCGCCGGGTTTGCTGGCGCGGCCATCGGGCATGTTCTCACTGGCGGCGATCACGCCCACCAGATTCAGCGCCGGTTGCAACTCCAGCAGGGTGGCGAACACGCCCAGGACGCTGGCGGCGCCGCACATGTCGAATTTCATCTCATCCATGGCCGGCGGCGGCTTGATGCTGATGCCGCCGGTATCGAAGGTGATGCCCTTGCCCACCAGGGCCAGGGGCGCCTCGTTTTTTTTGCGGCTGCCCCGGTACTCCATGACAATCAGCTTGGCCGGCTGCTCGCTGCCGGCGGACACCGACAGCAGGGCGCCCATGCCCAGCTCCTTCATGTGCTTTTCTTCGAGGACTTTGACGGTCAGATTTTGCTGATTGCGGGCCAGTCGCCTGGCCTCGTCGGCCAGATAGGCGGGGGTACAGATGTTGCCGGGCAGGTTGCCCAGATCCCGGGCCAGGGCCGTGCCCTTGGCGATGGCTGCGCCGGTGCCGAGCCCGGTCGCGGCGCCTTTGGTTTGCGCGGCCTCGTTGCAGCCGAACAGCAGTTTTTCGGCGAGGAAGCGGCGCGCCTCCGGGGGCTGGCTCTTCAGGCGATCAAAGCGGTAGCTGACGTCGCTGACCAGTTCCGCCAGTTGCCGGGCGCACCAGGCGGTATCGCGGTCCTTGACCCGAATTTCACCCAGGGCCAGCGCCAGCTGCTTGCCGGGCACCCCTTTGAGGCTGGTCAGGGCCCGGCGCAGGGCCTTGCGGTATTGGTCCGGGGGGACACTGCCATCCTTGTCGGCCTTGCCCAGGCCCATCAGCAGCAGCCGCTCGGCGGCGATGCCGGTGGGGTTGAGCCAGAGCAGGGTGTCCCCGGCCTTGCCGGCGAACCCCTCGCGTTTGGCCAGTTGCGCCAGGGCGCCCTGGCCGGCAGCATCCACCTGTTGGGCGCTGCCGTTGAGTGGGCTGTCCTGGTGGGCGACCACCAGCAGACAGTGACATTTCTGTTTGACGGGATCGATGACCTTGGCCTGATACTGCATGACAACTCCTGGGTAACTCTCGCGGGACAAACACGGCTAGGTAGTGGATAATGCCACATTTTGCAGCGCCCCGCTGCTTTCCACCGGGCCACCGGAGTTTGTGGGTGATTATTTTTCGTTACCTCAGCCGCGACATTATTCTGCACACACTGGCGGTGACCTGTGTGTTGCTGCTGATTGTCATGAGCGGCCGCTTTGTCAAATATCTGGCCGATGCGGCGGCCGGTCGCCTAGCGGTGGATGTGCTGTTTACCCTCATCGCCTACCGCATGCCGGGTTTTCTCGAACTGGTAGTGCCGCTGGGATTTTTTATCGCCGTGCTGCTGGCCTATGGGCGCCTCTACGTGGACAGTGAAATGACGGTGCTGTCCGCCTGTGGCTTGAGCCCCCGGCAACTGCTGCTGCTGACCATGATTCCCACGGCGCTGATGGCCGCTCTGGTGGCAGTGCTGAGCCTCTGGGTGAGCCCCCTGGGTGCGCAGAAAACCGAGGAACTGATCAATCAGCAGCGGCAGCGCAGCGAATTCGACATGCTGCAGGCCGGGCGCTTTCAGGCAATCTCCCAGGGCCGGTTGATGACCTACGTGCAGGAGTTGAGCAACAACCGCCGCCGGCTCAACCATGTGTTCGTGGCGGAGATGGACCCTTCGCCGGACCCGGGTGCCGGGCCGGAACGCCTGTCGCTGATCATTGCCGAGTACGGTGAGCAGGTGATGCACCCGGACTATGGTCAACGCTATTTGGAGTTGCGCCAGGGCTATCGCTATGAGGGGTTGCCCGGCAGCGCCGACTACCGGGTTACCCGGTTTTCCCGCTATGGCCAGCACATGGCGACGGATACCAGCGTCGGTTACCGCCACCGCACCGACGCCATGAGCACCGCCTACCTGCTGCAACACCCGGAACCGCTGTCCCATCAGGCGACTCTGCAGTGGCGTTTCTCCCTGCCGTTGCTGGTGTTTATCGTGGCGCTGCTGGCGGTGCCGCTGAGCGCCACCAACCCGCGCCAGGGGCGTTACCTGAAAATGTTGCCGGCCATTATTGTCTTTATGACCTACCTGGGGGTGCTCAGTACGGCCCGGGGTATGATCGAGGCGGGCAGTTGGCCGGTCTGGCCGGGGCTGTGGGTGGTGCATCTGCCGTATCTGGCACTGGCGCTGGTGCTGCTCAACTGGAACAACGGGGTGCTGTGGTATCGGCGCCGGCGGGCGGCGAGGGCGGCCCATGCGTAAACTCAACCACTATGTGGCGCGCAGTGTCATCGGGGCCATCGCTCTGGTGCTGCTGGTGGTGCTCTGCCTGGATCTGATCGGCACGCTGATCGATCAACTCACCAGTCTGCGCGGCAACTACACGCTTGCCGAAGCGTTTATCTATACTGGGCTTTCATCCTTTCGGCGCATCTACGAATACCTGCCCTTTGCCTGCCTGATCGGTTGCCTTGTCGGCCTGGGGCTGCTGGCCAACAACAGCGAATTGACGGTGATGCGCGCCGCCGGTGTGTCGGTGGGACGCATCACCTGGATGGTGCTCAAGCCGGTGCTGCTGTTTATCGCCCTGGGCCTGACCCTGGGGGAATACGTGACACCCTACACCGACCAGTTGGCGGAGAGCCGCCGGGCCATCGCCCTAGGCGACAGCCGGGGGCTGCAGGCCCAGCAGGGCATGTGGAACCGCGAGGGCAACGAATTCATGCATTTCAACGCCGTCCAGCCCCACGGTGTGCTCTACGGTGTAACCCGCTATCAGTTCGACGACCAACACCGCCTGACCCAAGCCAGCTTTTCCCGCCAGGTCATGTATCAGGGCGATTACTGGTTGGAGGAAGGGGTGGATGTCACCTATCTGCAAGGGGATACCGCCACTGCGGCCGCGCACTACATGCTGCGTCGCTGGGACAGCGCTCTGACCCCGACGCTGCTGAATATTCTCGCCCTGCCACCGGAGGGGTTGTCCATCCGCAACCTGCACTACTACTCCAACTATCTGGAGGAGCAGAGCCTGGAAAACAGTGAGTACGATCTGGCTTTCTGGCAAAAGGTATTGCAACCGCTGGCCACCGCCAGTCTGGTGTTGATCGCCATTTCCTTCGTGTTCGGCCCGTTGCGCGAAGTGACCATGGGCCAGAGAATTTTTTCCGGGATAGTGTTCGGAATCGTCTTTCAGATCACTCAGAGCATGCTGGGGCCGTCCAGTCTGGTGTTCGGTTTCCCGCCGGTCTTAGCGGTGCTGGCGCCCATCATTTTCTGTTTTGTGCTGGGCTTGTACCTGCTGAAACGCGCCCGTTAGTTTTTCTTGGGAAGAAGAACGACGCGGGTGCGGCTGAGGCGGTCGTGGAGGGTGAACTCGTCGGGGTCGAGCCATTGCCATAAGTAACCCATTCCCAGCAGACCCAGAGAAAGCGCCGCCAGCGGGCAGCGCAACAGACAGCGCCAGAGGTCGGGCCGCCCGCCCTCGATGTTCTGCAATTCCAGCCGCCAGGCGCGCATGCCCAGCGTCTGTCCGGAGCGTCTCCAGAAGAAACAGTAAAACAGCATCAGCACCAGTACCCAGCCGATAAACCCGGGCAGCCCGATCACCGCTCTTTCGCCCTCGGCGACCGTTTGTTGCAACACATGGATCTTGACCGCCAGCGCCAGGGCGCCATAAGCCATGCTAACGGCCACCAGCAGCAGCAGGTCGTAGACCATGGCGGCAAAGCGGCGAAACAGTCCCGCGTCACTCATATGCTGTAGCCGATCAACCAGTCGCCGGCCTGGTCCGGCTGTTGGCCGACCCCAATCTTGCCGCTGCCGGTCAGTGGCGATTCCTCCCGGCGCAGGTAGAGCAGGGGGCGCCCCTCGCTCTGCACATAGGTGCCATTGGTGCTGTGATCCACCAACATGAATTTGCCGCGTCGGAAATCGATGTGGCAGTGATCCCGGGAGGCCAGGTGGGTGTCGATGTGCAGGTCCGCCTTGTGGCGATCCCGGCCTATGACGAAGGGCGTTTGATCCGGCGTCAGGGCGACTTCCCGACCGGCCAGACTCAGGTAGAGGCAGTGCTTGGCCAGGCGCTGGGCCAGTTCGTTGGCGGCCAGTACTGTGGTGGCCTGGAAGCTCTGGGTATTGCTCTCCCAGCGCAGGCGAAAGATGGCGGTGGTCTGACTGGCGCCCTTGATGGCAATGTGGTCGAACAACTGGCACCGTTCGCGCAGATCGCCATCCAGTTCATCCATCAGCGTCTGGGTCAATACAACTTGCCGGCCGCGGGCAATATGAGCCACACAGGCGGCGTCGTTGACCGGTTCGCCGAAAACGTCGTCGTGCTCCAGCAGGGTGGGGCCGTAACTGAGGCCAATGCGGATGCCCAGGCTCGGTTCAGCCTGGCCGTCGTTGTGTTGTTGAATGGCCATGGCGGCCCGGCAGGCATTTGTGGCGCTGTCAAAGCGCACCAGAATCTCATCGCCGATGGTTTTCACCAGGGTGCCGCCGTACTGAGCGGCCAGAGTCATCATGGCTTCCAGAGCGCGGTCAATGATCGCCTTGGCGCGTCGGTTGCCTGCCTGCTTGTAGAGCGCGGAGCTGCCGGAGACATCGGCAAACATGATGGCGAGAGGCTGGCTGCTGTCGGGTGACATAGTTCTCCGCCGGTTGAGATGGTACCAGAGGCCGGACTCGAACCGGCACGGGTTTTACCCCATCGGATTTTGAATCCGACGTGTCTACCAATTTCACCACTCTGGCACTTGCAGGGAGCGCGAGATTATACCAGTGTCGCCGGGGCGTCAACCAGCGTGTCTGGCCAGAAGCGGGGATTTACTATACCCTTGCCGCCCTTTTAACCGCGCCGGAATCCAGCCATGCGCCGCCAGGATTTTTACTACGATTTGCCCGAGTCCCTGATCGCCCGGGAGCCAGCCGCCCGGCGCAGCGGCAGCCGGCTGTTGTGCCTGGACGGGCCCAGCGGCGCGCTGGCGCACCGGCAGTTTCCGGACCTGCTGGCGCAGCTCGAGCCGGGCGATCTGATGGTGTTCAACGACACCCGGGTGATTCCCGCCCGCCTGTTCGGGCGCAAGGCCTCCGGCGGCCAGGTGGAGATACTGGTGGAGCGGGTGCTGGATGAGCACCGGGTGCTGGCCCACACCCGGGCCAGCAAGTCGCCCAAACCCGGTGGCGGGATTCTGCTGGAGGACGACACCGCCCTGACGGTGGCCGCCCGGCACGAGGCGCTGTTCGAGCTGGTGTTTCCCGAGCCGGTGCTGCCGCTGCTGGAGCGGCTGGGCCATATGCCGCTGCCACCCTATATCGACCGGGCCGATGGCGAACTGGATCGCGAGCGCTACCAGACGGTGTACGGTCACCGCCAGGGCGCCGTGGCAGCGCCCACTGCCGGGCTGCATTTTGACGATGACCTGCTGGCGCAGTTGCGGCAGCGGGGCGTGGAGACGGCCTTTGTTACCCTGCACGTGGGGGCGGGCACCTTTCAGCCGGTGCGGGTGGACAATATTGCCGAGCACCGCATGCACAGCGAGGTGATGGAGATCAGCGCCGAGGTGTGCGAGCGGGTCAGGGCCGCTCGCGCGGCGGGCCGGCGGGTGGTGGCGGTGGGCACCACCAGCGTGCGCTGCCTGGAAACCGCCGCCCGCCACGGCGACATTGCCCCCTATGCCGGCGAGACGGATATCTTTATCTACCCGGGCTACCGCTTTCAGGTGGTGGATGCTCTGGTCACCAACTTTCACCTGCCCGAGTCGACGCTGCTGATGCTGGTGTCCGCCTTTGCCGGGTACCGCCATACCCTGGCGGCCTACCGGGCGGCGGTGGCGGAGCGGTACCGGTTTTTCAGCTACGGCGACGCCATGTGGATCACCCGCAATCCCGCCGCCCATGGGGATCTGCCGCCCTCCGCCGCGCCTTGCCAACAGGAGCCCAACCAGCCATGACCGCCAGTGCCACGATCGAGAGCGCCATGCAATTTTCCCTGCACACCACCGCCGGCGCCGCCCGGCGCGGGCGACTGACCTTTCCCCGGGGCAGTGTCGAGACCCCGGCCTTTATGCCCGTGGGCACCTACGGCACCGTCAAGGGCATGCTGCCCCGGGATATTGCCGAGTCCGGCGCCGAGATCATTCTCGGCAACACCTTTCATCTGATGCTGCGCCCGGGCACCGAAGTGATCAAGGCCCACGGCGACCTGCACGACTTTACCCAGTGGCAGGGCCCCATACTGACGGATTCCGGCGGCTTTCAGGTGTTCAGCCTGGGCAAGTTGCGCAAGGTCACGGAAGCCGGTGTCTCCTTCCGCTCGCCCATCGACGGCAGCCCGGTGTTTCTCGACCCGGAAACCGCCATGGCGGTGCAGCGGGATCTGGGCTCGGACATTGTCATGATCTTTGACGAGTGCACCCCCTATCCGGCCACGCCCGCCGAGGCGCGCAGTTCCATGGAACTGTCTCTGCGCTGGGCGCAGCGCTCGCGCGATGCCCACGGCGACAACCCGGCAGCCTTGTTCGGCATAGTTCAGGGCGGCATGTACAGCGACCTGCGCCGGGAATCCCTGGCGGCGCTGGAGGCCATGGGTTTCGACGGCTACGCCATCGGTGGCCTCTCGGTGGGCGAGCCCAAGGAGGATATGCTGCGGGTGCTGGATGAGCTCACGCCCCATATGCCCCAGGACAGGCCCCGCTATCTGATGGGGGTGGGCAAGCCGGAGGACATAGTCGAGGCGGTGCGCCGGGGCATCGACATGTTTGACTGCGTCATGCCCACCCGCAACGCCCGCAACGGCCATCTGTTCACCAGCGAAGGGGTGATCAAGATCCGCAACGCCAAACACCGGCACGACACGGGGCCGCTGGACGCCAAATGCGACTGCTATACCTGTTGCAACTTCAGCCGCGCCTATCTGCACCACCTGGACAAGTGCGGCGAAATACTCGGCGCCCAACTCAACACCATTCACAATCTGCGCTACTACCAGAATCTGATGGACGGCCTGCGTGAGGCCATCGCCACGGACACACTGGTCAGCTGGCTGGAGGATTTCTACGGCGGTCTCGGCCGTCCGGTGCCGGCGCTGAGCGCCGCCGGCTAAGCGGCTCGTAATCGCCCGACAGCGGCGCACCAGGGGAGCGCACATTGTTGTGCGCTGTAAAATCGGTATAATCCCGGCCTTTCCGGAGTCTTTGCGGCTCCCCCAATGCCCGGCGCCCTCTGTTGGCCCTGTCCGGGCGTCAGACCACTGACGGACACGTTTATGCCAAACCGCTATCCCCTGTGGAAGTATCTGCTTATCGCCCTGGTGATTGTAATGGGCGCTTTCTACGCTTCCCCCAATCTCTATCCGCCGGATCCTGCCATCCAGATTTCCGGTGCCACCAGCGCCATGGTCATGGACGCCGAGGCCCTGAGCCGGGCGGAGCAGGCGCTGGAAGAAGCGGGTATAGAACACTTTGGCGGTGAGGTTTCCGCCAGTACCGTCCTGTTACGCCTGGTTGATGGCGACCAGCAGTTGCGCGCCCAGCGCGAGGTGCAGACGGCGTTGGGCGGCCGCTATGTGGTAGCGCTGAACCAAGCGGCCACCACCCCGGGTTGGTTGCGCGCCATGGGTGCGACACCCATGCGCCTTGGACTGGATCTGGCTGGCGGTGTGCATTTTTTGATGGAAGTGGATGTTCCCGGCGCCGTGGAGAGGAATCAGGAGATTACCGCTGGCAACATCCGCAGCAGGCTGCGCCAGGAACGCATCCGCTATATCTCGGTTGAAGCGGATGAGAACCACGTTATTGTCGGCCGGTTTCGCAGTGCCGAGGATCGGAACACCGCTGCCAGGGAAGTGCGCCGGGAGTACACGACATTGAACGTTGAAACTCAGGACGGCGATGATTACCGGTTTCTGGCTACCTTGACCGAGGAGGGCCGCAGGGAAATCGAAGACCGTTCCATCAGCCAGAACCTGGTGACGCTGCGCAACCGGGTCAACGAACTGGGTGTGTCCGAGCCGGTGGTGCAGCGCGAAGGGCGCAACCGCATCATCGTCCAGTTGCCGGGTGTTCAGGATACCGCCGAGGCCAAGCGGGTCATCGGCCGCACCGCCAATCTGGAGTTTCGCCTGGAGGCGGCGTCCGACGCCCTGGTTGCCGCTCGGGAGGAGTTTCCCTTCAGCGCCAGTGAGGTGGAGCGTCGGGGCCGCACCAGCGCCTGGTTGGAGCGACAGGTCATTCTCACCGGCGACTATGTGCACAACGCCACCAGTGGCTTCGATCACGAAACCGGCCAGCCCCAGGTGAACATCACGCTGAACAGCGCCGGCGGCACCCGCATGCACAGGGCCACACGCCACAATGTGGGGCGCAATATGGGGGTGCTGTTCATTGAATACCGTACCCTGATGGAAAGCCGCGAAGACGCCGATGGGGAAACCTATCAGGTGCCCATTCAATTGGTGGACCGGGAGATCATCAACCTGGCCACCATCCAGAGCGCGCTGGGGGTGCAGTTCCGCATTACCGGCCTGGAATCCCCGGCGGTGGCCTCGGAACTGGCCCTGCTGTTGCGTGCCGGCGCCCTGGCGGCGCCTATGTATTTTGTCGAGGAGCGCACCATAGGCCCATCCCTCGGTGCCGAGAATATTCAGCGCGGTATCACTTCCCTGATCTGGGGCATGGCCCTGGTGCTGCTGTTTATGCTGTTTTACTACCGCAGTTTTGGTCTGATTGCCAATATTGCCTTGACGGTGAACCTGGTGTTGTTGGTGGCGATAATGTCCATGCTGGGCGCCACCCTGACCCTGCCGGGTATTGCCGGTATCGTGCTTACGGTGGGTATGGCGGTGGATGCCAATGTGCTTATTTTCTCCCGTATTCGGGAGGAGCTGAAAGAAGGCGTGTCGCCGCAGACGGCCATTTATTCCGGCTACGAGCGCGCCTTTATCACGATTCTTGATGCCAATATCACCACGTTGATTGTGGCGATTATTCTCTACGCCATTGGCACCGGGCCGGTGCAGGGTTTTGCCGTGACACTGTCCATCGGCATCCTGACCTCCATGTTCACCGCCATTATGGGCACCCGTGCTTTGGTGAATCTGATGTACGGCAAACGCAAAAACCTCCAGAAGATCTGGATCTGAGACGAGCTATGGCTATGGCACAGGCACCCAAAGTGATCAATTTCATGCGCTGGCGTATGGTCGCCACCGCTTTCTCGGCGATTCTGCTGCTGGCATCTATTGGCTCGCTGGCGATCAACGGCCTGAAGCTGGGGCTGGATTTCACCGGCGGTACCCAGATCGAAGTGGGCTTTGAAACACCGCCGGACTTGGAGCAGATTCGCCGTTTTCTCGGCGAGCAGGGCCTGCAAAATCCGGTGGCAGTTTTCTTCGGTTCAGACACCGAGGTACTTATTCGCACCCAGAGCGCCATGGGTGAGGGCGCCCAGGCTCAGATTGAGCGGGCGCTGTCTGAGTTGGCCGAGGGGGCTGCCCTCGAGACGGTGATGCCCGCACCCCGGGATGCCGGCAATTTTGCCCAGGTGTTGATTGTCAGTGGTGTCAGTGCGCGGGAGTTGCGCCAGGCGGGGATATTTCCGGCGGAATACTACGGCAATGTCAATATCACCGAGGCGGCGCAAGGGGTCAGCGTCGCGGTTGAGAATCCGCTTGATATCGCTTTTAGTACTTATCTGCTGGCGAGCCTGAGCCAGGAGACCGGCGTCACTTCGGAGTTGCGCCGCAGCGAGTTCGTGGGGCCGCATATCGGCGAGGAACTGCGCGACCAGGGTGGTCTCGGCCTGCTGGTGGCGCTGGTGGTGGTAATGCTCTATGTGGCGTTTCGTTTCCAGTACAAATTCTCCTTCGGCGCCGTGGCGGCGCTGGCCCACGACGTGATTGTGGTGGTGGGCATTTTCTCCCTGCTGCAACTGGATTTTGATCTGACGGTGCTGGCGGCGGTGCTGGCGGTGATCGGTTATTCGCTCAACGATACCATCGTGGTGTCGGATCGGATTCGCGAGAATTTCCGCAAGCTGCGCAAGAGCTCGCCGGAGGAGATTATCAACGAGTCCCTGACCCAGATGCTGGAGCGGACGCTGATCACCTCCTTGACCACCTTGCTGGTGCTGTTCACGCTGTACCTGTTCGGCGGCGAGTTGATCAACAATTTCGCCTTTGCGCTGATCATCGGTGTGATCGTCGGTACCTACTCGTCCATCTACGTGTCATCCAACGCCATCATCGCGATGAACATCAACCGCGAGGACCTGATTCCTCAGCCCAGGGAGGGCGAGGAACAGGAGACGCAGCCGGGTCTTCTCTGATGCTAGGGCGCGGTGCTGGTTACAGCACCGCCAGCACCGCCTCGTAGTCCGGCTCCTTGGAAATTTCACTCACCAACTGGCTGTGCAGCACCTTGCCGTCGCCGTCCAGCACCACCACGGCCCGTGCGCAGAGTCCGGCCAGGGGGCCATCCACCATCCTCACACCGTATTGCTGGGCAAAGTCCGAGCGAAAGGCCGAGGCCGGCACTACCTTGTCCAGCCCCTCGGCGCCGCAAAAGCGCGCCAGCGCAAAGGGCAGATCCTGGGAGGCGCAGACCACGGTGGTGTTGTCCAACTGGCTGGCCTGCTCGTTGAAGGTGCGCACCGACTGGGCGCAGGTGGGGGTGTCCACACTGGGGAAAATGTTCAATACCACCCGCTGACCACGCAGTTCATCGGACGTCAGCTCCGACAGGTCGGTCTTGACCAGGGAGAAGGCCGGCGCCTGATTCCCCGGTGCGGGCAGCTCGCCGCTGGTGTTGAAGGGGTTACCTTTCAGTGTTACCTGTGCCATGGGAAGAATCTCCTGCTCTGTGGGGGAGCCCATTGTGAACCCCGCAGGGCATTTTGCAAAGGGGGGCGGGTGTTCAGCACCAGTCCGGCACGGCTACAATGGCCAAAAAATGCATAATTGAGGTGCTCGTGGGCAATTCCCCCTCCATCTGGCAGCGTACTCTGCTGTCCATCGAACGCGCTGGCAACCACTTGCCTCTGCCGGCGGTGCTGTTTATCTATATGTGCCTGATCATGCTGGTGATCTCCTGGATCGGCGCCAGTTTGGGCGCCCAGGTGACGCTGCCCGGCGACGATCGGGTGGTGGTTGCCCGCAGCCTGCTCAGCGGCGAGGGCATACGCTGGATTCTGGAAAACACCGTCGACAATTTCGTCAACTTCGCCCCGGTGGGGGTGGTGCTGGTGTCGATACTGGGTATCGGGGTGGCCGAGCACTCGGGCCTGCTGCGGGTGCTGCTCACCCGGCTGGTGCTCTGGGCACCCGACAAGCTGCTCACCTGGATAGTGGTGTTGGCCGGCATCCTGTCCAGCATCGCCGCCGATGTTGGTTACGTGGTGCTGATTCCCCTGGCGGCCATGCTTTTTGCCGCGTCCGGCCGTCCGCCCCTGGGGGGCATTGCCGCCGCCTTCGCCGGTGTCTCCGCCGGCTTCAGCGCCAATCTGATGATCGGGCCCCTGGATGCGGTGCTGGCCGGTTTGTCCACCGAGGCGGTGGCGGTGGTAGCGACCGACTACCAAGTCAGCATTGCCGCCAACTATTATTTCCTACTGGCTTCCACCCTGGTGCTCAGCCTGGTGGGTGCCTGGGTCACCGAGGCGCTGATTCTGCCCTGGCTGGCGCGGCAGGGAGGCAGGGACGAGCAGGTTCAGGTCGCCCTGGAGCCTCTGACCGATGGCGACCGCCAGGGGCTCTGGGCCGTGCTGGCCTGGACCCTGGGGTTTGGGTTGCTGCTGTTAATCGGTGTGCTGCCGCAAAACGGCCTGTTGCGCCACCCCGGTGGCGGCGTGCTGGACTCGGCCTTTATGCAGGGTATGGTGGTGGTGATCGCTCTGTACGCCGCTGTGGCGGGTTGGATCTTCGGCCGGGTCAGCGGCCGCTATCGCAAGAGCAACGAGGCCATAGCCGGCATGGAGTCCGCCATGGAAACCATGGCCACCTACCTGGTGCTCATGTTCTTTGCCGCCCAGTTCGTCAATTATTTTGCCTGGAGCCAGTTGGGGACCATAGTCGCGGTCAGCGGCGCCAATCTGCTGCAGGGGCTGGCCCTGAGTCCGGCGCTGCTGTTAATGCTCTTTGTGCTGATGGCGGCCTGTATCAATCTCTTTATCGGCAGCGCCACCGCCAAGTGGGCGCTGATCGGTCCGGTGTTCGTGCCCATGCTCTACCTGCTGGGCATCAGTCCCGAGGCCACCCAGATGGCCTATCGCATCGGCGACAGCACCACCAACATTATCACGCCCCTGATGCCCTATTTTGGCGTGGTGGTGGCCTTTGCCCAGCGCTACCGCAAGGATGTGGGGATAGGCACCCTGTTGGCCATGATGCTGCCCTATTCGGTGATTTTCCTCGCCGTTTGGTCCGGTTTGCTGTTGGGCTGGATCTGGCTTGACTGGCCTTTGGGGCCGGGAGCGCCCATTCTTCTGCCCTGAGCGGGCATTGCAAAGGCCGGCCAAACTCCGGATAATGCGGCCCTCTTGCGCTGGGGCCTTTCTGCCCGCGCAAGCTGCAATGGTGGCCCGCCGGTCCCCTCGCAACAGCGAACTGTAAACCCCGCCAGGCCCGGAAGGGAGCAACGGTAGCAGGTAGTTGTGTGCCGGGGTGTGGCTGGCGTGGCTGCCTCCTTTTTAATCTGTGTTAGAGAAAATTCTTCCTGAATTTTCTCTAACGTCGCCGTTCAAAATACTGCGCAAAAGTGCGATTTTGCTTGATTTTAAACGGCTCGCGCCAGGCGCCAGCGGCGCCTGCGGCGGCACGTCCGTGTGCCGCATGGTGCCTTCGGTAGATGTGTCCTCCTGAATTTTTCTGAACGTTGCCCGCCAAAATGCTGCGCAAAAGCGTGGTTTTGCTTGATTTTGAACGGCTCGCGCCAGGCGCCTTTGGCGCCTGCGGGCGGCACATCCTTGTGCCGCGGGGGTGCCTTCGGTAGGCAGCCCCCCATAGCCCTGAGAGCTTTCGGTAGTGAAATCCGCTTTTCCCTTTTCCCTAATCTCTTTTCCCTTCATAATCCCACCCATGTTTGATCGAACGGGAAACTCATGACCTACCAAGTTCTGGCACGCAAATGGCGTCCGCGCTCCTTTCGGGAGATGGTGGGGCAGGAGCATGTGCTGCAGGCGCTGATCAATGCCCTGGATCACGACCGGCTGCATCACGCCTATCTGTTTACCGGTACCCGGGGGGTGGGCAAGACCACCATTGCGCGGATTCTCGCCAAGTGCCTCAATTGCGAAACCGGGGTCAGTTCCGAGCCCTGCGGGCAGTGCCCGTCCTGTGTCGAGATCGCCGAGGGGCGCTTTGTGGATCTGATCGAGGTGGATGCGGCCTCGCGCACCAAGGTGGAAGATACCCGGGAGCTGCTGGAAAATGTCCAGTACGCGCCTACCCGGGGTCGCTACAAGGTCTACCTGATCGACGAAGTGCATATGCTCTCCGGGCACAGTTTCAACGCGCTGCTGAAAACCCTGGAGGAGCCGCCGCCTCACGTCAAATTTCTGCTGGCCACCACCGATCCGCAGAAGCTGCCGGTGACCATTCTTTCGCGCTGCCTGCAGTTCAATCTGAAGAATATGCCGCCGGAACGCATAGTCCGGCACCTGGAGTTTGTGCTGGAAAAGGAGATGGTGCCCTTTGAGGAGAGCGCCCTGTGGCAACTGGGCCGTGCCGCCGATGGCAGTATGCGCGATGCCCTGAGCCTGACGGATCAGGCTATCGCCTTCGGCTCCGGCAAGCTCACCCAGGCCGAGGTCAGCGCCATGCTGGGCACTATCGACCAGAGCCGGGTTTACCAACTCCTCGACGCGCTGGTGGCGGAAAATGGTCAGGCGCTATTGACGGCGGTGGATGAGATGTCTGAACAGTCCCCGGACTTTGCCGGTGCCCTGGCGGAGCTGTTGTCCATCCTACACCGGATTGCCATCGCCCAGGCGCTGCCCGAGGCGGTGGACAACAGCTACGGCGATCGGGAGCGCATTCTCCAACTGGCGGGGCAGGTGCCGGCGGAGGATATCCAGCTCTACTATCAAACGGCGCTGCTGGGACGGCGCGATCTGCCCCTGGCGCCGGACCCACGCATCGGTTTTGAAATGACGCTGCTGCGTATGCTGGCTTTCAAGCCCCAGGGTGTGGCGGAATTGCCTCGGGGGCGCCTGCCGGCCAGCGGTGCCGCGCCGCGCCCATCCACGCCGTCGGCCAATCCGGTAGCTACAGGCCAGCCCGAGTCCCAGCAGGCGGCGCCGCCATCGCAACCAGAGACTAAGCTGGAGCCTCAGCCAGAACCCGCACCGCCGCCAAAACCAGAACCGGAACCAGAGCCCCAGCCGGCGGCGCAGTCGGTTTCGAGCGCGGAGGGCAATGTCAGCCCAAAAAAGCCTGAAGCTGCCAGCGCCGGGGCGATCAAGCCGCCGGCGGAAACCATTGCCCTGGAGCAGGCGAGCCCGGACAAATGGCTGGATATCTACCGCGGTCTGGGGGCGGATGGCATGCTGCAGGCCATTGCCGCCCACTGTGTACTGGTCTCCCGGGAGGGTAATCAGTGCCATTTTGTGCTGGATGAGAACAACAGCTCCCTGTACGATGCCGGCCATCAACAACGATTGGCGGAATGTCTTGGCGACTACTTTGGTCAAACCGTCAAGGTTGCCATCGCCGTGGGGCCGGTGTCGGCGGAAACTCCCGCCGCCTGGGCGGCGCGGCAGCGCAGCGAGCACCTGGCCGCCGCCCGTGCCGCGATAGATGCGGATCCCCTGGTGCAGGAGATGAAGGAGCACCTGGCCGCCAGCGTCAGCGAAGACTCGGTGGAGCCGGTGCTGCCTGGCACCACCCCCCAATGAATCTGAACTCAGAGGTATAGCAATGGCCGGTATTGGTGATTTGATGAAACAGGCCCAGCAGATGCAGGAAAAGATGCAGAGCATGCAGGCGGAACTGGCCAATGTGGAAGTGACCGGCGAATCCGGCGCCGGCCTGGTCAAAGTGATCATGACGGGTCGCCACGATGTGCGTCAGGTCAGCATCGATGAAAGTCTGCTCAGTGAAGACAAGGAGATGCTGGAAGATCTGCTGGCCGCCGCTGTCAACGACGCGGTGCGCAAAGTGGAATCCCGCAACCGGGAGAAGATGCAGGCGCTCACCGCCGGCCTGCCCATTCCCCCTGGCTTCAATATGCCGTTTTGATGGCAGCGCCATGTTCAGCCCTTTGATCGATGAGTTGATGGCGGCGCTGCGCTGTCTGCCCGGCGTGGGCCCCAAGTCCGCGCAGCGCATGGCCCTGCAACTGTTGGAGCGGGACCGACAGGGCGCCGCCCGCCTGGCCGCGGCCATCGACGGCGCCGTGGCCGCCGTGGGCCACTGCGCGCGCTGCCGGAACCTCACCGAGCAGGAAATTTGCAGTATCTGTGGCAATTCCCGCCGGGACAACAGCCTGCTGTGCGTGGTGGAATCCCCGGCGGATCTGCTGGCCATCGAGCAGGCCGGTGGCTATCAGGGCAAATACTTTGTGTTGTTTGGTCACTTGTCGCCCATCGACGGCCTGGGTCCGGAGGATATCGGCATCGAGCAACTGGTGGGCCTGCTCAAGGAGGGCGAGGTCCGGGAGGTGATTCTCGCCACCAACTCCACGGTGGAGGGTGAGGCCACGGCCTACTATATCGCCGAGCGCGCCCGGGCGCTGGGCATCGACGTCTCCCGCCTGGCCCAGGGTGTGCCCCTGGGCGGTGAACTGGAATATGTGGACGGGGGCACCCTGGCCCACGCCTTCTCCGGCCGGCAGAAACTGCTGTGAGTATTCCTGTGGAACCCATTGCCGTCACCGACGGCGACGAGTTGGCGGCGCTTTGCCGGCGCTGGCGCCAGCAGGCCGCCGTGGCCCTGGATACCGAGTTTGTGCGCACCAATACTTTCTTCCCCATCGCCGGGCTGATTCAGGTGGGCGACGGCGGCGGTTGCTATCTGGTGGACCCTCTGGCCATCGAAGACCTGTCGCCCCTGGCCGACCTGCTGCGCGATGATAAGGTCACCAAAGTGTTGCACGCCTGCTCAGAGGATCTGGAAGTCCTCCAGCGGCTGATGGGCGTGCTGCCCGCGCCGCTGTTCGACACGCAACTGGCGGCGGCGTTTTGCGGCTACGGGTTTTCCCTGAGTTACGCCGCTCTGGCGCGGGAAACCCTGGGCATCGATATTCCCAAGGGAGAAACCCGCTCGGACTGGCTGCAGCGCCCCCTGAGCCTGGCGCAGCAGAAATATGCTGCCCTGGATGTGGCGCATCTGCTGATTATCTACGGCAAGCTGCTGCAGCGGCTCAAGGCGGAAGAGCGCCTGCACTGGGTGCGCGAAGACTGCGCCGAACTGGTGGTGCAGGCCAGCCGCGAGGCGGACCCGAACGAGTACTACCGCAAGGTGGGCAGTGCCTGGAAGCTGCAGCGGCGCGAGTTGGCGGTGTTGCGCGCGCTGTGCCGCTGGCGCGAGGAGCAGGCCAGGGTCCGGAACCTGCCGCGCAACCGCTTGGTCAAGGAGGCGGTGCTCTGGGAACTGGCCAGCCGTGTGCCCACCAGTGCCGACGCTCTGGCCAAGGTGCCGGGCATTGCTCATCGCACCCTGGAGGAAGACGGTCAAGCACTGTTGGCCCTGGTAACCGACACCCTGGCCAGCGATCCGGCGCAGTGGCCCGAGCTCTTGCCGCCGCCGCTCACCCGGGACCAGTGCGATGTGCTGAAGCAGTTGAAAAACTATGTGCGCGGCCGCGCCCAGAGTCTGCGCTTGCCGCCGGAACTGTTGGCGCGAAAAAAAGACTATGAATTCATTGTGCGCGCGCTGATCGAGGGGCGCGAGTTGCTGTTGCCAGCGCGTCTGGCCAGCGGCTGGCGCCACGAGCTGGTGGGTGAGCGCCTGGCGCAACGCGCCGCGCAAATTGTGTCCAATACAGAGGCGGGAGAGCAGCATCAGTGAGTACCCTGTGTCAGATCTACCGCAGCCCGAAAACCGAAGGCATGTACCTGTATGTGAAAAAGTCCGAGGGGCTGGAGCGGGTGCCCGAGGAATTGCTGCAACGGTTTGGCAAACCCGAGCCGGCCATGGTGCTGGCCTTGGCGCCGGAGCGTAAACTGGCTCGGGTGTCCGCCGCGGCGGTACTGGAGAAGCTGGAGGATTCCGGTTATTTCCTGCAGCTGCCGCCGCTGCCCGACGGCATGGCGGAGCAACAGGCCGTGCAGGCGCACAACAGCAAACTGTAGAGCAGACCATGGCGGCGCGGGTATTCTGGCAGGAGAAAAAACTCCACGACATGACGCCCGCCGAGTGGGAGTCCCTCTGTGACGGCTGCGGCAAGTGCTGTCTGAACAAGCTGGAGGACGAGGACACGGGGCAGGTGTATTACACAGCCGTGGCCTGTACACTGCTGGATCTGGAGGCCTGCCGCTGCACCGATTACCCGCAGCGCCAGCAGCGGGTGCCGGATTGCCTGGCGCTGAGGGCGGAGGATGTGGCAAATTTTCACTGGCTGCCGGCCACCTGCGCCTATCGACTGCTGGCGGAAAGCCGGCCGCTGCCGGTCTGGCATCCACTGCTGACCGGCGACCCGGAATCGGTGCACCGGGCCGGCGTGTCGGTGCGCGGCCGGGCAGTCAGCGGCGCGGGTGTCGCTGAAGAGGCGCTGGAAGATTATATTGTCCACTGGGTAAACTGAGCCCGACACGACGATCGGCGCAAGTGCGAGGAGCACTATGGATTACTACTACACCGCCTGGGGGTTATACCTGCTGGGTACGCTGGGCCTGGGGCTGGCGCTCTGGCGCCTGGTGCGCCGCCGTAGTCGCGAGTGGCGCCATCTGGTGCTGGTGACCTACGCCGTGCTGATGCTGACGCCCTTTGCCACGGATCCCGAAACTTTCACCATGGCCCCGGCACTGTTTATTCTCGTGCTGGACCCGCTGGCGGAGAGCGAAAGCAATGTCGTGCGCATTCTGTTCGTAATGCTGGGGGTTTGGCTGCTGGCACTGATGTTGTCGCTCTTTTATCAGATCATGACCCGCAAACCGGTCACCTACCACCCGGATTCCGAGGGTCTGGACGCCTACCACAACCCCGAGGCGGGCGGAAAGCGCTGACGCCTGCTATAACTGTCAGTACACCCACGGGTATACGGACAGGCCAATGCCCACACTTTTCCCAAGCGGTTCTCGAGCACCGGTGCTGCTGCGCGGATTGGCGCAGGTGTGCTTGCTGGTGCTGTTCGGTGCTGTCAGCGCCCCGGCCCTGGCGGGCGCTACGGACATGCGCTTGCTGATTGACGTATCCGGCAGCATGCGCCACACCGACCCCGACAACCTGCGTCGCCCCGCCACCGAACTGGTGGTGCAGTTACTCCCCGAAGGTAGTCGTGCCGGCCTGTGGACTTTCGGTGAGCATGTACGCAATGTTGTGGCGCACGCCGAGGTGGACAATGTCTGGCGTCTGCAGGCCGGCAGAGCCGTCGACGGCATTCACTCCCGGGAGCCTTATACCGATATTGGCGCGGCGCTGGCGGCAGCGGCCTTCGACGCGGACCGCGTGTCGCCGGACAACCCGCCCCATATCATAATGCTCACCGACGGCGTGGTGGACATCTCGGATGACATGGACATCAATCGTCGCGAGCGCCAGCGGGTGCTCAACGAACTGTTGCCCGAGTTGCGGGACGCCGGCTACCGGATTCACACCATAGCCCTATCCCGCTTGGCCGATCACGACTTGATGCGGGACATGGCACTGGCTACCGACGGTGTGTACGAAGTCGCCGAAACTGCCGATGAACTGATGGGCATTTTTTTGCGTATCTTCGATCAGGTATTGCCCAGCGAGCGATTGCCCATTGTTGGCAATCAGTTTTTGGTGGATGACAGTGTCGAGGAATTCACGGCCCTGGTGTTTCGCGGTTCGGCCAGGCCCACCCGCCTGATCTCGCCGTCCGGCGCCGACTATGAGCACAACCGCACCGCCGATGGGATCAACTGGCACCGGGCTGCGGCCTACGATCTGGTGACGGTCGCCGATCCTGAATTTGGCCTCTGGACGCTTGAGGCCGATCTTCTGCCCGGCAGTCGCGTGACTGTGGTGAGCAATCTGCAGTTGCAGGTGGCGCCACTGCCCAACAATCTTGCTCTGGCCTCGCCACTGACGCTTGCCTTTGCCTTGATGGAAGACGGCGTGCCGGTGGTGGAACCAGACTTTCTGCGTCTGCTGTCACCTTCGGTGCAAGTGGTCCAGCCCGATGGCAGTGATCTGTGGACCGAGAGGCCCGTACCGGTGGGGCCATCCCCCGATGGCCGCTATAGTCAGTTGCTGCCGGGGTTGGTGCGCGAGGGTGTGCACTGGCTGCAACTGCGCGTGGACGGCAAGACTTTCCAGCGCGAGTACCGACACAGCATCAACGTGCATTCGCAATTGAGCCAGTCGTTGACCCGACATCGGGACAACGGCAGTACCCGTTACCGGTTGCAGGTAACCGCTCCGCCCGAAGCGGCGCTGGGCGAAGACGCTTTGGTGATTGCCAATATCCGCGGCTCTGACGGTTTCAACGCTGTGCGCAATATGCGGCGCGAGGGCAACCGCTGGCACCTGGAGTTTACGCCCCGCGCGCCGGCTCGCTACAGCATGGAGGTTCACTTTCAGTTTCGTTTGTCCGGTGGCAGCCGGCACACCCAGGTGTTGCAGCCGCTGCATTTCACCTTTCCAGAGCCCGGCGACGGAGAACCCCGGGATCCGGAATTGGTGGCGCTGGAACAACAGCTGGCGGCGCTGCGTGCCGGTGACGATCCGGACGCCGTGGTGGATAGCGAGGTCGAGCCGACAGAAGTAGAACCGGCGGCAACCGAAATTGTTGATCCGGTTGTCGAGGAACAACCACCCCGTCGCAGCTGGCCTCTGTATCTAGGGTTGATATTCGGCAATCTACTGCTGTTACTGGGAATCTATGCGGTTTACCGCTGGGCACTTGCCAGTCGCGAACAGCGGCTGGCAAATGGCGACGTGGAAGAGGACGAAGACGAGGGCTCCGGTACGGTGGTACCTATGGCTATGGATGACATAGCCGAAGAGCACTTGCCGGACGAAGTCGATGAAGAGGTGACAGAAACTCCGGACGACGATGCAGACGATGACTGGGGGCGGGAACTGGAAAACGCCAGCAAGGAGGTGGCGGAGCAGTTTTATCACGACGATGATGAAAGTGATGACACAACTGACAGTATGGGGGATGCCGAAGAACCCCTGTTCCCTCTCGATGACGAAACTGATAAGGAAAAGCGTAAGGATAAGCGCGATAGCGATCCCGATGATGACTAGAAACAGCAAGGAGGGTCAGCTATAGCGCATTGCTATGGCTTTGATAGTTCCGCAGTGCCGGACAGAGTCTGTGGAAAATGTTACACTGAGGCCACAGTGTACAAATAGTCATCAAAGAGGAGGCAATCATGGAAATCGATATTGGGATCAGCAAAGCCGATCGGGAAAAAATTGCCGAAGGTCTGTCCCGGTTGTTGGCTGACAGTTACACCCTGTATCTGAAAACACACAATTTTCACTGGAACGTTACCGGCCCCATGTTCCAGACCCTGCACCTGATGTTCGAAGAACATTACGTCGAGTTGGCGGAAGCCGTCGATGTGATTGCCGAGCGCATTCGCGCCATCGGTTTTCCCGCTCCCGGCACCTACAGTCAGTTTGTGAAACTCAGCAGTATCAAGGAAGAAGAGGGCGTGCCGGCGGCGGAAGATATGGTGCGGCAGTTGGTGGAAGGACACGAAGCCGTTGTCAGAACCGCCCGCTCCCTGTTTCCGGTAGCGGACGCCGCCAACGACGAAGCCAGCGCCGATCTGCTGACCCAGCGTATTCAGTTACACGAGAAGACCGCGTGGATGCTACGGAGTTTGCTGGATAAGTAGTCGGCCGCGGGTTTTGGGCTTCGTTAGGGAGATGGGTGCGGGCTTGCGGTACAGGGGTGTGAGACACGCTGTGAATACATCCCTGTAAGCTCTACACGCGCTTCCCGCGCGCGACGGTCTCACACCCCTGTCCCCCAATCCCTTAAATCGGAAAGTACTGCGCTCTGTTTTTAGCCAGTTCGAAGTACCGATGTTTGAGGAGGTTGGGGTAGTGCTTCCGGGACCGTACTCAGCAGGGATGCTGTGTCCGAGCCCCCATGGACGACCCACAGGGAAGTGGGAAGTGTCCCGGAGCGCCGGGAGCGCGTAGGGGCCGGGTTTACGGCGTGTCCCGGAAGCACTGCGCCAACCTCCGCCGTTGGCACCCATAGAGAAAAGAACGACCCACCCTGAAAAATCAGAAGTGCGTTCGTTCCAACCTTTACCCGTCAATTTGCTATCATGGCCGCCCCGAAAGTTGAAGGGCTGCCATGACTCCCCACTGGACACAACTGCGTCAATCCCTGGACGAGACCATGATCCGCGACCGCCACCGGTTGCGGCGGCAGCTTGCGGATCTGGAAAAGCGCTCGGCTGCCGGCAAGGACGTGGCAGGGGGGCTGGACAAGTGGCAGCAGGCCAGAGACTCCTCAGTCCTGCGGGCGCAGCGGCGGCGCGAGCAGGTGCCGGCGCACATCGAATACCCGCCGCAACTGCCCATCAGCGACAAACGCGAGGATATAGCCCGGCTCATCAGCGAACATCAGGTCGTCGTGCTGGCCGGCGAGACCGGCTCGGGCAAAACCACCCAGGTACCAAAAATCTGCCTGGAACTGGGGCGCGGGATCACCGGCACCATCGGCCACACCCAACCCCGACGCATTGCCGCCCGCACTGTGGCAGCTCGCGTCGCCGAAGAGTTGGACACCAGTCTGGGGGATCGCGTCGGCTATCAGGTGCGCTTTACCGAGCAGAGCAGCGAACACAGCCTGATCAAGGTGATGACCGACGGCATACTGCTGGCGGAAATTCAGCGCGATCCCTGGCTCAATCAGTACGACACCCTGATTGTCGACGAAGCCCACGAGCGCAGCCTCAATATCGACTTCCTGCTGGGCTATCTCAAACAGTTGTTGCCCAAGCGTCCGGACCTGAAACTGATCATTACCTCGGCCACTATCGATCTGGAACGATTTTCCCGGCATTTCGACAATGCTCCCATCATTGAGGTCTCCGGTCGTACCTACCCGGTAGACGTCTGGTATCGACCGCCGGCACCGGAACAGGACGACCCGGTGCAGACGATCATAGAAGCCGTTGCCGAGATTGAAGACTTTGAAAAGCGTCAGGGCAGTAGTGCGGGGACGCAACGCGGCGGCGATATTCTGGTGTTTCTCAGCGGCGAGCGTGATATTCGCGAAACCGCCCAGGGATTGCGCAAGGCGGGTTTTCCGCACCTGGAGATATTGCCCTTCTACGCGCGCCTGAGTATGGCCGAGCAGCAGAAAGTATTCGCGCCCCATCGCGGACGCCGGGTGGTGCTGGCCACCAATGTGGCGGAAACGTCCATTACCGTGCCCGGCATCCGCTATGTGATCGACCCGGGCTTTGCCCGCCTGAGTCGTTACAGTTATCGCACCAAGGTGCAACGCCTGCCGGTGGAGCCCATCTCCCAGGCCAGCGCCAACCAGCGCAAGGGTCGCTGCGGGCGCACCAGCGAAGGCATCTGTATTCGCCTGTACAGCGAAGAGGATTTTCGGTCGCGGCCGGCCTACACCGACGCGGAAATTCTGCGCACCAATCTGGCGGCGGTGATTCTGCAGATGCTGCACCAGCGCATGGGCGATATTCACCGCTTTCCCTTTATCGATCCGCCGGATTCGCGCCTGATCAAGGACGGCTTCAAGTTGCTGGAAGAATTGCACGCGGTTGACGGCAGCAATCGTCTCACCACTTTGGGTCGCGAGCTGAGTCAGTTGTCGGTGGACCCGCAATTGGCGCGTATGCTGCTGGCGGCGCGCGATCTCAATTGCGTGCGTGAACTGCTGATCATTGTCAGCGGTCTGGCGGTGCAGGATCCCCGGGAGCGACCCGCCGACCGGCAGCAGGCGGCGGATCAGCAGCACCGTCGTTTCCGGCACGAGCAGTCGGACTTTATCGGTTACGTCAATCTCTGGCACTACCTGGAAGAGCAACGCCTGGCGCTGTCGCAGAATCAACTGCGCAAACTGTGCAAAAAGGAATTCATCTCCTATCTGCGCTGGCGCGAGTGGCGCGATCTGCATCACCAGTTACGGGTGGCGGGCAAGGTCATGGGCCTGCGCGAGAACAGTGAGCCGGCCGACTACGCGGCGGTGCATCGCGCGCTGCTCACCGGTCTGTTGGGCAATGTCGGCTGTCACCACGAGGACCGGGAATATCTGGGGGCGCGCAATCGCAAATTTGCCATTTTCCCCGGCTCGTCCCAGGCGAAAAAACGGCCCAAATGGCTGGTGGCGGGCGAGCTGCTGGAAACCTCGCGTCTGTTTGCGCACACGGTGGCCAAGGTGGAGCCGGAGTGGATACTTGAGGCGGCGGAGCATCTTGTCAAGCGCGAGCATTTCGAGCCGCACTACGACGCTCGCAGCGGTCAGGTGCTGGCCTACGAAAAAATCAGCCTCTACGGTCTGGTGCTGGTGGCCAAACGCCAGGTCAGCTACGGCAGGATCGACCCTGACACCAGCCGGGAAGTGTTTATCCGTGCGGCACTGGTGGAGGGTCGCTACTGGCCTGAGCGCCGGCGCGGCGAACCGCCGGCGTTTTTCCGGCACAACCGCGCCCTGGTGGCCGAGCTGGATGCGCTGGAAGCCAAGTCCCGGCGTCGGGACATACTTGCCGACGAACAGGTGATTGTGGATTTTTACAGCGAGCGTCTGCCGCCGCAGTGCCACAACCGCGCCGCTTTCGAGCAGTGGCGCAAACAGGCGGAGCGGGATAATCCGCAGTTGCTGTTTTTGTCCCGCGACATCCTGATGCGCCACGGTGCCGGCGATGTTACCGAGGCGCAGTTTCCCGATCGCCTGCACTGGCGCGGCATGGAGTTGCCACTGCGCTACCAGTTTGCGCCGGGTGGCGACGACGACGGCGTGACGCTGGAAGTGCCGGTCAGCCTGTTGCACCAGGTGCCGGCCCAGCGTCTGGAGTGGCTGGTGCCGGGCATGCTGCGCGACAAGTGCATCGCCCTGGTGAAAAGTCTGCCCAAACAGTGGCGCCGACACTTTGTTCCGGTACCGGACTGGGTGGACAAGGCGCTGGCGGGCTTGAAGCCCGACAATGTGCCGCTGACCGACATGCTCGCGCACCAGTTGCAGCGTCACTCCGCCCTGGCCATCCCCGCCGATGCCTGGAACACCGACAAGCTGGATGATTTCTACCGCATGAATATCCGGGTGCTGGACGACAACGGCAAGGTCATGGATTCCAGCCGCGACCTGGAGCTGTTGCGCCAGCGCTACCGCGAGGAAGTGCAGGAAAATATTCAGTCCGCCGCCGACAGTATCGAACGTACCGGTATCACCACCTGGGATTTCGGCAACCTGTCGCAAACGGTGCAGTTGCAGCGCGCCGGTATTGTCATTCGCGCCTACCCGGCGCTGGTGGATCAGGGGCAGTCGGTGGCGCTGCAGGTGCTGGACGACCCGGATCGCGCGCGCGCGCTTACCCGTCGCGGTGTGGTGCGGTTGCTGTTTTTATCCCTTGGCCAGACGGTGAAATACCTGCAGAAGGAATTGCTGAAGCAGCACCAGTTGGGGCTGTCGGTGGCGGATATGGGCGGGCGCGAGGCGGTGGCTGATGATCTAATTATGGCCGCGCTGGCGCAGTGCTGCTTGCTGCCGGACGGATCCTTACCAGCGGATCAGGCCGCGTTTGAGCAATGTCTGGCGCAGGGCAGGGCGGAGCTGGTGCCCTGTACCCAGGCGCTGGAGGATATTCTGATCAAGAGTCTCAACTTGTTGGTGGCTATTCGCAAAACCCTGAAGCAGCATAAAAGTCAGTTGCCGTTGGCCTTTACATTGAGTGACATACAGCAGCAGTTGCAGCAACTGTTTGCCCCTCAGGTGATCTTCGATACGCCGCCGCGCTGGTTTCAGCAGTACCCGCGTTACCTGCGCGCCCTGCAGCTGCGTCTGGAAAAAGCGCCTCTGGATGCTCGGCGCGACCGATTGCTGCTGGCCGAGCCCCAGGCCCACTGGCAGCGGCTGGCCGATTATCTGGCGGCTGAGGGCGAATATCGCTTGGCGCTGAATCCCGAACTGCAGGATTACCGCTGGTGGATCGAGGAGCTGCGCGTCTCCCTGTTCGCCCAGAGCCTAAAAACCCTGGTGCCTATTTCCGGCAAGCGCCTGGACCGGCAGTGGCAGCAGGCCTTAGGTTTCCCAGAGCAAAGGTGACGGAGGCTGGGGCACTGCTGTAAAATCATTCCTCACATCCTTGAATTCAAGCTTCGGATCCCAGTGCTTTCAGTTGGGTACCAGCCAGGGCCGGGGATGCCTTTCCGGGACCGTGCACAGCATGGATGCTGTGCTCGAGCCCCCAGGGAGGGGTTTACGGCGAGTCCTGGAAAGGCATCCCCGGACCGGGCTTCTGGCATCGAAGTCCGAACCTTGAGTCTTTTAAACCACAGTCAGAGGTTAAAATAGTCCTATGGACGTACAGGAAACCATCAAGCAGCAGATCAGTGAAAACCCGGTGATTCTCTACATGAAAGGCTCGCCCAATGCGCCCCAGTGCGGGTTTTCCCAGCGCACCGCCCAGGCGGTCATGGCCTGTGGCCAGCGTTTTGCCTATGTGGATGTGCTGGCAAATCCCGAGATTCGCAGCGGCCTGCCCCTGTATGGCAACTGGCCCACCTTTCCGCAGTTGTGGGTCAAAGGGGAGCTGGTCGGCGGCTGTGACATAGTCACGGAGATGCACGAAAAAGGTGAACTGCAACCCCTGCTGGAGGACGCGGCGGCAAGAGAGTAGGCTTAGAGCGCCTGCCAGATCAACAGGCCCAACAGGAAGGCGGCGCCCAGACTGCCGAACAGAAACAATCCCAATGCCAGCCGGCGCCGGCGGTGCAGGCGCTTGGTGTTGGTGAGGGATTGCTGGCGTAGCCGATAGGCCTGCCAGGCCAACTCCCGGGACTTTTCCAGTTTCCGCTCGATGCGGCTCAGCGCGGCCATATCGTTTTCCAGCAACTGCCGCGCTGCCGGATCCTCCAGGCTCTGGTGAGCCTGGTGCAGCGCCAGTTTCTGCTTTTGCAGATCCACCAGCTTGTCATTCAGGCGGGCGGACAACTCGTCGATGCGGTTGTCGTCACCCGGATCGTTGGCCGCGTGTATATGGGGCATGAGAAAGCGCCGCTGCTGAGATCAGGTTCTAACTGTGGCAGATCGAGCGGCGGGTTTCCAGTGTTGCCGCACCAGTCTTGATATACTCCCCGTTTTCCGTGGTTGGGAGTAACCCTTGAGTCAGCAAAGTTCCCCCAGTTTCAGTCCGGCGCTGTTGGCGCCCTGGTACTGGCCCACCTGGGTGGGTGTCGGTTTTCTCAAACTGCTGGCGGTGCTGCCGCTGCCGGTTTCAATGACCGTGGGGCGGGGCATCGGCTGGCTGTTTTATCACTTGGCCCGGCCCCGGCGCCGGGTGACGCAAATCAATATCGACCTCTGTTTCCCCGATCTGTCGCCACGCGAGCGGCGAGAACTGGTGCGCGGCGTTATGCGCGAACTGGGCATCGGCGTAACGGAAACCGCGCTGGCGTTCTGGGGCAGCGAGCGCAAGCTGCGGGGGCTGGATCGGGTACACGGCAAGGAACACCTGGACGACGCTCTGGCTCGGGGCAAGGGGGTGCTACTGGTTGGCGCCCATTACAGCACCCTGGATATCTGCGGCCGGTTTCTCGCCCGGCATGTGGACTACGATCTGCTCTACCGCCGCGGCCCCAACCCGGTGCTGGCCTGGGTGATCGCCCACTCCCGACAGCAATTCAGCGGCGAGGTCATTCACCGCAACGACACCCGGCAGATGGTGCGACGACTGCGCCAGGGCAGGGTGGTCTGGTACGCGCCGGATCAGGATTACGGCGCCAGCCACAGTGTCTTCGCGCCTTTTTTTGGCGTGGAAACCGCCACCATCACCGGCACGGCGCGCCTGGCCCGCATGGGCAACGCCACCGTTATGACCACCAGCCATTACCGGGATGCCCAGGGTTACTACCACATCGAATTTCACCCGCCGTTCGTCGACTACCCCAGCGGGGATGACCGGGCCGACGCCGCCCGTATCAACAGCGCCATAGAACAGGCGGTGCGGCGCTATCCCACCCAGTACTGGTGGGTACATCGCCGCTTCAAGACCCGCCCGCCCGGCGAGCCGCCCGTTTATCCTCCCCGGCGACGGCGCGCAAAGGCCCGCTAATACTGAATTCGCGAACGCGGTACACATTGGCGGTGCCGTCTGGGTGATATACTGGCCGCATCACAGCTAACGGACGGTACGGCGGCGATGGAACAGAAAAAACACGAACTGCAATGTCGGTGTGGAGAGGTTCGCGGCTATATCCTGTCGCCAAAACCAGGTTGCCGGGTGATCTGTTACTGCCAGGACTGTCAGGCGTTTGCCCATTATCTGAACAGGGCCGATGAACTGCTCGACACTGCCGGTGGCTCCGACGTCGTGCAGACATCACCGCGTCAAATTGTCTTTACCCAGGGCCAGGGTTCAATCGCGTGTATGAGGTTGACCGAGCAGGGTCTGTTGCGCTGGTACACCCGCTGTTGCAATACGCCGCTTGGCAATACACCCGCCAATTACAAAGTGGCCTTTGTCGGCCTGTCGCGGGCCTGCCTGGTCGGCGATGACACCGCCGTAACAGACGCGTTCGGCTCGGTTTGCCTTCGCGCCAACGGTGAGAGCGCCAAGGGTCCCGTGCCGGCCAACTCCCCGCGCATGCTGCTCGGCCTGTTCTACTTGTGCCGCTTGCTCTTGAGTGGACGCGTTCTGGGGCGCTATCGGCAAACGCCTTTCTTTCACGCCGACACCGGGCTGCCCACCGTCGCGCCCAAAGTATTGACCGACGAAGAACTGAAGGCGGTCAATATCCGCCGCGAAAACTGGAAGTCTTGACATTGCCTTGCGCTTTGGTAGAATCCGCGCCGTCGCCCTAACCAGAGGAGTAAAACGACCTTGGACGCAAGCTGTAGTAGCTGTATCCACACTTCGTTCCCGCATTAAGCTCTCCGGTTTTCCCTTCTGACAAACCACCACGCTTTTTGCCGAAACGAGGTAGAGAGCGGGTTGGTATTTTCCGACAGCAAAGTTCCCACAAGCCCCGTGTAGCCTGCCGTCGTTGGCTGGATCTCGCGTGCGTTTCTGTTCAATTGCAGCGCAGTTGGGTTGCGGCTTCATATTGCCCGGATTTTTTCACTTACCACTTCGCCATTTGCTTTATTGCTGCTGCCTGAACGCTGGGGTAACCTGTGCTTTGGCAGCCAGATTTGACCTTTATCCGAATTATCTGGAGGTTTGTATGTGGTACAGGAAATTTTGTACGTGCCTGCTGGGCGTTGTCGGTATCTTCAACCTGCAAACGGCCACGGCCGCTGGCGGTCACTACGCGGTGGACGATGCCACTCTGGTTGATGCCGGCAGCTGTGAGCTGGAAGTGTGGTACGCCCGCACTGACAGCAGCGTCAGTGCACTGACAGTGATGCCCGCCTGTAACCCCTGGGGCAATCTGGAGCTGGCCGTGGGCCTGAGCCGGGTATCGCCCGGCAGTGAGCTGTGGGTTGAACTGGCGGCTAAAACGCTGATGCGCGACCTGGAGCAAGGGGGCTTTGGCTGGGGCCTGGCGCTGGCCACACTGCACAGCGATTCCCTGCGCGAGTTTGATGGCGCCGTGATCTATGTCCCGGTTAGTGTGGCCATCAGCGACCAACTGGTGCTGCACACCAACCTGGGTTGGGGCCATGAAGCCAAAGATGACGATGCCGCTGTGTGGGGCCTGGGGCTGGATCTGGGTGTTATCTCTAACATCAACCTGATTGCCGAGACCTATGGCACACACCGCGGTGGCACCGAAGCCCAGGCTGGCGTGCGCCTGGCGGCGGGTGAGGGTCATCTGGATTTCAGCTACGGCCGTGTGGTGTCCGACAGTGATGACGACTGGTTGACCCTGGGGTTCGCCTGGGCCTTTTGAACCGGTCGCTGCGCGAGCAGCGGTTGCCACACTACAGTAATGAAGGGCGTGTAAACTATCTGCTGCGCCCTTCGGCAAAGAACAAGAGGACATAGCCATGGAACAAACCAACAGCACCCTGCTGCACGATCTGATTGAGCACGAAGCCTGGAGCGAAATCGCTGAGTTGTGTGAGCAGATGCACGTGCAGGATATTGCCGCTGGCCTGGAAGGCCTGGCGCCGGAAACTGTAGCGCGTACGCTCGAAGAACTGCCCAGGGACACCTGGTCCGATATTTTTTCTTACCTGCCAGATACACAGCAGTATCCGCTGTTGCAGTTTATGGATGACGATGCCGGCCGGCTGATTCTCAGTGGGCTGTCTCCGGATGACCGCACGGCACTGCTCGAAGCTCTGCCCGCCGACGAGGTTGAACAACTGCTCAAATTGCTGACGCCGGCGGAAATCAAGCACGCCCTGAAGCAATTGGGTTACCCGGAAGACAGTGCCGGCCGCTTGATGACCACTGGTTTTATAACGCTACGCGAGAACTGGACCCTGGCCAGGGCACTGGATCATGTGCGCGCTCACAGTGACGATCAGGAAACCATCAACACCCTCTACGTCACTGATAACAAGGGCCGTCTGCAGGGAACCGTCAGCCTGAAAAAGCTGGTGTTGGAAAACCCCGACAAAAAAGTGGAGGAAGTGGTGACTGGTGAGCCGGTCAGCATCTTTGCCGCAGAGGAGCGTACCGAAGCCGTGCGTATGATTCAGCACTACGATATCACCGCGCTGCCGGTGGTGGACAATCACGGCGCGCTGCTCGGTGTGGTCACCGTCGACGACGTGATGGACGTGGTGGAAGAAGAACACACCGAGGACTTCCACAAGATCGGTGCTGTGGGTGCCATCGATCTCAGTCTGCGCGACGCACGGCCCTCGCTGCTCTATCGCAAGCGCGTGGGCTGGTTGGTACTGTTGGTGTTTGTGAACATTTTCAGTGGCGCCGGCATCGCCTATTTTGAGGCGACCATTGAAGCCGTGTTCGCTCTTGTGTTTTTCCTGCCCATGGTGGTGGCGTCAAGTGGTAACGCCGGCACTCAGGCTTCGACGCTGATGGTGCGTGCACTGGCTACTGGCGATGTTCAGGTGCGCGACTGGTTCCGTCTCTGGGGCAAGGAGCTGGGCGTCTCCGCCGCCTTGGGCATTACCATGGGCCTGGCGGTCTGGGGCCTGGGTATCTGGCGCGGTGGTCCCGAGGTGGGCATGGTGGTGGCCATTTCCATGGTGTTGGTGGTAATCATGGGCAGCATGATCGGTATGTTACTGCCCTTCATCCTCACCCGCTTCAAACTGGACCCGGCCACGGCCAGCGCGCCGCTGATCACGTCTATCGCCGATATTTGTGGCATTCTGATCTACTTTACCATCGCTACCGCCCTGCTCGGGATAACCACCGGTTAGCGGGAAGGTATCCGTATCACGGTGGCAGGGACGCTGCTCATTCCTCTATTGATCCACCCATTCCCAGCGCAGCGGCTGGCCAAAATCGTCCAGAATCAATTCGCGTTTGGGAGCTTTGCCGCCGCGCCGGGCGCCCTTGCGCAGCGACGGCGGCGCCTGACGGCGGGCCTCGACCGCCGCGACGACTTCGGGCACCGGTGTGCGTTGCTCGCTGGCCTTGCCGGCATTGAATACCGGAGGCAGGGGCGCCTTTTCATCGCGCCCGCTGACACCGGGCGGTACCTGATCGATACGCCCGCCGCAGTCGAGATATTGGGCGGTGGCCCTGTCCAGTTCCTCGCGGATCTGGCGCTTGGTTTTCTCCGGTGTCATGGTTGCAGGACGGCAAGTTAACAGGTTGATCGGTTGAACAGGTGGAGCTGGTAAAAATCGGCGCAAACGCCCAGAATAACAGCTTCGATCACCTGCCGACAATCACCTGCGACAGCGGCAACCCTCGCATAGTGGCCGGGCATTCGGTAGAATGCGCGCCCTTACCCCGGTACTTTGCCCCCCGGTATTAGCCGCCATGAGTCAGGCCAGTTTAAAAATCACCGAAATATTCCATTCGCTCCAGGGAGAAGCCAGCACCGTGGGTCTGCCCACGGTGTTCGTGCGCCTGACCGGCTGCCCGCTGCGCTGTCAGTACTGCGATTCGGAATACGCCTTTTACGGCGGCGAGAGGCTGAGCCTGGATGCCATCTGCGCCCGGGTGGCCGAATTCGGGGCGCACCACGTCTGCGTCACCGGGGGTGAGCCGCTGGCGCAGCCTGATTGCCTGCCGTTGCTGACGCGCCTGTGCGATGCCGGTTTCAGCGTGTCCCTGGAAACCAGCGGTGCCATGCCGCTGGAAGGCGTGGACCCGCGGGTGAGCAAGGTGATGGATCTCAAGACCCCGGGTTCCGGGGAGCTGGAGCGCAACCGCTGGGAGAATCTGCCGCTGCTGGGCGGGCGCGACCAGATCAAGTTTGTGCTCTGCGATCGTGCGGATTACGACTGGGCGCGCTTCAAGCTGGACGAACACCGCCTGACGGAGCGCGTGGCCGAGGTGCTCTTTTCCCCCAGCTACGGGCAACTGGAACCCCGAACCCTGGCGGACTGGATTCTGGCGGACCGGCTGCCGGTGCGTTTCCAGGTCCAGTTGCACAAACTGCTGTGGGGCGACACGCCCGGACATTGAACACGAGAGCTGCCCATGAGTGACAAAAAGGCTGTGGTACTGGTATCCGGTGGTCTGGACTCCACCACCGTGCTGGCTATTGCCCGGGCTGAGGGTTACCGCTGCCACACCCTGAGTTTCGACTACGGCCAGCGCCATCGGGCGGAGCTGGCGGCGGCGGAGATTACGGCGCGCGCCCACGGCAGCGTTGAGCACAAGGTGATACCCCTGGATCTGCGCGCCATCGGCGGCTCGGCGCTCACCGACGACGCCATCGCCGTGCCCGAGGAGGCAAGCGAGGGCATTCCCGCCACCTATGTGCCGGCACGCAATACGGTGTTTCTGTCCATCGCTCTGGGCTGGGCGGAGGTGCTTGACGCAGCGGATATCTTTATCGGCGTCAACGCCGTGGACTATTCCGGTTACCCGGACTGCCGCCCGGAGTACATCCAGGCCTACGAGGCCATGGCGAATCTGGCCACCCGGGCGGGTGTGGAGGGCAGGGCTGTGCGTATCCGCACACCGCTGATCGACCTGAGTAAGGCGGATATCATCCGCCGGGGTGTTGAGTTGGGTGTGGATTACGCCCTGACGGTGTCCTGCTATCAGGCCAGCGCCGGCGGTGAGGCCTGCGGCCGCTGCGACAGTTGCCGCCTGCGCCGGGAAGGGTTTGCGCAGGCGGGGCTGGCAGACCCCACCCGTTACCTGCCGCTGAAATAATTTTGCTTTTCCCGTTGCAAAGCGCTTGTTTTTTCCAAGTAAATCATTATGATGTGCGCCTGTTTTGGGTCGTTAGCTCAGTTGGTAGAGCAGTTGGCTTTTAACCAATTGGTCGCTGGTTCGAATCCAGCACGACCCACCATTTTCCCGCCTCTGGCCAGCCGGCCGCGAACTGCAAGACTCCTGTGGTAGAATACGCGCACTGTTACGCCCACTGCGGTATCCCGATCAGCCTATGTCTGAACCCCTAATTGTCAGCGAACAACACACGCAGCCCCGGGACCTCGTGCGCGAGCACCTCGACCGTCTGCAGCGGCAGGTGCCGACGGAGGCCTCTGACCTGTTCAGAGCCGAAGAGTACCGCGAGAAGATTGCCGCTCTGTTACAGCGCGAGAAAGCCGTGCTGGTGGCCCACTACTATACCCCCCCGGAGATCCAGGCCCTGGCCGAGACCACCGGCGGCTGCGTGGCCGACTCCCTGGAAATGGCCCGCTTTGGCAAGGAACATCCGGCCCGGACCCTGGTGGTGGCCGGGGTCAAGTTCATGGGCGAGACCGCCAAGATCCTCAGCCCGGAAAAGCGGGTACTGATGCCCACCCTGGAAGCCACCTGCTCACTGGATCTGGGCTGCCCGGCGGACGAGTTCGCCGCCTTCTGCGACCAGCATCCGGAGCGCACCGTGGTGGTCTACGCCAATACCTCGGCGGCGGTGAAGGCCCGGGCCGACTGGGTGGTGACCTCCAGCATTGCCCTGGATGTGGTGGACTACCTGGATCGTCGCGGTGAAAAGATTCTTTGGGCGCCGGATAAACACCTGGGCCACTATGTGCAGCAGCGCACCGGTGCCGATGTGCTGCTCTGGGACGGCGCCTGTATCGTGCACGAGGAATTCAAATCCCGGGGGCTGGAGGATCTCAAGGCGCTCTACCCGCAGGCGGCTGTGCTGGTGCATCCGGAGTCGCCGGCGGCGGTGGTGGAACTGGCCGACGTGGTGGGTTCCACCTCTCAGTTGATCCGCGCCGCCCGGGAGCTGCCCAACCGGGAGTTTATCGTCGCCACCGATCAGGGCATCTTCTACAAGATGCAGCAGACCTGCCCGGACAAGGTGTTCCATGTGGCGCCCACCGCCGGCAGCGGCGCCACCTGCCGCAGTTGCGCCAGCTGCCCCTGGATGGCCATGAACGGCTTGCAGAGTCTGCTGCAGGTGTTCGAGCGCGACGACAACGAAATCCGGGTGCCGCCGGAGCTGATCGAGCGTGCCCTGGTGCCTCTGCGGCGCATGCTGGATTTTCGCAAATAGGCCCCGCCGCAAATGACCCGAACTTGTTTCCCGTGACGCCTGTCAGTACCATTGCCCGTCGGCCGCAGCGCCCGGCCCCCTAAATTCGCCTTCGGAGACCCAGATGATTCAAGGCAGCATGGTTGCCCTGGTAACCCCCATGAACCCGGACACGTCGCTGGACTGGCCCAGCCTGCGCCGTCTGGTGGACTGGCATCTGGCGCAGGGCAGCCACGCTCTGGTGGCGGTGGGCACCACCGGTGAGTCCGCCACCCTGAGCATGGAGGAGCACCTGGCGGTGATTGCCGCGGTGGTGGATCAGGTCAATGGCCGCGTTCCGGTGATTGCCGGCACCGGCGCCAACTCCCTGGACGAGGCCCTGGAGTTGACCCGGGGCGCCAAGGAACGCGGCGCCGACGCCTGCCTGCTGGTGACTCCCTATTACAACAAGCCCACCCAGGAAGGGCTCTACCAGTTCTACACGCATCTTGCCAGGGCGGTAGCCATCCCCCAGATTCTGTACAATGTGCCCGGCCGCACGGCGGTGGACATGCTGCCGGAGACAGTGCTGCGCCTGGCGGGTACGCCCAATATCATCGGTGTCAAGGAGGCCACCGGCGACATGGTGCGCGCCAAGACACTGATCGAGCAGGCGCCGGACGACTTTCTGGTGATTTCCGGCGACGACGCCACGGCGGTGGAGCTGATGTTGTTGGGCGGCAAGGGGGATATTTCCGTGACCGCGAATGTCGTACCCAGGGAAATGGCGCGGCTCTGTGAGCTGGCCATTGCGGGGCGGGCGGAGGAAGCCCGCGCTCTGAACGAACAATTGATGCCCCTGCACCGGGTACTGTTTGTCGAATCCAGCCCGATCCCCGTGAAGTGGGCGCTGGGCCAGATGGGTCTGATTGGTCCCGGTATTCGACTGCCGCTGACACCCCTGGCGGAGCAATACCAACCCCAGGTGGTTGACGTACTGAAAAACGCCGGGCTGGTTTGAGCCCGACACTAGAGAGTATTCATGATTCCGATTCGTTTGTTGCACAATCCCGTTCGCTACCTGTCAGTAGTGAGCCTGGCCGCGCTCTTGTCCGGTTGCGGTGTTTTCTTTGGCGACGAGGGCATCTTCCGCAACCGCCAGTTCGATTATCTCAAGGCCGATGATATCCAACCGTTGACGTTGCCAGAGCATCTCAGCGACGAGCGGCTGGGTGAGCTGTACCCTATCCCGCCCATCGCCCGCACCGGGTTCGAGGATGAGGCGGAAAGCAGCTTCGAGATTCCCCGGCCCCAGCCACTGGCTTCCAATATCCAGTCCGAGACAGTGCGCATACAGCGCTTGGGCGAACGCAGTTGGATCATGCTCAATGTGCCGCCAGGGGACGTCTGGCCGCGCATCCGCAGCTTTCTCAACAGCGCCAATTTGACGGTGGACACCGTGAACATAGACCGCGGGCTGATCGAAACGGCCTGGCTGCGGTTTGCCGACAGCCCGGATATGTGGGATCGTTTCCGCATTCAGATAGACCAGGGCGTGCAGCCCAACACCAGTGAAGTACACATACTGCACTACGGCGTGTCGGCGGGCACCAGCCCGGATCTCGATTGGGATTGGCCGGATTATTCCGTCGATCGGGAGCGCGAACTGTGGGTGCTGGAATTACTGGCGGAATCTCTCGCCGAGCAGGTGACTCGCGGTGGTACCTCGCTGGTGGCTCAGGCCATTGGTGGTGATGCCCGCTCCAATGTGGAGGTCTATCGCAACGAAGCGGCTCTGCGCCTGCGACTGGAGCGCAGCCGGGCCATGGCCACGCTGTCCCACGCGCTGCGCCAGGAGGGTTTCCACACCTTCGAAGCCGACGCCGCTCTCGGTTTGTTTTACGTTCATTACGAACGACCCGCCGACAAGGAGCCGGGCTGGTTCCGCCGCACCTTTACCCGTCAGAAATCCGGCGAACCTACGACGCCATACCGATTGGCGCAATTGGTGGACAATCTGCCCGAGGGTGAACTGCTGGAGCAACCACCGCTGTCGGACCGGGACGCGGAGCGGAACCTGCCCAAGGCCCCGGGCTACCTGATTCTGGTTACCGAGCACGAGGGTGACATTCTCGCCCGTATCCGCGACCCCTATGGCAAGCGCCTGCGCAGCGTCGACGCCCGTCGCCTGCTCAGTGTCGTGCGCCGCAATCTCATCTGACGACCGTGCGCTTCGCCTCTCTGGGCAGTGGCAGCGGCGGCAACGGCACTCTGGTCGAGTGGGCGGGCGGCACCCTGTTGCTCGATTGCGGTTTCAGTGCCCGGGAGGCGGAGCAGCGCATGGCGCGTCTGGGTTGCCGCGCCGCCGACCTGAGCGCCATTCTGGTTACCCACGAACACACCGACCATATTCGCGGCGTGGCGGCGCTGGCCCGTCGTCACCGCCTGCCGGTGTACATCACCCAGGGCACCTGGCAGAGCCGGGATATGGGGCAATTGCCCGACCTGCGGTTGATAGCTGGTTATGCCCCCTTCGAGCTGGCAGGTCTGCAAGTGACACCGGTGGCCGTGCCCCACGATGCCCGGGAACCGGCCCAGTATGTGTTTGAAGGCGACGGAAGGCGCTTGGGAATTCTCACCGATTTGGGTAGTATTACGCCCCATGTGGAGAGCAGTTACCAGAGTTGCGACGCCCTGGTGCTGGAAGCCAATCACGATCCGCAGATGCTGGCCGGGGGCGTCTACCCGCCGCGTCTCAAGCAGCGGGTAGGTGGTCCCTGGGGACATCTGAGCAACCGCCAGGCGGCGGATTTGCTTTCCCGCCTGGACACGCGCCGACTGCAGCATCTGGTGGTGGCTCATATCAGTCGGCAAAACAACTCTCCGGCCCTGGCTGAAGCCGTGCTGATGCCCCAGGTGACTTCAGCGGTGACGGTGACTGTCGCCTGCCAGGACAGCGGTTTCGACTGGCTGGAGATAGCCGCCGACCGTTGAGCACTTCCGATTCTCTTCTTGACTCAATCTTCTCAATCGTACGGGTAGTATCATGGAAAAACGTGCAGAGCTTTATTCCGGCAAGGCCAAATCGGTTTACCTTACCGACGACGACAGGCGCCTGGTGCTGTTGTTTCGCAACGACACGTCGGCGTTTGACGGCAAGAAGATTGAACAGCTTGACCGCAAGGGCATGGTGAACAACAAGTTCAACGCCTTCATCATGCAAAAACTGGAAGCTGCCGGCGTCCCTACCCATTTTGAAAAACTGCTGTCGGACACTGAGTCTCTGGTCAAGCGCCTGAAAATGATTCCCGTCGAGTGTGTGGTGCGCAACGTGGCTGCCGGCTCCCTCTGTCGTCGTCTGGGCGTGCAGGAAGGCCTGGATCTGAACCCGCCGGTGTTCGAGTTCTTCTTGAAGAACGATGCTCTCGGCGACCCCATGATCAACGATTCTCATATCGCTTCATTCGGCTGGGCGGAACCCGAGCAACTGCAAACAATGCGGGAACTCACGTTCAAGGTGAACCAGGTTCTGAAGGACTTGTTTGCCGCCGGCAATATGATTCTGGTCGACTTCAAGGTGGAGTTCGGTCTCTTCGACGGGCAGATAATGCTGGGTGACGAGTTCAGCCCGGATGGCTGCCGGCTGTGGGACAAGGACACCCGGGAAAAACTCGACAAGGATCGCTTTCGCCAGGGTCTGGGCAATGTGGTGGAATCCTACGAGTTGGTCGGTCAGCGCTTGGGTCTCAGCTTTTGAACAGTTGTTGAAAAGCAATTCGCCAGCCGGGCTCCGGTCCGGCTGCAGTAGCAGGGAAATGCAGTGTTATCGGTCGGTTATGGTCTACACTGAAGGCTGGGAGCCTGTGCAACGGTCGTGCTGGCTGTGCGGGGCTCTCCGGCTTGGGCAACAAAAGGAGTATTTGCCATGTTAGAGCGCCGTCGCTTTGAGCGGACTTCCACGTCCATCCGGGTGGAAATGAGCCACCCTGCCTTTGGCACCATCGTCGGGTTCTCCAAGGATATTTCCGATGGTGGTGCGTCCGTACAGGTGGAAAACCAGGTCTGTCCCCCCGTGGGTACCGAAGTGCAGGTGCGCTTCAAGAAGACCGTGGGACCCATCAACAACGAGCCGATTGCCATGAAAGTAGTACGTCAGCACCGCAACACCATTGCCTTGATGTTTGTCTGATGTTGGTGTTTGTTGGCAATACTACTCGGCGCAGTGCTGGGGCTTGATCAGCCGGCCGCCATTGTCCCCGAGCGTTCTGGCCAGCTGCGGCAGATCGGTGCAGGGCAGATTCGGGTTTTCCGACAGATCCAATCGCTCCAGCTGCAGCAGCGACAGCAGAGGGGCCGCGGATACCAGGTCGTTGTCGCGCAGGATCAAAATTCTCAGTTGCGATAGACGGGCCAGTTCCGGCACCTGGGTGAGTTGGTTGCCGGGCAGGTTGATCTCCTCCAGCGCGTGGAACCTTTCCAGCCCAGCCAAGTTGGCGATGCCGGCGCTGCTGCAGTTCAGGCGTCTCAACTCCGCCGCGCGAGTGATACGGCCATCCTTGATGGTTTGTTCCACGCAGTTGCGCAGCGGCTCATCGGCAATCCGGTAGTCCTTGAACAGTGGTTCCGGGGTGTAGACCAGCCGTTCATTGACGCTGACGCTGTAGCGCGCACAGCCGGATAAAAGCACAAGTCCGAACAGAAGAAGTGTGAAGCGGGTCATGGCGTGGATGGGCAGGTAAAACATTTTTCCAACCGTATTGTCACAGTGAAGACATCTTATCTAAGATAGCAGACTTTAAACACCTGATACGCGAGGAATTCCATGAAAATACGCTTCGTCCTGTGCGCGCTGATTCTGGCCGGTTGTACGACCACCGATCCTTATACCGGTGAGGAGCGGCAGAGCCGGACTGCCCAGGGGGCGGCTGTTGGCGCCGTGGCCGGCGCCGTGGTGGGCGGAGCCGCATCCAGTCGCGGTGACCGGCGCCAGGGTGTGCTTACCGGCGCTGTGGTCGGTGGCGCCATCGGTGGTGGTGTCGGCCACTACATGGATCGCAAGGAGCGGGCGCTGCGCGAGCAGTTGCAAGGTACTGGCGTCCAGGTGCAGCGCGAAGGCGACAATCTGCGTTTGATCATGCCGGGCAATATTACCTTTGCCGTGGGCCGTCACGAGATCCGCCCGGAGTTTTACGAGGTGCTCAATTCCGTGTCGCTGGTGCTCAAGGAATACGACCAGACCGCCATTCAGATTGCCGGTCATACGGATTCCACCGGCAGTGACCAGTTGAACCAGACCCTTAGCGAGAATCGCGCCGGCAGCGTGGCCCAGTACCTGATGGGGCAGGGGGTGTCTGCCCGGCGCATCGAGTCTTTCGGTTACGGTCCCCGCTATCCGGTGGCCACCAATGCCACGGAAGAGGGGCGTCAGGCCAACCGTCGCGTGGAGCTGCAGTTGATTCCCCTACCCATGTAGTACCGTCGTTCGGCTACACTGTGTGAATGATTCGCACGGTATACGCTGGCGGTGAGGTTATGGATTACGATCTGGTGGTGGTGGGCGCGGGCATCCAGGGTGCCGGCGTCGCTCAGGCAGCGGCGGCGGCCGGCTACCGTGTACTGGTGCTGGAGCGCGATGCCGTGGCAGCGGGCACCTCCTCGCGCTCCTCCAAACTGATTCACGGCGGCCTGCGCTATCTGGAGACGGCGCAGTTTTCCCTGGTGCGCGAAAGCCTGCGCGAACGGGCGCTGCTGCTCCGGTTGGCACCGGAGCTGGTGCGGCTGGAATGGTTGTACCTGCCGGTCTATAACGGCGGCCAGCGCGGCACCTTCACCATTGCCACCGGCCTGAGTCTCTACGCATTGCTGGCCGGTCTGGATCGCGATGCACGCTTTGCCCGAATACCCCGACGCCAGTGGGCGGAGCTGGATGGTCTGCGTGAGACGGGACTGCGGCAGGTGTTTCGCTATCGCGAGGCCCAGACGGACGACCGGGCCCTGACGTCTGCCGTATTGCGTTCGGCTCTGGCCCTGGGTGCGGAACTGGCCATGCCGGCGCAGTTTGTGGCCGCGCAGCGGCACGAGCAGGGCTGTGAAGTGCGTTATCGGGAAGGGTACCGGGAGCTGTCGGTGAGCTGCCGGGTACTGGTGAACTGTGCCGGTCCCTGGGCCACCGGCGTGCTTAAGGGGATAACGCCGGCGCTGCCACAGCCGGCGGTGGAACTGGTCCAGGGGGCCCATCTGCTGTTGCCGCCCCTGTTGCAGCACCACTACTATCTGGAGTCCCCGGTGGATCGCCGGGGCGTCTTTGCCTTACCCTGGCGGGGACGCCTGCTGCTGGGCACCACAGAAACCCCCCACCGGGGCGAGCCGGAAACCAGCCGCTGTCTGGACTCGGAGCGCGACTATCTGCTGGCTACCCTGACACACTATTTCCCCGGTCTGACGATACCGGAGCATCAGGTGGACAGTTTCGCCGGCCTGCGGGTGCTGCCGCGCAGTGAGCAAGGGGCTTTTCATAGATCCAGAGAGGTACTCTATACCGTGGATGACCCCCACAGGCCCCGGGTACTGTCCGTCATGGGCGGCAAGCTCACCACCTACCGCGCCACCGCCCAGTCAGTCATGGCCCGCCTGTCCCCCTCACTCCCCGCCGCCACCCCCAGGGCCGACACCGCCAAATTACCCCTTGACCCTCAATAGTTTACGGCTATCTTCTTTTCCTTTTATTTGATCCTCAATCGCTCAAACTCGATTTCGTATTTGCCGGGCACCGGACGGCACTGAAACAGCCGGACTTCGGGGTATTGGTTCTTGATCAGGGAGCGCAGCCGGTTGCGGGCGTCTTCGGGCAGAAAGGCACCCAGATAGATGGACGAGATCTCCTCCGGCAGAAAGGGGCGGTCTTCGTACCAGAGGCTGTCGTCCGGCTGCTGGCTGCTGGGGTCATGGTCCGTGGCGTGGTGGAAGCAGCGCCACTCCCGCTCGGACTGGGACATGGGTGGTTTGACCAGAAATTTTTCCAGAAAATGGGCCTGGGCGTCATAGTGTTCGTTGTGCAACACGGCGTTCATTTGTTGCTTGAGTGATGTGATTTCCGGGCGCAGCTGCTGGTAGCTGATCATACGCGGGTCGGGGAAGCTGGTCTTCTGGCCACAGCGAAAGCGCAGGGCGACGCCGTGGTGGTTGTCGGCAAAGCGCTGCCAGGAGGGCAGGTTGTCGGGTTTGGCGCTGAAGCAGCAGATGCGCAGATGGCGGGTAAAGTCCTGCCAGTCGGCCATCATTTTGTTGATGTCCTCCAGGCGTTGCTCCACCATCCTGCCCATCAGTTCGGTCAGTACTTCTTCGGCCTCTTCCGGCGAGTCGAAGCGCTCTTCCTCGCGCCAGCGGCGGATGACCGTGGCCAGTGGCGAGTTGCCCCGTGGGACATCCCGGGAGAAAATCAGGGCGGTGGCGGTGCGTATCACCCCCTTGAGCAGCTCTTCCGGTGTAAAGCTTAGTTCGCTGTGGTGATCCAGCTCAAAGGGGTCGGAGAACAGA
Organism: Marinimicrobium sp.; assembly: GCA_050486405.1. GTDB lineage: Bacteria > Pseudomonadota > Gammaproteobacteria > Pseudomonadales > Cellvibrionaceae > JBJHDF01. The sequence goes on along the minus strand of JBJHDF010000003.1, from coordinate 61,028 downwards.
TTGGGCGCACTCCAGCGCAGGCAGCTGGAAGAGAGAATCTGCTCCGCCGCTTCCGTTGTGCAGTATTTGACCAATGTGTCGGGATGATCTGGCACGGTTCTTCCTTAAAGTGGTGCTGCCAAACGGCACTGCGTTTTATCTTGGCTGACTCCAGTATAGCCCCGGTCTGGGTCGGCTTCCTGAGAGATTGCAAAAAAAGCTGACAAACCCTACGGGTGGTTGGCCAATGACCCAGCTACCGCTAGAATGGGGCCGCTGCCCCTTCCACCCTTGCTGAGGATCTGCCGTGGAGTTTGTCGGTTCCCATATCCTGTCCATTGCCCAGTTCGAGCGCGCCGATATCGAGCGCATATTCCAGGTGGCCGACGCCATGCAGCCCTACGCCCTGCGACGGCGCGTGACGCGGGTGCTGGAAGGCGCGATCCTCGGCAACATGTTCTTTGAGTCCAGCACCCGCACCCGCATCAGTTTCGGCTGTGCTTTCAATCTGCTCGGTGGCGAAGTGCGGGAGACCACCGGCGTCAAGACCTCGGCCATTGCCAAGGGTGAATCCCTTTACGACACGGCCCGGGTGTTGTCCGGGTATAGCGATGTGATCTGCATGCGCCACCCCCAGGCCGGTTCGGTGGCCGAGTTTGCCCAGGCCAGCCGGGTGCCAGTGATCAACGGCGGTGACGGCATCAACGAGCACCCCAGCCAGGCGCTGTTGGACCTGTATACTATCCGCAAAGAGATGGCGTCCCGGGCGCGGGAGATGGATGGTCTGCGTATCGCCATGATCGGCGATCTCAAGCACGGCCGTACCGTGCACTCTCTGTGCAAATTGCTGTGCCTTTACCGCGGTGTCCAGGTGCACCTGGTGTCGCCGATGGAGCTGGCCATGCCGCAGGATATTGTCGAGGAGATGCGTGCAGCGGGGCATAGCATCATTACCAGTGAGGACCTGCCCCAGGGCATTTCCAAGGTGGATATCGCCTACTCCACCCGTATCCAGGAAGAACGCTTTGCCAGCAAGGAGGAAGCGGACTACTATCGGGGTCGCTTCCGTCTCAACCAGGCCATCTATACCCAATACTGTGAGCCCAATACAGTGATCATGCATCCGTTGCCCAGGGACTCCCGGGCCGATGCCAACGAGCTGGACAACGACCTAAACCAGAATCCTAACTTGGCCATTTTCCGTCAGGCGGACAACGGCGTACTGGTGCGCATGGCGCTTTTTTCCCTGGTGCTGGATGTCGTGGACCAGGTGGACAAACATGCCCGGGACGTCAACTGGTACAATTCCCTGCGTACCAGTTGATTCTTCTGCCTGTCAACGGAGACTGTGGATGCTGTATCGCCATCAGGCGCTCTTGAAAAAAATCCGGTGGCTTTGGACCATCGCCCTGATAGCCTGGCCGATGGCCGCATGGGCTGACGATGTGACCGATCCCGGCCCCGGCGGCCGCCTCTTTGTCGAGGCTGCCCACCGCGACAACCAAATGGCTATGGCGCAGCTGCTGGATCGGAACTGGCAGCAATGGCAAGAACTGGACAGTTTTCGCCGGGTTGGGGATATGTTGGCCGCGTCCCAGGATGGCAGCGTGCGTGTGTCCCTGGACACGTTCAGTGGCGAATTGCACGGCACGCTCCAGTCCTATGCCGCCAGCACGGCGTTGACTCTGCAGCGCTATCTGCTCGGTCAGCGTTACAGCGAGCGTCGCCGCAGCGCGCTCTATTCAGGGCTCACACGCTACCCCCATACCATGTCCGAACCGCTGCCCGACTGGCGCGGCAGTTCGGTGTGGGGCAGCCTCTACCGGGACTGGAGCCTGGTGCAGGCCGACGGCAACGCCGGTAAACTGCGCGCCACTGGCCCCGGCGCCACTCTGGGTTTTGATCGGGGCAACAGCGACAATTTCTGGGGTCTGGCGCTACAGGGGCTGCGCACCGAAGATGTCACCATCGCCGAGCATGAGGACCGTACCCTGCCCACCGACGAAGGCGGTCTGGAGACGGTGGCGATTTACGCCTACGGGGGTTTGCGCCGGGGCGATTGGGAGTTTGACGGCAGTCTTGGTTACCTGCGCCACGATATGGAAACCGAGCGACAACTCTACTACAACGCGCCACTACGACAAGCCAGTGGCCGCTATCAGGCAGAGCAGTTCAATCTTACCCTGGGTGCCGGCAAGCCGGTGTATGGCGAAGTATTTGTGGTACAGCCTCACCTGGGCTTGAGCTACAGTCATTTTTCCCGCGATGCCTTCACCGAAACCGGCGCCGGTGAGTTAAACCTGATACTGAGCGCCGAGGACTTTAGCGTACTGGAGGGACGGGCGTCGTTGAACATTACCATGATGCGACATTCTGCCCGTGTCAGTGTCACCCCGGAATTCAATTTGGGCGTGAGCTATGCTTTACTGGAAGAGGCAGCCGGATACCGGGCGGCGCTGGAGGCGTCGCCGCACGACTGGTTCGATGCCAAGGGCTTGGCCAGGGGGTCAGTGCGCACCGATATCGCCATGGGTCTGATCGGTTATTTGTCCGAGCGGACGCAGGGGCGTTTTGAGTACCAGGGCCGGTTTACCAGCCGGGAGGAATCCCACAGCCTGTTCATCACTGCCAGGTGGCTCTGGTAGCGGGCGGGGAGAACACAAGCGTCGGGAGCAAGGTCAATGACGACACCCATCCGCATAGCCCTGGCTTACCTTGCCCTGGCGGTGACCTGGATAGCGCTATCCGACCAATTGTTGCACTGGTTGGTGACGGACCCGAAAACACTGTTGACGGCGCAAACCGCCAAGGGTTGGTTCTTTGTCAGCCTGTCGGCCCTACTCGTCTATTGGCTTTCTCGCCGCCTGCAGCGTGCCATGCAGCGCGAACTGGACGTCAAGAAGCGCCATATCCAACTGATTCGCCGCAAGGCCTACACCGATTATCTCACCGGTCTGCCCAATCGCCGCATGGGGCTTCGCCTGCTTCGTCGCCTGGTGCGCGAGAGCCGCAACGACAAGAGTGAGTTCTTTTTGTTGTTTGTGGGTCTGGACAACTTCAAACAGGTGAACGACAACCTGAGTCACGACATTGGCGATCAGGTCATCCAGGCTGCTGCGGTGCGGTTGCAGCGTCTGATTGCACGGGGAGACTACCTGGTGCGCCAGGGGGGCGATGAATTTCTGATCATCAGTCAGCGCGCTGGGGAACAGGCGGCATCGGTGCTGGCGTCCCGGGTGGTGGAAGCCTTCAACGAACCGCTGTTGCTGCCGGAGCAAGTGCCCAGCGAAGTACGGGTTAGCTGCAGTGTCGGTGGGGCCCGCTTTCCCCAGGATGGCGCTGTCGCCGAAGCGCTGTTGCGCGGTGTTGACCTGGCCCTGCATGACAGCAAGCATTACAAGAACTGCTACCGCTTCTACCAAAGCAGCATGGACGAAGCCCTGCGCTATCGCTATGATCTGGAGCAGAAGTTGCGACTGGCCGTGGCCAACGACGAATTGCAGGTTTACTATCAGCCCATTTACAACAACCGCAAAGAAAGCTTTACCGGCGTTGAGGCGCTGTTGCGTTGGCGCTGTGATGGACGGGATATTTCACCGGAAGAGTTTATTCCCCTGGCCGAGAACAGCGGCCATATTCGCGCCATCGGCGCCATGGTGTTGCAGCGGGCCTGTCGCGACATCTGCACGCTGAGTAGGGAACTTGGTCGTGAGCTGACGGTGTCCGTCAATGTATCGCCGAAACAGTTTGCCGGTGGCAGCATTCTCGGCGACGTGCTTACAACTCTGCACGGCTGCGCCATGGACCCCCACCACTTGATCCTTGAGATTACCGAAGGGGTGTTTCTCAACAATATCGTTGATGCGGGCGAAACTCTGGAAAAACTCATGGCGCTGGGGGTGTCGCTGTCCATGGACGATTTTGGTAAAGGTTATTCCTCTCTCAACTACCTGCGCATGCATCCATTCAGTTACCTCAAGATCGATCAGATGTTTATTCAGGGGATGGAACAGTCAAGACAGGACGCCGCGCTGGTACAGGCCAGCGTGGCCATGGCCAAGGGTTTGAATCTCAAAGTGGTGGCGGAAGGGGTTGAGACCGACCGGCAGCGCGACATACTGGCGTCGCTGGATGTTGACTATCTGCAGGGCTACCTGTTGGCCCGGCCCATGAGTTTTGAAGAGTTCCGAAACTTTCTACTTCATTCATGAAAAGATGGCGTGGTGTGCTGTGGCTTGCGTTGCCGGTTGTAATGGCCGGCGCGTTGCTGTTGTGGCAATTACGTTCACCGCCACAGGGTGATCCCGCTGCAGACCAGCAGCGTTATCGCTATACCGAGGTCGATTGCTGGTTCCGTCCGCCCCGTGATGCTGAGGTCCGTTGTGGCCGCTTGCACACGGCACCGGAGACCGGCCGCTTCGCCCTGCCGGTGGTAATACTGCGCAGTGATAGTGATCGGCGGCAGCCGGACCCGATTTTGTATCTGCCGGGCGGACCCGGCGGCAGCGCCTGGCTGGATGGCAACGGTATCCGCCATTGGTGGGACTGGCTGTATGCGGCCGACGCCGACCGCGATTTGGTAATGCTGGATATGCGCGGCGTGGGCTTCAGTGACCCGGCCCTGCGCTGCGCCCGGCTGGAATTGTTCAGTCGCCGGATTCTTGGCCGTAACGCCAGTGTGCTCGAAGAACTGGAGGAGGGCGACGCCATTATCCGCGAGTGTTTCGAGCAGACGCCGGATTTTGATCCCGCCCATTTCGGCACCTGGATCAGCGCCCGGGATGTGGTGGAGTTGATGGCGGCCCTGGACTATGAGCGGTGGAACCTGCTGGGCGTATCCTATGGCAGCCGTTTGGCACTGGCGGTGGCACTTGAGTCGCCCGGGCAGGTGCGCTCGCTGGTGCTCGACTCTGTGTATCCCCTAGATCGCGGTGGTCTGCAGACCTTTCCCGCCGAGGCCGCCGCTGCGGTGGAACGCTTCCTGGCCTGGTGTGCCAGCCGGAGCGAATGCGATGGCGGTGACGATCTGCCGGACCTGTTGCCCCGCGCGTTGCGACAACTGCAGGCAGCGCCTGTTACCCTGCGGGTGAAGCGCTGGAACTGGGAGCCGTCGCTGACGGTGGTGGTGAACGATCACCGGTTCCTCGGCGCCGTGTTCAGTGGCATCTATGACACCTACACCTGGCCCACCATAGCCCGCGCCATGCGCGGTGTGCTGGCAGGGGAAACCGAGGCGCTGAATGAATTGATGGAGCCCTATGTCAACAATGCTTTGAGCCCGGACTTCAACAGCCTGGTTTTCAGCGCCGTGGACTGTCGCGATCACCCGCCGGGTTCCGAAGAGGACTTTCTGGCCGCGCTGACGCGCACGCCCTGGATCGAGCCCTATATGCGGGATCTGTGGCGCTACCAGAGTTGCCACGCCCTGGCCCTGGACGAGGAGCCCCGGCAAATCGACGAGTTGCCGGCAATTCCAGCGTTGCTGTTGGCGGGAGAACTGGACCCGGTGACGCCGGCCTACTGGGCGGAGGAATTGCACCGCCACTGGCCCCACAGTCAACTGTACATCAGTCGCGATCGGGGCCACGGCATCACCAACAGCGATGCCTGTGCCCACGACAACCTGCGCCACTTTCTCAGTGACCCGGAACAACCATGGCTGTGGTGTGATGCGGAGTAATACTCACCAATGATTAAGGCCGCGTCAGCGGTCAATCATTGGCCTTGATGAAACCACCCATGTTGGGGTGGTTAGGGAGATATGGCTCCGCCTGCTGGGCTCGAACCAGCGACCCAATGATTAACAGTCATTTGCTCTACCAACTGAGCTAAGGCGGAGTGGCGTCCCCGGGGTTGGGCCCGAAGAGGTGCGTATCCTATATGCCCGCCAGGGATCGGTCAACCCCTTTTCGGGTCGTTTTTTTGGCGCTGCTACCCGGCCCAGGGCGGCTTGTACCGCCTTGCTATACTGGGGCAATGAACGCCGTTGAAAACCCCTTGCTGACGCCGCTCAGGGACCTGCTGCAGAGCCCCGGGCCGGCGCGCTCCGAGCACCAGTTGATCGAGGCGCTCAAGGCCCGGGAACTGGTAGCCCGGGACTATAGTTTGGACCCGCTGCAACTGTTTCGGGTGCACTTTTGCGTGTTCAACGCCCTGTACCGCCTGCGGGATGAGTTTTTGCCCCGGGGGCTGACGCTGGATATCTCTCCCCTGGCCATTGTTTGCCGCGCTGTAATCGAAGGTGAGCGGCAGCAGGCGCTGGTCAGCGCAGGTGACGACGCGCTGGAGTGTTACTACCGAGATTGGGGCAATTACGAAGCCGCCACCGGAGAGAGCGTGGCGCAGTTGCTGGCGGAGTTCTGGCGGCGGCTGGAAGGCCGGGCTGACGGCCCCGCACGAGCGGGGGCGCTGGCGGAGCTGGGTTTGACGGACCCGGTGAGCGACACCGAGATTCGTCAGCGCTATCGCAGTCTGGCCATGACCCATCACCCGGATCGCGGCGGCGATGCCCGCCGCCTGCAGGAGTTGAACGCTGCTATGGAAGTGTTACGGCCATAGACGTAGAAGCCATCTCATAAACGCAAAACCACCAGCTTGAATTGCCCGTTATTGGCAATAGTGTTCACAGTGCTGAAGCGTGGCTGCGCCTTGCGCTCCAGCGGAATAAAACTGTTGATCACAAACAGCGCCAGACCGTCCGCTGTCAGCAAGCGGCGGCAGGCGCCGAGAAAGCGGTCGGTCAGGTTTCCCTCCACGGCAAAGCCCTGGTGAAAGGGCGGGTTGCACAGGATCAGGTCGAAGCTTTCCGCAATGCCGTCGCCGCAATCGGCGGCCACAACTTCCGCCGCCACACCGTTGACGCTGCAGTTATGCCGGGCGGCGATCAGCGCCGCGGCGTTGTTGTCGGTAAGCAGCCGCCGCTGCAGCGGCAACCGGTGGGTCATCAGTGCCAGGAAGCCGTAGCCGCAACCCAGGTCCAGCAGACGGCGCGGTGGGGTCGCCAGGCCGTCCAGTACCCCGGGCAGGGCATCGACCAAAAAGGCGCTGCCCGGATCGATTTTATGCCAGCCGAATACCCCGGGCTTACTGTAAAACTCCAGTCCATCCCGGGTCGCCACTGGGCGCAGGCGGTGGTAGTCGCTGTCGTTCAGCCATGGCGGTTCTGCGTCTGCACGGCATTTGCGCAACACGGCGCAGTAGGTATTGCCCAGCTTGCGGTGTCCGCCACCGTCGCCGAACAGGGTCGCGGCCCGGGCTATTGCGGCCTTGGCGCCGTCACCCTTTTCGCCGCACAGAAACAACTCCCCACCGGGCGCCAGATGGGCAAAGGCCTGATTGCAGAGGTAATGCAGCAGCGGTTTTTCCTTGGAGATTCGGTAGAACACCTGTTGCCGCGGCCGCTGATCGAACCGGGAAAAGTCGAAATCGCTAAAGTGGGCTTCGAAGCCCCGGGTTTGCGCCTGTTGCACCAGATCCCAGCGGTTGCTGAGGATGGTCGGGCGGTGATGCCAGTGCTCGGTGTTGTCCGGTAGGGGCAGGGCGTTTTCGTCGCAGCACCAGAGGCTGTCGGGGCCGGCATTGTCCGCCATCTGCTGCTGCAGCCAGTCGAGTGTCGGATCGCCCGACTGTTGTTTGATGCCGCCACTCATATCGCGGAACCGGCGGCGGCCACTTCGTCGGCGCTCAGTTCCCGGTAGTCGCCGGGTTTCAGATTCGGGTCCAGGCGCAACTTGCCCAAGGTCTCGCGGTGCAGCGCCGTCACCCGGTTGCCGGCGCTGGCGAACATGCGTTTCACTTGGTGGTAGCGGCCTTCCTCCAGGGTGATAAGCGCTTCCCGGGGGCGGAGTATCTCCAGTCGCGCCGGTCGGGTGGGCTGGGGGTCGCTGCGCAGCTGCACGCCCCGGGCAAAGGCGTCCACCAGATCCGGGCTCAGAGGGTCGGCGGTGTGCACCCGGTAGGTTTTGGCGCAGCGGCTGGACGGGGTCGTGATGCGGTGATTCCATTGGCCGTCGTCGGTGAGCAGCAGCAGGCCGGTGGTGTCCAGATCCAGACGGCCGACGATCTGCAGATCCGTGCCCGGTGGCAGCAGATCGAGTACCGTGGGGTGCTCGCCGTCGCTGCGGGCGCAGACATAGCCGGCGGGTTTGTGCAGCATCAGGTAGCGTTTGCCGGGCAGGGTGAGCGGTTGTTGATCGAGGGCGACCTGTTGCCCGGCGTCAGTAGGGCGGGTGATGTCCCGCTGCACGGCGCCGTCTACGGTTACCGCCCCCTGGATGATGCGGGCCCGGGCCTGTTTGCGCGAAAGGCCGCTGCAGTGGCTGACGAACTTGTCCAGGCGCATGGTGACGGATCAGTAGAAGTCGTCCCGGGGTTTGGCTTCGGGCAGGTTGTGGCCGTTGCATTTCCAGCCCCAGTGGCGGTGTTTGTCGGCAAAGTCCCGGGCTTCGTTTTCGCAAAAGCCTTCCTGATTGTTGGCACGCCAGAGTAGTTCGGTGCGTTCCTCGCGCTGGTAGTAGATCTCGCAGGGTACATCCTGGTCCGGTACCAGATAGCGCACCAGAATCTGCCGCTCTATGTCTTTCAGCGTACAGGTATAGGAGAAGTTGCGCTCGTCGGCCAGGGCAATCCCGCAGTATCCCAGGGACCAGAGCGCTGAATAGACGGTCAGTGATTTGCGCATGGGGTACTTCCGTTAACAATCTTCCGTTGGTCCGGTGGTGCCTTAGCGCTGTTTCAGCGCTGGAGCTTTTGCTCTGCCGACTCCACCGTCTGATAAATCAGGGTGTTGATGGTCATGGGGCCCACGCCGCCGGGCACCGGTGTATAGGCGTGGACGCGATTCTCCAGGTCCGTCAGGGCGATGTCGCCCACGCCGCCCGGGTGGTAGCCGGCATCCACCACCACGGCGCCGTCCTTGATCCAGTGGGCCTGAATGAACTCCGGTTTGCCCACGGCTCCCACCAGTATATCCGCTTGGCGGATATGTTGCTCCAGTTCCCGGGTGCGGGAGTGACAGATGGTGACCGTAGCGTTGGCGTTGAGCAGCATCATGGCCATGGGTTTGCCGAGAATGGGGCTGCGCCCCACCACCACGGCGTGGCGGCCGCTCAGCTCGATATTGTAGGCTTGCAGCAGGCGCATGATGCCCTTGGGCGTGGCGCAGCCGTAGGCCGGTTCGCCCATGCTCATGCGGCCAAAGCCCAGGCAGGTGACGCCGTCCACGTCCTTTTCCGCACTGATGGCGTCGAAGCACAGGCGTTCGTCGATCTGCTCCGGCACCGGGTGCTGCAGCAGTATGCCGTGTACGTCCGGGTTGGCGTTGAGTTCGGCGATTTTTGCCAGCAACTGGTCGGTGCTGGTGCTGCCGGGAAGCTCCACCCGCAGCGACTCCATGCCTACCCGCTGACAGGCGTTGCCCTTCATGCGTACGTAGGTGGCCGATGCCGGGTCGTCGCCTACCAGAATGGTGGCCAGAATGGGGGTGCGGCCGGTGCTTTCGCGCAATGCCAGCACGCGCCGGGAGAGTTCCTGTTCGGTTTTTTGGGCCAGTGTCTTGCCGTCGAGGACCAGTGCGGGCATGTGAAAATCATCTCGAAACAAAAGAGGGCGATCATTGTCCCACAGCGTTTGGCCATTCGCCAAGAGAGAAGGGCAAGGAACCCTCTACAGGCACTAACGCGGCACACGGAGGTGCCCAAAGCACTCGCAACGCTCGCGGGGCAGGCTCTGCCGCGCCGCCGGGCGCAGCCCGGTCGCGAGCCCTTGAAATGCCAGGAATTCCACGCAATTTCGCCAGTATTTCAAGGGCGACAATCAAATAGATCAGGAAGATCTATTTGATTATGAGATAGAGAGAAATTGGGGTGGCTGAGGGGACTCGAACCCCCGACGACTGGAATCACAATCCAGGGCTCTACCAACTGAGCTACAGCCACCGTCACAGAACTTACTATAACATCTCCCAAAGCCAAAAATGGCGCGCCCGGCAGGACTCGAACCTGCGACCATCCGCTTAGAAGGCGGATGCTCTATCCAGCTGAGCTACGGGCGCATGCTGGTCGCAACCGTTGCGAGCCTGGTGTTGCGGGTCCGGTTGGTCGGAGTGGAGGGATTCGAACCCCCGACATTCTGCTCCCAAAGCAGACGCGCTACCAGGCTGCGCTACACTCCGACAATCACAACACCACCAGATTTCGGGAGCTGCGCATGATACCCATGGCCACCAGCTCCGTCAATGAAAAACTGCCCCCGCGCCGGGGCTTGTTTCCACCGGCCGGCCTCGTCAGAATAGCGGCCTGATTCCCCGGAGGAAATATGCACAGCAACGATCTGGTCACCGCCATGAAACTGGGTATGCGTCGCCTGGCGTCTGGTATCGGGGTCTTGGCCACTGAGACCGCCGATGGCGGCCGCTTTGCCATGACCGTATCCTCTGTGACCTCGGTGTCCGACGATCCGCCGTCACTGTTGGTGTGTGTCAATAAGCAGATCTCCGGCCAGGGTAATCTGGTGGATGCCGGCAACCGCTTTGCCATCAGCATCCTGTCCGCCGGTCAGGAGGAAGTGTCCAATCGCTGCGCCGGGCGCAGCGGGGACGTGGACCGCTTCACTGTGGGGGACTGGGCGCCGGGTTACGAAAACCTGCCCTATCTGCGGGATGCCCAGGCGACCTTTTTCTGTACGCTGGATCAAGTGGTGGATTACGGCAGCCACCATATACTGGTGGCTCGGATTGAGGCCGTTGAGATACCCCAGCTGGTGGTGGACCCGCTGATTTATGTGGACGGCGGTTACGCCACCCTGCAGCGCAGCCAGTGATACTGCTCTCATATAGAAGGGAGAAATGGCGCCCAAATTGGGGCACCGAAATCGGCACTCTCTACACTTGAATTGTTAAAGTTTTGTGGCTACGGCCAGTGTGCGGTTAAGGGCTACTAACTTTTTATGCACACCTCGCGAGGCGATTGATCCCGGAGCGGGCACAGTGCGGGAAAAATGACTCAGACGCGGGAGTTGTTCCATAACTCATTGAAAAACAAGGAGAAAAAAATGAGATTAAAAAATGTGCAATTTGTGGGGTGGCCAGCAACAGTGGGCCTTGGCGTCAGTTTCCCAAAAACAATCCACTAACTTATCCACAGAATTTGTGGACAAACCAAATGTGATTTTTTTTGTGCAAAATAGTGACGGAGTTCTGTTTCCGGACGGTTTTAGCGTTACTTTTTGCCTACCACCGCCACCCACCAGACGGGGTTGTCGATCATGAACAAAATACTCAAGGCCGCCGTGCTGGGCGGCGGCAGCTTTGGCACAGCCATTGCCAACATCATCGCCAGCAACGGTCACCCCGCGTACCTCTGGATGCGGGATCCGGCCCAGGCCGATCAGGCCCAGCGACAACGGGAAAACGACAACTACCTGCCGGGTCATCAACTGGTGCCGGAGCTGCTGGTTACCTCGGACTTGGCCCTCGCGCTCGACGACGCCGACCTGGTGTTCGTCTCCATTCCCACCCACTCATTCCGTCAGGTGGTGCAGGACATGAAGCCGCTGCTCAAGTCCGGTGCCATGGTGATCAGTACCGCCAAGGGCATTGAACCCCAGGGCTTTACCCTGATGAGCCAGGTGCTGGAGCAGGAGTTGCCGGATCACCTCATCGGTGTGCTCAGCGGTCCCAACTTCGCCAAGGAAATTGTTCAGCAGCAGCAGACAGGCACGGTGATCGCCAGTGAGTCGCCGGAGGTGATCGCCGCCGTGCAGCAGACCCTGCGTTCGGAAACCTTTCGCGTCTATGCCAACAGCGACCGCTACGGCGTGGAGTTGGGTGGCGCCCTGAAGAATATCTACGCCATTATCTGCGGCATGGCTGCCGCTCTGGGCGCGGGCCACAACACCCAGGCCATGCTGCTCACCCGCAGTCTGGCGGAAATGGGCCGCTTTGCCCGGGAGTGGGGCGCCAACCCCATGACTTTCCTCGGCCTGGCGGGGGTAGGGGATTTGATTCTTACCTGCACCTCGGACCTGAGCCGCAATTACCGGGTGGGGCAGGCGCTGGCCCAGGGCAAGTCCCTGGATGATATACTGGCCGAACTGGGGCAGGTGGCCGAAGGCATCAACACCCTGCGTCAGACCAAGCAGAAGGCCGATGAACTCGGCGTCTATATGCCATTGGTCTCAGGGCTTTACAGTGTGCTGTTCGAGGGTAAGGCCATTGCCGATGTCGCCCGCAATCTGATGTTGGGCGAACAGAACACCGACGTGGAATACATGGGGAATCCGCAATGAACAATGACGAACTCAAGTCCAATCTGCTCTCACCGAGCCACTGGCTGCGTTTTCTGTTTATGGTACTGTTTGCCGTGCTGCTCTATTTCGCCGCCATAGTGATGGCGGTGGTGGTGTTGCTGCAGTTCATCTTTGCCCTGGTGACCGGCAACGACAACGCCAACTTGCGCCAGTTCGGCCAGTCCCTGTCTCACTATATTCTGCACACGCTGCAGTTTCTGACTTACAACAGCGAAGAAAAACCCTTTCCCTTCAGCCAGTGGCCCGACGTCAAGGCCGGCGGCGGCAGTCGCGCCAAAAGCAGCGCCAAGCGGGCACCCGCGCGCAAGAGCAGCGGCAAGCCCGCCGGCAAATCCGGCGAGGATACCCAGGGCTGATTGCGGGTCCAAGCTTATGTGCCCGGAGGTCCGGGCGTGAATCAGCGGAGGCAGCATGAACCTGTTTGTCCTGCGTCATGGCCAGGCCGAGAACCGGGCTGAAACCGATATGCAGCGTGAGCTCACCGATCGCGGGCGCGCCGATGTGTCCCGCATCATCAGAGAGTCCCTGGACGATCTGGGTGAGGTGACTCACCTCTGGGCCAGCCCCTATGTGCGCGCCCAACAGACTGCCCAGATCGTCAGTGAGTTGCTGGGCGACATGCAGATTTACACCACTGAATTACTGGTGCCCGAAGCCTCGGTGGATGCCCTGTTGGCACAACTCGAATTGTCCGATATTGCCTCGCTGCTGCTGGTCAGCCACCAGCCTCTGGTGGGGCAGTTGGTGGATACCCTGTGTGGCGCCGAGCCCGGCGCCAACCCCATGGGCACATCCTCCCTGGCTGCCATGGAAGCGGACCCAGTGGCGGCGGGGCTGGGTCAGTTGCACTGGTTGCGCCATGCCAGATAGGGCACCCGTAGAGCGCCTGCTGCAGGTGGACGGGCTGCGCTTCGCCGCCCGCGAATGGGGGCGTGAAGGAGATCCACCGGTGCTGGCTCTGCATGGCTGGCTGGACAACAGCGCCAGCTTTGATCTGTTGGCACCCCGTCTGGCCGGGGTGCATCTGCTGGCGTTGGATATGGCCGGCCACGGTCACAGCGAGCACCGCCCGGGTAGCACACCCTACAATCTCTGGGAAGATGTGGCGGAAGTGTTCGCCATTGCCGATCATCTGGGTTGGCCCCGTTTCACCCTGCTGGGGCACTCCCGGGGCGCCATTGTGGCCACCCTGGCCGCCGGCACCTTTCCCGATCGGGTGGCCCGCTTGGCGGCGCTGGAGGGGTTCTTTCCGGAGCCCGCCAGCCCCGAGCGCGCGCCCACGCAACTGGCCGCCTCCATCGAGGGGGTGCGTGCCCAGATGGGCAAATCCCAGACCACTTATTCCACTATCGAGCAGGCAGCCAAAGCCCGGGAAAGTGGTGTCTTCCCACTGGGCGCCGACGCCGCCCGCCGTCTCACCGAGCGCGGTCTGAAACAGGTGCCCGGCGGCTACCAGTGGTGTACCGATCGCCGGCTGTTGGCGCCGTCCGCCATTGGCTTGACCCGGGAGCAGATAGCGGCCTTTGTTGGCCGCATCGCCGCGCCTACCTGTCTGGTGCTGGCCGATGAAGGGCTGCGGCAGCGCTACCCCAGGTATCTCGAGGAGGCCGGTCGTTATCCCGGCATTCAGGTGACGCTGTTGCCCGGTGGTCACCATCTGCATATGGAAGGTGCGGTGTCTGCGGTGGCCGAACGGGTCAACGCGTTTTTGACCGACCATCCGGTGTGAGGTGTTGATGGACGCACGGGTTTTCCTATTGCATCGACTTTACCACTTGGCAGCGGGCGCGGTTCTGGTTCTGCTGCCCGCGTTTGCCAGTGCCCTGACTCTGGAGAATTTCCCCAATGCCCGGGTGGTGGTGGAGGAGCAGGCGCAGCGGGACAACTATGTACTGGCACTGGGCAACTACCAGCGCATCGACGGCCTCTGGCGCATTACCCGGGAGCGACGGCTGTCCGGGCAGTTGCAGCGCAAAACCCTGGAGTTGCCCCCCAACCAGAGCGCCAGCGATGGCTACCGCTTCTACCGCCGACAACTGGAGCGCCATACCCTGCGGGAACTCTACAGCTGCCAGGGGCGGGACTGCGGCACCAGCAATAGCTGGGCGAACAATCATTTCGGTGTGCTGCAGCTCTACGGTCTGGACCAACACCAGTACTATGGCGCCTATGAAGTCACCGGGGTAGACGAGTACACCTGGTATGTCTCGCTGTATGCAGTGATGCGCGGCAATCGGCGGGTCTTTATGCAGGTGGAGGTGCTGCGCGCCGATCAGGCCGAGGCGCCGGTGGATGTTTCCGCCCAGACGTGGGTGAACGCGCTGGAACGCGACGGTTACCTGGTGCTGCCCGGTTTCTCCGTGAGCGGCACCGAGCGTGAGCGCGAGCTGTCGTTGCGCGCCGCGCCGTTGGCTGCGCTGGTGGAGTTACTGCAAAGGCGCCCGGATTGGCGCCTCGCCCTGGTGGGCCACGATTACGGTGCCGCGGATCTGGCCCGGCAGCGCGAGAACGCCACCGGCTACGCCGAGCATCTGCGCGATGAGCTGCTGGCGCGGGGCATTGCCGAGGATCGTCTGGAGGTTTACGGCCTGGGCAGTCTGGCCCCGGCGGGGCGGGGCGATCGCAGTGCCCGCATTGAAGTGGTGTTGCTGCCCGCGCCCTGAGGTTGCCTTAGCGCCGTATCACTTCAGCAGCGACAGAAACTCCATGCGCGTGGCCTGATTGCTGCGAAAGCTGCCCAGCATGGCCGAAGTTTTCATGGTGGAATTCTGCTTTTCCACACCGCGCATCATCATGCACATGTGTTTGGCTTCGATGATCACACCCACGCCGGAGGCGCCGGTAATGGACTGCACGGACTGAGCAATCTGCACCGTCAGTTGCTCCTGGATCTGCAGCCGGCGGGCATACATGTCGACGATGCGCGCCACCTTGGACAGCCCCAGCACCTTGCCGGTGGGAATATAGGCCACATGGGCCTTGCCGATAAATGGCAGCATATGATGTTCGCACAGGGAGTAGAGCTCGATATCCTTCACCATGATCATTTCGCTGGAGTCGGACGGGAAGAGGGCGCCGTTGACCACTTCATCGAGGGTCAATTGATAGCCCTGGGTGAGAAATTCGAAGGCGCGGGCGGCGCGGTCCGGCGTTTCCACCAGGCCGGGCCGGTTCAAATCCTCGCCGATAGCGCTGATAATATTGGCAAAGTGTTCTTTCATTTCAGGTTAGCTCGCCCTTGGGGGGGTGGATACCCTACGCCAACAGTTTGGCCCGGTAAAGCATTTTTTACGACTTTGTGACTGCGCCGGATCAGCCGCGCCGGCCGCGCAACCAACAGGAGAAATCAACTCGTGAGTTCACCCGTCCACCCGTTCAAAACCGTGCGGGACTATATCCGCTGGGGCGCCAGCCGCTTTGCCCAGGCCGGGCTGTATTTCGGCCACGGCACCGACAACGCCTGGGACGAAGCCGCGCAACTGGTGCTGCACGCCATCCACCTGTCCGATCAGTACCGCAACCCCCATCTGCTGGATGCCCGACTCACCCCCGAGGAGGGGGAGCAGGTGCTGGCTTTGCTGCAGGCGCGCCTGGAACGGCGCGTGCCCGCCGCCTATCTGACCGGCGAAGCCTGGTTCGCCGGTCTGCGCTTTGTGGTGGACAAGCGGGTGCTGGTGCCCCGGTCGCCCCTGGCGGAACTGATTCAGCAGGGATTCGAGCCCTGGCTGCCGGAACCGCCCCGGCGCATTCTCGACCTGTGCACCGGCAGCGGCTGTATCGGCATCGCCTGCGCCTACGCCTTCCCGGACGCCCGGGTGGACCTGAGCGACATCTCCGAGGATGCGCTGGCGGTGGCCCGGCACAATATCGGGGAGCACGGTCTCGGCGACCGGGTGCGCGCCCATTCCTCCGACCTCTTTGCCGGCCTGCAGGGACAGGTCTACGACCTGATCGTCAGCAACCCACCTTACGTGGACGCCCGGGATCTGGCCGCCATGCCGGCCGAGTACCACGCCGAACCGGCCATTGGCCTGGCCTCGGGCGACGATGGACTGGACTTCACCCGCCGTCTGCTCAGCGAAGCCGCCGCCCACCTGAGCGACCAAGGTGTGTTGATTGTGGAAGTGGGCAACAGCGCCGAAGCGCTGTCACAAGCCTACCCGCAGTTGCCGTTTACCTGGCTGGAGTTCGAACAGGGCGGCCACGGCGTTTTCCTCCTCAACGCCCAGGACCTTAAAGACACCACCACCCAAAAACACTAAGCTCCCTCTCCCCCTCCTCCATAGAGGAGGGGGAGAGGGGGAGGAGTAGGGGGAGGGAGTGATGAGGGCTTGTTGGGCAATCCCCCCCACTGCCGTATAATCCCCTCATTTACCCAGAGAGCCTCCCATGTCCGGCAACACCTTCGGCAAACTGTTCACCGTCACCAGCTTCGGCGAAAGCCACGGCCCCGCGCTGGGCTGCATCGTTGACGGCTGCCCGCCGGGCATGGAACTGAGCGAGGAGGACCTGCAGCGTGACCTCGACCGGCGCAAGCCCGGCCAGTCCCGCTACACCACCCAGCGGCGCGAAGACGACGCGGTGAAAATTCTCTCCGGCGTCTTCGAGGGCAAGACCACGGGTACGCCCATCGGCCTGCTGATCGAAAACACCGACCAGCGCTCCAAGGATTACGGCGAAATCAAAAACCAGTTTCGTCCCGCTCACGCCGACTACACCTACCTGCAGAAATACGGCATTCGCGACTATCGCGGCGGCGGCCGCGCTTCCGCCCGGGAAACCGCCATGCGGGTGGCCGCCGGTGCCATCGCCAAAAAATACCTGCGCGAACACGCGGGCGTGGAAGTGCGCGGTTACCTCTCCCAGTTGGGCCCCATTGTTGTCGACATGCCCCTCGACCAGGTGGACTGGACTCAGGTGGAACAGAATCCGTTTTTCTGCCCGGACCCGGACAAGGTGCCGGTCATGGAAGAATATATGCAGGCGCTCACCAAGGAGGGCAACTCCATCGGCGCCCGAATCACCGTGGTGGCCAGCAACCTGCCGGTGGGTCTGGGTGAGCCGGTGTTCGACCGGCTGGATGCGGATATCGCGCACGCGCTGATGAGCATCAATGCGGTAAAAGGCGTGGAGATCGGCGCCGGTTTCGCGTCCGTGGCGCAAAAAGGCACTGAGCACCGGGACGAGATCACCCCCGAGGGCTTTCTCTCCAATCACGCCGGTGGCGTTCTCGGTGGCATCTCCACCGGCCAGGACATCATCGCCCATCTGGCCCTGAAACCCACCTCAAGCCTGCGCATTCCCGGCCGCAGTATCGACATTCACGGCCAGCCCGTGGAAGTGGTCACCAAGGGTCGCCACGACCCCTGCGTCGGCATCCGCGCCACGCCCATCGCCGAGGCCATGCTGGCGTTGACGCTGATGGATCATCTGCTGCGCCACCGTGGGCAGAATGGTGATGTGCGGCCTCCGGCGCCGGTGTTGTAGCATGGGGTGGTGGAGTTTGATGAGTACTCGGCGGGCGGCCTGACATTGTGCTATGTGTAGAATCGGGCGTGTTGAGTGTTCACTATGGTTCAACGGAGAATGAGAACTATGATGAGTGCAGAAAAGGGTTTTTTAGGGACGCAGCGCCTGTTTTCGTGGCTGATGTTGTGCAGTTTGTTGTTGCTTGCAGGCTGTGGGCGGGATCTTGCGTCGGATGCAGAGAAGGAGGACTACCAACCCCCTGGTCCGTTGTCGGCACCGGTCCATCTTCGTGTCGATATTGGCGATGCACACTTGTTGTTGCATTGGTCGTCCGTACCCGGGGCTGACAATTACCGGTTGTCGGTAGAAACCGACGGCAATGGGCAGTCGTCGGAGGCTGCCTGGGCGATAATCGCTGCCAAGTCTCCCTATCGCCTCTCGGGGCTGGAGAACGGCGTTGCTCACCGGATTACCGTCGCTGCGGTAAGCGGTGATAGGTTGGGAGAAGCCAGGCAAAGCCCTTGGGCGACGCCTGTCTTGGGTCTCAACGATACCGGGATCAGCGATTGTGTTGATATCGATGGCGAGTTGGTCTCCTGCGAGACTACTGGTCTGTTCGGTCAGGATGGAGCCAGGGGGCGCGATGCTCTGGCGCATGCGGGGTTGTTGGACAAAGCAGGTGCGGGTTCTGCTGGATTCGACCTGAGTAGAATCGGCTCTCAAGGCGAAACTCTGGAATCCTATGCGCAGGCTTGGTCATGTGTGCAGGACAATCACACCGGCCTTTGGTGGGAAGTGAAAGATAACGACCAGGGGTTGCGGGACGGAGGCCACACCTACAGTTGGTATACGGATGAGCCTGAAGTGGACTGGGAGGGAGCGGCAAATGGTGGGGAATGTTTTGGTTCCGATTGTGACACCGCCTCCTATGTGCAGGCTGTCAATGCCCAAGGGTTGTGTGGACACCACGATTGGAGATTGCCATCCCGATCGGAATTGCTGTCCATTGCCCATGCCGGGCGGAGCGGACCAGCTTTGGATTCCACTTACTTCCCTTCGACAACGATAGGCTGGTACTGGGCCAGTGACGAGTTCAGTGATGCCAGTCTGGCCTGGACGGTGGGGTTGGACTATGGTCACAGTTACGTACAAGGCAAGGATAGTGCTCATCGGGTGCGTCTGGTTCGTGGCCAGGAGGCGGGCGAGATTGTGTGCCCAAGCCTGAAATACCGGCTCGAAGATGACCGGCTTGTTGACGAAGTTACGGGATTGACATGGACGCGGTGCAGTCTTGGACAAGTGTGGTCTGGCGGTCAGTGTCAGGGCGATGCGCAGGCCATGACCTGGGAAGAAGCGCTGTCCGCCGACGTTTCCGCCTTTTCGCCGGACGAACTGGGAGAGGCGTACCGCGTCGGATGGCGGCTACCCAACGTCAATGAGTTGGCATCTTTGGTTGGTCTTCCGTGCGGCATTCCGACCCTTGATGCTAAGCCTTTTCCCGATGCACAACCCAGTCGCTATTGGTCCTCCTCGCCGTTTGTTGACTACGCTCAAGCGGCCTGGGTGGTGGATTTTGGCAGCGGAGTTGTGCACGACAGCATTCGCGGCAATCATCACTATGTGCGTCTCGTGCGAGGCCAATTTTAGACCCCGGTGGACCCATTTGTGGCAAAAATAATGCTCGCCTGGGAATTTGGGAATTACCTGGGTCATGTAGGCAAGTTGGTGCCGTTGTTGAAGGAGTTGAAACGGCGAGGGCACCAGTGTTCTTTGGTGGCGAAAAATCTTGCCAGTGTCTACCAGTTTTTGAGCCCTGGCGAAGCGAAGGTTTTTCAGGCGCCGATAAATTTTTCCCGGGATGTTCCCGGACCCACCCGCAGCTATGCCGATATCCTCTTGCACTGCGGGTATGACGACCCACAGCATTTGCTGCCTCTTGTGCAGGGTTGGCAGTCGCTTTTGGCGGTGGAGGAACCGGATGTCGTAGTGTTTGACTACGCACCTACAGCGCAGTTGGCTTGCCTCGACAGGAATCATCCGCAGTTGCTTTTTGGGTGCGGATACTATCACCCGGAACCCGGATGTTCTCCTATTGACATGTGTTATTGGTCGGGGACGGAGTTTGCCGAGGGTAGGGTTTCGGAGGAGCGGGTTCTAAAAGTTGTACGTTCGGTAATTTCGTCGTCCAAAGTAAATGACTGTCGTTGTCTCGGAGATCTGCTGGGGGCAAATGTTCATTTCATGACCCACTTACCGGCATACGACCTGTATCGCCGCCACCGTGCTTCGGCTCATTATCTTGCGCCCGTTATCAATTCCGGGGGTTTACCCGCTCCATGTTGGCGCCCTGGGGCCACCAAGCGAATTTTCGCTTATCTAAAGGCGGACAAGCCTCAGGTTACCACTGTGCTGGAAGGACTGAGTGCAGGCGGGTACGACGTTGTGTGTTTTCTATCGGGCGAAGGTGCGACCAAACTGCAGCGCTTCAGCAGTGAAAGATTGATTATATGTGATCAGCCCTTGGATCTGCAGGGCGCACTGAGTCAGGCCGATCTGGTGATCTGTCATGCTGGCATGGGCATGATATCCACGGCGCTGTATAACGGCTGTCCTTTGTTGTTGATGCCGACCCAGCCGGAGCAGATACATAACACCTTGTGTACGGAATCCTTAGGGGTGGGCCTAGGGTTGCGCAGAGACCAGACGCCGGAATCGGTTGTAGCCCTCGTTAACCGTTTGTTAAATGAACCATCATACTATGAGCGCTCACGGGTGGTGGCTCACGACTACCATGCTCTGGCACCGGAAGACCCCATTGTCTGCGTGGCAGATGGGGTAGAGGCGCTGATCGCCTAGTGTCCAATGGGCTTTATAACCAAATGATATAGCTAGGCTGGCAGTCTGGGGTTGTGACGCAGTTCTCTTTTGATTATGATTACTCAACGCTGAAATCAACATTGGTCCGGTGTGCTGCGGCCTTGGATTTCTCGAATACAAGGACCCACTTTAGTGGGAGGGAGTGGTTCGTAGCGGTATTCGAACTACGATAACTAATTACACTTTCCGTTACGAAACCAGGGTTTCAGACCAGCTCAGCTCAGTCGAGTGTAGTCCCCGAATTTTTCTGCCTGTTCGCTGTTGAGGCGGACCTTCTTTGTGTGTGGACTTTGCTGAACATGTACCCCTGCAAACGCAGGCCCCTTGTCGGGGCTGGAACGCGGCAAGTGCAGTGGGATCGGAATGTCGGCAGCCAGTTATTTCCGTATTGTACTAGCCGGATACTTAGCGCTCTGTTCTGCCGCTAGTGCGGCAGCGGTCGTGGATATTCGCACTTCAGCTCCGTTGGAGCCAGGCGCAGCTTCGGCCAGCTACACAGCTGCGGTGGGAAGCTGTGATTCTGTGGCAAGTGTGTCTGCGGGTGTTGCTGGCAATATGCAACGGCTTGCCAGTGCCGACAGCTATCGGGACTTTTCCTATCCGGGCTACTGCTTCTTCAGTTTTACTGCCAGCGGCGCCAACTATCTTTCCCCCCGTATAGAGTTGGTTTTTGTTGATGGTACTACCAGTTCGCATCAGGAAGCGTTTGTCTACGAAACCAATCCGCCGAGTATTGAATTCAATACTGTCTCTATCAGCGAAGCTGACGGGGGTCAGATACTAAATACCGTTATCAACGCGACCGATGATACTGACATCCAGTATGTCGGCTTTGATGTCACCGGGCTGCGTGCGTCGGATATTCGAGCGGCCGGTGGCGTTATTGCGGAAGCCCGGCGCAAAGCGTTTGCCCACTCAAGCGGCACTCGGAGGGTATACCCTGTTCGGGATGGACAGTCAACCTATACTCTGTCGTTACCCATTAAGGAGCACCTTTCCAACGCCGCAATCGCCAATGATGTCATTGTGTTGGTTGAAGCCTTCGCAGTGGATGCGTCAGGCAACAGGGCTTCTGTGTCCAGAGTGGCGTTTACCGGTGACAGCATTCAGGAGCAAGCCAACGCGCTGATTGTCTCGACCAACAGAATTGTTATCAACAATCCCCTGCAGACGCCAGTTATACAGCCGTCGGTAGACTTCCAGTTCAGAGGTGTGGTTGATCTCAGCGGCCCTGGTAACGGAATTCAGTACCAGTCCTCGCACCCCGATCTCGTCAGCGTTACCAGTGGTGGTGTGGTATATGCCAGTGCCGAGACCGGGGGGCAGAGCGTCTATATCACCGTATCCTACCCCGGTCTTCCGGCGGTTCAGGTCCCCGTCGAAGTCGATTTTACCAAGGTCCTGACCGGTATTGGCCTGCGAGGCTATGACCCGGGCGAGCCTTTCGTACTTGAAAGGCTGAACAGGTTCTACCCGCTGCCGGAGTTGGCCGCACTATTTGACGATGGCAGCAGCGCGCAGGTTGCCTCGGTCTGGAGGCCCCGGATTGCGGTAAGTTCGCCCTACGATTCGCTGCTATCGGTTGATCATAGAGGGGCTTTGAAATCTACCGCTGTGATCCCCGAGGGGGCACCAGCTTATATCGAGATAACGTTGAGTGAACTGCCCGGTGTTGTGGCGCAGGTGCCAGTGTTGGCAATGGATGCTCCGCCGGCTGTCGATCTGTTCGTTCCCGCCTCGGTCAAGATCAATGACAACCTTGTGATCAGGGCGGAAGCAGAAGACGACGTCGGTATACAGGAAGTGGCCTTCACCATGGACAACGTGGTGATTGGCCGCCGTACATCGCCCCCCTACGAATTGATTCTGCCGATAGCGGAGGGTATGGAAGGGCAGGCGCTGGTACTGGCCGCGGTGGCGACAGACACTGCGAACCAAAGCCAGCGGTCGGCGGATAAAGTGGTCCAGGTTATCAACGATGAGGGAGGTACTGTACCCGAGTATAGTTTCGAGTTGCCCGTGGACAACCAGCGCGTTGTTGAGGGAACACCACTTACCATACAGGTTTCGAGTTCTCTGGGAGATCTATCGGAAGATGTAATGTCCGCGAGTGGTATTTCACATGTGGAGTACTTTCTTGATGGTGTTAAGGTCGCTGAGGCCAACTTCCCGGCATTTGAAGTGCGGGAAAACGAATTCGATCCGGAGGACCCGGGCGAGCTTTACGAAGTCTGGAGGTCACAGGCCAATGTGCCCGCTATCTCGACCAACGAGACCAGTGTATCGGTTTTCGCACGGGTTCACTCACGATTTGGTGCCCGGGAAGACTCTGCGGGAAAATTGGTTCGGGTTATAAAAAATTCTCCCCCGCTAGCGTCGATAACCAGTCCATTGCCTGGAACCAGTATCACCGTTGGGCAGACCATCCCCATCGCTGTTGAAGTCTCTGATGATACATTGTATTTGGGCGTTCGCGTGGATTTCTACCTGGGGGACCGAATTATCGAATCCCGTCAGGTGGGTGGTAACCGCGAGGACGTGAATGCCATTGCCCGACAGGTGGAAACGGTACAATTCAACTATACAGCAGATCCGGAGCAACTTGGTGATACCCTGAGATTCAGGGTCAGGGTGACGGATTTTCACGAGCGGGTAGGCTCTTCCGAGGTGCTCAGGATCCCCGTCCGAGAGGATCAGCCGCCGACGGTTGCCCTGTCAAACCCGCAAGAGGGTGCTTCGTTCGTATCCGGTTTGCCCATCCCCATTAGAGCCAATGCCACCGATGATTTGGGTGTTGATAAGGTGGACTTTTTTGTCAATGATATACTGGTTGGTACGGATCGTTCCCCGCCTTACGCAGTGCTTTATGAAACACCGAAAGAAATAACCGAAGAGCAAGTGCTTACCATTCACGCTGTCGCCACTGATGTGTCCGGGCAGACTGGGGACAGCAATCGTGTTCGCGTTACTTTGGGCCATGATGAAGAACCGCCTGTTGTCAATATTGCTTCGCCCGAAATATCACATGTGCACGCGGGTAGGGACGTGGCCGAAGTAGTGGAGAGCAGCGAATTTGTCATAAAAGCTGCTGGCTATGACAACGTTGGGGCTACAAATATCGAGCTTCGCGGCGTTCGCCGGGAAGGTTCTCGATACGTTTTGACCGGAGAGCAACAGGACTTGCTCACTGGTGATGAATTTCCCTTGCAGCAAATTCCCGGCACTCTGCGCGCATTCAGTGCCATCAGACTTGTAGCGGCTCCGGCATTTTCCGGACTGGAAGATGTTTCCTTTGATCCCTATCCAATCTCCATCACCGCCTACGACAAGGCGGGAAACGCCTCAACTGCCGAGGCGGTTATTCACGTAGTTCAGGATCAGGCGCCGGTTGTAGTGGAAGTGGTAACTGACAAGATTTCCTACTTTCCCATGGACGAGGTTAGGGTGGACGTATTAGCCCGGGATGATCGGGCCGTGCATCGGGTCGAAGTATTCTACGCTATTGGTGGGCAAATCGTTAACGAATCAGTGTTCAGTCTAGCCACCGGATTGGCTCCGTTGCGTAGTGTTCAGGTGAGCGATGCCATAGATCTTGCGGACTATACCGTTGATAACTCCGATCAAAACATGGTTGTCAGTGTTGTGGCTTATGATCAACACGGGCAGGCTTCTGAGACCTATGTTCACAATGTGGTTATCAGGGAAGACACGACTGCGCCTGTCGCCTCTATAGTTTCCCCGATTCCCGGTACCACACTTTACGTGGATGAAATGGTACAGGTTGGCTTGAAAATCATGGACCAAACCAGGGTGGCCGGTTGGTCTGTATCGGTCGACGGTAACGTGGTGGCAAGTCGATCAAGCCTGAATCAAAAGTCGTTAACCGCCTCTTTCGCCTATACGGTTCCGGATGCCACATCGTCGCTTACGTTTGTATTGCAAGCCACCGATATCTACGGCAATAGTGACCAATCAAACTGGCATTTTGATGTGGCCGCTGATTCTCCGCCCAGCATATCCATCCGTCATCCAGCTCCTGGCAGCCGGCTTGTGGAGGGGGAGTCTCTCACAATTAACGCGCTGGTGAGCGATGATCGCAGAGTCTCGGAAGTGGTATTTTTTGAACGTACCGATGGTCAAGAGCGTGTTGTTCGGTCATATAATCAGGCACAGTCGGATCAGATCATTGAGAGCAACGAGTATTTTCGGGCCACTCTGCGAGTTCCTCATATCCCGGATGGCGTCATTGTTGAGGTTGGTGTCAGGGCTGTTGATAGCAGAAACCAAGTAACTGAAAAGGTACTGGATCTGGAAATACTCAAGGACCTTGAACCTCCCATTGTTGGCATGTCAGAGCCAGATCAGGATTTTTCCCGCTATCCTGGAGAAAGTTTTTCTGTATCGGGAACCGCCAGCGATAACTATTACGTTTCCGATCTGTTGGCGATATTTGTCCTTGAGGGTGGGGAAGAGATTGAGGTTCCCTGGGAAGTGTTTGGCCGCAATGATCGCGTTGAACAAATCAAGGTGCCGAATCCAGCGTCCTTGGGGAGTGTCATCGCTGGAGAAAGGTTTTATACCGACTACCAGGGTAGAGTGAGACTTCCCTCTGAGTTCGATAACTATGCCGGGCAGAGTATGCAGTTTTTTGTGCGTGCCAGGGATAATGGCGGCAATATAGCCAAATCGCCATCTGTTACGGTTACTATCAAAATCGATGATGAGCCGCCGGAAATCGAGATCAACAGTCCGTCGTCGGTGCTGTATGATCGTCAGGAAACGAGTCTTGATGTTACGATTGTCGACAATGTACTGGTTCAATCCTATCGTATCAGCTTGATCGACGATGAAGTACACGAGCTGCTTTTTGCGGAAAACGTCAATTCCAAGTCTGTTCGTATAGAAGAAGACTTTATCGACTTGTCGCGGTACAGCCCCTTGCCGGAAGAGGGTGTATCGCTGAGTCTGGTAGTGGAAGCATGGGATATACGAGAAAATCACGCAGTTGTAACCAAGGATATCAGGCTTGAGCCGGATCAACCTCCTACTATCACAGTGGAACAGTTTGGCCCCCTGGATGGACCAGTTCAAGGGGCGTTATCGTACTACCAGCTGCGTCTGGAAGATGATTATGGTGAGTCCCGCATATATCCTCTTTTTGCATCGCTGTCGGGCCTGGATGATCCGCAGCGCAGAGCTATACGAGGAGGCGTGTCTGCTCTGGAGGATCCGTTTACCGAACGGCTGAGCAACGTAGCTTTTTCTTATCCAGAATCATTGCAATGGCAAGGTGTTCTGAGTCTGAACGGACAGCCATATCTATCCTTTTCGGAGGGGATCGCCAGTGTCTACGCTCAGGTCGGCGAACGTATTAACTCCCTGCAGTTGCGAATGGATGGTGTCAGGAGTAACTATTTATTGTCCTATCGCGGTGGCAGTGGCTGCGGAGGAGAGTATGAGAAGGTGTTGGTCACACATGAGGATTTGCTGGCCACTGATGAGCGGTTGGTTTTGGCAGATTGGGTTCCAGGTGATGTCACGGAACTGGTAATTACGCCAGTATTGGAAGTGTTGGAAGGAAATGCAGTGCCTGATTTCCTGAGGTGGCTGCATATTGAGTTGGGCAGCGTTAGAGGTAAGTTGGAGTACGATACCGGTACCACCCGCATTAGTCCGAAGGGCGATGATAGATTAACCGTGTTTTTGCGGGACGATCATCGCGATGGTGGTGTCGGCTTCCTTCAATCCGCACCAGCAAGCAGAGAAAGAAAAGCGCCCTTTTCGGAGGCATATTTCGCCTCGGTGCCAGCATCGTTGGCCGGCTTCGATTACCAGGTTTACGCTGTTGGCATAGACAGGTTCTCTCGCGAGCGAGACTTGTTGTCATTGCAGCCTTTGTTGACTAGAAACATTGCTCGAGATGAGTTGTCGCCCACTGCAAGTATTACCTCGCCGGCCTACGGTACGGCCACCACGCGTAGGTCACGTATTCCATTGCTGGGTAGTTTCAGCGATAACTCTCGCGGTTTCGAGTCTCTCAGGCTCTATGACGATGGCGGCTTCGTATCGGAAATCGGCGGTGTGTTCAATCAGTCCGAATATGCTTTCTACTACGACGTGCCGGACAGCTATACCTCAGGCGAGTTGAACCTACGGGTCATAGCCAAAGATCGCAGTGGCTTGAGTCGTTCCGATCACATCGCTTTGACGGTGTCGCCAAACAGTCCGCCGCAGTTGGCCTTTAGGGAGTTTGCTTCATACAAGGTAGACAACCGTTACCGAAACGTCATAACCCAGGCGGATCGCCTAAATTATGGCGAGTTCTGGGTGAGAACCGGCGAAACCTTTCGGGTGACGGCGGAATTGTCCGATGACGCGGGGCTGGCCAGCTATCAGATCGTGCGCGTAAATCGGGACGGGTCGCGTGTAGTGGAGCATGAGCAGAACATGCTGACGCAATGCCCTCATCCTTTGGTGCGGCACGTGCCAGATGCCAGTGTCGAAATACTCTTCAATCAGTCCGAGGTGACCGAGTACGAGTTGTTGCTGGAGGACAATACCGGCCAGAGGGCTATGCGCAGCTTTCTGGTTCACCCCATGAACAATATCACGCCGGAAGTGCGCATTACCTCGCCGGCGAATCAGCAGTATATTGTCGCGGGAACATTTCAAATCCAGGTTGGTGTTGTCGCCACGGACGATAGAGAGCTACATTGGGGCGATCTGACTTTTTATGCCAACGGCGTGCCCCTTGATCGGCTGCAGGTTCTCCCTAGTCCGAACGCAGCCGGCGGATCTGGCGCAATTCAGCAAGCGTTTGATGAAATATATGATGCCTATGAAACTCGATATTCGATTGATATCGCCAATCAATATGGCAGAGAAAATAGTCCAAACGCGCAGCAGCGTACGTTTGTCTACAGCGTTCCGGCAGGGTTTTTGCGGCACAATGAGCCTGTCACTCTCACAGCACAGATTAGCGATTCGGAAGGTGCTATAGGTCGGCACGAAGTCGAGATTATCGTTGCTGCGGACGAAATTAATCCTGAAGTGGTCGTAATGGCGCCGCCCATTGGTTACGGACCACCGGAATACTCTGATTTTGAGCTGTCATTCCGAGCCTATGACAACGTCAAGGTTGCGCAGTTGGCGGTCTATACCACTTACGGCGTACGTCTGCCTGACGACAGCTACCAGGTGCTACCTTACGGCAATGCGGTAAGGACCATAACCAGTATTCCCGCCAGGGATTTTGATACGGTAACAACCAACAGCATATACACGCCTATTTACAATCAGAATATTCATGTGCCAAGAATACCGGACATTGCCACACAGTTTCCGGGAGTGGTCATTGAAGACGGCGTCAGGTTTGACAAGTGGGTAAGGGTAGTGGCCCACGATCATTCAGGTAATTCCGGCCAGCGCGAAGTCAGTTACCCGATTCGCGTCAACGAGCCGCCGGTGATCGATATTGTGCAGCCGCTGGATGGCAGCAAACAGGTGGAAAGTACCAGCCTGTACGTCAACGTCAATGCCTACGATGCGGTTGGTATAGATTCCCTGCGTTTGGTCGCCTATTACGGTCCCATTGGCGCGGAAGCGGAGATATTCGCGCAGCGATTGCACCAGCCACCATACAGCTTTATGGTGCCACTGCCGGCGTATGACGCGGTGAACCCGGCGAACAACAGGGTTCGTCTCTACGCGGAAGCCATTGATACTTACGGCGCCGCATTTGGTGATCCGGACAATCATATCGCTACTGAGACGATTGTCGTCGAGATAGTGGAGGATACGCCGCCGTCGGTAATCATCGGCATACCGGTTGACGGTGATCGCGTTACCGAGGGAGACCGTATTCTGGTTCAAGTCAACGCCATCGATGACGTGGGCATTGACAGAGTTGTTTTGAATGCATCGAACCTAGTCGGTGGCGACCGAAGCTTCACGGCAACATCCTATCCCTATGACTTCCTGGTAGAGATTCCCTACGGTCAAGCGGGGCGTAATATCACATTGACCGCCTCTGCTACGGAGCGGCGGCTTGCCGGTAGTCCCCGTACTGTCGAGACCGTCAACCCTGTGGTTGTCTCGGTGGACAGGGATGATGAGCCGCCGGAGGTTACCGTGAAGCTCCCGGCGGCGTCAGGCGCCACCGTAACGGAAAATCGCCATCTGCCCTATGATGTAGAAGCCATTGACAACATTGGCGTAACGTCACTGCGAGTCCAGTTGCTGGCTGACCGCAATCTCGACGGGGTGTTCTCCGACGAGGACGTTGTGGTCGAACACCTGCTGCTCAATCCGCCTTATTCCGGTAGTCTTGCCGTGGGCAGGATCGACGATTACGCAGCCGTGCCGCCGGATCAGGTGGCGCTGGATAGTCTGCCACTGCTGTTCAAGGTCACGGCAACAGACGGCGCCGGTAATACCACTATTGTTGAGCACCCCGTCCAGTTGGTGCGCAACCTGCCGCCCATTGTCCAGGAAATACAGGTGCTGGATTCCAGGGGGTTCAATCTCGGGTCCGACCTGCAGGAAGTGGCCGCGGGCAGGCAGATTGTCGTCTCCGTGATTGCCCATGACCCTGAAGCCGGCGTTGCGCAGGTAGAACTGTGGCAGGCCCTTGGTGAAAACTTTGAACTGCCTGACTACAGCAGGGTAGCCACTGACGGGGCGGCACCCTTCCAGTTTCACGTTCAGATTCCCAGGGATGCGGTGGGCAGCGTCATCAGCTACAGAGCCATAGCCAGGGATGTCGACGGTTTTGAATCCGACCTGCCGGCATCGGTTGTGCGCGAATTGCTGATCGTGCCCGATCAACCGCCAACGGCCGAGATCATAAAGCCGGCAAACGATCATTCCGTTATCATCGATGGTCAGCAGATCGAAATAATCGTCGAAGCACACGACGACCTGGGACCTTCGGGCATCGACCGTGTCGAGTTCCATGTCAATGGCACCTTGGCCTATACCGCCTATGCCAGTATGACGGTGGCGGAGGGATCCTTTGCTCAGGATCATCACTACCGCGCCGTGATTGACCCGCCTCAGGGTGTTGACGGATTTGCATTACAGGCCATCGCCTATGACGTGCTGGGTCAAAGCGGCAAGTCCCAGGTTGTGCACGTGGGTGTGGTTGAAGATACCGTCAGACCCAGACTGGAAGTGTTACGCCCGTTTGACGGGGATATTCTCACCACGGGCGAATCGACGGTTGCGGTAGTGGGTGTTACGGATATCGGGGTGGAATCACAGCGGCAGGTGTCCGCGGTTTGGACCCGGGAGTTCCAGTCGGCGGATGGCACCTGGGTTGCGCTGGATAGCAGAGAGTTGTCATTGCATCGCGACGACAATCAGGCGGTCAGGCCGGATATCGCGCTGAGCGATCCGGATAACCACTATTATGTGTACTGGGGGCATTTCTCCGATGGCCGTATTCTCCGGCGCGGCAGTCATGATCGGGAGCGAGTGCGTATCGCGGCACAAATAAGAACCGAGAACCATCTGGTCAGCAAGGAAACTGTTCACGAAGTGGGTTTGGCGGTCAGTGAGCGCCGATACTTTCAGCCTGGTCCGGGCCAGGACGCCAGAGAGGCGTCGGACCAGGTCTATTACAATGCCGTGGCTCAGTTCCGCAGCGCGGAACGCACCGGCGCCATGTTGGGCGCCTGGTCCATCCAGGATCCATCCCGAATCGAAACCGGGTTGGGTCTGGACTACGAGTCGTCGGCGCCATTGAACTGCCCGGTTTGTACGGGACTGTTTATCGCCGATTTCGATTCGGAGCACTCGGATGATGGACGTGTCTACGTCTATTCGGAGTTGCTCAATGGCGCCAGCGAAGTATTTGCCGGCAGTATTTCGGCGATTCACGCCGACGCCAACGTTGTGCTTGCCAGCAAGCAGGGGGTGCCATCGGATCTCAAGCCCGACGATGGTCTGGCATTCTACGGGCACCTGTCCAGCGAGATAGATCGCAACCCGGAAACCGGCGGCCGCTACCTGGAAAATGGTCGGGCGGAACTGCTGATCTTTGGTGTGCGCAACGAGGATGATCAATTCGGACTTCCCTACCTGTTGTCCGGCCGGGCGAATCTTCCTTATATCCAGGCGTACGGTCTGGACAGAGTTGACAATCTCGTCTTTGTTGCCAATGGTCACGGCGGTGTTCAGGTATTCAATATTTCGGACCTGTCGGCTCCCTACAATATTGGCTATATCAAGCCCAATGGTTATGCCCGGGACGTCAAGATCAGGGGCAGGTACGCCTATATTGCGGCCTCCCACGACGGACTGGTGGTCGCCGACATTCTCGATCCCAGCCTGCCCATAGTGGCCCGCGTCAACACGCTCGGCGTGGCCAACCGCCTGCAGATCGTTGGCAACAGGGCCTATGTGACCGATATGGCGGGGGATGGTCGGGTTTCCCAGCTCAACGTCATCAATATCGCCGATCCGCACAACCCGATACTTGCCCATGCCATAGAGCTGCACCCGGCCCGTGGCGACCTGGTTTCCAAGGGCGTTTACGGCGTGCATGTGGCGGGTAACCTGGCCTACGCTTCTGTGTTGTATGCCGACCAGGAGGATCGACCGGCGCAGACGGTGGTGGAAGTGATCGACCTGGAAAAACTCGATGACCCGAGGGTCGACCCCACCATTCCGGTCATGATTCATCGCTACGCCAGCGAAGACGATTTTGCCGCCCGGGATCTGACGTTGGCGCGTGGCGCCATCCAGGTGGCTTCCGGCAAAAGAGGCATCAATCGCATAGAGCTGTCCGAACTGGTGGTCGCCAGTCATACCCCCAAAGCGGACGCGACCCAGGTCAGCACGGATCTGTCCAGCATCGACATCGAACTGTCGGCGGTACTGCCGCCGGATACGCAACTGGCGAACCATGTCAGCGTGTACCGCGGTGCGGTGATTCCCGCCGGAGATGGAAGCTACATGCTCGGTGAGGACGTATCTGATCAATTTGCCGTGCGCTTTGCCGAACGGGGTGAAGATCTGGCCTACCGTTTCCTGGAGATAGCACCGCAGGACGAATTGATTCCCGGAACCGAGTACGTTGTGGTCATTCACGCTGGACTGTCACCGCTCACCGGCAACCCCCTGGCCCGGGATTATCGCTTCTCGTTTCACACCTCATTGAGCGGCGCGATCGCCCAACCTGAAATAGTTTCCATTACTCCCGATCGAGGAGGCGTGGAAGGCGGTACCAGAGTTATCATTACGGGCTACAATTTTGGCCAAATCCCCACGGTATCTATCGGTGGGCAAGGGGTTGTAATCGACGAGTATCTGCCCGCCGGCGAGTCCGGCGAAGAGCGCGACCGCTTGGTCGTTACCACCTATCCACACTACGCCGGACCCGCAGCGGTGACGGTGACCAATGATAGCGGTGTATATCGCACGGTGGTGGGCGGATTTACTTACGTTGACCTTTTGCATATCAGTTTCGTCACCCCGTCAGTGGTGAACGTCAGTCAGTCCGGAGTCAGTGACCGGGTGGAGATCGTCGGATACGGCTTCCACGAAGGGGTGTCCGTGAGCGCCTATCCCAGCGGGCGTCGCGATCAGGCCCAGACGGTAGGTGTCGACAACGACCGTCTCACCCTGATCAGCGGTCAGCGTCTGGGCTGGGTGGTGCCGAGCTTTGGCAACAACTACCGCGGTTTTGTCGACCTGGAAATATCCGATGGCACCAGTCTGGCGGTGCTGCCCAACGCGGTCTTTATGGGGCAACTTTCCGTTAACCGCTCGCTCAGCACGCGAGCGCCTTTCAGTGTTGGTGAAATAGAAAATGATCGGGGTCGCATGGAGCAGGGATTGCCTTCGCAACTGGTGCCGGACGCCCTGCGGCTGCCGCCGGGCAATGTTGTGGATATCGCCACTGACTCCAACCTCGGACTGATTTATGTGCTGGGAGAAGCCCGGCGTACCCGGGGGAGTTTCAACCCGGAGTCCACTACCCTGGAAGAGGAATTCGACGCTTTTGTCTCGCCGGGCTGGATCAGCCTGGTGCACTATGAACGGGATGCGATAGGCCAGGCGGCGCCCATGCACGGTCTGGGATACTTTGATCTGCCCAAGGATCTTATGCCCACCGCCATGGCTCTGGGGGAAAGCAAACTCTATGTTGCGGCGGGCGGCATGAGTACCGCCTATATCAACACTCCCTATCAGGATCAGGTCTGGCTGCTGGTTTACGACCGCGAAACCCGGCTTCCCGGCGCGGCTGATCCCGATGTCGGCAAGGACAGGGATATACTGCATTCGATACCGCTGCCGCTGCAGCGGGCGCCACGTGGCATGCTGGTGGCCGATGACCTGTTGTTGCTGAATGCCGGCGACGAGGGTGTGGTATTGGTCAGCATTTCCGATGCCTTGAAACCGGGTATAGTTCGGGTCCTGTCCGACGCGAGTGTCGGTGGACAGACGCTGCCGCTCAACGTTCGGGATTTTGCGGTTCGCGACGGCAGGCTGTACGTTGTGGTCAGTACGGGGAAAAAGCAAAGTACCATTGTCACCTACGATTTGACACTGCCCGGAACGCCCCAATTGGGTGCTTCAAGGATTGCTGGAGCAATAAGCGATCTGGGTATACTGCCGTCCCTCGCTCGCCTGTCGGCCGGCGGAGGCGAGGTAGGATTGTACGATATGGGCAATCCATCCCACGCGGCTCTGGAAGGCCAGTACATCGACAATGGCTTTCCCCTGCCGGGTGCACTGGAAAATATGCACGGTCGCGGAACCTTGTTGCCACTGCTGCGGAAGGAGCAATGTCCCGGCAGACCAATTACTTACAACTACTATCTGACAATCATGGATGTCAGCCAGCCCGGGAATATCGTTGTTCACGATTCCGTGAAATCGGTTGCCTGCGTTGATAATTTCGTGGAACGGTATAGCAGTGCCACGGTTGCCTCGCCGCGCAACCCGCTCCATTACAGTGACGACGGCCTTTTTATCTTTGCGCACAATGCCAAGCTCGAGTCGCGTGTTACCCGTCTGAATCTTGTGGATTCTATGACCCCCGATCTGATGGATACCTATCCGGCGGATGGGGCTCAGGGAGTAGCTCGGGATGTACAGCCACGTTTGCGCTTCAGTCTGTCAGTGGATATCCCCGACGGCCAATCCGAAAACCAGTATCTGTCCCGCTATCTTTCCCTGGTGCGAGAGGACGGCACAGCTCAGGGAGAAGAAATCGATATTGTTGTTCGCAGGGAGGGCGAGAATTCCCGCGTAGTGGTTATAGAACCACAAGGCGTTCTACAGGCCGACGCCCAGTACAGAATGAATCTGTACCCGGAAACTGGCGCCCGAAGAAGTGTCGGCCTGATCGATCAGACCATTCGTTTCACCACCGGCAGCGGTTACGGACCCTCGCCGGAAATCCTGGACGTTCAACCCGGTGCGGTGCCCGTATCCGGTGGCCAGGTCCAGGTGATCGCCAGGCATTCCCAATCGCCCAGTTTCCTGGTGTCCGGCAGTCCCGCGGCCCTGGTCGAGCAGCAGTCACTGGGTGATGGTCTGGTGCGCTATACCCTGAACGCACCGCCCCACCTACCCGGTGCCGCCACCCTGACACTGACGGAAAGCGACGGCCGCCAAGCCCGCCGGCTGGGCGCCATCCAATATGTTGAACCCCTGCTGATCGGTGAGATAACGCCCACAGAGGGCAGTGTCAACGGGGGCACCCGGGTTCGGATTACCGGCCGGGGATTTGAGGTCGGTTCTCTTGCCACGCGGGTTTACGTCGCCGAGCAGAATGTCTCCGCCGAACATATCAAGGTGATCAGCGGCCAGTTGCTGGAATTCATCACCCCTCCGGGCCAGTTGGGTTGGGCCGATATCCGGGTGGAGGTTGCCAACGGCCAGAGTGCGACCAAACTGCAGGCATTCAATTATATGCAGCCTGTGCAGAGCCGCATCCGGGGTGACAAGGAAATCATTCACGATGCGCAGCTGGATCCCACCGGTACCTATCTGATGGCGGCCGCCGGCGAGGCGGGCGTCATCATCTACAACATAGATCCGTCCACTTACATTGCCGATACCGAAAACGTGACCAATCCCGACGAACTGTTGCGGCTGATCGACCGCAACGGTGACGGTATGGACGACAGAATCGTTTCCGTGATTCCCCTGCCCAGTGGCTATCACGCGCTGGGTATTGCCTCCTATTTCGAGAGAAACAGAAACCGGCTGTTCGTCACGGCCGCTCGTATTTCGCCACAGGACGGTGAAGCCAGCGATGGGCGGATGTTTATCATCGCCATCGACGATCTGGATATTACCCAGTTCACTTTTGTCAGAAATCTGGAACTGAATGCCAGCTACGGTCGAGGCATTGAGGCGAGCAACAATCAGGCCGTGGTCGCCATGGCGGAGCAGGGCATTGGCATTGTCGATACGCATTTGCATACCAAGGCCTATGTGTCAGACCAGTTGACCCTGACCCATGGCAAGAAAGCCCTGGATGTGGCGCGGATACCCGGTGCTCAGGGGGGCACCAATCCTGCCTATGCCGTGGTCGGTGGCCGCTACGATTTCCTCACTCAGCGACTGGAGGAACGCGAGACCCTGGGCGGGGGCGGTTTCTACCTGGTCGAACGCAGTCCGGGCGAGGGGCTGGTATTAAGAGGAACTCTGGATATCCCTGCCTCACGGGTGGTAGTGGGGGGGCGTTTTGCCTATTTGGCGGCGGGTGATTCCGGCCTGGTGGTGGTGGATCTGTCGGATCTGCGTCAGCCGCGAGTTGTATCCCGCCTCAATAACATAGGCCATGTCTACGACGTTTCTCTCGCAGGGCATTTCGTTTATCTTGCAGTGGGCGACGTGGGTATTGTGTCCGTTGATGTCAGCAATCCCTATGCGCCCGTCAACCTGGGCAGTATCGAAAACCATGGTGACAGCAGCATCCGGGTGGTTGTTGCCACGCCCTATTCGGCCATCGGCGCCGGGCAAACCAATACCGGATTCAGCGTGGTACAGGAAGCGCCGGATCTCGGTTTGAAACTGCACAGCGTTGATCCCGCCAACCGCATACTGGACCGGGACACCGACGGCGATGTGAAAGTGCGCCTGAGATTCAACAAGTCCATCGACCTGGTGCCGAACAACGAGCAGTACTTCTACGCTCTGGATCCCGATCAGCAACTGATCCCGGTCAGGGTCGAGATCAACAACAACGATGCGCTTGTCTATCTGCCGCCCCAGACGTCCCTGGAAGCTGGCGATCGAATCCAACTGGTGGTCGAGGCCGGTTTGACAGCGGCCAAACCCCTGACCCAGGCCACCGGGCCGTCCCATCTGGTTCTGTACCGGCTCGAAAACGACCAGGTGCTGGAGTTCCTGTATCGGGGTTCCCGTCCCGACGGCCTGGCAATTGAGTCAGTGGTGCCGAGAAGAATAGCGTCCGGTCAAGCTGCCGCTCTGACCGTGTCCATCATGGGCGCGCCTCTGGATACCGACGCCATCCAGCTTTATGCGGGTTCCTACTCACTGAAAGTACTGGATATCGAACGTAGTCAGGACCACGCCCGGACAGCGGTGGTCATCGTCGAAACGCCGGAAATCGATGCTCCTGGGCTCTACGATGTCAGTGCCCGGGTGCTCAAGGACGGTGTATGGGAGGACGCTGTACTGTACGGTGGTTTGCAGGTTGACGGGGCTATCCGATTTGTCACAGTCGAACCCCGCTGGGGACCGGTGTCCGGCGGCACCCCCATCACCATCCACGGCGAAGGCTTCGAGCCCGGCAGCTCGGTGTCCGATGGCCTCAGTGTTTACATAGGCGGCAGTCCGGCAACTATTCTGGATGTGCACTCATCGACCCGCATGACCGTATCGGCACCGCGCGGCACTCCCGGCACGGCGACCGTGATTGGCCGGGACCGGTATGGCAGGGAAACCACGCTGACAGGCGCCGACGGTTACGGCTACGGGCTGCGGCAGTTGGGTACGGCCAGCGCCTCCCGGGCTCATCCCACGGATCTTGTTGTGGATCAGCAGACCGGGGTGGCGCTCACCTCCTCCGGCTACTTCCACCGGAATTTCGACATCGAACAATTGCTGGATGGCGTGGAGACCCTGGGTTATCCGATTCCCGAATCCTGGCGGGCATTGGCGTTCAGCGTGCAGCAAGCCGGTATGCCCCTGCTGGTGGGTGGCTCCGGCACCCTGCCCAGCGGTGAAGCGGGGCGCGCCCAGATACAGCGCTATATTACACACCGGCGCCTGGAAGACCGGCAACTGATGGTCGATCATTTGCTCGAGGGCGAGGCCGAGCCCCTGTCCGAGGCGGAAAAAGCCGATCTGGAGCGATATCGTGGCACCCACATTACCCGTTCCATGGACTCCATCCGGGTTCAGTTTACGGAAGAACTGGAAGACGGCGTTTGGCGCAAACGGCTTTACACGGCGGGCGGTGCCGCCGGTATTTCCCGCCTGAACCTGGATGAGCAGAACGGCCTCCAGTTGATCAACGAAGCGCTGATCGACCGGGGTATTATCCACACCGTTGAAAAACGCGGTCACGCGCTGTTTGGTGGCACTGGAGGCCCGGTGGAGGACGAGGAGCCACCGCGCGATTGTGCTGCGCTGACTCGTGGCACTGGCGGTACTGGCGTGGTGATTGCCAACCTGTCTGTGGCCGATGACCCGGTCTACATGGGCAGGCTGGATCATGTCGCCGGCGGCGCCACCATGTATTACCAGGATGGCTGGATTTATACCGGCAGCCGGGCTGGTGCTGCCCTGTGGGGGCGCTGCCCCGCCAGCATGCGAATCGATACCGCTGCCGCTGTCCAAGAGGCGCCGCAGGATGCCGTAACGGCCATCGACCTGTTTGACCCCTACCTGACCAGACGTTACGACGTGGCGGGTACAGTGTACGACATGGTCAAGTACGGCGATTACGTGATGCTGGCGCTGGGCAGCGGCGGTATTGAGATATTCCACCAGAATCGCTCAGACGAACGGTGGCGCGTCGAGCTGGACCATCGCGTCCAGTCAACGCCGGGGCACGCGGTCAGGCTCAGGCTGCTGGGCAATCTGCTGTTTGTTTCCGCCACCAACGGACTGGTGGTGATGGACGTCGCAGAGCCGGAAGAGCCGCGCATCGTTTCCGCCGGCAACACCGAAGTGATTCGGGCGATGGATTACTACAAGGACAGAATCGTCGCCGCCAGCGGAGGGCGTGACCTGCGCACCATGCAGATCCCCCACGCCTTCGTCGTCGCCACCAGCGTTGCCGAAGGCGGCGCCATCGGCTCCCAGGAGCCCTACAACATCAGCTTCAATGAACCGGTAACCCTGGAAAGCCTGCAGGCTTCGGGAGCCGTTCAGGTGATCCGGGAAGACACGGGCCAAGCGCTGGCCGTGGACCTGGAGGCGGACATCCTCGAGAACGGCGCCGCTGAAACCTTCGCTCTGCTGTTTGAACGGCATTCCGGTGTCGGTTACCGGGTGGAGATCGATGGCGCCCGAACCCTGCGCGGCACCAACCAATGGGCGCCCTTCGTGCACAGATTCGCCCAGGCGGAGGTCGCTGCCTGGCAACCGCGTATCCATGCCATCGAAAATGGCCTATACCACAAGGGCAATCAACAGCCCATACGCATCATCGGTTCCGGCTTCCGCGATTCCGCAGACCTGCAGCTCTACGTCAACCGGTATCCCGTGCCGCACCAGTGGATTGACGACAGCACGCTGGAAATTGCCGCCCATGTTCTGGACATGCTGCCGTTGCAAGTTGGCCAGCAGCACATTCGCCTGGTCGACAATCAATTGAGTGCCATCTTCCCTGGTGCCATAGTCACGGCGGACGAACTGGCCCAGGCGCAATTCTCTGTCAGCCGGGAGACCGCCGACACCGCCGGCGGATATCAGGTCACCATCGGGGCTTCTCACCCGGTGATACTGCCGGGGTCGCGGATCATCATGCGCGCCGACGACGGCCATGTGATACACAGCCTGGTGAACACTGACGGCATCAGTGTCGTCGATCTCCAGGACGACGTGGTGACGTTGTCGAGCTTTACATTCCGCCTGCCGGGCGTTCCTGAACCCAGGCAATATGACCTCTACTTGCTGATGAATGGCGTCGAGGTTCCGGTGGGCAGTGTTTCCTATACGCTGCCGGCCGGCAGGTCGCTGCCGCTGCCCAACTATCCGCCGCATGTCATGGGCGATGCCCAGGTGGTCGGTGACAGGCTCGTGGTGGGTATTCGCGCGGGAGCGCGGCCGACCAGTACCAACCGGTTCCTGATGGAGTCGGGCCTGGAAATCTACGACATCGGCATATGGGATCACCCGATCCGCCTGAGCCAGTTACCCACGGAACACCCCGTTAACGGTCTGGTGGTGGTGGATGATCTGGTATTCCTGGCGGCGGATCGCTCCGGCCTGATGGTGGTGGATATCGCCGATCCCTCTTCGCCGCTGGTGATCAACACCCGACCCAGCCCCGGCTTCAGGGCGACCGATGTCAGTCACGTTCCGGTAGCGAATATCCTGGCGGTATCCTACGCCGACGATCTGGGCGACGGTTACATCCGTTTCTACGACCTGTCGGACGGTTACCTGAACCCGCCGTCGGGATACTCCTCGATCATTTTCTCCGCCGCCACCGAGCGGGGCCAGCCGCTGGCGATCGATTGGCATGACGGCGCTCTCTACGTCCTGTTGCGGCGGAACAACCGGCTGCACCTGCTGATATACCCGGCGCTGCCGGATCGCGACAACTACACCGTACAGACACTGGAGCGCGGCACCGTGGAAGATGGGCAGGCGTCTCTGATGGTGCGCTATGGTCAGATTACCGTTACCACCGACAGCGAGCGGGTACTGTATCGCCAGGTGGACGGAGCCGGCTATCAACCCCAGTACTGGTCGGGTACGGATGTTGCGGGCGCGGCCCTGATCGAAAGGGAAGGGGGATTGTTCGTCGGTGACCGGGGCGGTATCGCCGATGTCCGCACCCCGGGTCTGGCGGTCAGTTCCTGGGCGCCGGTGCCGGGCTCCCTTATCGGACGCGGCGATGCGGTGCGCATCCGCTTCGACAATATGATCAACACTTCCGAAGAGCACCTGCGCAACGCCATCATCCTGTACGGGCAGGGCGGCGCTCTGACCGAAGATCAGTACAATCTCACCGGCATCAACTCCCTGTCCGGTGGCCAGGTGACGGTGGAATTTGCGGCAACGCCGACGTCACTGCAGGAGTTGACCATCGAGGTCAACGAAGAAATGAGAGCCATCAGCGGAGTGGCTTTGGTGGCACCCGTGCAGGCCAGTTATCGTCTGACTGCAGGCACAACGCCTTATATCGCCAGCGTGCGCCGTCTGAGCGATGGCGAACCGGGCCTGCACTATTTCCACGGCGATGGCGCCGAGCAGGCGGTGATCAGTGGCCGCGGCTTTGGTGAGTCCGCCGGTGGTCTGGAACTGACCATCGGCGGAATTGCTGTCCCCGAGGACGCGATTCTGAGTGTATCGGACAACCGCATAGTCATCGATGTGCCGCCCCTGTTCATCAGCGCCCAGAGCGCGGCCCTGCCGGTCAAACTGGTGCGCAACGACCTCTACCATATCCGTCAGGGTGCGATGGTAATCCTGCCCAAGGTCGCCATCGAGGACATCAATCCGCTGCGCGGTCCGCCCCAGGGTGGCAACACATTGAATATCTATGGCCGCGGTTTCAATCACGGCACCCAGGTCACTGTCGGCGGCTCCCTGGCCGGCGACCTCAGGGTGTTGAGCGGCAATCATATCCAGGTTCGCGTGCCATCAGGCAGTTTCGGTTTTGCCGAAGTGACAGCCAGAAACCTTCAGTTCCCGGAGGATATCAGCCGGGCGCCCGTGGATTATTTCTACGCCGGACGGGAGACAGGCTCCGTGGATCTGGCGCCGGACAAATCCACGCCCATTTCCGGAATCCACCTGAAGGATCAGGTGTTGTATGTTGTCACAGGCGGTGAATACGATCTCTACAACCGCGAAGGGCGGCTCGCCAAGCGGCTCAGATCCAACGTGGCGCGGCTGATTGTCGCGGATGTCTCCGACCCCGTCAGGCCGGTCATTCTCGAACGGGAACTCAACGACGAATCCTACCCCTACCACTTCGATGTGACCGGGGGACTCGGATCTTCCGGCTTCGTGGCGGTGGCCGCGGAAGCGGACGACCTGTTCGTTGCGGGGGGCTCGACCCTCTATCACTTCGACACCACCCTGAGCGCCGATCCCATACTGCTCGAACAGCTCGTGATTGAGGGCACCATTCGGGATCTGGCGATGCGCGAGGGGCTGCTGTACCTGTCCCATACCGGGGGCGTGACTGTTTATCGTCTGACCGACCGCCGTCGCCTGCACCAGATTCACCACGTCGACCGGCTGCAGATGCAGGGAACGCCCCACGCCATTCATCTGGCGGGAAACAGCCTGTGGATTTCAATGACCGATTCCCGCCGGGTCATCGAGGTGGAACTGCTGTCCGGCGACTACGCCATTCTCACCGATTTCCAGACCTTCGATATGGCTGGCGTGAGAATCAGGCCGAGAAACCTGATGGCCTTCAACGATCTGATTCTGGTGTCCACAGGGACTTCGGGAAGCGTCATCGCCTACCAGGAAAAAGCGTCGGGGGGAGCCGAACCGGTGGCGGTTCTGAATCTGGCGCACCTGGCGCGCAGTGGCAGCATCAACGCCAGCCAGATGGAACTGCGCGGCCAGACCCTGTATGTGGTGTCGGGGCAGGGCGACCTGCAGTTGTACGACATAGCGCCCTGGCTTGAAGGCCGCTTCCGGGCCGAGATACCCCTGCGCCACTATTTCTCCGTGCTGGGTGACGCCAATGCGCTGGCCTTCCATCCCCGGGCACTCTATCTGGGCTCCACCTTCCCCTACCTGGGCGACCAGCCGACCGAGAACCCCGTGGAAGATGCCCAGCCGATCAATCACCTGGGCGGGCGCCTCAGCACCATCGTCAACGACCTGCTGGTCATCACCGATCACCAGCCCGCTGCGGAAGCGGTGCTGCCGGTTGGTGCGCCTGTGAAGGTGCAATTCAACAAACTGCTGGACCCCGAGCAGTTGTCCAGCTACGCCGATGAACTGATCTATCTGACCCTGAACGGTGCCCGGGTGTCCGGCTTTGTCAGTAGCGAGGTTACCAGCCATGGCACCCGTCTGCTGTTCAGGCCATTGCAGGAATTCGAGGCCGACCGCCGTTACCGGGTTACCGTGTCCGGCGCCGTGCGTGACATTCACGGCAATGCGCTGGGTTCCGACTACAGCTTCCGGTTCCTTGGCTCGGATCAGCTCGAACCGGCAATTGCTGATATGAGTATCGACTTCGGCAGTTGGCGCGGCGGTTATCAATTGACGTTGTACGGAGAAAACTTCACCGAACAGACCACCGTCACCATTGGCGGTGTGCGCATCGATGCGGCGAACATCATTTTTGTCAGCGCCAACGAAATAATCGTTACCGTACCGTCGCTGGCCAGTGCGCCCGGTGACAACCAACCAGTGGGAATTCAGGTGGGCAATGGGCAACTGACTCACAGTATTCACGGCGCCTTCCATTACATCGCCGACCCGGCCATTGACGCTATAGGTCGGTACGACCGGTTCAGCGGTGAATTCAACGCCAGTCAACACCGCTTCCTGTTCAACTCAGGGGAAACCGTCGCCATACGCGGTCGGGGCTTTGCTCCCACCACACGCGTCAGGGTCAACGGCGTTGCCGCCAGGGATTTGCGGCTGGAAAATCCGAATCTGCTCAGCTTCCGCCTGCCGGACGACACCCTGGGCCGACTCACTGTCGAGTTGAGCAACTTCGACGACGGGCGGGACAGAATTGTCAACACCGATCTGCTGATCGAACTCGACTCCGAACTGAAACTGGATCAGGTGGACGGCTATCGGCGCCACGGCAACCTGCTGCTGACTCATGTCTCCGACGCCAATGCCGGCGGCTGGGCGTTGTATACCACGTCCGAAATCAGTACGCCGGCACTGCTGGCCAAGGTACCCCTGGAAGATCCGGTGCTGGCCGCTGCCATCAGCGACAACTATGTGGGTGTGATCGTCAATCGCGGACGCCCGGTGCTGGCGCTGTACGACATCAGCAACATTTATTCGCCGGAGTTGATCAACACCTTCGACAATCCCGAGGGGCATCCGCTGGGCAGCCTGCATCTGTATCGCGACAACTGGATCGCCATTGCCGGCACCACTACCTATTCCGGCGCCATTCGTGGCGTCAATGTGGAACCCATTGAAGCCTTCCCGGGGCCGGCCATCGGCACCGCGTTCGACAGGGAAGGTATAGTCGCCCTGTTCGACGACAGGGTGGAGTTCCGTCACTACATGAATCTGGCGGAGCAGTCGGTGGTGTTCGAGCACTCGGTGATCGCGCCCCAGTCCATGTCGCTCAGCAGCGGCCGGCTTCTGGTCCGGTCGTCTTCCGAGGTGGAACTGCTGCGCCTGGAAGGCATGAAGCAAGGTGGCACCGATACTATCGGCAAGGCACTGATTACGCAGGACGACGCCGTTATGACCGGCGAGTTGCTGGTTACGCTGGATCGGCTGGCTGGTCGCCTCTCCGTGCACGATATGCGGTTGTCGGGACAGCAGATAGAGACGCGCTTCCTCAGTGATATCCGCTTGTCGGATATCAACAGCCTCAAGTCCCTGAATGCCCAGGCGGACCTGGTGGAATGGACCGTCAACAGACGCTATTTCAACGCCGTGCTGCCGTTCAACAACGTCTGGAATCTACAGCCCTATCGCCTGGCTTCCGAGCGG
This sequence comes from Marinimicrobium sp., assembly GCA_050486405.1. Lineage (GTDB taxonomy): Bacteria > Pseudomonadota > Gammaproteobacteria > Pseudomonadales > Cellvibrionaceae > JBJHDF01. Next base: position 17,570 of record JBJHDF010000003.1, on the reverse strand, counting down.
GATCTGGTGGCGCTGTCCGTCGCCGGTGATCACGCCAACTGGCGGGATGTGCTGGTGGATGTCGCCTCCCTGGATACCGGCGAGCGCATGCTGGGCGTAAGTAGCCTGGTGGGCAACGAACTGCGCTTTGAGTTGTACGGCGGCGACTACGAACTGGGTGGCAGCTACAAGGTCGGGTTGTTCAATCAGCCGCCCACCTCCATCAGCGGTGGCCAGGTTGCCATGGCGCTGCCCTGGGTACTGGAAACCGAGCCCATGTTCGGTCTGGCGCCGGTCAGAATCGGCTCGGTAACGCCCGGCAACAGCATTACCGGCAGACCCACCGAGTATCGCGTTACCGGCCAGCGTCTCGACGCCGTGGACCGGCTGCATATCGGCGGGGTGGCACTGCTGCCGGGCGAGTTCAGCGTGAACGCCGGCGGCACCGAGATCAGCTTTACCGCAGTGATCGACACCCCCGGCTATCAGTCGCTGATACTCGAGCAGGGCGACAACCCCATCCACTCGCCCGCAGCCGTGCTGGTGCTCCAGGCCATGGAGATCGACTCCGTGGCAACCAACAACAGCACCGGCAACGCCCTGGCGATCAGCGACAGCGGTGGAGATCGCGTAGTCGTGCAGGGTCTGGGTCTGAGTGGCAATCTGGCGGTACATCTGGTTCCCTACCAGCAGGGCATCCCTCTGGGCAACGACAACCGGGTCTCCTACGTCTATCAGTCCGGCGATCTGGTGATACCCAATACGCCAGCGGCGCATCCCGGTTGGCAGTACCAGTTGATCATTATCCGCGAGGCCACGGAGGAAACGGTGGTGCTCGACGGCGACCTGTTGCTGTCGGCAGTGGACGATACGCCGCCACTGGTTCTACCCGGAATTCAGAGTCTCGACTACCACAGGCCCTTGCGGATCAATTTCAACGAACCCGTGGTGGCGGACGGTTTCACTGTTATCCGGGAATTCAGGGATTACAGCGAAGCGCCTGACCAGGATATCTCCCACTGGTTCGAACTGGTCAATGTCACCGACGACAGCCTGACACTGCGCCTGCGCGACGGTCGCGCCCTGGCGCACAACGCCAGCTACCGTATTGAAATCAACGGTATCCGGGATACCTGGAACAATCCGGCCCTGGCGCAGATGGCCGAACCCGGCGTGTATCGCACGGTCTTCCATGCCCGCGACACCCTGCCGCCGCGCGACATCACCCTGGTGCGCTCGGCCGACGGCCTGCCCGTCAACGAGGCCATGGTGCTGACCCGGGGCAGAAGCTATGTCTTTGATCTGGCGTCTCTGGATAATTACTCAGCGTCAAATCAGATTCAATACCGCTACCGGCTATCGACAGCCTTTGGCGCTGCGGGAACACCCTGGCTGCCGGTGACCAACTCCGGAAGCCGCCGTCTGATTTCCTATGACGCCCGGGAAGAGCACCAGTACTTTGGCGTCCAGGTGGAAGCCCGGGATCAGCAGGGCAATACATCCGTGGTGGAATTCCGCGCGGCACTGCGCGACCCCATCATCGAACTGGCCGGCTTCCACACGCTGCCGGAAGAGCCGGAAGAGTCGGTGCGCTCCTCGGTGCACTTCGAGCTGTTTGGCGATATCGACATGGTCAGCGACGCAATGATCGTGGTGCCACAGATCGACAACGGCCGTCCGGTGAACGTTTTCAGCGCCTATAACGCCGTTACCGGGCGCGTGCAGGCGTCCTTCGTCAACCCGAAACTCGTCGACCTGCTTCCACCGGGGGCCGAGATAACGCCAGTGGAAATCGACGTGCGTCTGCATGTGCACTATGGATTCGGATCGGTGCGCACCTTTGACGAACGCTACCTCCTGTACCTGGACCGCACCCCGCCCACGCTGGAAATTGTTTCGCCGGCGGATGGTGACTTTATCGCTCTGGGCGAAAGAACCGACGTCATCATCCAGGCGTTCGACAAGTACGGCATCGAGACCGTTGAGGTTATGCACAACGACGGCCCCTGGCAGGTGCTGGAAAACCCCACGCTGTACAGCTTCGTCGCCACCGAGGACGACCTGGCCGACGGCGTGACCATTGCCGCCCGGGCCACCGACCCCAACGACAACGTCAGCGATGTGCACAGCATCCGGCTCTACCCCTACGACGCGGAAGCCGGTGCGCCGCGAGTGGACATCATCTCGCCCGCCAACGGCGAAACCTTCTACGAGGGAGAAGACGTACGTTTCGAAGTATTGCTGAGAAACGTACCCGAAGCGGAGCTTTTCTTCGATATCGGCGGTGTCGAAGCGCCCGCCGATTCGGGTCTGTTGATCACCCGGAACCCGGACGATCCCGAGCGTCAGTTCGTCCAGGCGACGCTGCCGCAGGTGGACGAGGACATAGTGGTCATCGCCCGCTTGCAGCGCGCCAACCTGCGCGCCTACAAATTCCTCAACGTGATCAACAACGCCGGTATTGTTTCGGAAGTGGGGCTGCGCACACTGCCGTCCGGGCCCGTGATGACCGGGTCCCAGTTGTGGGTGGACAGTGATCCCCCGGCGGACATGGATTCCTACTCGGATCAATCCAGCCTGATTATCCGCGATCCGGAAGACGCTGCCAGCCCTGTCAGCGCGCCTCTGGGCAGCCGCTTTGTCACCGAGGTATCTCACCTCGGCGAGGCCCTGGCCATCGACGTTCTGTTGCGTGACCGGTCCGGTAACGAGAAGCTGGATACCCATCGCATCGACAAGTTCACCTACTTCGATGGCACGCCGCTCAGCGGGCAGTGGCCAGCCGGTGGCGCCGGTGACGACCTGGTGACGCTGTTCAGCATTCCCGGCCTGGATGAGGATCTCGGACTGATCGCCGTTGTCAACCGTCGCTCCGGTGGCTACCGGGTTCTCAACGGCAACGGCGTCATTGCCGAAAGCAATACCGGAGAAATTCAGCGCGCCGAGTACGCGGGCACCGCGCTCTATCTCCAGGTGGAGCAGGGCGGCCAGCGCTATCTGCAACGCTATGCCGTCTCGGCCCAGGGCCTGGCCGCCTCGGCGGACCAGTGGCCCACGGTCGGCAATCTGATCGGCGCCAACGACCACCTGGTCTGGCAGCGGTTCGGCGGCACCCTCGGTGCGGCGGTGGTAGCCGATGACCAACTGCTGCCCCTGGCCGGCTTCTTTGTCGACGAGCCCATTGTCGCCACGGCCACATCGGGCGAGGCTCTGTTCGCGCTTACCGAATCTGGTCTCTACCGGTTCGGCGCGCTGGTCGACGACATGCCCCGGGTTGCCCTGCAGTCCTTCGTGGCCCTGGCGGATTACCAGGGGCTGGCCGTCACCACGGGCAAGGTGCACCTGTGGCGCGATACGGATCTCCGCAGCTTCCACCTGCTGGATCAGGGTGAGCTGTTGCCCGCCAGTGATGCGCCCGTGGTGCTGCCGGGCGTCATTACCGATGTCACCCAGGGTGGGCCGGTTACCTGGGTCAGGGCGCTCGTTGCCCACGAATCCCGCTGGTTTGCCATTCAGGCGGGGCAGGTGGTGGGTATTCTGCCCCAGGCCACCGCGCACCTGGTGGTGACACCGGGTGGTGTCCACTGGAGTGAACCGGACGGCACCGCCACGCTGATCAACTCACGGCCCGTGGTGGTCGGCGCCGACACCGAGCAACCGCAACTGAGCGTCTTTACCGAGTCGCACCCACAACGGTTTGCGCTGTGTTTGGACGAGGGGTCTTCACTGGCCCGGGAGTATCGTCTGCATGTGGCGACAGCCGCCGGTGACCTGGTGCCCTCGGCGGAGCATTTTGCCGATGGCGGCGCTTGCGTGGCGGTCTCTCGCCAGGCCGTTGATGCCGATCCCATCCTGGTGGCGGAATCCCACGGTCACCGGATCGAATTGCCCCTGGCGCTGGACAACAGTGCGAATCCGGCGGTCGATCAGGTACTGCCCGACACCGGTGCCACACTCAGCCTGGGCGCCCGGGTGCCGGCAATTACCCGCTTTGCATCCGAGGCCAGGGTTCTTGCCGATGTCAGTGTTCAGACCGATGGCGCTTACAGCACAGCCGCCCTCGATGGCGCCAGCTACGCCTGGATTCCGGTGGCCGGGGAATCGGCGAGCTTCGATATTACCCAGGAAATTGCCGGCGTTGCGCACCAGAACACCTCGGTGGGTATTGTCGCCAACGACCCGGAATCGGCCGGCGTCACTGTACTGTCGCCGGCCCACAACAGCAGCTACACAGCCGGCGATATTCTGGATGTGCGCTATACCATAAGCGATACCCTGGGCGAGACATTCCGCTACGCGGAAGTCACCCTGCTGGACTTCAACGGCCAGCCCCTGGCCCGCACGCTGGTACAAAATCGCGCCGCGTCCCTGGCCATTCGCATTCCCGAAGTGGGCCAACGGGATACCTATCGCCTCAGAGTCAGGGGTTATCTGGGCGACAGCTACCGCTACAGCGACGGGGAAGTGGCCATTCAGGTACACCCGCGCTCGCTGTTGCCGCAACCGGTACTGGAAGGTTACAGCGCCACCGTGGTGCCCGGCAGTATGGAAACCTACCGGATCACCGGGCCGGGTGTGCAAAGCCATCAAAGCAGTATAGAAGTGCTCGACGAACAGGGTAATCTGCTGGCCTCCGGCGGCAGTTACCTGCAATTTCGCGTGCCCGAGTGGCTGGCCAACTATCAGGTGGTGGCGCGGCACTTCGACAACGCCGGTAACAGCGAACAATTGGCGTTGCCGGTCAGCGTGCTGACCGAAGTGCGGCTGGTAGAGCAGGCCAGTGGTATCGCATTCGATGCCATGTTGCCCGACGCCAGTGCTGCCTGGTTGATCCGGGGCAGGGAACTGCGCAATCATCAGGGCAGCCTGCTGAAAACCTTCGACGGCGATCTGTCGGCCGTGGTCCGATTCGGCGATCGTTTGATTCTCGCCATGGAAGACACAGGTTTGCTGGTTGTCGACCCCGACGAGGATTATCAGATACTGGGCTTCTACGCCCTGTCTGACGGTGTTGCCGAGTTGGCGGTTCAGGGTGACAATCTGCTGGCCCTGAGCAGCCAGGGACTGCGGGCGTTTACTGTGTCGGGCAACTGGATCGAGCCAGTGGAGATCCGGCGTGACAGCAGTCGCTACGACGACGACCAGCAAGCCCTGTCCATTCGCGTCACCCGGGATGGTTTTGCCGTACTGCGCAGCGATTCTCTGATGTTCCTCGATACGCAGCTGGCATCCAGCAGTGAGTGGGATATAGCAGTCACTGGTGCCACCGCTTTCGCGCTTCTCGGAAATCAGTGGTACGTGGCCAGCGACAGCGGAGAGCTGCACCTGATTGATGGTCTTGGTCAGACCCTGTCGCCAGTTGCAACAGGGGTCAGGGCCGACAGGCTTCTGGCCATGGGGCACTACCTGGTTGCCGTGTCCGCGCAAGCCAATCGCGTGCAATTGCTGGATGTGAGCAACCGTTTTGCCCCGCAAGCTCTGGGCCACTTCGCCAAACAGATCGCTGACGCGCGCAAGGCCCAGGTTTACGCCGGGCGCGTCTGGCTGGGCGACCAAGTGGGTTCCACCTTCGAGATCCGCCGCCAGGCCGGCAATCCCGCCCGGGTTTATCAATCCGAATCGGCGCCGGGGCGTACCCTGGATCTGGCCGTGTCCGGCAGCCGAGTGCTGGCGGCGGCCAGCCATTACGGCGCGGTCCACCGTACCCGGGTCAACGGCCTGTGGCTGACCAGCCCCATACCCGAGTCCGGCTGGTCCCAGGCGGTCAACGCTGTGCATCTGGACGAGGACCACGCCTTCCTGTCCCTGAGCGATGCCCAGCGGGTGGTGGCCATCAGTGCCCTGGAACTGTACCAGTCAAGCAACGCGACTCAGACCCCCGTGTTCAATCAGGTGGCGGTCAACCACCTGACCGGCTCCAGCGATCTTCTGGCAGCTGCCGAGGGTCACCGGGTGCACCTGGCGGACAAGCGCGACCTGGCCAACACCAGCGTCGTGTCCCTGCCTCCCGGGGAAGACATTGTCAGCCTGCACGTTCACGGCCGCACCCTCTACGCCGCCACCAACAACCGGCGCCTCTACCGGGTGATTCCCGACGACATTCCGGCCGACCCCTACCTGACGCGGGTGCAGAGCCTGCTCGACGGTGCGCCACAACCCATCGCCCATGTGCAGGCCTCCGGCGACTACCTCTTCTACGCCGTGGGATCGACCCTCTACCGCATGGACCTGAATACCCATCAGGATCAGGCGCTGTCATTGCCCGGTGCCCAGACGCTCAACGCGCTGCATTACCACGGTGGCCATCTGTGGGTGGCCTACACCACAGCCGGAGGTGTGCAGGTCCGGGCGGTGGATGCCGCGACCTGGCAGGCGCTGGAGCAGGGCGTCCTCAGCCTTACCCGCAGCGTCACGGCCTTGGCCATGGACGCCGGCATCCTGGCGGTCGGTCTGGGTGACTATGGCGTGGAACTGTACGACCTCAACGGCAGTGTCGAGGGTGTCAATCCCGCCCTGGGGCTGCCCAGCGTGGGCCGTGTCTATTCCCAGGGTGAGCGGATGCAGTTGACCCTCACCGACGTCGGCCATATCAACAGCGTTCGTTACTTTATCGACGGCCGTCTGGTCGGCGGTTCAGCCACGGTGCCCCACAACCTCGATATTCTGGTGCCGCCCTATCTGAGAAACGGCCAGCCGTTCAACGTCACCGCGGAAATCGAAACCATCGGCGGCGAGATGCTGCACTCCAACCCGCGCCGGGTGGTGCTGCAGGGTGAAGACCTGCCCGCCAACGCCTTCCAGGTCAGCCTGGTGCATCCGCACCACGGCCTGCCCACCTTTGTGCCAAGACCCCTGGAAATCCGCGCCGAGGTCAGAAACAGCGCCCAGCCCATCTTCCAGGTCGAATACTACGAGGGCGACGCTCCCGGCGGTCCCTACCGCATTATCGGTACCCACTACGGTCCCGAGTTCGTTATCTACCGCACCTACGGCGTGCAGGACAGCGGCAAGTACCTCAAGGCCAGGGCCGTGGACATCTTCGGCAACTGGGCCGAATCCGAACCGGTGATGATGGTCCGCCACGAGGACACAGTTCCCCCGTTGGCCGGCCCCTTGCTGGTGGATGGGCACAAGTCTCCGGACGGCGAGTTGATCGCCGGCTATGCCTACCGGGTATCAGCGCCGGTGCTGGACGAGCAGAGTGGGGTGGAGTCGGCCATATTGCGCCGCAACGGTCTTATCATATCGGCGCTGTTTGAGGACGGCCTGCTCGACATCGCCCAGCCGCCGGCCGAAGCGGATCAGGATCTGCTCTACACTCTGGAGGTACGCGACCGGGCCGGCAACCGCATCGAGATCAGTGAGTTGGTGACAGTAACGGAGAACCTGGCACCCACAATCGACAGCGTCCAGGTAGAGCCCGCCGCCGTGCTCGAACAAAGCCGCTTCAACGTTCACTACCGCGCCCGCGACCTGGTGGCCATCGACAGTGTCGAAGTGGTGTGGAACGGCTTTACCACACCGGCGGCCATCGTGCCCGGTCAACCTCTGGCACAGGGCACTCTCTCCCTGCGCGACCCCAGAACCGAGCGGGTCCCCGGCAGTCTGGAGCAGGAGCTACTGATCCGGGTGTCCGACGATATCGGCCAGGTGACCGAACAGACGCTGACCGTTACGGTGCTGGAAGATCTGCCACCGGATGCCAGCCAACTCACCCTGGATTATCCGCATACCGCCTTCTACGGCGAACCGCTCTGGGTCGAGGTGGGCAACTTTACCGCCGCCAACGACGGCGTGGACCCTGTGCTGGTCACTTTGGTCGAAACCCATTCCGGGGCCTCCCGGGAACACCGCTTCGAGCACGGCGATATCCACCGGCCGCTGCCCGCCGTGCTGCCGCTGCCGGAAACGGAAACGCCCGGCAACGAATTCCGGTTCCGGGTGAGAATCACCGACCACCTGGGTCAGACCAGCGAATCCGGCGAGCATCTGGTGCAACTCTGGCACAGGCCCAATACCCTGCGCTTTGCCAACGAGTCCGGCGCCGTCCATATCAACACGGCCCATGTGACCGTGGGCAACCCGGTGGCCTATCAGGTAGAAGTGCTGGACAAGGCTGCCCGCCGGGTTCCCCACCAGGCAATTCGCTGGCGGTTGGAAGAAATTGCCGACGGTGTCCAGCCACAAGTACACGAGTTGGGTGAAACCCTGTCCGACGTCCAGGGTCTGGCGCGCCTGGATTTCAACACCCTGGTGCGCTCCGGCCGCTACCGTCTGAGCGCCACCGTGGCCGACAACCCCAATGTGCAGGTGGCCATGGGCGTGCGGATTCACGCTGGAGAAACCAGCGAACTGCGGGTAGATCCGGTGCAGCCAGTGGTTGCCGGTGGTCAGTTCAGCCTGCAACTTACTGCCTACGACAGCGGTGGCAATCCAGTGCCCTACGATTCCGACACCACTGTTTATGTGACGCTGCCGTACCCCGGCTTCTACTTTGGTTTCGCCAACGGCGTCCAGGCCGCGCCCCTGTCCGAGGGCGGACAGATGGCCGCCGTGCGCATGCACAACGGTAACGCTCTCGTGCCGATTGCCGTGCCCACCGAAGCGGCCAACTACCTGGCCGGCTTCCAGTTCGGTGACGAGGTCCAGGGCATTCACGTCAGCTACGATCACACCGGCAGCGGCGATTTCGAGCCTATCGATGCCCTGGAAATCGAAGTGGTCCCGGATCTGCCGTACCTGGTGCACCTGCGCCGCGACTCCATGACCAATCTGCCCCTGGGTGATCCGGAGCGTCTGGAGGCCGGTGAAACGGTCACGGTGGCGGCCAAGCTGCTCGATCAGTTCTATAACCGCGTCTACCAGATCCACTCAGCGCAAGGCGCTGTTCCCGCCAATATCCAGGTGGGTATCGGCGTGGACGGCAGTGCCACACTCGACGACAACGGTCAGTTGATCGAACTGGATCTACTGGAAGGGCGGGGCGAGTTCACGGTGCACAGCGACCAGGTGGAGTCGGTGGAAGTGTGGGTCGACTACCTGCACCCGGAACTGGAATCCGTCCGCCATCTGAGCACACTGGAACTGGAGTTTCTCAAGCCCTCTCCGGCGGCGGAAGAAATCGTCATAGAGCGGGTATTGGACAGCGACATCAGCCCCATTGTCCTGACTTATACCGAAACGCTGGTCGCCCATCAGTTGCACCTGTTCCCGGCGGTCGAGGTGTGGCTCGACGATCAACCGGTACCCGGCAACACCAGCCTGGATGACAACCGGGTGGTCTTTACACCCAATCAACCGCTGCAACTGGGCGCCTGTTACTCGGTGGATACCAGTGACTCGCGGGTACGGGGCGAGGCGGCCAACGACCCGGTGCTGGCCCAGGAATTTGAAGTCTGCAACGACCGGGCGCTGTTGACCGTACCCGATTACCAGTACGTGCTGGAAGGCACCGAATTCGAACTGGCGTTCGAACTGGCCGACGGTCTCGAGGCCAACCAGATCAGCCAGGGTCAGGCGACTCTTACCGTGGGGGGCAATCCGCTTCAGGTTGTGGCCTTCAACTGGCATCACCCGGTTATTTCCGTGCCGGTATTTACCGGCGGCAGTTACCCGGACGGTCAGCCCATCGAAATCGGTATTTCCGGTATCGACCCGCAGGGTCAGCCCCTGGCCAGCACCAACCGCATCAGCCTGCGCGTACTCCAGGCCGACGGCGACTATGACGGCGACGGCCTGAGCAACGCCCTGGAATTCTCCCTGGACGGCCTGGACCCCGCCAACCCCGACTCCAACGGCAACGGCATACCCGACGGTCTGGACGACCTCAATGGCGACGGCATTCCAAACGGTATCAAGGCGGAACTGGGCCTGCGCCTGGACCACGACGATAGCGACAACGACGGCCTGACCGACTACGAAGAGCTGTACATCTACGGCACCGACCCGCTCAACCCGGACACCGACGGCGACGGCGTGCCCGACTACGTGGAAGTCGTCTCCGAGTCCGACCCCAACAACCCGGACGAGCACTTTGTGGATCCCTTCTACATCACCGACATCAGGGTGACCGAAGATCAGATTGTGCACCGCCTCGGTGTTGACCAACCCTTCCGGCTGGAAGTGATCGCCACCTTCGAGCACAACGGCCTGGTGTTCGACGATGTCAACATCAGCCGCAATATCGACCTGCTGGAGTTCCGCACCAGCGACCAAGAGATCGTCACCGTAAGCTTTGATGGCTGGTTCACACCCCAGGCCGAGGGCGAGGCGGAACTGGAAGTAATCTTCATTGAGCAGGATATTCGGCGCACGGTGGAGTTGGTGGTTGAAGGGGGTATGGGTTTCGGGGTGCCTGGTATCAGTGCCGGTACATTCCAAAGCCTGGCGACGGACCACAGGGGACAACTCTGGCACTGGGGAATCGTCGACTACACCGGTAGCTGCTGTTACCCGACGAGCCCCTATCCCTTGCCGGTCAATATGCCGTCGGCTATGGATGCGGCAATCATGGAGACGGCAGCCGGGGTTTATCACAATATCGCTCTGGATACCTCGGGCCGGGTGTGGTTCTGGGGGCAGCAGCGGCATGGACGGTGGGGCAGTATCGCCGGCACCTACAATACGCCGGTTCAGATGGATACCAGCGTCCTGGAAGGCTCTCCCGTAATAGCCATTGCCACAGGTAACTTCCACAACCTGCTGCTAGATGGCGAAGGCAGGGTTTGGGCTTGGGGTTATAACAACCAGGGCCAGTTGGGCAATGGGTCCAATACCACTAGTTGGTCGTTGGTGCCAGTGAACGCATCTGCTTGGGACGGTGTTGCTATTACCGGTATAAGTGCCGGAGCCGAGCACAGTTTGGCAGTAGACGAATTGGGTCGGGTCTGGGCCTGGGGCAATAATGGTAATGGTCGTCTGGGGAATGGTGGTACTACGGCCAGTGCTCTTCCTGTGCCGGTTGATCTTAGCGTCCTCGACGGGGTTTCGGCGGTGGCGGTGGCTGCCGGCAGTGGCGACAGTGGCCATAGTATGATGCTGGATGCCCTGGGTCGCGCATGGGCTTGGGGCACCAACTGGAATGGCCAACTGGGCGATGGTAGTTGGGATAACAGTTCGATTCCGGTCCCAGTTGATTTGACGGACCTGGAGGGTGCCGTCATTACTGGCATAAGTGCCGGGGCTGAGTACAGCTTGGCGCTGGACGACGCTGGCCGACTTTGGGCCTGGGGCGCGAACTGGGAGGGTCGGCTTGGCGACGGAACCACAATTTCCCGGAATCGGCCTGTACAAGTGGACTTGTCGGGTTTGGAAGGCGTCGAGGTTTCTGCTCTGTCGGCGGCGGATCACAATGCCGTGTTGGATGGCAACGGAGGTGTTTGGACCTGGGGACGCAACGGGGACGGACAACTGGGCGATGGCACCGCATCCGACCGCTTTACTCCAGTCCTGGTCGGCTACCTACGCGACGGTGAAGCCGAGGTTGTGGTTAGCAATCTGCAATCTCCGGTACGCTTGGTGATGGGTGGTGAAGGCGCTCGTACTGGACAAATAGAAATTAACAACCACTACTTCCAGACCCAGGAACTGACCCTCAGCCACCCGGCCCTGTCCTTTGCCGAAGGCGGGGAGCGGCTGGAAATGGTTGGCCCGGGACAGGTGGCCGACTCCCTGATGATCAGTGCCGATGTCTGTGCCATGGCGGGCGACGCCACCCTGAACTTTGCCATCCTGGACAGCCGGGGCAACAACCTGGCCGAGGAGTCTATTACTCTCCTTTGTCTGCCCGATATCCGCCCGCGGGTCACCCTGGTGGACGGCTTGACCCATATCTCACTGATCAGCAACGCCAACGAAGCCTACAGCCTCCACTTCGAAGGACACGAGGGCGTCACTATTGGCGGTCAGGGCAGTGTGCAACTGGGTCTCTGTGCCGGTTGTGAACAGACCCTGGTGACCGATTACGCCTGCCCGCAAGGTGGAGCGCGCAGTCTTCTGGGCACCCTGTCCATCCACGATAATTTCGGCCACCTGATTGACAGCCGGGAGCTCTATTGTCCAGTTGCGGGGAGGAAGCTGGCAGCCAGTAGCGATCGCAGTATGCTGATCGCCCCCGATGGCCAGCTTTGGGGATGGGGTGTGAGTATTAACGATCGGACCAATACGTGGCCCGATCCTGCCAATATGGCGGTCTTCGACGCCGCCGAACTGTTGACAGTAGCCACCAGTGAAAATGCCACTCATTTCCTGGATGCGGAAGGTGGCCTTTGGTACGACGGTGATCGGATTCTGGAAGATGTACGATTCTCTACCCTGATTGCAGGTGCTGACCATTTTCTTGCACTGGACGACCAGGGCAGAGTATGGGGAATGGGTAAAAATAACTATGGACAGTTAGGCAAAGGCTATACCAGTCCCTGGCATGTGGAATATCAACCAGAACGTTTGGTCTTCGATTTTGCGGGTCGTGCGATTGAACAGATTGCTACTGGAGCACGGCACGCTTTTGCCGTGGATAATACCGGGGGTCTCTGGGCCTGGGGTGAAAACGACGCAGAACAACTGGGTATCGAGGGAGCCGACTGGGTTGTTCCACAGCCCGAAGTTGTAGATACCAGCTTCCTGGGGGGTGTTGGGGTGCTGAAGGTGGTGGGCGGCGCGGAGCATACCCTGTTGCTGGATGAGGACGGCAGGTTGTGGGCCTGGGGGTCCAACTGGCGAGGACAGTTAGGGATCGGGAATACCGGTACTACCTCTGGGCCAGCCTTGGTGGACACTGGTGTACTCGGGGATGCCCGGATTACCGACGTGGTTGCGGGAGCCGATCACTCGGTTATTCTCGATGACCAGGGTCGTCTGTGGGCTTGGGGTTCCAACTCGGATGGACAACTGGGTGATGGAACGCTTACGGACAGGTCTTTGCCGGTCAGCGTAGCTCTTGAAGCCTTGGGCGGCGCGCAGGTGGTTACCGTGGTGGCGGGTCCGTATCACAATCTGCTCCTAGACGCCGAACATCGTCTCTGGGGCTGGGGGCGCAATTGGAGTGGGCATCTCGGTGATGGCACCATGACCCGGCGGACTACTCCGGTACTGGTAGGCCGACTCGGCGAAGGTCAGGTTACCGCCAATGTCAGCTTGCGGGACGGCGTCACTTTGGCCATGGGCCACAAACACTTTCATCCGCTGGCTGATGTAGAAGTGTTCAACGAGTATTTGGCGGTTGATAGCGTATCCACCCACGAGCCTGACTACAGCTTCTCCGACGCGGGTGATCGGTTACCCGTGCCCGGCCCGGCCGGTGCTCAATCTGTACTGAGCGTCAGTGGAGAAGCCTGCCAGCAGGCTGGATACCAGCAACTGCCTGTCACTCTGCTGGATCAACAGGGCCGGGTGCTGTACGCCAACGCCATCAACGTCAATTGCATTCCCTCCTTGGAGGTATCCGTAGGAGCTGGTGGACCTGCGGGCGGCATTGCCCTGCGCAATACCAGCGAAGCCAATCTTGATATCCGCTTTGCCAGTGCCGGCTCTGTCACCAGCAACGGTAGCCTCCAGGTGAATCAATCCCTTTGTGCCGGATGTGAATATGAGATTCCTCTGGACCAACAGTGTCCCGCCTATAGTGTTGAATTTATCGGCGTGGTGGAAGTTTACGATGCCCTTGACAACCGCCTCGATACACGGCGCCTGCGCTGTCCCCGGAATGACGACAATGCATTGGGTGTATCCGGAAACTCCAGCATGGCATTGAGTGACGCCGGACTACCCCTGCATTGGGGACAACTTAACTCCGACGTTGACACATATACTATGCCCACACCCTTCGCGCTGACCGGCGAACCTGGAGTGCAAGTGTTGAGTTTGGCAATGGGCAATCAACATGCGCTGGTGCTGGATAACAGGGAGAGGCTGTGGGCATGGGGTACCGGGTGGTCTGGACGACTGGGAACCGGCTCTACAACCAGCAGCCCGATTCCGTTACAGGTGGACTTGTCAGCACTGGATGGCTCTGCACCGGTAGCGATATCTTCGGGACTTGCCCACAACCTGTTGCTGGATGAGCAGTCCCGGGTTTGGGCCTGGGGAGCCAATGGCCGGGGACGCCTCGGCGATGGCACCACCACCGAACGGCATACACCAGTACAAGTGGATTTGGAACCGCTGTTTGGTGTCCGACCAGTGGCGTTGTCTGCTGGGGACGAGCACAGCTTGTTACTGGATGAAAACGGAAAGGTCTGGGCCTGGGGGGCTAACGCTTACGGACAACTGGGCACTAGTTTGATCGACGTTTCATGGAATGCCTGGAATGGACGGCCTATTGCAGTGGAGCTTGAAGCGTTGGAGGAGCATGAGGTAGTTGCCCTGTCGGCCGGTAGTTACCACAACCTGGTATTGGATGATATTGGTCGCGTCTGGGCCTGGGGCAGTAACGGTAGCGGGCGGCTTGGTGACGGTGGAACCCAAGACAGCGTACAACCGGTGCTGGTGGACTTTGCGGCACTCTACGCTCTCGGTGATGGTGCCATTATCACCGCTGTTTCCGCTGGGGATGGCCACAGCCTCGCTCTGGACAGCGAGGGCAGAATTTGGGCCTGGGGCAGCAATGCCAGCGGTCGATTGGGGATAGGTGGCACCACGATATCTCTCGTTCCCGCGTTGGTGGATAGAAGCGCCTTGCTGGCACGCGGTGAAGCGTCTGGCTGGGATGCCATCGTTGCGGGTTCACAGCACAGCCTGGCCAGGGATACCAGTGGGCGCTGGTGGGGTTGGGGCTATAACTGGTTGTATCAAGTGGGCGATGGCAGCCGAACTACACGGCACACCCCGGTTCCTCTGCCCATGCCTACACCCTCGGCGCCCATCCAGGCCAATATGCTGGCGGTGCGTGAACTGATGGCGCCGGACAGGGTGATCGTGCCCCTGGAAATCGATGCCGATGGCTACTACCGGGTCAGCAGTTCCAGCAGCGCCTTCCAGCCCGTGGTTCGTGTTCTGGGTCAGGGGTACCTTTCCATGTCTCCGGACTACTGCCCCGACAACGAAGAAGTCTTCTTTATGCAAAGAGGCGTCTATTACCTGGTTGTGTCAGCGGAGGCAGCCGGAGCTGATGGCACCTTTGATATTGCCGCCAATACCTTCGACGCGGATGATATCGGTCCTGGCGCCAGTTGCGGAGGAGGTGGTTACGGTGGCGGTTACGGCTACGGTGACGACGATGAAGAAAATGAATGGTGGCGTTCCGGCGGCGGCGATGCCTATTACTAATCCAAACTCGAAATCAGTGGATACATCGTTATGACTTTCAAGCAGTTTCTAATCGCAATCGTCCTGGTCGTCCTGGTCGTCATGGTGACCGCCTGCACGGATTCCGATTCGCTGGCGCGTGTGGATGGCCGGGATATCAGTCGGGCTGAGTTTGAGGCGTATCTCGCCTACAAGCGAATCCCGCTTCAGGACGAGCAGCGGGTGCAGCGCGCGCTGGATGAATACGTGCGGCGCGCGGCGCTGGTGGCGGCCATTGAAAACACCGAACGACTGGATCGGCAGCGGCTGGAGGCGGAGCTGGAGGAGCTGCGTCGTGAAATGCTCATCAGCCGCTACTTCGACCAGTACCTGCACGAATCCGTGGACGACGAGAGTGTGCGCAACTACTACGTCAATCACGCGGCCCGGTATGAATCCCGCAGTGTCCAGGCGGCGCACATTCTGCTGCGCCTGGACAACCGCATGAGTGAAGCCGAGCGTCAGGCAAAACTGACCGCGGCGCACGAAGCCTACAGCCTGATCCGGGCCGGCGGCGACTTTGCCGAGGTGGCCGCAAGTCATTCGGAAGATCGCCTATCCGCCGAACGGGGCGGCGATCTGGGCTGGTTGCGCGAAGGCGCCGTGGACCCGGAGTTTTCCCGTCGGCTTTTCGCCATGGAAGTCGGCGAGGTATCCGAACCCTTTCTGACGCCCCTGGGCTTTCATATCGTCAAGGTGATCGAAGGTCCCAGGACCGTCACTCGCCCCCTTGAGGCGGTGTCCGGGGATATCCGCTACCAGTTGCGCAACCAGGCGAAGCTGGCCGAAACCGAGCGGCTGCTGGAGTCGGTCCGCGTTTCCAAAAAGACAGCGGAATAACGCTATGAGTTACTGCAAACTGTTGTGGCTGGGAGTTTTGATCGGTTTGCTCGGCGCCTGCGCGGAGCGGTCCGAGGAGACGGTGCCATCATCCCCTGTAGTGGCCACCGTCAACGGTGAACCCATTACCGAGGACGACGTAGTCTTTATGCTGGATCGCCTGTTCGGCGACGAGCCATTGCGCGGCACCGAAACCGGCTTGCACGACAAAGTGCTCGAGAGTCTGATCGCCAGCCGGGCCATGGTTCACGCTGTACTCCAGGAGCTGGACGCCGACGAAGTGGCGTATATTGAACGGCGGGTGGCGGCCTACCGGGAAGAACTGCTGGTGCAGGAATACCTGCAGCGCCACGCCGTGGCGCAACCGGTCACCGGAGAAATGGTGCGCGACTACTACGAGAGATACCCCGAGGAATTCGGTGGCCAGCAGTTGCGCCGCTTTGAATTGCTGCGTTCGCCCGCCGATCTGCGGGACGACCTGCAGCAGGATCTGCTGGCCGCCGTGCCGCGCCTGTCTGCCGAAACCGACTGGGCCGCCCAGGCCGAAGCCTGGCGCCAGCAGTACCGTCTGGAATACCAGCAGGGCGTCAGCCGCCCCGGGTTGCTGCACCCGACACTGGACAGTGCCCTGGCGCAGTTGGCTGCGGGCGATACCTCTCCGGTGATCTATGTGAGTGGCCGCATGCATCTGGTGCGGCTGGCCGGCATCGAGACGGTGCCGCCGCGTCCCCTGGCGGAAGTCAGCGGCGACATCCGCCGCAAGCTGGCGCCGCTGCAACTGCGTGAAGCCGTGCGGGACGTATCCCGCCAGGCACGCGAAGCCGCCGAGGTGGATATTCAGTGAAGGGCACCGCCATGACAGCGCCGCAATCGCACATCGAGCTCCACATCGAGCAAGAGCCGCGCCGTCGTGCCGGGCTTCGGCTGGCCGCCACTCTTGTGGTCATCACCTTGCTTTTCGCTCAGAGCGCGCTGGCCGACACGCTGCAATGCGCGGCGGTGTTCCCGGCGGGGCTGCAAAGCCACAGCAACAACGGTCATATCGATTTCGGCTGGAACGCCCAACTGCTGAACAACACCGACGCCAACAACCCCGACACTCAACTGCGCGCCGCCTCGGTCAGCCACAACGCCGGCTCCAGTCTGCTCAGTTGCGGCAGCGCCCTGTGCCAGGCCGGCCTCGCGCCTTCGGCGACGCTGTCGTTGGATTATCAGGACGCCAGCGGCGGGGCCAATGTGCAGGTACCCTTTAACCAAAGCGTCACCCTGGGGCTGGGCCAGAGCGCCCGCTTTCGCAATATCAACGTCGCCGCCCAGGGCACAGTGCGTTTTGCGTCGCGCACGGACGGCTACCTGATCTCCCGTATCAATCTGGCCCATGCCGGCCATCTGGAACTGGCCCCCGGCGACTACTGGATTGACAACCTGAACCTGCCTTCCAACGGCGTGATCACCGTAACGGGGGAGGG
>JBJHDF010000002.1:211-204291 GCA_050486405.1 Marinimicrobium sp. | reverse complement strand
GGGGCAGGAGTCGGGGCTGAACCAGGTGACCACGTTGTTATCAGGCGTGTGATGGCCAGTAGGGGAGAAGCGGCCAAAGCTGGGGTGGCGGCTGGAGCGAAGGTTGCGATTGCAGCGCCAGCATTGTTCGGCGAAATTGCCATAAACCGGCTCGTAGGGGTAAAGGTAGGGTTCGGTCAGGCAAAGCTTTCTTTCTACAAGCGTGACTCTTCCACCAACTTCCTCCGCCCAAGGGTTGGTGCAAAGACCACCTTCGAGCAAGGTCGAGAATGTGTAGATGCTGCCTGTGGAAACGAACACACCTCCCGCCCCGGACCAAAAGGGAACGTAAGGTTCGGAATATTCCAAGGGGGAAAGGAGACTAAACCTTGCGCACGAACCGAAGAGCGCGTCCTTGCTGCTGACCCACCCTTCAATGGCGACGCGCATCTCGTCAAGGGCCTCTGCCTCACTGTTGAAGCGGTAATCGTTGGGATCAGGCTTGGGTTGGTATTGCGTAAAGGCATGCATATACGGTCCTTCGCTCATACTGATAGCCGCATACTTCGACGTCATATTCTCCCGACACCCCTTCTCCGCCAAACAGGCTGTCTGAGCGTGAATCGGAATGGCGAGCAGAAGCAGCAGGACGATACCGAAACAGCGGGTAATCAGGTTTGGCGCGGAAAAAGCACTGGCGCGCGAACGCGCGCAGGATTTGCGGAGGAAAACGAATGGATGAACCATAACCCTGTACTCCCTGTTCCTGGACCCCGGGGATGGGGTCGGGTGGTATGAATGCCCGGGAATTTACAAAAGTTCGGGGTGAGTTGCAAGCTTCCGGGGAAGGGAACGCTTTATAGCCAATAGAACCACAACAACACCAGCCCCAGCAGCACGCGGTAGATCACAAACGGCTGCATGCCGATGCGTTTGATAAAGGCCAGAAAGTAATGAATACAGAGGTAGGCGCTGATGCCGGAGACCAGGGCGCCGATGATGACCGCGCTCCAGTCCACCGCCGGGCCGGCCTGCATCAGGGTGCGCGTTTCCAGCATGCCCGCCAGGGCGATGACCGGAATCGACAGCAGGAATGAAAAACGCGCCGCCGCTTCCCGGTTCAGACCGAGCATAAGAGCTGCGGTCATGGTGATGCCGGAGCGGGAAGTGCCGGGGATCAATGCCAGGGCCTGGGCGCAGCCGATCAGCGCCACGTCGCGCCAGTTCATCTGGTACTCGGTGCGCTGGCCCCGACCGCACCAGTCCGCCCAGCCCAGCAGCAGACCGAAACCGATCAGGGAAAACGCCACCACTACCGGCGAGCGCATGCCCTGGGCCACCAGATCCTGCAGGGCCAGCCCCGCCAGCCCCACCGGAATGGTGCCTAGAATGACCGCCCAGGCCAGTTTGCCGTCGGCGCTGAGCTGGCGCTGTGTGAGCGACTGCCACCAGGCCACCAGCATGCGCGCCAGATCGTGCCGGAAATAGGCCATCACCGCCACCAGACTGCCCAGGTGCAGGGCCACGTCGAAGGCCAGGCCCTGGTCTTCCCAGCGGGTGAGTACCGGCACCAGCAACAGGTGGGCCGAGCTGGAAATGGGCAGGAATTCGGTGAGCCCCTGGACAAGGGCCAGCACCAGGGTTTGTAATAGATCCATGCAGTGAGTCCGCATCTCGGGCGCAAAAATCAGGCGCCAGTCTGGGACATTGGCAACGGTTTTGCAATTTCTCCGCTGCGACAATGTCTCAGTTAAATGAAAAGCCACTGGAGAGAACCCATGCCCGCAATACGCGGCCTTCGCCCACTACTGTTATCCACCGCCCTGCTGATGCTGGCGGCGCTTGCCACCGGGTGCAGCAGTACCCGCTACGCCCAGGACTATGCGCCGGGCACCGAGTTTGCCACCGGCGTCAGTTACGATCTGCGCCAGGTGGTGTCGGATGTGCCGGAGATGGATCGGCGGCGGCTGGGCGAACTGGCCGAAGCCACTCTGGAGGAGCGGGGGTTTTACCGGGACCCGCGCAACCCGCAGTTGCTGGTGGATATGCACCTGCTCACCCGCACCCGGCTGGACACCGGCAGCGGCGTCGGTTTTGCCATAGGCGTGCCGGTGGGCCGCAGCGGCAGCGTGGCCCTGGGCACCAGCCGCCAGACACCCCGGGAGAAGCTCGAAGGGGTGCTGGTAGTGGATATTACCGAGCGGGAGAGCAATACCCTGGTCTGGCGGGGCAGCGCCGAGGGGATCGGCATGAACTATTTCAGCCCGCGCAAGGAGCGACGGCTGGCGCGGGTGGTGGCGCGGGTGTTGGGGCAGTATCCGCCATGATCCGGGTCAGGGTTGTTCGCGGATGCGGTTGACGATGGCGGTGGTGGAGAGGCTGTCGAAAAAGCTCAGCACCTTGACGCTGCCGCCGTAGCCCTTGACGATCTGCCAGCCCACCACCTGATCTTCACTGTAGTCGCCGCCCTTGGCCAGTACGTCCGGGTGCAGGGCGGCCAGCAGCCGCTCCGGCGTGTCGTCGTCGAAGCAGGTAACCCAGTCCACGGCTTCCAGCCCCGCCAGTACCGCCATGCGGCGATCCTGGGCGTTGATGGGGCGTCCCTCGCCTTTCAGGCGCCGCACCGAGTCGTCGCTGTTCACCGCCACGATCAGGCGGTCGCCCAGTTGTCGGGCGTCCTGCAAATAGCCCACGTGGCCGGCGTGGAGAATATCGAAACAGCCGTTGGTGAACACGACGCGCTCGCCCCGGGAACGGGCGTCGGCCACCGCCAGCAGCAACTGCTCCTCACTGACCACGCCGCGCCCCGGCGCCAGTTCGCGACCGATTTCGCGCAGCAGTTCGGGGCCACTGACAGTGGCGGTGCCCTGCTTGCGCACCGCCAGGCCGGCGGCCAGATTGGCCAGGGCCACGGCTTCGGGCAACGCCTGACCGGCGGCCACCGCCGCCGCCAGGGCAGCGATCACCGTATCGCCGGCGCCGGTGACATCGAACACCTCCCGCGCCCGGGCCGGCAGATGCAACTCGGGTTGATCCGGGCGCAGCAGCGTCATGCCGTGCTCGCCCCGGGTGATCAGCAGAGCCTGCAGTTCCAGATCCCGCAGCAGGGCGGCGCCCCTGTCCACCAGTTCCTGTTCGCTGTGGCAGGCGCCCACCACCGCCTCGAATTCCGCCAGATTGGGTGTGAGCAGGGTGGCGCCCCGATAGCGGCTGAAGTCCTGCCCCTTGGGGTCCACCAGTACCGGCACACCGGCCTTTTTCGCCAAAGCTATCAGCGCCTGGCAGTCGCCCAGGGTGCCCTTGTCGTAGTCGGAAAGCACCAGCGCGCCGATGCTGTCGCTACCGGCATCGCCAGCCAGCGCCGCCGCCACCTTGGCCGGCAGTTGGGTAATGTCCTCGGCGCCGTAGCGGCTCTCGAAATCCATGCGGATCAACTGCTGGTGCCGACTGGTGACCCGCAGTTTGGTGACCGTGGGCCGGCTCTCGCTCAATTGCAGGTCGGCGGCTATGGCCGCCGCCGCGAGGCGGCGCTGCAGGGATTCCCCCGCCTCGTCGCGTCCCAGCACACCGATCAGGGCCGGGCGGGACCCCAGGGCGGCGATGTTCAGGGCGACGTTGGCGGCGCCGCCGGGGCGGTCTTCCACCTGGTCCACCTTGACCACCGGCACCGGCGCCTCGGGCGATATTCTGGAGGTGCCGCCGTGCCAGTAGCGATCCAGCATCAGATCGCCCACCACCAGCACCGAGGCGCGTTCAAACGCGGGCATGCTCAGCTTCATCTTGTTGACACCTTCAGTCATTCCTCACTGTCGCGAAACTGCAGGGCGTGCAGGCGGGCATAGTGGCCGTCGGCGGCCAGCAACTCCCGGTGGCTGCCCTGTTCGACGATGCGGCCGCCGGACATGACCACAATGCGGTCGGCCCGCTCGATGGTGGACAGGCGGTGCGCCACCACGAAGGTGGTGCGGCCCTTCATCACTTCTTCCAGCGCCGCCTGGATATAGCGCTCGGACTCATTATCCAGCGCCGAGGTGGCTTCGTCGAGAATCAGAATGGGCGCGTTTTTGAGGATGGCCCGGGCAATGGCCAGGCGCTGGCGCTGACCGCCGGACAGACGCGTACCGCCCTCGCCGATCAATGTGTCAAAACCCTGGGGCAACTGCTCTATAAACTCCGTGGCGTGGGCGGCGTCCGCCGCACGCCGCACGGCGTCGCGATCCGGCGTGGCCAGGGCGCCGTAGGCAATATTGGCGGCCACGGTATCGTTGAACAGCACTACCTGCTGATTGACCAGGGCGATCTGCCGGCGCAGATCGGCCAGGGTGTAGTCACGCACGGAAACGCCGTCGATGCGCAGGTCGCCGCGCTGGAAATCGTAAAAGCGCGGAATCAGGCTAACCAGGGTGGACTTGCCGCTGCCGGAGCGGCCCACCAGTGCCACCACTTCGCCGGGCTCCACGGTCAGGCTCAGATCCGTCAGGGCAAAGTCGTCGCCGTAGCTGAAGCCCAACTTATCCAGCTCCACCCGGCCCTGTACCCGCTCCACCCGGTGGCTGCCGTGATCCGGCTCCGGCGGCTCGTCGATCATCCGGAAAATGCTGTCGGCGGCGGCCACGCCCTTCTGGATTTTGGGGATGACTTCGCTGAGCTGACGCAGGGGTTTGAGGATCATGCCCGCCGCCACAAAGTAGGCGACAAAGGCCGAGGGGTTGTCGATTTCCATCACCGTGAGCGCCACATAAAGCAGCAACGCCATGGACAGCGCCACCAGCATCTGCAGCATGGGCGTGTTCAGCGAGGTGGTGAGCACGATCTTCATGTTCTGTATCAGGTTATTGCGGCTGGCCTGATCGAAGCGGCGCTTTTCGTAGTCCTCGCCGCCGAAGCTGCGCATCACCCGGTAGCCGTTGATCATCTCCGAGGAAACGTGGGTGAGGTCGCCCACCGTGTCCTGCACCCGGGTGCTGAGCCGGCGCAGACGCTTGCTGACGTAACTCACCAGCACGCTGATGACCGGCACCACCGCCAGCAGCAGCAAGGTGAGTTTCCAGTCCTTGTAGATCAGATAACCCAGCAGGGCGAGCACCGTGGCGCCCTCGCGGATCAGGGTTTTTACGGCAAAGGTGGCCGCTTCGGTGACGTTGTTGACGTTGTAGGTGATCACCGAAATCAGGTGGCCGGAGTTGTGACCGTCGAAGTAGCGGCCGGGCAGACGCGTCATGTGGTTGAATAGCTGCACCCGCAGATCGTGCACCACAAAAAACGATACCCGGGAAATAAAGTAGTTGCCGATAAAGGCGCCAATGCTGCGCACCGCGACAATGGCCAGAATGATCAGCGGCGGCAGGTAACTGGGGCCGGTGACTTCGCCGGCGATAAAGTCCAGCAGGTATTCCATAAACTGGGCAAGGGCCGGCTGGGAGGCGGAGTAGACGACAAAGCCCAGCACGCTGAGGGCAAACCAGTGCCAGTAGCGTTTCAGATAGCTCAGCAGCCGCAGGTAGATGGCCATGGTCGTGGCTTCGGTGGCCCCGTTTGCGGTGGTGTTCTGTTCGGCGGCTGGGTCGGTCATGGCATGTTCAACGGGGTGCGAAGCGGCCGCCTATGATACGGGTTTTGCGGAGTCATTGCATGGCCAGCAGGCGCCGGGCGAGATTCCGGTAGGCGGCCTGAAAGGCGGTGACACCATAGTCGGTCTGCGCCCGGGCACAATGCGCCTCACCCAGTTGCTGGCGCTGCGCGGCGGGCAACCGGCTGAATTCCGCCAGTGCCTCCGCCAGCGCGCGGTGATCACCGGTGTCCAGGGCCCGGCCGACGCCGTCCACCAGAGTGGTCAGGGGCGCCACCCGGTTCACCAGCACCGGCAGCCCCAGGGCCATGGCCTCCAGCAGCGCCAGACCAAAGCCCTCGGCCCGGGAGGGAAACACAAACAGGTCCAGCGCCCGCAGATAACGAAAGCCCTCGGGCAGATGTCCGGGCAAGCGCACGCGCTCCTGCAGCCCCAGCGCCGCCGCCCGGTCGGTCAGGGCGCGGCGCAGGGGGCCGTCGCCGATGATCACCAGCCGGGCGTCTTCGCGCTGCCGGGCAAAAAGCGCAAAGGCTTCCAGCAGATCCTCGTGGCCCTTTCCCTGGACACTGCGCCCCAGGGTACCGACCACAAAGTCACTGTCACCCAGCCCCAGTTCGCGCCGGGCGTCGTTGCGACCCATGGCCTGCAGCGCCAGCGCGTCGGCGTCAACGGCGTTGTGAATGGTGCTGGTGTTGCCCGGGTGCAGACCGCAGCGGGCATCGATCAGATACTGGCGCACCGGCTCGGACACACCCACCAGATGCCAACGGTCTTCCAGCAGACGGCGAAACACCCAGCGGCGCAGCGGCCGGTCGAATTCGCCGAAGCCGTGGATGATACCGATGCAGGCCCGGGCCTGCAGGTGCCGGCGCAACTGCAACAGCAGATTGACCGGCTTGTACATATTGGCGATCACCAGATCGAAGGCGTTGTCGCGCAAGAAGGGGCGCAATCTGGCCAGCGCCTTGAGGCGCAGGCCCTTGTAGTCGCCTTTCTTCAGGCCGAGAAAAACCACCCGCTCGGCAGCGGCATCCTCGGGCCGCGCGTCGCCGGCTTCCAGGTAGACGAGAGTTACCCGGTACTGCGCGGACGGAAACGCCGCCAGCAGCTGGGCGCTGACGCCGGAAATACTGTCGATAAACCGGGTCTGCAGAATCATCACACGGGCGCGGCTGTCCGTCACGGTTCACTCCGTTGCGCACGGGGCCTGCGCGCACAGAGTTGCGCAGTCAGCAGGCCGGCGGGAATCCAGTACATGAGCCACTGGGCGTCCGGCCGCGAAAGCAGCCCCCAGCCATTGGTGAACAGACACAGGCAGCCAAACACCAGCCAGAGAAAC
Source organism: Marinimicrobium sp. (assembly GCA_050486405.1). GTDB lineage: Bacteria > Pseudomonadota > Gammaproteobacteria > Pseudomonadales > Cellvibrionaceae > JBJHDF01. The sequence goes on along the minus strand of JBJHDF010000002.1, from coordinate 197,404 downwards.
AGCGGCAGCCTGTCGCGATCGCGACTGAAGTGGCGCAGCAACAGCACCAGATGGCTCAACGCCAACCCCAGTCCCAGCAGGCCAGTGCGATAAAAAATATCCAGCCAGGAGTTGTGGGCGTGATGATAGCTGCCGCTACTGACCTCAACGCCACCCTGCCGATCCCAGCCCAGGCCAAACCAGGGGTGGTCCAGCGCCTGGCGAAACACCTCCAGCCAGATGCCATCGCGATAGGACCAGGAGAAACCGCGCTCGCGCAATATGTCTATGATGGGAGTAAAGAGCGCGGCAAAAACCACGACCGCCAGCCCCAGCGCCACCTGCAGCAGCCAGAGAGCGCGGGACGGGCGGCACAACACCAGCGCCAGCAGGCCGGTTAGCACCAGCGCCAGGGCGGCGCCCCGGCTTTGCGAAAGCACCACGGGCAACACCGCCAGCAGCGCGGCGGCCAACCAGCCGGCGGCACGCTTCAGACTGGTGCTTTGCAGCGCCAGCACATAGGCCAGCAAGGCCACCAGGCCGTAGCCCTGGGCAACGATGGTGGGGTTACTCAGTACGCCCCAACCTTCCAGTCGCTGCTGCAACGGGTGCTCACGATAGAACACCAACAGCAGCGCCAGGGCGCTGAGCGCGCCGGCGATCACCAGTAGCTGCTGGAGGCGCCACAGGTCTGGCGGTCGATGGATAAAGAGCCAGCAAAGCCCCAGCAGCCACACCGCCAGAAACAGCAACTGCCTGAAGTAAAACGTGAAGCTGGAAGGTTCGTCGCCCCAGAGCGTGGACAGCACCGAGACAGCGCCAAATAGCAGCGCCGCCGCCGTAATCCAGCCGCCGGAGCGGGAGAAATCCAACCCCCAGCGCGGCAGTGCAAGGAGGAACGGCAGCAGAAAGAAGAGATAGAAAACCATGCGCAGGGCCGCCAGGCCCGGCGCCCAGAAATAGGACAACAAAAACAGGTATAGACCAACGCCGGCCCAGGCCAGGCACCAGTTGCGGCGGCGGGCAAGCAGTTCCTGAACACTCAGCATGGCGAGCCTCAAGCCTTGACCGGCAATACCGGATAGACCTCGTGGTCGCGCAGGTACATGCGGATGGCCCGCCGCTCGATGCCGTTGAGTATCTTGGCGTAGTCCCGAAACACAGTGTCCAGGTCTTCTTCGAAATAGAGTTTCAAGAAGCGATAGACATCGCGCCGCGTCAAACCGATGCCCAGGGCCGAGAAGTAAAGACCGGCGAGGTCCTTGATCAACCAGCGCCGGGGCACTTGCGAACGAATCTGGGCCCGGTGCAGATCCACCAGATAGATCAGCGGCGGCTCACCAGTCTTGCGCCACTTCTGCATGGACTCCTTGTGCAGCAGAAAATGGCACAGGTAGAAATCCCGATGGTTGATACCGTTAACGTGCAGCTTGCGGGAAATCTTCGCCACTTCGCTGAGCAGCGTGTACTTTTCCCGAAAGGAGGGCCGGTTGCGCTCCCAGGATTTTGTGTACTCGTCCAGCGGAATGGTATCGGTCAATTCGCGCGTGACAATAAACGACAGCTTGCGCGCCGGGTCGTGGTACTTCTCGCCGAAGGCGAGAACCGTCATGGTGGGCATACCCAGCGAGTTCAGCTTGTTGATAGCATCCCATTCGTTGCGCGCGCCCACCACCGGCAGCCGCAGCTGTACCAGGTTCTTGAAAATTTCCCGCCAGCCGACACCGGTGTGCAGCTTGCGGTAGTAGGTGGCGCCGTTGGCGCGAAAGTAAAGTGTCTGCCGCCCTTCCCTGTCGCGAACCACCTTGCCCGGCAGTTCCTGAACCAGGGAGAAGACGTTTTTCTGCTCCCACATGTCCTGCAATTCTTCGCGCAGGGTCAGGGCAATGACGTTGTCACCCAATGAGGGGGGTTCCGGGTCGCCGGGCGGGTCGCGGTGCAATTGCTCCATAATGTCCACTGCCCGCGGTGCCCGGGTATAGATATCGCACTGCTTGGCAAACTCTTGTGCACGCTGCTGCCACACTTCCACGTTTTGATCCAGCACACCGATAGCGGCCGCCACCATATCGCGCATGCGATAGGGGCGTTCGATCACCGCGCCCATTTGCTGCTGGGCGATATAGTGCGCATAGCCGCACACACTGGTAGCCACCACCGGCTTGCCGGCCAGCATGGCTTCCAGCAGTGCGTTGCCGGCGGTTTCCCGGTAAGCCGGGTGCAACAACATGTCCGCCGCCTGGAGCAGATCCGCAACGTCGTCGCGACCACCGAGAAAGTGGATATTGCCGGAAATTCCCAACTCATCGCCCTGCTTGCGAAACTGCTGGGACTTGTCCTGACCGACCACCATCAGGTGGATCTTGCCATCGTAGTGTTGATAGAGCTGATTGAACACCTGAATACTGCGATCCAGGCCCTTGGTCTTGAATCCGGAGCCAAGACAGAGCACCACCCGATGCTCCAGGGGAATGTTCAGATCAGCGCGCACCCGTGCCCGGGACGCACCGGGGTCCGAGGGCACGATGTGCTCCAGATTCAAACCGGGTGGTATCGGGTAAAAACGACTTTCGTCAGTGCCGTAGTAGCGAATGAAGTCACTGCGTTCACTGGACGACAACTCCAGAATACGGGTGCGGCTGTGGGACGAGTAGACCGCCTTTTCAAAACGCAGGTAAAGTGACGCGCGCGGCGTCAGGCGATAGAGTGCACCGCGCTCCAGGTAGGCCTTGAGCGCGAAACAGGAGTCGGCGGCATAGTACAAATCCAGCCCGGGCATCTTGTTGAAGCCCACCACCAGATCAAACTTTTCTTCCCGCAGGGCCCGCTGAAAGCCGCGGACAAAACTCTTGGCCCCACTCACATCAAACCAGGCGGGCGCGGACACCAGGCGCACATCCAGCCCTTCCGGCCTGGGTCCATCCCAGGCACCGCAGAATATGGAGACGCTGTGCCCCCGGTCCTGCGCTTCCTGGGCCAGAGCGAGCATATCCCGCTGCAGACCTCCGTAGGGGAAGTAGCGATAGAGCGCAAATGCCAACTTCACTGTGCCACCCCCGCGAGGCTTTTGCTGGCGACGTCGCCGGGTTCGCGCAACGGCGATTGCGGCAGCAGCTCTTGCAGGGCGCCGAGCACCCGCTGCGGTTCCAGTTCCCGGAGACAGCGCAGGTGTTGCTGCGGACAGGTGCGCTGAAAGCAGGGGCCGCAGTCCACGGGGATGCTCAGGGTGCGCACCTGTCGGGCCAGCGGCGGCGTAAACTCTGGCGAGGTGGAACCGTAGAGCACCACCAGCGGTCGATCCAGCGCGGCAGCGATGTGCATCAAGCCGGAGTCATTGCTGACCACGGCATCGGCGGCGGCCAACAGGTCGATGGCTTCGTCGAGCCCGGTTACTCCCGCCAGATTGTGACAGTGACTGCGCGCAGCCTCTGGTAGTGATTGAACTATGGTTTCAACCACGGGCTTGTCCCGCTCCGAACCCAGCAGCCAGATCTGCCAGCCGGCGGCAATTTTCGCCTCGGCCACAGCGGCGAAGTGCTCCTCGGGCCAGCGCTTGGCCGGGCCAAACTCCGCCCCGGGACACAGCGCCAGTACCGGACGGCCGGCTTCCAGCCCGAGACGTGCCAGCAGGGCCGCACGGCGAGCGGGGTCCGCCACCAGGTGCGGCCAGGGCAGTTCCTGTGGCAGAGGCTCATCGGGAGCATACGCCAGGGCAGCGAAACGCTGAATCATCAACGGGTAGCGCTGCTTGTCCAGCCTGCGCATGTCGTTGAGCAAGCCGTAGCGCATTTCGCCACGCCAACCGGTCCGCAGGGGAATAGACGCCCAAAAGGGCACCAGCGCGGACTTCAGGGAATTGGGCAATACCAGGGCCTGCTGATAGCCGGCCCCAGCCAGAGAGCGGCCCAGCCGGTAACGCTCCGACAGTCGGATATCACTGTGGCCAAACGGCAAGTCGATGGCCCGGTCGACCTCCGGCATATGCTCCAGCAGCGGTCGGCTCCAGGCGGGCGCCAGCACGTCCAGCGACACTTCCGGGTGCTTCTGCCGAAGAACCCGGAACAGGCACTGGGCCATGACCATGTCCCCCACCCAGGAGGGGCCCACGATCAGGATTCGGCGGGCCTGCGTTTTCACTGGGCGGCTCCCGACACTCAATCCAGCACCGGCGCCAGCCAGTCACCGTGCTCCGGCAGCTTGCCGGTCACCGCGTCAAAATACAGCTGCTGCAGACGGGTGGTCATGGGGCCGCGATGACCTTCGCCGATGCGGCGGCCGTCCAGTTCGCGAATGGGCAACACCTCGGCGGCGGTGCCGGTAAAGAAGGCTTCATCGGCCACGTAGACCTCGTCGCGGGTGATGCGTTTTTCCTTCACTGTATAGCCGCAATCGGCCGCCAACTGGAAGAGCGTATTGCGGGTAATGCCGTCCAGACAGGAGGTCAACTCGGGGGTGTAGAGCACACCTTCGCGCACGATAAAAATGTTCTCGCCGCTGCCTTCAGCCACATAACCTTCGTTGTCCAGCAACAGCGCCTCTTCGCAGCCGCTGTCCAGAGCTTCACGCAACGCCAGCATGGAGTTGATGTAGTGGCCGTTGGCCTTGGCCTTGCACATGGAGATGTTCACATGGTGCCGGGTGTAGCTGGAGGTGCGCACCTTGATCCCCTGATCCCGTGCCTCCGGCGACATATAGGAAGGCCAGTGCCAGGCCGCCACCATGACGTGAACCTTCAGGTTGTCCGCTCGCAGGCCCATGCCCTCGGAACCCAGAAACGCCATGGGCCGCAGATAGCTCTCGTGCAGGTTGTTCTCCCGCACCACCTGCTTCTGGGCGGCGTTGAGCGTCTCCTTGTCAAAGGGCATGGCCATGCCCATGATGTGGGCGGAGCGGAACAGCCGGTCGGTGTGCTCCTTGAGGCGAAAAATACAGGTGCCGCGATCGCCGGCATCGTAGGCACGCACCCCTTCGAACACGCCCATGCCGTAATGCAGGGTATGGGTGAGGACATGGACCTTGGCCTCGCGCCAGGGCACCAGTTCTCCATCAAGCCAGATAACACCATCGCGGTCGGCGAACGACATGGCCAACTCCTAAAGAAACAGAAAGGTCGTGAGTAAACGGCAGGCCGTGGGTACCAAGCCCGGATGATGCTCCATCAGGCGTCGGTTTCCAGCAGCTGTTGCCACAGGTCAATTACCAGCTTGCGCTCGGCGGCAAAGGGCGCGTCACTCTGCAGCACCGCCTCCTGGCGCTGTAGCGCAAGGCGGTGCCCGGTGGATCGATAGGCCTTGTAGACATCGATCAACTGGCCGACGGATGTCTCGGCCAGCAGGCCGGCCCGGGAGAGCGACTCAAGGATGCGGATGTTGTCCGTATACTCGGTCAGCGCAGGCTCCTGCGCCGCCCAGGCTAAAACCGCGTATTGAACCATAAATTCAATATCTACGATACCTCCGGCATCCTGTTTGAGGTTGAATGGGCGGTCCTCCGCAGCTCTTTCTCCACCGTTTTTTCCATTGTCGGGACGGCTGCCCAGGTGGTCGCGCATTTTCTTTCGCATCTGCACCACATCCAGGCGCAGCGCCGCCAGATCCCGTTTTCGGCACAGCACCTCCCGGCGCAGCTGCGCAAATTCACCGGCCAGTTGCTCGCTGCCGGCCACCACCCGGGCGCGCACCAGCGCCTGGTGCTCCCAGGTCCAGGCGTCCTCCTTCTGGTACTTGGCGAATCCCGCCAGGGACGACACCAACAACCCCGAAGCGCCGGAGGGCCGCAGGCGCATGTCCACCTCGTAGAGTTTGCCGGAGGCCATGCGGGTTTCCAGGATATGGATGATGCGCTGGCCCAGGCGGGTATAGAAGGTCAGGTTGTCCAGGGGCCGTTCGCCGTCGGTGCTCTGGCCGCCGTCGGCATTGTGGATGAACACCAGATCCAGATCCGAGCCGTGACCCAGTTCGATGCCCCCCAGCTTGCCGTAGCCGACAACAACCAGGTTCGGTGTCCGCTCGGATTCCCCGTCGCCGCGGCGGGGGTAGCCGTGGCGGGCCGTCATCTGCTCCCAGGCCAGAGCCAGCACATGCTCCAGAATCACCTCGGCCAGGTAGGTCAGGTAGTCGCTGACTTTCATCAGTGGCAGGGCGCCGGTGACTTCGCTGGCCGCGACCCGCAAACCGTGGGCCAGGCGAAAATAACGCAGGGCTTCCATATGTCCCTCCAGGTCGTCCCAGGCCAGCCCCAGGGCATCGCGGCGCAATTCGTCGCGCAGGGCCTCCCGGTCCGGGGGCGCATAGAGGCTTTCCGGCGTGAGCAGTTCGTCCAGCAGGGCCGGGAAACGGGCCAGTTCGTCGGCGATCATGGGGCTGGCGGCGCAGAGGCGCACCAGATGCCGCAGCGCCGTGGGGTTCTCCACCAGCAGCACCAGATAGGCACTGCGCCGGACCGTGGCCTCCACCAGCGGCAGTACCCGCGCCAGGGTTTCGTCGCCGCCGGTGGGCAACTGGCCGGCCCGAAATTCCTCGCTGAGCATGGCCAGCAGACGCGGCATAAAGGCGTCCAGCCGCGCCCGGCTGCTGGCCTGCATGGCCGCCACCGGCCGGCCGTCGGCCAGCCCCTGCAACAGCCGCAAACTGCGCTCCGGGTCTTCGCTGCCGTGTCCCGCCAGCAGTGTCAGGGCTTCTTCGCCGTCGGTGCTGCCCTCCCAGAGGGATCGCCACACAACCAGTTGCCCGTCGTCCCGGGACTGTTCCGCTTCCGGGTCGGCGATGACGTCGCCGAAGGCCTGGCTTACCGCCTGCCGGTGATCTGCCAGGGCTTCGGCAAAGGCCGCCCAGTCGCCGTAGCCCATGGCCCAGGCCAGGCGCTCACGCCCCCGCGTATCGGTGGGCAGCGCCTGGGTCTGCCGGTCCTGCCAGGCCTGGATGGCGTGTTCGGTGTTGCGCAGAAAATGATAGGCCGCCAACAAGCGCTCGCCGCTGCCGGCGGGCAGGTAGCCCTCCTGCTCCAGCAGCGGCAGCAGTTTGCACACCTGCCGCTCGCGCAAGCGGGGATCGCGGCCACCGCGTATCAACTGAAAGACCTGCACCACGAATTCCAGCTCGCGAATACCGCCCTCGCCCAACTTGACGTCCTGATCCATGCCCCGGCGCTTCACCTGCCGGCTGATCATATCCTTCATCTCGCGCAGGGATTCGATGACGCTGAAGTCGATGTACTGGCGATAGGTGAAGGGGCGCAGCAGGTTCATCAACTGGTCGCTGTAGCGCGCGGCCTGCTCGCCACCGGCTGTAGCCACCACCCGGGCCTTGACCATGGCGTAGCGCTCCCAGTCGCGGCCCTGGCTCTGGTAGTAGTCCTCCAGGGAGTCGAAGTTGGACGCGAGGGCGCCGTCCTGGCCGTAGGGCCGCAGACGCATATCGACGCGAAAGACAAAACCGTCCACGGTGACGGCGTCCAGGCTTTTGATGACCTTCTGGCCCAGGCGGACGAAGAATTCCTGATTGGTGCTGGTTTTCGCTCCGCCGGTGGTCTCGCCGGATTCCGGGTAGGCAAAGATGAGGTCCACATCGGAGGAGAGGTTCAGTTCGGCGGCGCCGAGTTTGCCCATGCCCAGCACCAGAAACGGCTGGGCGAGGCCACTGCCCTCCCCTGTGGGTGTACCCCACTGGTCGGCCAGTTGGCGATAATGATAGCCGGCCGCCAGCGCGATGCTCGCCTCCGCCAGGGCCGAGAGGTCGGCGGTGGTTTCCGGCATGGTAGCCAGGCGGTTCAGATCCCGCCAGATGATGCGCACCATGGCCTTGCGTCGCTGACGGCGCAGGGTGCGATCCAGCTCTGCCTCACTGGTGCAGCGCTCGACGGCCGCACGCAGTTCGGTATAGCCCGCCTCCGGCAGCGGCTGCAACAGGGCGCCGGAGGACAGCAGATCCAGCAGCAGCTCGGGGTCGGCGGCGCAGGATTTGGCCAGATATTCACTGCCACCAAAGGCCCGCGCCAGTTGCCCGGCGAAATCGGGGGCGGGCAGTTGCCCACCCAAAGCCTGTTTCAGCGCTTCCGACGCGTCACGAGCCTGTTTTTGCTCAACCAGGTTCTGCTCAAACTGTTCCCACCATCGCCCGGTGGAATCCCGCAGGGATTCGGGCAATAACTGCAAATCCAACATATCTTCTCTACTTTTTCAGGGTTTCGGACTTCGATTCCGGGAACCCGGGGCTTGTCGTTTCTATCACTCCGGATGCACCTTGGGTGCCATCGAAGGAGGTTGGGGTTCGAGCGGAGCGGTTAGATACAGACCTTCGCGCGCGGGAAGCGCGTGCAGAGCCCCCAGGGATGGGTTCACGGTGTGTCTCACACCCCTGTACCGCAAGCCCGTCCCCATCCCCCTTACGAAGCCCCGCTACACGAACTTCCCTACTGCCCGGGTTTTTCCGGGGCCGGGGCTACCCGCATCACCTCTTCCACGGTGGTGGTGCCAGCGGCAATCTTCTGGGCGCCGGAGAGGCGCAGGGTGCGCATGCCCTCTTTCATGGCCTGGCGACGCAGCTCCTGGAGATTGCAGTCGGTCTTGATCTGCTGCTTGACCACATCCGACACCATCAGAATCTCATAGAGCCCCTGGCGCCCCAGATAGCCGGTGTTGCGGCACTCCAGGCAGCCCACCGGCCGGTAGATCTTCGCCGGCACCGCCACCTTCCAGGGAGACACCAACTGCTGCCAATCGTCGTCAGCAATGGTGCCCTCCTCCTTGCAGTGGGGGCACAGAGTGCGCACCAGGCGCTGGGCCATGACGCCGATCAGGGTGGCGTTGATCAGGTAGGAGGGAATGCCCAGGTCCAGCAGCCGCGCCACCGTGCCCGGCGCGTCGTTGGTGTGCACGGTGGACAGCACCAGATGACCGGTAAGGGCCGCCTGCACCGCCATCTGGGCCGTCTCCAGATCGCGGATCTCGCCCACCATGATCACGTCCGGGTCCTGGCGCATCAGAGTGCGGATGCCGGCGGCAAAATCGAGGCCGATCTTGTGGTACACCTGGGTCTGGTTGAAGCTCTCCTCCACCATCTCGATAGGATCTTCGATGGTGCTGATATTGATCTCCGGCGTGGCCAACTGCTTCAGCGAGGAGTAGAGGGTGGTGGTCTTGCCCGACCCGGTGGGGCCGGTGACCAACAGTATACCGTTGGGGCGGGTGAGCATGGCGCGCCAGCGGCGGTCGTCCTCCCCCACCAGACCCAGATCGGTGAAGCTGCGCAGCAGCACGTCCGGGTCGAAAATCCGCATTACCAGCTTTTCGCCGAAGGCGGTGGGCAGGGTGGACAGACGCAGTTCCACCTCGCTTTCGTCGTCGCCCCGGCGGGTCTTGATACGGCCATCCTGGGGCTTGCGTTTCTCGGCGATATTCATGCGCGCCAGCACCTTGAAACGGCTGGTCACCGCCGTGGCGACGTTGAGGGGCAGTTCGTAGATATAGTGCAGAACTCCGTCGATGCGAAAGCGGATACGCCCTATTTCCCGGCGCGGTTCGATATGGATATCGCTGGCGCGCTGGTCGAAGGCGTACTGCAGGAGCCAGTCGACGATGCGCACTATGTGCTGGTCGTTGGCTTCGGGATCGCCGAGGTCACCCAGCTCCAGCAACTGCTCGAAGTTGGTCACCGAGGAGGCGGCCTGGGCGCCGCTGGCGCGATTGACCGAACGGGCCAGAGTGTAGAATTCAACGCTGTAGCGCTGGATGTCGGCGGGGTTGGCCATGACCCGGCGCACACGGCGCTGGGCGACGTGTTCCAGTTGCGGCTCCCAGCCGGTGACAAAAGGCTCGGCACAGGCGACCTCCACCTCGTCCTTGGTGACCCGCACGCAGAGAATGCTGTGGCGTTTGGCGAAAGCGAAGGACATGACTTCCGTCACCCGCGCCACTTCGACTTTCAGCGGGTCTATGTGCACCACCGGCAGACCGGCCTTTTCCGCCAGCCAGTGGGTGAGGGTGTCACCGTCGAGAGTCTTGCCGGGCCGGCTCAGATCGTCCAGATTTCTGCTGGCAATGTAGGCCAGCGGGTGCATGGCAGTCTGTTCCCGGGTACGCGGAGTGCCCAGCAGTATATTGGCCTCTTCGCGACTAAGGCGACCGTCGCTCACCAGATCCTCCACCAGACCGCGCAGGTCCAGCACTCGTTCGGCCAATGCAGTTTGCGCCATAGCGTCCCCTTCCCCGGTCGTCAACCGTTATTCTTCGCCCCGATTGTAGCCTTTCCGGCGCCCTCTTGCCCACCGGCAGGACACGGATTGGCGGAGATGCTAGGATGGAGACAGATTCACGGTTTCCTGTGCGGTTTCTCAATGACACTCGATACAAAACGCTACCAGCAAGAGCTGCAGCAACTGGTAGCCATTCCCTCGGTCAGTTGCGCCCTGCCCAATCTGGATACGCCCAACCTGCCCGTGATCGAACTGCTGGCGGAATGGCTCGAAGCGCTGGGCTTCACCGCCCGCATCATGCCGCTGGCGCAGGCGGGCAAGGCCAATCTGATCGCCACCCGCGGCAGCGGTCAGGGCGGGCTGGTACTGGCTGGCCACAGCGACACGGTGCCCTACGACCAACACCGCTGGCAGAGTGATCCCTTTGCCCTTACGGAAAGGGACGGCCGTCTCTACGGGCTCGGTGCCACCGACATGAAGGGTTTTTTCCCCGCCGTATTGGCAGCCATACGCCACTTTGCCGACACGGAGCTTCAGCAACCCCTGATCGTACTGGCCACGGCCGACGAGGAATCCAGCATGGCGGGCGCCCGGGCACTGACCAGCGCCGATCTGATGGGCGCGAGGCGGGCGGTGATCGGCGAGCCCACGGGGATGAAGCCCATTTATATGCACAAGGGCATCCTTATGGAAGCGGTGCGAGTGGTCGGTGCCAGCGGCCACTCGTCCAATCCGGCGCTGGGCGTCAACGCTCTGGACACCATGCATCAGGTGCTGGGCGAACTGATGAAGGTGCGCAACGAATTGCAGACGAAGTATCGCAATCCCGGTTTTGCTGTACAGGTGCCCACCCTGAATCTGGGCTGCATTCACGGCGGCGATGGCGCCAACCGCATCTGCGGCGAGTGCGAACTGCACTTTGATCTGCGGCCGCTGCCCGGTATGGACAACGACGAGATAAGGCAACTGATTCAGCGCCGTTTGTCACCCCTGGCCGAGAGTTCCGGCACCGACATTGTCTTCTCGACCCTGTTCGAGGGCGTTGAGTCTTTCGAGCAGAACAGGGATTCGGAGCTGGTGCAGGTGTGCGAACAACTGACCGGCCACAGCGCCGAAAGTGTCGCCTTTGCCACCGAGGCGCCCTTTCTCAAGCAACTGGGTATCGACACCCTGGTGCTCGGCCCCGGCTCCATCGATCAGGCCCATCAACCGGACGAGTTTATCGACACCCGCCAGATTGAGCCGGCGGTTGATATGCTCCGCTCGCTGATTCAGCGCTACTGCGTGGAGTCCCGGCCTTAAGAAACATCCGACGGTATGAGATAGACGGCCTTGGTGTTATGCTTTTGTTTTTTCACTCAGAGAAAGAGCCGTGTCTGCAACCGTCGGGGATTACGTCAAGTGGTTCCGGCACTCGTCGCCCTATATCAACGCCCACAGGGGCAAGACCTTTGTGTTGATGTTGCCGGGCGAGGCGCTGGATCACCCCAACTTTGCCAATATCGTCCACGATATTGCCCTGCTGGACAGCCTGGGCGTGCGCCTGGTGCTGGTGCAGGGCGCGCGGCCGCAGATCGACAAACGGTTACAGGAAGCCGGCATCAGCAGCCAGTTCCACCGGCAGCAGCGGGTGACCGACAGCGCCAGTCTCTCGGCGGTGATCGAGGCCGTCGGCAGCACACGGATTACCGTGGAGGCGGCCCTCTCCACCGGGCTGCCCAACTCTCCCATGCACAACGCCCGCCTGCAGGTGATCAGCGGCAACTTTGTCGTCGCCATGCCCCAGGGGGTGATCGACGGCGTCGATCTGCAGCACACCGGCAAGGTGCGCAAGGTGAACGTGCAGGCACTGAATCATGTCCTGGACAGCGGCGCCGTGGCGTTGCTTTCCCCCCTGGGCTATTCGCCCACGGGAGAGGTGTTCAATATGGCTTACACCGACGTTGCCTGTCAGGTGGCCGTGGCACTGAAAGCGGACAAGCTGCTGGCCTTTATCGACAGCGACGGTCTGCGGGATTCCCGGGGTGGCCTGCTGCGGCAACTGGCGCTGCAGGAGTGCCGGCAGTTTCTCAGCGAGAGTGGAGACACTGTCGCCCCGGAATTGCAGCAGGTGCTCAACGCCTGTTATCTGGGCTGCCTGGGTGGCGTCACCCGGGCGCAACTGGTGAACTACCAGGTGGACGGTGCCCTGTTGACCGAGCTGTTCACCCGGGACGGCGTTGGCACCATGGTCCACCTGGACAATTACGAACAGTTGCGCACCGCCAGTATCGAAGATATCGGCGGCATTTTGGAGTTGCTGGCCCCCCTGGAGCAGGAGGGTGTGCTGGTACGCCGCTCCCGGGAGCGGCTGGAGGCGGAAATCAATCACTTCAGTGTGTTGGAGAAGGACGGCACCATTATCGGCTGCGCCGCCCTCTACCCGTTCGGCGAGGCGGCGGAGATCGCCTGCCTGGTGACCCACCCGGACTACCGCAACAGCGGCCGGGCGGCGGCCCTGCTGACCCGGCTGGAGGGCATGGCCCGGCAGCAGCAGGTGCAGCGTCTGTTTCTGCTCACCACCCACACGGCCCACTGGTTTATCGAGCAGGGCTTCGCCCAGGGAAAGCTGGACGACCTGCCCGTAACCCGGCAGCAGATGTACAACTACCAGCGCAACTCCAAGATTTTTATCAAAGAGCTGCCGGCAGCGCGCTGACTAGCTGCCCTGGATTTCAAACACCAACCGGTGGGTGACGCCGACAACCTCTACCGGATGATCACCTTCCATTTGCGGGCTGTAGCGGAATCTTTGCACCGCCCGAATAGCGGCATTGTTGAAGATGGTGGTCGGTGTACCATCCGCCCTCACCGCTTCCACAATCTCCACATCCCGCACCGTGCCCGCCGCAGTCACCGTAAAACGCAGGGTTACCGCACCTTCTATATTGCGCTCCAGGGCTCTGATGGGGTAGTCCGGCACCACTGGGGCAACCAGTGCCAGTACGCCACCCAAATCGATGGTTATGGTGGGGTCTTCGGGCGGATCTACTGTCGTTGGCGGCAAACCAGTACCGGGGTCAGTCGGCCTCCAATCTTCCTTGTAGTTCTCTACTATTTGAAAATCATCCTGCTCTTGAATTTTGGGCCGCTGGGGACGATCGTAGATATCCTCTATTTCCTGCACTTCAGGCATATGCACAGGGCCGATAGAGGTTTGCGACGGGTCTTTGGGGTCAACAAAGGGCCTGTTGATCAGGGAGTACATCAGGAAAAGCAACAGCAGGGTGACCAGAATGGCCAGGGGGGCAATAACACCGGCTTTGACGTAGCGCATGGCAACCTCCTCTCTGTCAGAGAATGGCAGCCGGTGCACTGTTTATTCTGCGCCGCAACGGAGCCGCGCCCCCAGTAGGGCTGCACCGGCTTACCTCCGGCGAGCCCCTGGGGGAATGGGTCAGAGAATACCTGCCTCTCTGGCTCGCTCGTAACGGACCCGCTCGCTTTCAGTATAGGCGATCCGGGCCTGTGCTGCATCCTTGCTGCGATCATCTTTTTTGGCTTCCTCAAAGGCTTCTACCGCCTCGTCGAATTTGTGGGAATTGACCAGAGCCATGCCGATGATCAGCCAGGTCTGGTCCGGACGCCCCAGCCCGCCTTCACGAATGGCCCGCTCGCCGGCGCGAGCCGAGGCTTCGTACTGACCGTCCAGCAGATAAAGGGAAGCCAACCGGGCGAAAAGCTCTCCGTCGGACGACTTCTGGGCAGCTCGCTCCAGCTCCACCAGAGAGCGCCTGATCTCCTCGGCCTGGCGCCAGGCGTTGGCCAGAAACTCCAGGTTATCCGCCGTGGCTTCAATGGTCTCGTCTTCGTAGATGCCTTTGGAAACCACTTTGGCCGCCTTGTAGGGCACGTCCGCGGACATAAAATAGCGAGCCAGGTTCATCAGATCCCGCTCCGAGGTCAAACCGCCCTGCAGGTAGTTGGCCTCCATGGCGTGCATCTGGTCTGCCTGGCGCTCCAGCAGGTTGAACATGACCGCCAACTGACGCCAGTACTCATGGCTGGGGTAGTGGCGCACCAGCTTTTTCAAGCTACCGGTAGCATTGACGTAGTCTTCGCGCTCGTAGTAAAGCACGCGCTGCATCACCAGCCAGTTTTCCTGGGGCACCCGGTTCGCCGCCTCGTGCATGCGGATGGCCTCGTTGACGTGCAACAGGGAGTTGGCGGCGTCATCCATTTGATACAACAGCTGCGCCAGAAAGTAGTACTGATCGGCGTTGATGCTGTTGGTCATGGCAGCCCAGCGGCGCATAACTTCCATGGCTTTGGTGTAATTCTCCTCGGCGGCGTAGAGCCGGCCGATCTGGTCCAGAGTGGCCACCTCCAACTGGTAGGAAATACCGGGACTTTGCGCCACGACGCGCTCAAAGTACTCAATCGACCTGGGGATATCATCCTGCATGTAATAGGCAAACGCCATCAGGCGGTAGATCTGAGCCAACTCGAAGGGATTGTAATCCTGGGCGTTGCGGGCCATGTCATTGAGGATACGCAGAGCCGCAGTGGGATTGGGCTCAGCGGTGGGCTCGCCGGTGGTCTCGTCTTCCGGTGGCTGCAGGAACTCCTGAGCTTCGGCCAGGCGATTGTTGGTACGCTCGCGCATGCCGTCGATCCGGCGGGTTTCCACTTCCGGGCTTCCGGGGCGAATCAACTGGGCCTGGGCCACACCGCCGGTGAGCCAGCCTTGACCGGGCGATACGGCGTTGATAACCGGCACCGCGAGGGTCAGACACAGGCCCAAGGAGACTCCCATCAAGGCCTGCGCGGCCAGTTTTTTGGCTGTCATTACTCTCATTGGTCTGTTAACTCTCACCCATTTGGAACACAAAGCGGTAGGATACGCCCGCCACTTCCACCGGTTCGCCGTCGATCACCCGGGGCCGGAAACGGAAGCGCTCGGCGGCACGGATGGCGGAACGATTAAACAGGGTCGTGGGCCGGCCATCGGTGGTTGCCGCTTCCACCACTTCCACATCCCGGGTAGTGCCCGCGGCGGTTACGGTAAAGCGCACGACCACGTAACCTTCAATGCCCCGCTGGGCGGCGTTACGGGGATACTCCGGCGCCACGTTGACGATGGGCATGAATTCACCGTCGCCGGTAAAGCCCCCACCGACACTGATGTTGATGCCGCCGGTCACACCGGGCATAGCCAGGGAGAGCGCATCGGTCGCCGCGTCGGCCATATCGTAATCCGGCTCGGGAATATCCGGCGGCGGGGTGTCCGGTTCATCGGGCCGATCGGGACGGGTGGTATCGTAGCGGGTTTCAATATCTGTGGAGGGCATACGAATATCACCGATGGGTGTGTGCGCCATCAATTCGGGATCGCCCAGGTCCTGGTTGATCAGCATCTGCATCAACCACAACAGGCAGAAGGTGATCACCACCCCCAGCGCGCCTGCAGCGCCAATTTTTGCAATGTTCATGGCCGCCTAGTTCCTCTCTGTGGAGACAGAAACATTTTCAACACCCGCTTCCCGCGCTGCATTGGCAATCTCCACCAGCAATTTGACACTGGAGCGCCGATCCGACTGCACTACCACGTTACCTCTGGGGTTTTCCGTCAACATCTGCTCGATCTCCAGGCGAACTTCTCCCGGTTCGACCTGCTTGCGATCTATCCATATTTCGTTGTTGTCGTTGACGGCGATCAGGATAGGCGTAGGACGCTCAAGCGCCATGGTGGCATCCGGGCGATCCACTTCAATACCGGTTTCCTTGATAAAGGTAGCCGTGACAATAAAGAAGATCAACATGATGAACACCACGTCAAGCATGGGCGTCAGGTTGATCGCCCCTTCCTGATCTTCTTCGGTATTGCTGTTGTTTCTGCTCATGGTAAATCTCTGTAAATGCCGGTGGGTTTTCCCGGCCGGCGACCGGGGTTCCCACACCAACCCGGGTCGGGAACCCTGGCAAGACCGGAGGTAAACCGACCCTGTATATTGGACAACAGATTACTGCCTAGTGATCCATGGTCAGATGGTCCGCCAGCAACTGGTTCTCGCGCTGGGCCAGACGGGTCAGATAGGTGTTGGCGAACAGCCCGGACAGGGCCGCCACCATGCCTGCCATAGTGGGAATGGTGGCACGGGATACACCACCAGCCATGGCCTTGACATCGCCACCCCCGGTCTGGGCCATTACCACGAAGACCTCGATCATACCGGTAACCGTTCCCAAGAGACCCAGCAGCGGACACAACCCCACCATGGTGGCGATCATGTCCATGTTCTGGTTGACCTTTTCCGACACACGGGAGATCAGGGCATAGCGGATCTGGTGCGCGTGCCAGGACTTGCGTTCCTTGCGCGCCTCCCAGGTATCCAGCGTCTGCTGCACGTCGCCTTTCATGCCACCTTTGAAATACCAAACCCGCTCAAAGATCAGGGTCCACATGACAAAGGTCAGGATGGCGATGGCGATCATCACCGGGCCACCCTGGTCCAGAAAGGCGCCAATGGCTGAAAACACTCCCATCAATGCCTGCATGAGTTATCTCCTACTTGCGCTCGGCGTTTTCGGCGATAATTCCTGCGGCCTGTTCTTCCAGCACGTGCAGTACACGCTTGGCTTTGCCGTTGACCCAGGTATGCATCAGCACGGTGGGGATGGCCACCAACAGACCCAACACAGTGGTAACCAGCGCCGAGGAGATACCGTCGGCCATGGTGCGCGGATCGCCGGCACCGAAGATGGTGATGGCCTGGAAGGTCAGAATCATACCGGTAACGGTACCCAGCAGGCCCATCAACGGCGCCACGGCGGCGATGATCTTCAGCGTGGCCAGACCACTCTCGATGGCCGGACGCTCCTTGAGCACCGCCTCTTCCAGCTTCAGTTCCAGGGTTTCCACATCCACGCCCGGATTCTCTTCGGCCACCTTCAGTACGCGACCCAGCGGGTTGTTGGCATTGGCTTTCTTCGCTTTCAACTGACGGCTGACCCGGGCGTTGACGCCGCCAAGGACAAAAATGCGCCAAAAGCCCAGCAACAGGCCCACCAGACCCACAGCGGTGATCACGTAGCCCACGGCGCGGCCCTGATGCCACTGCTCAATCAGGTTCGGGCGGTCGATCAGGCGGCTCAGCAGAGTGCCGCCCTGGGGGCCGGTGGGGTCCAGGCCCACGCGCACCAGGCCAGAGCTGGCACCTTGCAGATTGGACGCCGAGCGGCGCACAGCGCCACTGGGCTGACGCTCCAGCTCCATGATAGCGCCGGTTGCGGGTTCGTAGCGCAGGTAGCGGCCGTCGGAGACCAGGTTGAAAGCACCGATGCGAACGATTTCCTGTTCCACGCGGTTGCCATCCGGCTTGACGACTTCGCCGGTGAACTTGACCACGCGACCACCTTCAACGATCTCGGTCTGCATCTCGGACCACAGACGCTCGATCTCGTCGATGCGCGGCAGTCGGGTCTCGCTGTTCATCTTGTCGATGAGTTCCGTCAGGAAGTCGCCCCGGTTGGGGTGCTGGGCGCTGACAATGGAGCGATTGAGATTGGTGCGCAAATCACCGGCGGTGGAGGTCATGTGACCGAAAAGTTCGCGCAGTGAACCCAGGCGCTCGTTGCGCTGGGCGCGCAGGGCATCGATCTGGCGCGCCTGCTCGTCAAAGGTGCGCTCCAGACGCTCGGAGCGGCGCTCTTCGGCATCCCGGGTCTGCCGGGCCTGATTGAGCAGTTGCTCCTGGTTGGCGCGGTTGCGGCGAAATTCCGCCTCGCGCTCGCGGTGCTCTTCGGTTTCCAGGATACGGTTCTGGCGAACCATTTCCAGCAGTTCGTCGAGAGTGGCCGCCCGCTGGCGGTCCTGAGCCACGGCCGTGCCGGCACTCAACAGTCCGGCAACCAATACGGCCAGGCAGGCTTTTCCAAACATCGTTTTCATCGTGCTGCCTCCGGCGCCTGAACAGGTAACATCATTATGTCTTGGGTCGCTTGCTGACGGGCAATGCGCAGCGCAACCTGAATGGAATCGCGGTAGGAGCGATCCAGTGCCACCCAGTCGTTTTGCGCGGAGTCCCAGGCACCGGCAAACTGGGCATCGGTGGTCTGATAGATCAGCGTGGTGCGACCCACTTGCAGTATGTTCACCTCACGATCCTGGCCGTTGATATGCAGGGTATCGCGATAGGCATCCAGATAACGGCCGTACTGGGCTTCGATCCGGTAGGCTTCCAGCACCTGGCGGAATTTTTCAGCCTCGGAAATATCGGGGCGGGTCAGATTGCCCTGCAGGGTGCGCACGCGGTTGAGGCGTTCTTCGCGGCGGAACGGCTTGTCCAGTTCGATGAACTGCTCCAGGCTGTCCAGCATGCGCATGGTCAGGGGCGGCATCAGGCGCTCTACCACACTGACGTTGGCGATGGCTTCTTCCAGCTCATCGATCATCACCAACTGGTTGGCGATGCGGCGCTCCAACTGACTGTTGAACACCCGCAGATCCTGGATGGTCTTGTTGACCGTCTGGAACTCCTGCAACAGGTTGTTGGTTTCGGCCGCCAGGCGCTCTATGCGGCGCTGGGACTCCTGGGCCAAGGTGGTCTTTGCCTGACCGACCTGGAGAATCTGCTCCAGGGTCTCATCCGCCTGGACCGCGCTTCCCATAAGCGCGCCGGCAGAAAGCACTGTGGTCAACGCCACGGCTTTCAATCGCTGCTTTTTCATATTTCCCCCAACTCGGGTGTGCTTGCAAACAAATAATTAAGTATGCGACAGGGCGATAGCTGCCACAGACGCGTATCCAAAGTTTGCCTCGGGTGAGGCCGCATAAGAACGCAGCATTGTAATAAGAGGCTTAGTCGACATTCAATGGTTTATCCAAAGCACAGTCAATGCGTGAAAAAAGGTAACATCCTGGTAACACATTTACGATTTGAAACCCCATTTTGGTAACATATAGTCTTTTTGTATACAAGTATGACGCAGAAGACGGGAGCTTTTAATAACCCCTGATTATAAGGAGGTTGTTTTCGGGAAGAAGCGCCATTCCGGGCTCAAATCAACTCATACACCATAAAGCGATGCCCCAAGGCGGCCGAGGCCAGTCCCTCCACACAGGAAACACGGCGCCAACGCTCCACATCCAGCGGTGGAAACACCGCGTCGCCATCGACCTCCAAATCCACTTCGGTCAGGTAGACACGCCGCGCCAGGGGCAGTGCCTGGCGATAGATATCAGCACCGCCCATTACCATGATTTCGGTCGCGGCGGGCATCACCTCAGCCGCCAACCGCAAAGCCTCGGGCAAACTGGCAGCCACTTGGACGTCGGGATGGGGGTGCCAGTTCCGCCGGCGACTGATGACGATATTGGCGCGCCCCGGCAGGGGTCGACCGATGGATTCCCAGGTCTTGCGGCCCATGACCACCGGCTTGCCCAGCGTCCTTTCCTTGAAGTAGCGCAGGTCTTCCGGCAGGCGCCAGGGCAGCGTGTTATCGGCGCCTATGACGCCGTTGCGCGCCACCGCCACGATCAGGGCGATATCCACCGGGGCTAGACCGCAATAGGCGCGACAATGCGCGGCTGGGGGTTGTAGCCGACAAAACGGAAATCATCGGGCTCGTAGTCGAACAGGCTCGGCGGTCGGCGCCGGATTTCCAACTGCGGCAGGGGCGCGGGCTCGCGGCGCAGTTGCTCGAAAACGATCTCGTCGGTCAGGTGGTTGTGGTACAGGTGGACATCGCCAAAGGTGTGTACGAAATCGCCCACCTGCAGATCGCACTGCTGGGCGATCATATGGGTCAGCAGGGCGTAGCTGGCGATATTGAAAGGTACACCGAGAAACAGATCGGCACTGCGCTGGTACAACTGGCAGGACAGACGCCCCTCGCAGACATAGAACTGAAACAGGGTGTGGCAGGCAGCCAGGGCCATGCGCCCGGCGGCGGCGTTCTCCTGGGGGCTGCGGGACTCGTCCGGCAGATCCGCAGGATTCCAGGCGGAGACAATCAGGCGCCGGGACTGGGGCCGATTGCGGATCTGCGTCAACAACTCGCTGATCTGGTCGATGGTGCGCCCGTCGGGGCAGGCCCAACTGCGCCACTGCTTGCCGTACACCGGCCCCAGTTCGCCCTCGATCGTGGCCCACTCGTTCCAGATGCGGCAACCGCGCTCCTGCAGCCAGGCGACGTCGGTGCGCCCCTGCAGAAACCAGAGCAGTTCGACGATCACACTCTTCAGATGCACCTGTTTGGTGGTGACCAGCGGAAAGCCCCGGCGCAGATCGAAACGCAGTTGGCGCCCGAATACCGAGCGGGTGCCGGTGCCGGTGCGGTCGCCGCGATCGACGCCGTTGTCCACCACGTCGCGCATCAGGTCCAGGTACTGCTTCACGACTGGGCTCCCGGCACGCGATTGCGCTCGCGCCAGTAGCCCCAGGTGATAAGCCCGGCGCCCAACAGAATCATGGGCAGCGACAGCAACTGACCCCGGGTAACCCAGCCGAAGAAATCAAACTGGATGTGGGCGTCCGGCTCCCGGAAGAACTCCACAAAACTGCGGAACAGGCCGTAGAGCAGCAGAAACATACCGCAAACCGCGCCGGTGGGCCGCGGCTTGCGCGAAAACCAGTAGAGCACCACAAAGAGCACCAGCCCCTCCAGTACCGCTTGATAAAGCTGCGACGGGTGCCGTGCCAACCCTTCGGGGTCACGGGGGAAGACCATGCCCCATGAAACGTCGGTGGGCCGTCCCCACAGTTCCTGGGAAATGAAATTGCCCAGCCGGCCAAAACCCAGACCGGGCGGTATGAAGGGCGCGACAAAGTCCATCAGCCGCACAAAGGATATCCGGGCGCGCTGGGCGTAGATCAACATGGCCAGGGTCACCCCCAGCAGGCCACCGTGGAAGGACATGCCGCCTTCCCAGACCCGGAACATATAGAGCGGATCGCTCATCCAGTAACTGAAGTTGTAGAACAGCACATAGCCCACCCGGGCGCCGATAATGACACCAAAGGCACCGTAGGTGACCAGATTTTCCACCTGCTTGCGCTGCACCAGGCAGGAGGGCTTGCCGGCCCGGTGCATGGCCAGCAGCCAGGCGGTGGCAAACCCGAACAGATACATGAGACCGTACCAGTGCACAGCCAGGGGGCCTATCTGAATGGCGACGGGGTCTATTTCGGGGTGTACCAGCATGGTCTAGTGAACCTGGTCAGGAAGTGGCTTGAGAATTGGAGTTTAAAAGCGCGGCAATCATACCATCTTTATCGTTTAGGACAGGCTCTCACTGGCGGGACGGATAAGGCGGGTGGCACCGGCGTCGCGCAGCATCTGTTCCACCCGACGGCGAATCTGCTCAGCATCCGGCATCACCATCACTTCGGCAAGCAGGCTCTCGGCCTGCTCCAGAGTGATGTTGCGTATCACCGCCTTCACTTTGGGCAGGTTGGTGGCGTTCATGGACAACACATCGTAGCCCATGGCCATCAACAGAATGGCAGCGCCGGGGTCGCCGGCCAGTTCGCCGCAAATCCCCACGCTGATGCCCTGGCTGTGGCCGTCGTTGACCACCTGTTGCAGCGCCCGCAGCACCGCCGGGTGGAAGGCCTGGTAGAGATCCGCCACCCGGGCGTTGTTGCGATCCACCGCCAACAGATATTGGGTGAGGTCGTTGCTGCCCACTGAGAGAAAGTCCACCCGAGCCGACATCTCCCGGGCCTGGTAGACCGCCGCCGGCACCTCAATCATCACGCCGATGGGGGGCAGTTCCACCTGGTGTCCCTCCTCCAGCAATTCGCGGTGGGCGCGGTAGATCAGCGCCTTGGCCTCTTCCAGCTCCGGCACACTGGCGATCATGGGCAGCATGATGCGCAGGTTATTCAGCCCTTCACTGGCCTTCATCATGGCCCGGATCTGGGCGAGAAAAATCTCCGGGTGATCCAGGGTGACACGGATACCGCGCCAGCCGAGAAAGGGGTTGGCCTCTTCAATGGGAAAGTACGGCAGCGCCTTGTCGCCGCCGATGTCGAGGGTGCGCATGGTCACCGGGTGCGGCGCAAAAGCCTGTAACTGCTCGCGGTAGATGGCTCGCTGCTCCTCTTCACTGGGAAAGCGGTCGCGCAGCAGAAAGGGCACCTCGGTGCGGTAGAGCCCCACGCCTTCGGCGCCGCGCTCCAGGGAGCGCACCACATCGGTCATCAGGCCGGTATTTACCCACAGCGACAGACGGTACTTGTCCAGGGTCTCGCAGGGCAGATCGCGCAGCGCCTCCAGGCCCTTGACCAGTTGCTGCTCCTCTTCAATGATGGCGCGGTAATGCTTGCGCAACTGGGCACCGGGGTCGCTGTAGACCATGCCCTTGTAACCGTCGACGATCACCGGCCGGCCATCCATCTGGGTAAAGGGCAGATCCACGGCACCCATCACCGTGGGGATGTCCATGGCCCGGGCGAGAATGGCCACGTGAGAGTTGCCTGAGCCGAGTACCGAGACCAGCCCGACCAGCTTTTCCCGGGGGATCTCCCCCAGCATGGAGGCGGTGAGTTCCTCACCGATCAGCACGGTTTTGTCCGGGTAGATCCGGCATTTCTGATTGGACTCCTGCAGATAGGCCAGTACCCGCCGCCCCAGATCCCGCAGATCCGTGGCCCGCTCGCGCAGATAGGCGTCTTCCATGCTGGTAAAGGTTTTCTCATGCTCGAGGATCACCTCGGCCCAGGCGTAGGGAGCGCAGGCACCGGCGCGAATGCGCTGGGTCACTTCGGCCCCCAGGGAGGCGTCGTCCAGCATGGCCAGGTAGGCATCGAACAGCGCCTGCTCCTCGCGGTTGAGCCGTGCCTTGAGCGCCTGCCCCAGGATCTTGATGTCCTCGCGCACCGCCGCCAGGCAGTGGTTGAAAAACTCCAGCTCCTTGTCCACATCTTCGCAGGGCCGAAATATCACCGAGCGCAGGTCAGCGGGGGGCGTGATCACCACGGCCTCGCCCATGGCGATGCCCGGCGCTCCGGAGACGCCGACAAACTTGGCCTGGGTGGCCTTTTCACCAATGGCCACCATGGAACCGGTGGCCTCGGCGTGGGCAATGACTCCGGCCAACTGCGCGGACATGGTTACCAGAAAGGCTTCGTCGCCCTCGTCAAAACGGCGCCTTTCCGCCTGCTGTACCACCAGTACGCCCAGTACCTGCCGGTGATGAATGATCGGCACACCGAGAAAAGAGCTGTAGCGCTCCTCGCCGGTTTCCGGAAAATATTGGTAGTTCGGGTGGCTCTCCGCCAGTTCCAGGTTCAGCGGTTCCTCGCGCACCGCCACGCGGCCCACCAGACCCTCGTCCGGCCGCAGACGCACCCGGCCCACCGCATCCGCATTCAACCCCTCGGTGGCCATTAGCACATAGTCGCCCTGTACGGGGTCGCGCAGGTACACGGAACACACCTGGGTGTGCATGGCGTTGCGCACCCGGGTGACAATGATGGCCAGAGCGGCGTTGAGATCCCGCGCGGAGTTGACCTCCTGGACGATGCTGCGCAGGGAGTTCAGCATACCGGGCCCTCGTCGGCGCGCCGGGCCGCAGCTTCCAACTGGCAGTGTCTGCCGGAGAGTTCTTTCAGCGCCCGGCGGTAGACGTCGCGCTTGAACGCCACCACCTTGCCCAGGGGATACCAGTAACTGACCCAGCGCCACTGGTCAAACTCCGCCCGAGCACCGTTGTTCAGGCTGACCTTGCGGTCCTCGGCGCGCAGCCTCAGCAGATACCATTTTTGCTTTTGCCCCACGCACAGGGGCTGGGAATTGTGCCGTACCAGACGGCTGGGCAGCCGGTAGCGCAGCCAGCCGCTGGTACAGTCCAGCAGCTCGACATCGCCCGGCTCCAAACCGATTTCCTCGTGCAATTCGCGGTACAGGGCCTGCTCGGGGGATTCGCCGCTGTTGATGCCGCCCTGGGGAAACTGCCAGGCATCCTGGCCGCCAACGCGACGAGCCCAAAGCAATTGGCCCTGGTCATTGGTCAAGACAATACCCACATTGGGGCGGAAACCGTCGTCATCGATCACGGCAAGGTAAGTCCTTGTAAATACTGGAAGTGGCCGGCTATTGTTCCATAAACCCGCCGCCGGCAGCAATCGACCCGGCCACCCCCAACGGTTGAGAAACGACCGACCTGGGAGTATCCTCTGCACGCCCGCCAAGGCCCCGTGCCCCAAAGACCTGGCTATCTGGACAACCCATGCAGCTGACCGAACCCAAAACACTGGCAATTTTTGACCTGGACAACACCCTGCTCGCCGGCGACAGCGACCACGCCTGGGGGGAGTTTCTCATCGCCAAGCAGCTGGTGGATGCGGTGGAATATCGGCACATGAACGACCGCTTCTACCGCGCCTACCAGGACGGCACCCTGGACATCCACGAATTTCTGGCCTTTGCCCTGCGGCCCCTGACCCGCCACGAACCCGAACGCCTGCGGGAACTGCACCGCGAGTTCATGACCAGCCATATCCAGCCGCTGATGCTGGACAAGGCAGCGCAACTACTGGACGATCACCGCCGACGCGGCCACCTGCTGCTGATCATCACCGCCACCAACAGTTTCATCACCCGACCCATCGCCGAGGCGCTGGGAGTTGACGCACTTCTCGCCACCGAGCCGGAACAGGTGAACGGCCGCTTTACCGGTGCTATTCTGGGTACCCCCTGCTTTCAGGAAGGCAAGGTCATCCGGTTGCGGGAGTGGCTGGAGCAGCATTCCCACCCGCTGGAAGGCAGCTATTTTTACAGCGACTCAGCCAACGATCTACCTCTCCTGGAACAGGTAAGCCACCCGGTGGCCGTGGATCCGGACCCGCGCCTGGCGGAAACCGCCCGGCAACGAAGCTGGCCCATTATCAGTCTCAGGGAGTGACCCCCCATGCGCCTGCCGCTGACGGCACTGCTGATCTCATTGACGGTCCCGATAGGGCTTGTTGCGTGTGACTCCCACTCTCCGGAAACAGCACCACCGCCGGATTACCCAGTCGCTCTGCCCGAGACGGACCCGGCGCTCGCCACCGCCACCCGGGAAGCCTGGCTGCAAGGTGAGCGCTGGCTGGCGGATGCCGGCAGTTGCGCGACAGAACTGCACCAGCGTATCGAGACTTTTCTCGAGTCCCCGGACGAGAGCATGCTGGAAACGGCACAAGCGCAATGGGCGCAATGTCAGCGCCTGTGGCAATACAGCGCGCTGCTGCGCACCCTGGGCAGCAGCAGCCCTGGGCTGTTTGGCGATCTTGAGCAGCACAATTTCAATATAGGCGCACCGGTGCTGATGCCCGGCTATATCGACGCCCTCAACGACTACCCCTACAGCGGCGTGGTCATGGACACCACCGTTGCCATCAGCGTCGACGCTCTGCGCCAACAGCACGGCCTCACCGACGATGACGATGTCATTCTCGGTTTTTACGCGCTGGAATTTCTGCTCACGGGAGAAGATGGTCAACGCAGCGACGCCTACCGGATTCAGGAGGAGCCGGATGAGCGGGGGCTTTCGGTTGCCGATATGCCCAACAACCGCCGGCGGGAACTGCTGCGACTGGTCAGCCAACTGCTGCAGGAAGACCTGCGGACTCTCTACCACCAATGGCAGTATGACGAAGGGCCGCTGAAACTGCCCTACCTGAGTCTGCCCGGAGAGAGCCGGCTGCAACTGTTGCACTCCGCCACGCGCAAGATGTTGACGGAGTTGTACGAAGAACGCCCGGAACAGGCTGCCATGGCGGCGGCGCTGGCAGGCATGGAGCAATTGCTCGTCCACGGCGATCCGGCGCTTGCCCAGTGGCTGGAGCCGTCGGACTGGCAGGACACGCTGACAGCGTTGCTGGCGGCACTGTCACCTGCGGAGTTGCCGGCAGAACTCCCGGACGACGAGTCAACGGATGACTCGCCGACAGATGACCCCACGGAAGAAGACAATGATATCGAAACCCTACTGCGGCAATTGATCGAACAGATTTGATTACGCCAGTATTGCAAGGGCGACAAATAAATATTTAGCTGCTTTGTTCGGGTCCTTTGATAGCGGCTTGTCGTTTCTATCACCCTGGGTGCCATCGGCGGAGGTTGGCGCAGTGCTTCCGGGACTCGCCGTGAACCCATCCCTGGGGGCTCGCACACCGCTTCCCTCGGCTTTGGCATCCTGCGTCGCCCTACCTCCTGCATCCATGCAGTCGTGCGGTGTACGGTCCCGGAAGCACTACCCCAACCTCCTTCAACAGCGTCACTTCGAACCCAATAGAACAGAGCGCCAGGGTTTCAATTGGCACCGAGGACAGGGAGGTTGGGAGCGTCTTTGGCAACCCTCGCGTCACGACTGCATGGATGCAGGAGGTAGGGCAACGCAGGAGCAGTTGCCGAGGGATGACACGCGGGAGCTACACGGATGTATTCACCGCGTTTGCCAAAGGCGCTACCGACCTCACTGGCCGACCAGCTTAGTGGCACAAACCAGGACGATCTATTTAACCGCTACACCAAAAAAACACGGGCGAACAATGCCTTCAGGTATTCTGTTTCGGGAATAGCCGGATGTACCGGGTGGTCCGGGCCCTGGCCGCCCTGGCCGATGATCTGCACATGCCGCTCCAGGTGACGGCCGGCGCCGCGCAATATGTCCACCAGCGTATCCTGCTCCAGATGCATGGAGCAGGACGCCGACACCAGCAGGCCGTCCCGGCCCAGCAGACGCATGGCCAATTCGTTGATATGACGGTAGGCCGCCTCGCCCGCCTTCTGATCCTTGCGCTTTTTGATGAACGCCGGTGGATCCAGCACCACCAGATCAAACTGCTCCTGCTGTGCCACCAGCGCCTTGAGCACATCCACCGCCTTGCCGTGCAGGCCACTCACCCTGTCCGCCACGCCATTCAAACCGGCATTCACCGCCACCGCATCCAGCGCCACCGCCGAGGAATCCACACAGACCACCTCGCGCGCGCCGGCTTTGGCCATCTGCACACCCCAGCCGCCAATGTAGGAAAACACATCCAGCACCCGCTTGCCCGCCGCCAGGCGTTGCGCCGTGGCACGATTGACGCGATGATCGTAGAACCAGCCGGTTTTCTGGCCGGTGCGCAGCGGCGCCAGAAAGCGGGTATCGTTCTCCACCAGTTCCACCGACTCGGGCACAGCGCCAAACGCCACCTCGGTGTAGGCCGGCAGGGATTCCAGTTGCCGCGCGCTGTGCTCGTTGCTCAGCAGAATGCCCGACGGCTTCACCACCTGCTCCAGTGCAGCGACTATATCCTCGCGCAGCAACTCCATGCCCGCCGTGGCCGTCTGCACCACCAGGCAATCGCCAAAGCGGTCCACCACCAAGCCCGGCAAGAGATCCGAATCACCGTAGACCAACCGGTAACAGGGTTCGCTGAACAGTTGCTGCCGCAGCGCCAACGCCTGTTGCAGACGCTGCACCAACAGCGCCCGGTCCAGCGGGCGACTGTCATCGCGGCTGACCAGACGGCCGCAGATCAGGGTGTTGGGATTGACCTGGGCCACCCCCAGCCCGCGACCGTTGTGCGCCAGCACCCGCACCTGCTGGCCCGGGGCAAACGACTTCAGTGGTGTGCGCTGCACGTCCACCTCGTTGCTGTAAATCCAGAGGTGACCGCGTTTCAAACGCCGTTCGCACTGGGACTTGAGCACCAGTTCAGGCAAATTCTCACTCATAGGGGGTCCAGTTGGTTGTTGTGGCGGTGGCGGCTGCGTCAGCGGCCGGGGCGCAAAGTCTGAACATCGCCGAAGCGCTCCAGATCTTCCGCACTGGCGCCCTCGCGACACTCTCCGCGCAACCACAGCTGATGGTAGGAGAGCCGGTAGTCCAGTTCCATGTAGCCCCGGCGGCAATAGCCGGCTCGGGCGACCGCCCGCTCAGCATTTTGCTGCAGGCGCCGATAGTTGGCATCGGTGGGTTCCACCATGCCGCGCTGACTGTAGTTGCGATCAGCCGGGGAGCGGTGTACTCGCGGGTTGTCGGGCTCGGGACGGCCCTGCAGTTGCAGGCGGTAGACAAACTGCTTGCTGCTGTCCGGTAGTATGTTGATATCCAGGGTTTCGTCCATGTGGGAGAAGTGGCGCCCACCGCCGCCCAACGCGCAGCCGGCAAGGCTACACGCCAGCAATACCGTCAGCCACGCTCCAGGTCTCCGGATAGCACCCAGACAACCCGCTGCAACACTCTTCAAGGGTCTGATCATCCTCAAGAAAAACCTCTCCGGGCCGATTCTATACCATAGGGACGCGAGCCGGGTACCCGGCGCCGCGACCAAACCGATTCAGACTCCGGATACGCCACGATGATTCATAGCCGCACAGCACTTGTCACCGCTGCCCTCTTGTTGCTGTCGAGCAGCGCCTGGAGTCAGAGCGTAACGGAAGAAAATGGCTATATTCCCTTTTTTGTGAGCGATCGGGATTTCGTTGAGGAAGACGACGAGACCGAGGAAGACCCCGGTACGGCCAGCATTCGCTGGACGGACGAATCCGAAACCCCCGACCCGACAACCACCGCCGGCACGCCAGCCGTCGAGGTCACCAAAGAAACCCTGGCCGGGCCCGAGCGGCGCCGCGCCCAGCCCCTGGCAAGCCACCCAGCGCCGGAACGGCCCGCCAGCCGCCGCGACACACCTATGGCCGCCCCGCCGCCGGCGAGCCAGCCTGCGGCAGCCACGGAGCAGCCCGCGCTGCTGCGGGAACCGCCCCGGACCGGGCACGACAACCGGATCGGCTACTATTCGTCCCTGGCCGACGACAGTCACTGCCCCAGACAAGGGGAGCACCATCTGGGTCGCAGCCTGCTGCTCACCGCCTTTCCGCGCCACGAACTGCAGTCCGCCACCGGCGGCGGACTGCATCAGGTAGACCAGCAGATGCCGCTGCTGCTGCGCGAGCACCTGGCGGAACTCGGCGGCTATTCCTCGCTGGCGGTGCTGCCACGGGGGCTGGACACGGGCGACGACGCCAGCCAGCAGGCCCGCCAGACCCGATTACTGGCCGAACAGCACCGGGCGCAGTATCTGGTCAGCGGCCGGATTCTGGATATGAGCATGAGCCGCCCCGGCAGTAATTACTCCCCCGGCCTGCTGGAGCGCGGCAGCAACGCCGCCCACGACCTCACCCGTCTGAAAACCCCGCTGGACCGGCGCGACCGCCGCTTCGCCTTTGAACTGAGTCTGTGGGACGGTATTACCGGACAACTGCTGCAGCGCAGACAGTACGAGACCAGCGGCATCTGGAACCTCAGCCAGCGCCGGGGGCCGGGCTTCGCCTCGGCGCGGTTCTGGCGCACTGATTACGGCCGACAGGTACACAGTCTGCTCGCCCAGGCGGCGACGGATCTGGACACCACTGTCAACTGCCTGCCCTACATGGCTCGCGTCGACGCCCACTCTGGCGGCGACCGGGTCACCCTGCACAGCGGCGCCGCCAGCGGCCTGAAGCCCGGCGACGCCCTACCCCTCTACCAACTGCTGATCCAGCCGGTGACCGGCCGCTTTGGTGAAAACGACGTGCGCATGATCAACACCGGCACCCTGCTCCAGGTCACCGAAGTCTACCCGGGGCACGCCACGGCCAGAGTCAACGGCCAGCAGCCCCTGTACGGCCGCTACACTGCCCTGGTACCGGTTTTGGGCGGACATTGATTTACGTTTGCACCCGAAAGAAATGTTCCCGATAGTGCTTGAGCTCGGCGATGGAATCCTTGATGTCGTCCATGGCCAGGTGGCTGCTGTCCTTCTTTACACCCTCGGCCACCTCCGGCCGCCAGCGGCGGGCCAGTTCCTTGACGGTGGACACGTCCAGATTGCGGTAGTGGAAAAAGCGCTCCAGTTTCGGCATGCCCCGCGCGAGAAAACGCCGGTCCTGACAGATGGAATTGCCGCACATGGGTGACTTGCCCGCCGGCAGCCACTGGTTGAGAAAGGCGAGTGTCTCCGTCTCCGCCTCGGCCAGGGTCACCCGGCTCTCACGCACCCGCCGGGTCAGACCGGACTGGCCGTGCTGCCGGGTGTTCCACTCGTCCATGGCGTCCAGCACCTCGTCCGGCTGGTGGATGGCCAGCACCGGCCCCTCGGCCAGGGTGGTCAGGTAGGCGTCGGTGACCAGGGTGGCGATTTCGATGATCACATCCCTGTCCGGGTCCAGACCGGTCATCTCCAGATCGATCCAGATCAGATTGTTTTCGTTTTGCATAGCGGTTTTTCCCTGACGAATAGTGCACAATTGGCGTTCAGGTTACCACGCACAGGGCCGCTCCAGCACTCGATGAGTAAACGCAAGCTCAGCCGCCGCCAGGCATGGCGCATTCAGAAAATCCAGCAGGAGCGCATGGCGCGGGCGGAAAAGCGCAGCAGCGAGGCCGACGCCCGCCTGGAAGACGACAGTGCCCTGGGCCCCGAACAGCGCGGGCTGATCATCACCCACTACGGCACCCAGGTGCTGGTAGAGGCCACCGGAGCGCCGGACGCAGGCAGTGTCAAACGCTGCCACCTGCGCAGCAACCTCGGCTCCCTGGTCACCGGCGACCGGGTGATCTGGCGCGACGGCGAACCCTTTGGCGTGGTGGTGGCGGTACAGCCCCGGGATTCCGCCCTCTGCCGCCCGGACCCCTACGGCGATCTGAAAACCGTGGCCGCCAATATCGACCGTATACTGGTGGTCATAGCCCCGCGCCCCGAACCCCACGCCAACCTGATCGACCGCTACCTGGTGGCAGCGGAAACCCTGGGTATTGCTCCGGCGCTGATCCTCAACAAGTGCGACACGCTAGATCAGGGCGACGGCGACGCCGCCACCCTGGCCCGCAGCTACCGGGAACTGGGCTATGCAGTGCTGGAAGTCTCCAGCAAGTCCGGCCAGGGGCTGGAGGCACTGGCCCGCTACCTGGCCGACTACACCAGCGTGTTTGTCGGCCAGTCCGGGGTTGGCAAGTCCTCACTGATCAACGCCCTGCTGCCGGACAGCCAGTTGCGGGTGGGCGCCCTGTCCGACAGCCAGCAGGGCACCCACACCACCACCGGCGCGCACCTGCTGCACTTCCCCGGTGGCGGCCAGTTGATCGACTCGCCGGGCATCCGTGAATTCGGCCTCTGGCACATGACTCCGGAACAGGTGCTGGAGGGTTTTATTGAATTCCGGCCCTATATCGGGCACTGTAAGTTCCGCGACTGCAGTCATCGCAGCGAACCCGGCTGCGCCATACTGCAGGCTCTGACCGATGGCCATATCCGCCAGGAGCGTATGGACAGCTACCGTCGCATTCTGGCGTCGCTGGACAACCCCTGAACCCTGAACTGTATTGTCGAGTCCCTGTATGTCCAAGCTCCCCTTTGTTCTGGAACCCAAGGAACTGGCCAACCTGCTGGCCCAACCCAACAAACTGCTTTTGGTGGACCTGTCCGGCGAACAGAGCTACCGCCGGGGCCACATAGACGGCGCCGTGCAGGTACCGCCCCAGACCCTGCTGTGCAATATGCCGCCGGCGCCGGGGCGTATCGCCAGCGCCGAGCAACTCAACCGCCTTTTCTCCTTTCTCGGGCTGACCCCGGACACCCATGTGGTGGCCTACGACGATGAGGGCGGCGGCTGGGCCGGCCGGTTTATCTGGACCCTCGAGGCAATAGGCCACAAGCACTACTCCTACCTCAACGGCGGCCTGCACGCCTGGCAGCGGGCCGGCCTGCCGCTATCCACGGAACCGGCGGCGGTAACACCCACCGAGGTGAGCGTCACCATCAATCCCGATGTGCTGGTGGAAATTCCCGATATACTGGGCGAGCTGGACAAGCAGGATTTTGTGATCTGGGACGCCCGCAGCCCCGAAGAATATCGGGGCGAAAAAGTGTTTGCGCAAAAAGGCGGCCATATTCCCGGCGCCATCAACTGCGAATGGACCAGCCTGATGGACCCAGAGAAAGGTCTGCGCATCCGCGCCGATGCCAGGGAGTATCTGGCCTCGCTGGGGATCACCGCCGACAAGCGCATCGTCACCCATTGCCAGAGCCACCACCGCTCCGGGTTCACCTGGCTGGTGGGCAAGAGCCTGGGCTTCAATATCAAGGCCTACCACGGCTCCTGGGCCGAGTGGGGCAACCACCCAGACACACCCGTGGAGACCTGATACCCGTGATCCGACTCACTTGGTTTGCCATTGCGTTGTCCGGTCTGCTGTCGCTGCCGGTCCCCGCCGTCGAGCTGACGCCCTATTGGCGCATTTCAGTTATCGCTGAACAGAGCGCCGACACCCGCTTTCGCGACAGCCGTTGCTCACCCGGCGACGGTCGCCACCTGTACTTCGGCTGTGTAACGGGCGAGGACGATCGCGCCCTGGGCGCGCGCGGCAGCTTCGGCACCAGCCTGGGATTCGACCTGGCACTTGGCGTAACACCGATCACTGCCCCCTGGCGCAGTGAAATCGCGTTGATCCATCAACCGGACTACCGCTTCAGCGGCAACGCCAATTTCCTGAACAGCGGCGCTGAACAACCCGTGCGCGCCGACCTGGACCACACAAGACTCGAATGGCGCGGCTTTCTCGAACTGGCCAGACTGACTGATCTGCCCCTGGGTACATTCGAGCCCTATCTGGGGGCGGGCCTTGCCCTGAGCCACAATCATCTGCGCACCGCCACTTACGAATTTCCGGAACTGGCCAATCAACCGGCAGAGACGCTGGTGCCCGGCGGCCGGACAACGAATTTCGGCGCCAGCGTTTACGCAGGCACCGGCTGGCGTTTTTCGGAACTGTTTACGCTCGATGTGGGCCTGTCCTACGGACACCACGGCAAGGCGGCCTCAGGCCGCAATGACATCCGGGTCATTCGCGGCGCAGAACTGGTAGCGGAAGTCGCCGTCGAACCCACAGAGGCGCAGTTGCGCACACTGGGGCTGTATGTGGGGTTGAAACAGTCCTTTTACTGAAAACGACACAGTAGGGATAGCCGATGAATATGTCGAAACGCACCCGCTGGCCAACGACATTGGCCCTGATCACTGCACTGGCCAGTCTGGCCACCACCGCCGATCAACCCGACGCCATTCTGGTGGACGGCGGCCGCTACTACGGCCCGCTGGTGGACGGACAACTGCACGGCACCGGACGCCTGGAATGGGCCAACGGCGGCTACTACGAGGGTGAATTCCGGTACGGACTCAAGCAGGGCGAAGGCCGCAAAGTCATTCCCGAAGTCACCCTCTATGTGGGCCAGTTCCGCGACGGACTCCCGCACGGCCAGGGCCGTGTCGAATGGGTCGAAGGCAGCCACTACGAGGGTGAGTTTGCACGCGGCCTGCCCCAGGGCGAGGGCACTCACACCACCCCGAGGGGCAGTAAATACACGGGCCAATTCAGGCGGGGGAAAATCGTTACGGGTATCTGGACCGACCCCAACGGCACTCGCTACGAAGGTGCATTTAAGGAGTGGACCCCCCACGGCGAGGGCGTTTTCCACGACAGTTATGGCGGTATCTATAGCGGCACCTTTGACGAAGGCGTCTTCAGTGGTGAAGGCAGCTACCGCGACGAGAACGTCCACTACCAGGGGGAGTTCCAGGGATGGCGGTATCACGGCCAGGGCCGCATCGAATACGCCAGCGGCGACATCTGGGAAGGTGAGTTCGTTTACGGCCAACGCCACGGCGAGGGCCGGCTGACACCCGCCGATGGCGGCGATGTCATTGAGGGTCACTGGCAGTGGGACCGCCTGGTTGACGGTGACGACCGCGCCGAAGATCGCGCCGCCATCCGACAGCGAGTGGAGGAACTGCTCTACAACCAGCACGAACTTCTGGCCACCGCCTTCGCACAACTGACGCCCAGCGAGCCTGACCGACCCAATCTCTACCTGTTTGCCATCGGCAGCTACGGCGCCGAAGAGGTCTTCCGGCGGGAGGTGGAGTTTGTGGTGAACCTGTTTGACAGACGCTTTGCCACTGCCGGTCGCTCACTGGCGCTGGTCAACAGTCGCAACACTCACCAAAAGTATCCCATGGCCACCGCCACCAGTATCGACATGGCGCTCGCCGCCCTGTCTGAACACATGGATGCCGAACAGGATATTCTGTTTGTGTTTCTCACCAGCCACGGCTCCCGGGATCACAAACTGTCCATTGCCCAAAACGGCATGCAACTGCCCGACCTGAGCGCCCAGTCCCTGGCGGCAAAACTGGACGCCGCGCCAGTGCCCTGGCAGGTGGTGGTGGTTTCCGCCTGCTACGCCGGCGGTTTCATTGAACCCCTGGCCAGTGACACCCGCATGGTTATCACCGCCGCCGATGCCGACAGCCGCTCCTTCGGTTGCTCGGACGAAGCGGACATGACCTACTTCGGCCGCGCCTTTTTTGAGCAGGCGCTGAATGATACCCGCGACTTCGCCGTCGCCTTTCACCGCGCGGTGGAGCTGGTTACCGAACGCGAAGCCGAAGAGGGCTACGAAGATCAGCACTCAAACCCCCAGATGCACGCCCCGGCCGCGCTGATGGCGCAGCTGGCACGTTGGCGGGCGCATTTGCCCGACAACGAGTGAGCAATCATCCAGTCACGCAATGACGCGGAAATTGCACGATGACCCCGAGGCCACACCATGAAAAGCTACGGCCAATTCTGCCCACTCGCCCTGGCATCGGAAATCGTCGGTGAGCGCTGGACCCCCCTGATACTGCGGGAATTGATGCTCGGCAGCCAGCGCTTCAACGAACTGCATCGCGGCGTGCCGCGCATGTCCCCGGCATTGCTCTCCAAACGACTGACCACCCTGCAGAAGGCCGGCATTGTGCAACGCATGAATACCGGCACACATGCGGAATATCAGCTCACCCGGGCCGGCAAGGAATTGATGCCCGCCATCGAACACCTGGCCACCTGGGGCAAGCGCTGGCTGCCGGCCAACCTCAGTGCCGACCGGGCCGATCCGGATCTGATTCTGTGGGACATGCACCGGCGCCTGGCACTGGAGCATCTGCCCCGGGAGCGCACGGTAATCGAGTTTTCGTTTGCCGACCAACCCGCCGCCAGGCGGCGGCGCTGGCTGGTGGGCAATTGTCAGGGAGTAGACCTGTGCATCACCGACCCGGGTTTCGACGTGGACCTGCTGGTGACCACCGACAGCCGCACCATCACCTGGATCTGGTACGGTGATCTGCCCATCCGGCGCGCCATTCGCGAAGGCAGTGTCCGCCTGCTCGGACCCCGGCCGCTGTGCAAACACTTCCCCGACTGGCTGCTGCTGAGCCCGGCTGCCGACATTCGCCGCCAGGTACCCGCTCGCTGAGCGCTACAGATTCTGTAGTTGTCGACGCCGTGATCCCGCGCTAGTCTGGCTGCAATCCACCGGAGGAACGGACGATGAGCGCAGCAACAGACATCATCATTGTCGGTGGCGGCCAGTGCGGCCTGTCACTGAGTTATTTTCTGCAACAGGCCGACATTGAGCATCAGGTACTGGAACGGGGTGAGCGGGTGGCCGAAGCCTGGCACCGACGCTGGGACAATATGAACATGATCACCCCCAACTGGATCACCTTCTCCCTGCCGGGCATGGAGGACGTGCGTGACCCCCACGGTTTTGTCACCCGGCGGGACAATATCCGCTACCACGAAGCCTTCGTCAAAGCCCGCAAGACGCCGCTACAGTTGGGCGTGGAAGTCACACGCATCGAGCGCGGCGGTGACGGTCGCTTTCAGGTGCAGACCAATCGCGGCGACTGGCGGGCGCGGCAGGTGGTGATTGCCGCGGGGCCCTTCCAGGCCCCCAATCTGCCCCCTTGCGCACAGCAACTGGACCCGGGCGTACGGCAGATGCATTCCGGCGAATACCGCAACCCGGAACAGTTTCCCGCCGGCGCGCGCCTGCTGGTGGTGGGCTCGGGCAACTCGGGTGTGCAGATCGCCAGCGATCTGGCAGGCCGGCATGCGGTGACCCTGGCCCAGGGCAGCAACCCCCGACTGCCCCGACGCATGACCGGCAAGGCGTTTCTCGAAGTGTACGAGCAACTCCAGGGTCCGGAGGTCGCCCTGAGTGAAGCGGAACTGCGCCAGGAAGCGGACATCATGTGGTGGATGAGACGGCTGGCGGTGTGGGACATGCCGGCGGGCACCCCCATGGCGCGGAAGATGGGCGCCAAGGACGGCGACGCCTCCTGCGGACCACCGCTGGAAACCCTGGCCGCCGAGCAGGGATTTGCTCTGGCCGAACGGGTCACGGACGCCGAAGGACGCCGGGTGCGTTTTGCCGATGACAGCGAAATGACCCCGGATGCGGTGATCTGGGCCACCGGCTGGAAACGGGATTTTCGCTGGATCGACCTGCCGATTTTCGACGCGGATTGGCGTCCCCAACATATTCGCGGGGTTACGCCGATACCCGGCTTTTACTTTCTCGGCCTGCGCATGCTGCACAGTTTCAGCTCCGGCATCATCCTCGGCGCCCCCCGGGATGCCCACTATATCGCCGGGGAAATCGCGGCGCGGATGGTAGCAGCCTGAGCGCGCAGCGCTGCTATTTCAGCGTTTGCCACCCTTCCACACCAGCCGGTACAGATCGTGCCGGCGATCCTTCAGGTTCTGCACCGTGCCGCTGTTGCGCGCCATGATCAGACTTTCCGGACGCAGATCGGCAAAAGCGACGGTTTCCACGTTGGGCGTGGTATCGGCGGCTATGCCATCCCGCGCAAAGGGAAAGTCGCAGGGGGTGAGAATGCAGCTCTGGGCGTATTGGATATCCATGTTCGACACATTGGGCAGGTTGCCCACGTTGCCGGACATCACTACATACATCTGGTTTTCCACCGCCCGCGCCTGACAGCAATAGCGTACCCGCAGATAACTCTGGCGCTCGTCGGTGCAGAAAGGTACAAACAGAATCTGCACTCCCTGATCGGCCAGATAGCGCACCAGCTCCGGAAATTCCGAATCGTAGCAGATCAACACACCGATGGGACCGCAGTCGGTATCGATCGCACTCAGGGTACTGCCGCCCTCGATATCCCACCAGTAGCGCTCGTTGGGCGTTGGGTGAATCTTTGGCTGTTCGTAGGTGCGACCGTCGCGCAGAAAGACATAGGAGATATTTTCGATACGGCCATTCTCCACCCGGGTGGGATGGGAACCGGCGATGATATTGACATTGTAGCTGAGCGCCATCTGCCGCATGGCATCCTTGAAACGCGGCGTGTATTTGGTCAACGCTTCAATGGATTCGAAAGGGGACAGCTCCTGGTCCTCGATAGACAGCAATTGCAGTGTGAACAGTTCGGGAAACACCACAAAGTCGCCCTTGTAATCCGCCACTACGTCGACAAAATATTCCACGTATTTGACAAACTCGGCAAAGGAACTCACGCGGCGTTGCATATACTGCACGGTGCCGATACGCACCACATCGGGCATACGCACACCGTACTTCTTGACCGGCTTGTCGTCCTCCGCCGGCACCTTGGGGTTGTGCCACACCATCAGCGCGGCGTAGTTCAGTGATTGTTTGTCATCATCCAGATAATTTTCCAGTACCCGTACCACCTCAAAGCCGTTACGCAACTGGAAACCCAAAACCGGATCCTTGACTTTTTTGTGCACCACCTGATCGATGTAGTTTTCCACGGTCTTGTATTTTTTCAGGCGACGCGACAGGTTGGGCAGGCGCCCGGCAAACACCACACCCTTGAGACCCAGAGACTCGCAGAGTTTCTTGCGCTCGTTGTACAGGCGCTGCCCTATGCGGTAACCACGGTAATCGTCGTCCACAC
Organism: Marinimicrobium sp.; assembly: GCA_050486405.1. Lineage (GTDB taxonomy): Bacteria > Pseudomonadota > Gammaproteobacteria > Pseudomonadales > Cellvibrionaceae > JBJHDF01. The sequence continues at coordinate 159,472 of JBJHDF010000002.1, read as the reverse complement.
ACACTTCCATGCCATAGAGCCAGTCACCGTGGATGTCGTGGCGGGACGCAAAGCCGTTGCCGGTGACCTCGGTCCAGTTGTGGGGTTTCATGGCCACTTCCTCGGCAATACGGAAAGTGGCGCAGTAGCCCACCAGGGTATCACCGGCCATAACCACTATCTGCCCCTGGGGAAAGTTGTTGATCTGCCCGGTAATGGCGGCCCGGGAATAGGGCTCCATACCGATGGGCTGGTAAACTTTTTCCGACAACCGGACAATGGCGGGGACATCTTTCAGGGTGGCGTTGCGCACGGTCAGATGTACGCCATGTTGCGCGAGTTTGTTGGTCGTATTGCCTGCCATACTGCATTCCATACTTCGTCAGAGACTGACCTGGCGGCAGCCCCTGTCGGGGGCTGTCGCCAGGGCCCAATCCATGAGGATACGACGTTGTCGCGGGTTTGGCAAAGAGCAGCAGCGCTGCCTGGCCGGGCCAGGCAGCGCCGGATCGGACGTCAAGGGTCGTAGCTGAAATGGTACTCTTCCGGGAAGGGGCCGCCTTTGTAGTCGATATCACTGGTCTCCCGCAGATTGTCGCGCAATAACAGTTGCCGCACCATCTCCGGGATCATCACCAAGGCGACATACTTGCCCAGACACTCGTGGTGACCATAGCCCAAATGGTAGTAACCCATCTTGTCCCGTTGCGGATCGAAGCTATCCGGGTTGGCGAACTTTTGCGGATCGAACATGGCCGACAGCACCACCGCCAATACCATCTCGCCTTTTTTGACGGTAATGGCCCGATCCGTACCCTTGGCAATGGTGTAATCGCTGTCCGCCACGCGAAACAGAAAGGGGGTAATGGGGTCATAGCGCAGCGCTTCCCAGACATAGCCGTCGAAAGCATCGTCATCCCCGGCCTTGGCCGCCGCCTTGGCCTGAGCCAGAATGTCCGGGCGCAGCATCAGCTGTTTGACCGTTTGCGCCACAGCCTGGGCAGTGGTTTCCACCGCGCCGATCAGCAAACCGCTGGCGTTCAGCCCCAAACGCTGAATGGGGAAACCCACCGCTTCGGGATAACTGGTCAGCAACATGCGGGTAAAGATATCATCGCGCAGCTTGTGCGGCTTGCCTCGGAGACGATCGATCCAGGCGCGCAGAGTGTAGTACAGGAAGGCCAGGCCGGTAGCCTTGGCGGCCTTCACCGGTACCAGCCGCCGGGCGATCAGTTTGACGATGTATTTGGCAAACTCCTCCCCCGTCTTGTTGTGCATATCGATAATATGCTGCCGCTCTTCGTCACTGATCAGATTGAACGGATAGTTGTGAAAGCTGTTGCGCTGGTTCCAGTAGGACCACTCAATCAGTGTGCGCGAGTCCACCCCATCCAGCCCGAAATAGTCCTGCACAATGGAAGCCGGCACCATGCGGCAGTAGTCACCGGCCAGCTCGATGGCGCCACCGGCCTCATCGAGCATCTTGCGGGCGTTGTTGGCCACCATTTTGCGCACCGCCGGCAGGTCATCGCGGTTGAGCATGGAGCGCATAATGGACTTTTCGCGAAAGTGTACCGGGGTATCATCGTGGGTCATCAGGTAGTCGCCCATCTTGGGCTTGTACATGGATACGGTAAATACCGACGGTTGGTTGAGCACCTCGATGACATCGTCGTTGCGCGTCACCAAAGTGCAAACAGGCGTGTGCAGGTTTGGGCGGTTCTCGCGCAGGTATTTGAAAAACTCCAACGGCTCGTTGTCCATCCACTGGCGCACCAGGGGAAAGAGGTCCTGCTCGGAAACCTGCGCCAGAGCGCTGGCATAATCGGTGGCTTGGGCGCCACTTTTCTGGGTGGCAACGGGTACCTCGGTGGCTTCGGTAGTCATAAGCAATCCCTTAGTTGGTATTGTGCGTTGTTGATACGGTTTGTTGTGCTGCGTCAATACTGCCGATTGATACCTTGTGCAAAATGGGTATGATCACGTTAACAAGTCATTCACTTGACAGGTCACTTAACTTGAGCAGCTCAGTGAAAGGCCCTAGCACGTTAAGTGCTACCCCGGTCAAACGCAACCTTCCTGACACCTTCGGAAGAAATTTTGTCGCCAAAATATACATGAAGGTCTCAACAGCATGACGCCCCTGCAACTGCTGGCCGCCGTCATGCCGGTGGCATCGGTATTTGTGCTGCTGGTGGTGATGCGGCTGCCCGCCAGCCGCGCCATGCCCCTGAGTTTGCTGGTGTCCGCCGGTCTGGCCTGGCTGGCCTGGCAGGTACCGGCGCGGCAGATGGCCGCGTCGGTGCTCGAGGGCTGGGTGATCGCCAGCTCCATTGTCATCATAATCTTCGGGGCCATAGTTCTGCTGAATACTTTGAAGGCCAGCGGCGCCCTGAACAGCATCCGCGCCGGCTTCTTTGCCATATCCCCGGATCGGCGGGTGCAGATGATCATTGTCGCCTGGCTGTTCGGCTCCTTTCTCGAAGGTGTCAGCGGTTTTGGTACCCCCGCCGCCATCTGTGCGCCGCTGCTGGTGGCCCTTGGCTTTCCCGCCATGGCGGCGGTGAGCCTGGCGCTGATTGCCGACAGCACCGCCGTCTCCTTCGGCGCTGTGGGCACCCCGGTACTGGTGGGCATGGCGCAGGGCCTTCCCGGCAGCGAACCGGCGGAACTGCAGGCCATTGCCCTCACCGCCATCAGCATCGACATACTGGTGGCCAGCTTTCTGCCATTGATCATGGCGGCGCTGCTCACCCGCTTCTTCGGCGCCAACCGCAGTTGGCGCGAGGGGCTGGCCATCTGGCCCTTTGCCCTGATGGCCGGACTGGCTTTCACCCTGCCCGCCTGGCTGGTGGCCTGGCTGCTGGGGCCGGAGTTTCCCTCGGTGCTGGGCGCGCTGATCGGCCTGGGACTGGTGGTCACCGCCGCCCGCAGGGGCCTGCTGCTGCCGGCGACGCCCTGGCGTCTGCCGGGGGATACCGACGCCGGCCAGTACGACCTGCCCGAAGCTGAGCAGCAGCCGCAGCCGGCCATGTTACTGTGGCTCGCCTGGCTGCCCTATCTGGTGGCGGTGGCGCTGCTGATCATTACCCGACTGGACTTTCTGCCCTTCAAGGCGTTTCTGCAGGGCCTGACCCTGAGTTGGCGCGAGCTGCTGGGCACCGGGATCAACGCCAACCTCACACCGTTTTATCTGCCCGGCACCCTGTTTGCGCTGACGGCGCTGATCACTATCGCCCTGCACCGTCTGCCCGCCCGCGAAGCGGCACGCGCCTGGCGCGACTCCGCCCGCAGCCTGCTGCCCGCGCTGATTGCGCTGGGCACATCCGTGCCCATGGTGCGGATATTTCTCAACTCCGACGTCAACGCCAGCGACCTGGCCGCCATGCCCTCGGAGCTGGCACAACTGGCCGCTGGCGCCATCGCCGGCTACTGGCCGCTGGTAGCACCCTTTGTCGGCGCCCTGGGCAGTTTTATCGCCGGTTCCGCCACCTTTTCCAATATGATGTTTTCCGGTCTGCAGCAGGAAGCGGCCCTGGCCGCCGACCTGCCGGAGCGCATCGTGCTGGCGCTGCAGATGATCGGCGCCAATGCCGGCAATATGATCTGCGTCATGAATGTTGTCGCCGCCGCCGCCGTGGTCAAACTCAACGGCCAGGAAGGCCAGATTATCCGGCTGACGTTGGGGCCCATGTTGTACTATTGCCTGGGCGCCGGAGCGGTGGGGATGGTGTTGGTGGCGGTGTGGTGAGAGAAAGGGAGAAGGGAAAAGAAGGATAGGGGGAGAGGCCGGCTCTTCTTTTCAAAGCGGTGGTTATGTGCCATATTTCACCGACGATTTAACGGGACGCGCCGAACACTTGGCCACTGAGTCCGCTACATGCTGATATTCTATAAAAAAGCACTGCTGGCACTGCTGGGATTGTTGGCTATCTGTGCTCTGGCGACCTACTGGTGCCTGCAGCGCACGTTTCTGCAAGAGTCGCTGTTGCCCGCCGACACCAGCGCCATACCCTGGGAAGCCGATAAGGGAACGGACGCCTACCAGGGAGGGATGTCCTCGGTAACCCTATACGACGACAGCTACGGCCTGGACTTTGAACTGTTCGTGTCCAGTGCCGTAGAGTACCCGCACGCCTCGGTGGGGCTGGTATTCCAGAATCAATCCGGTGAGCCCACCATGGTGGACCTGTCGTCATTCACCAGTTTGAATTTTAACGTCAAGTGTTCACCCGCCAATGTTCTGGGCTTCGCCATGTTCATGTTTGAGGAGCAGGTCACCCAACCCTGGGACTACCTGACCTATCGCTCACCTTCTACCTATTTTTCCTGTAGCGAGCAATGGAGCCATGTGGAGTTGGACCTGACCCGCCTGGAAACGGCCCAGTGGTGGCTGGACAGGTTCGACCTCAAGCTGTCAATGCAGGAGTATCAGCCGACCCGGGTGCCCAGGATCTCCTTTTTTTCCACGTTTCAGAGCCCCCAGGATGCGGCTTCCCGAGTTCATATAAACGAACTGAGCCTCCACGGGCGCGACTGGCGATACCTTTACCTTCTGGGCGTCTTTCTTATTTTGACTTGGGGCGGCTTCGCCATCTGGCTCTTCCGTCAACATACCCAGGCGTTGATCAGAGATCTCAGAAACAGGGTGCAGAAAGACCTGCCACTGATCGCCTATCAGCAGCTCTCGGTGGAACCCCGGAATGACCGGGACAAGGGCGCAATTCTGCGGTTCATGGCCACGGAGTACTCCAACCCGGAGTTGAACCTGGACACTATCGCGAACGCCATCGGCGTCAGTCGGACCAAGATCAATGAGGTTCTGAAGGCCGAGCTGGGCTATACCTTCACCGGCTACCTGAACAAACTGCGGCTCACCGAGGCAGCCCGGCTGTTGTCCGAAACCGAGGAGGCCAGCGTGGCCGAAATCGCCTACTCGGTGGGCTACCGCAACGTTTCCTACTTCAACAAGCTGTTCAAGGAAGAGTACGGCTGTACGCCCAAAATTTTCAAAAATGTTTATAAGGGAGTCAATCTTAATAGCTAGCGACAATTTCTCTGGGCGATTTCCTAACGGATTCCACTTTGGAAGACTTTAACTATTAGAAAAATAAATACTACTATTTACCGGCTAATAGACTTTTTCACAAAAGCGTTATAGCCCGACCTCTGATTTGAATAGGCTATATGTCAATCCTGATCAACCAGGCACCCAGAGGTCCACCATGAGAACTATAAGCACCCAGTACAAAGCCCGCTCACACGCCAATACCCCCTCAGCCGGCACCGCACACATTGCCCTGCTGGAACGACTGATCAAAAATCACCCTGCAGGCGCCTTTTTTGCGCTGGATATCATGGATGCCAAGGCCCAGGAAGTGGCGCTCAAGCTTACCCCACACAATCGGAGCAGCGCCGACGCCCAGGCCACGCTGGGTTGCGTCGTGGATTGCGTGGCCCGCCTGGCGGCTCAAACCTCCATTGGCGGCTGCGATCTGGCGGAATACGAAATGAGTATCCAGCGCGCCTTCCACGGCGAGGATCTGATCGCGAGAGCCCGTGTGGACTCAGTTACCCCCGGCTACGCCACCTATCACTGCATCATTTGCGGCAGCGACCCGCAGCTGCCCCGAGTGATCGCCGAGTCCCAGGGTACACTCATGAAGCGGCGCAGCACCGCAGCGCAATCTATCTCTGTGCCTTGCGCAAGCGCTTAACCTGATACATGGCCTGGTCCGCCCGCGCCAGCAAGGCCTCGGCGCTCTCGTCGTCCTGCGCCGAGGATACTACCCCGACACTGGCACCCAAGTACTCGATGCTTGTCTCGCCAATGGAAAAATTGCCACGGGTCAGTGCCTGTACCCGATCGCGGAAGATGTCCCGGCCGGAATGCGGGTCCGCCGAGTTATCCAGCCCCAAAGCCAGAAACTCGTCGCCTCCGAGACGGGCCACATAGTCGGACTGGCGCATGCCGTTTCTCAGGCTGGCGGCAATCTGCAACAGAAAGCGGTCACCGGCGTCGTGGCCATGGGTGTCGTTGATATACTTGAACCCATCCAGGTCGATAAATGCCACCTGCACGATTGAGCCCGAGCGGCGGGCAATCTGCAAGGTGCGCACAAGCTCCTGCATGGCCGCCCGCCGGTTGGGTATACCGGTGAGGGGATCGGTGAGGGCGTGGCGCTGGTAGTCGGCGTTTTCCAGGCGCAATCTGGCAAGCAGACGCTCCCGCTCCACCTGGCGGGCGATCAGATCCGAAAACAGCGCCAACAACTTGCGCGCATCTTCATCCACGCGAACTGCCGCGCTTGACGCACCGCAGAGGGTTCCATATAACTCACCACAACCAAGCCGCACCGGGTGACCCAGATAGGCTTCAATGCCCAGCGCCCTGGCCGCCTGCGAGTCACACCAACGCTCACTGACATCGTTGGCGTGAAAGCACTCATCCCGTATGGCCCGCTGACACAGGCTGTCGTCCCACTCCACCGACCGCCCCTCCGGAATCTGCAGCCCCTGCTCATTGTGGGAAAACAGTATTTTCTGTACCCCCTCGCCGCTATGAATTTCGGTGAGATAGGTCGACTCCAGTCCTGTGATCGATTGTAGAATTTCCAGCAGCGGTCGCACCAGCGACTCCAAATCCTCACTGTCGGCAACCGCGCTGGCCAAATTTTCCAATACAGGGTCCATCGCCTTCACCCGTAAATAACCAAACACGATACTACTCAAGTGTAACATCGGGAAAGGACTTCAAAGCCGCATCTGATGCCAAATTGCGGCGATTTGCAGAGTCATTTCTTTCATGGCAAGGTAACCTCGCACGGCCAAGAATTTTTCAGCACCACCATCATGGAGATGCCAGCCATGAAGACGCCAAGCGCGAGCGCGCAAATCCGCGAATTCGGAGTATCCTGCATTCTGTTGACCACACTGCTGTGGGCAGCCGGCGTCTACGCCGATACCAACGCCGACACCGACACACCCGAGGCCGAACTGTTGCTGCGCAGCCAGGCCGCTGCGCAGCGGGTGGCGCTGCCGGAATTCGAGGAGGACGAAACCATGGCCCAGCGCCGCGCCGATATGGTCCGCTCACAGATTGCCCGGCGCGGCATCAAAAGCCAGCAGGTGCTCGACGCCCTGACCCGGGTGCCGCGCCACCGCTTTGTGCCCGAGGGTTATCAGCGCCGGGCCTACGACGACTCCCCGTTGCCCATCGGCCACGGCCAGACCATCTCCCAACCCTATATCGTCGCCCTGATGACCGAGGTATTGCAGGTCGAGCCCGACGACCGGGTACTGGAAATCGGCGCCGGTTCGGGCTATCAGGCGGCCATTTTGGCCGAGCTGGTGCGCGAGGTGGTAACCATCGAGATTGTCGAACCGCTGGCGCGCAGTGTGGCGACGCTGTTCGAGGAACTGGGTTACCGCAATATCACCGCGCTCTTTGGCGACGGCTATTTTGGCTGGGAGCAGGGCGCGCCCTACGACGCCATCATCGTCACCGCCGCCGCCACCCACATTCCGCCGCCCCTGATCGCCCAACTCAAACCCGGCGGCCGCATGGTGATCCCCGTGGGCGACAGCGCCTGGACCCAGAACCTGCTGCTGGTGAAAAAAGACGAACAGGGCGAGATCCGCACCGAAAACCTGATGCCGGTGCGCTTTGTACCCCTGACCGGCGAGCGCTAGCCCGCCGTGGCGGCACCGGGCCCCAGCCGCTGGCACCTGGCCGCCCTGGCGGGGCTGTCCGCCGGCATGCTGGCTTTCGAGATACTGCTGCTGCGGCTGTTCGAGTTCAGCCACTGGCACTACTTTGCCGGCTTCGCCATCGCCCTGGCGCTGCTGGGTATGGGCGCCGCCGGCACCACCCTGGCGCTGCTCAGCCGCCGCGCCCTGCTCTGGGGTGACCGCTGGTTTCTGGGCGGGCTGCTGGTGATGGCCGGCGGTCTGGTACTGGTGCTGTTGCTGCAATCTCAGATCGCCCTGCGCCCGCTGTTTGCCGCCTGGGACGGCGGTGAGCTGCGCAAGCTGTTACTGGTGGACTTCGCCGCCTTTGTGCCTTTCTACGGCGCCGGCCTGGCCATCGGCCAGGTATTCATGCGCTGGCCGCAACATACCCGACGCCTCTACGCCGCCAACCTGCTGGGGTCCGGTGCCGGCTGCCTGCTGGCCAGCGCCCTGCTGCTGGTAATGCAGGTACAGACGGCGCTGGTGTGCATCGCCCTGGGGCTGCTGGCGCTGGGTGGCGGGCTGGCCTGGTCCCGCCAGCAGCGGCCGGCGGCAGGCCTCTGCGCACTGCTGTTGCTGGTATGCGCACCGCTGCTCTGGCAGCCGCCGGCACCGGCGGTATCGGATTTCAAGGCCCTGGCCCGGGTGCAGGAATTGCCGGACGCCGAGGTGCTGGTGGTGCAGCCCGGCCTGCACGGGCAGCTCACCCTGGTGCGCTCGGGCAGCCTGCGCTCCGCCCCCGGGCTGAGCCTGGCCTGGCCCGAGGCGGTGCCCGCCAGCGACGCGGTGATCGTCGGCAGCGACCGGGAAATCCCCCTGCCCCGGCAGTTTCCCGCCGATGCCCGGCACGGCGCCGCCTCGCTGGCCGGACTGCCGCTGCAACTGCGCCCCCGTGGCGAAGTGCTGGTGCTGGGCGCCAGCGCCTGGCAGTCCCCGGCACTGATCGGCGAGGAGCACCGGGCCACCTGGCTGGTGGCGGACCGACGCCTGCTGGCACTGGCCGCCGAGCGCGGCGCCGGGGAGCCCCGCTACCGGCTGATCGCCGACCACCCGCATCGCTACCTGAGTACCAGCCGCGCACACTACCGGCTGATTCTGCTGGACGGTGCCTTCGCCGAGGGCGACTCCGCCAGCGAGGACTACCTGCTCACTGATCGCGGACTGGCCTCTGCCCTGGCGCGCCTGGAACCCGACGGCCTGCTGGCCATTCCCCTGCCACTGCGCGAGCCGCCCCGGCACTACCCCCGGGTGCTGAGCACCCTGGCGGCGGCGCTGGAACGACACGGCGCCGAACAGGGCGAGCAGCACGTGGCGGCGCTCCGCAGTCTGCAAGCCCAACTGCTGCTGGTATCGCCCACGCCTCTGAGCCTGGCGGATCTGACCGAACTGCGCGCCTTTGCCAGCCGCTGGCAGTTCGACTTCGATTGGCTGCCGGACATGGGTGAGGCCGAAGCCGAGCAGTTTCACCGCACCGCCACCCCCGTCTTTCGCGACACGGCGCGGGCGCTACTGAGTGGAGCAACAGCGCTGCCCGAAGACGCCAACTGGTTTGTCAGCAGTCCCGCCCGGGACAGCCAGCCCTACATCTGGCGCTCGCTGCGCTGGGAGTACGCGCCGCACCTGGTGCAGACCCTGGGCGCCCGGGGCATGACCTATCTGGACTGGTCGCTGATTTTTTCCGCCGCCACCGTGGTGCTGGTCACGCTGCTGGGCTTTGTGCTGATCCTGCTGCCCCTGGGGCGCCTGCCCCGGGTGCAGGCGCCCTTCTCCCGCCGGAGTCTGGCGGGCTATTTCACCCTGTTGGGGCTGGGCTACATGCTGGTGGAGATAGCGCTGTTTCAGCGCATCATGCTGTTTACCGGCCAGCCGGTGCTGACCGCCACGGTGGTGTTCGGCACCTTTCTGGTGGGGTCCGGCTGCGGCAGCCTGATGGCGCCGGAAACGCGCAGCCGGCGGGCGGTGCTGGCGGTGTTCGGCGCGGTTGCGGCGGGCTTTGCGGTCACCGTCGGCGGCCTCTGGTGGGCGGCGCACTGGTTGCAACAGCCGGCCCTGCCGCTGCGCCTGTTGCTGGTGGCGCTGCTGCTGTTGCCCCTGGCCTGGGCCATGGGCCGCCCCTTCCCCTGGGCCCTGCGGCAACTGGCCAGCCAGCCGCGCTGGATTCCCTGGGCCTGGGGCATCAACGGCTTCGCCTCGGTGGCGGCCGCGTCGCTGGCGCCGCTGATCTCGGTGCACTGGGGTCAGCCGGCGACGGTGGCCACAGGAATCAGCTGTTATCTGCTGGCGGTATTGCTGGCACTGCTGTGGACGTCGCATCAGCGCGGCGGCTACTCGGGCACCAGTTCCAACACCCGGCAGTAACCATCCGCGCCCGCGAGAACATCCGCCAGCCAGGGCAGAGTATCCTCAACCGCAGAGCGCAGCGTCCAGGGCGGGTTGATCAGCACCATGCCGCTGCCGGTCATGCCGTGCCCGTCGCTGTCCGGCGCCACCCCCAATTCAAACAGTTGAATATGGCGCATGCCGCTTTTCACCAGGGCGCGCTCCAGTTCGTCCACACGCTGACGCGACACCACCGGGTACCAGAGGGCAAAAGTCGCGGCGGGAAACCGCTGCCAGGCTCTGTGCAGTTGCTGTACCACCTGACGATAATCGCTTTTGATTTCGTAGGAGGGGTCCATCAACACCAGCGCCCGGCGCTCCCGGGGTGGCAACAGCGATTGCAGCCCGGCAAAACCGTCTTCCTCGCGAATACTCACTCTGGCATCGCGTCCCATGGCCTGTTGCAGCAGACGACAGTCGGTGGAGTGCAGTTCGTGGAGAAACAGGCGATCCCCGGGGCGCAGCAACCGCTGCGCCAGCAGCGGTGAGCCCGGATAGCATGACAGGCGATCTTCGGGGTTGAAGCTTTTCACCTGATCGACATAAGCAGCGAGCATTGGTGGCAAATCCCCGCACTCCCAGAGCCGCCCTATACCCGCTCGATATTCGCGGTTGTTCATGGCCTGGGCGCCGGTGAGCCGGTAGCTGCCGGCACCGGCGTGGGTGTCGATGTAGCGCAGTGGCTTATCTTTTTGTGTGAGGTATTTGAGGTTGAAGACCAGAACGCTGTGCTTGAGCACATCGGCAAAGTTGCCGGCATGAAAACCGTGTCGGTAGCTGAGCATAGGCGTTGCAACAACCTGTTATTGAAGTTCGGATGGAAAGTAAGGGTGCTGCAGTTCCAGAATGCGCCGGGTATTGCTGCCGAGTACGGCCTTGGCCCAACGAAACTGAGAAAGGCTGTTCATCAGCGCTTCGTAACTGCCATCCTCCCGGGCCAGCTGAATACCGTGCAGAATGCGTTCGGCCAGAGCCTTGTTGTCCCTGGCCACAAAAAAATAATGGGTGCCAGGGTAGTGAAGCATCAGGTTTTCTTCAATGACAAGGTCGAGTTCGGCAAACCGGTGAACTTCGGCTTCCACCTGATACAGACCGCGGGAGAAATAGTCAAACCGACCGGCGGCAAGCATGCGAAACAGCAGCGCATAGCTGTTGGCAGTAGTATAAGGGAGATCGTTGGCATCCATCACCACCAGGTCCACCCACTGGGCGCCCACACCACCGGTAAACCGGCGCAAATCTGCCAAGCTTCTGACTTCGTTGAAACGCTCCTGTTCTCCACGGCGAATCAACAGCACCCGGTAATTATTGATATCGCCCAGCAGAGGCTCTTCAATCGCCAACAACTCCCGCTCATAATCTGGAGAGGTGTGGAACCAGCCGACATCCACCTTGCCCTGAGCCAGCGCGGCCCGCAACCGATGGTCCACCAGAAACATCTCGGGTTCGATCAGTTGGTATGGGCCGTGGCTGGAGACGGTTTTTTCCAATACCAGTTCAAGCAGGCGGGCAAAAAAGTAGTTGTTGGTACCCGGATCGTCGAAGTGATGTATAGGCGCCACGATTCGCCATACATCCTGTTGCCGCTCCGCCAGAGAAAATGGGCTGCTCAGCAACAGCAATACGAACCAAACAGCATGGAAACAACGCATTCTCGGGTCTCTTCTCCGCGCATCCGTCCCGCCACTATAGAGCAGTTTGACCAGTGAACAAAGTAGGTCAACGAGCAATCAACCAGCGGGACAGCAGAGGGCGTGAACCCTTATTTGACCAAATAAAAAAGCCCGGTGGGGAAACCGGGCTTATTCGGTATTTCTGCGTTCCTGAATATGGTGCCCAGAGGCGGAATCGAACCACCGACACGAGGATTTTCAATCCACTGCTCTACCGACTGAGCTATCTGGGCATCTCGGCCCGCACCCCCAGGGGCGCGGAAGGCGCGTATTAAACCCGCTGGCGCCAGGAGAGTCAATAGCGGGGAGAAAAATCAGGGCTGGTTGCCCTCAGGCGGCACATAGCCCTCGGCCTGATCGTAGTCCTGGCCCGCCAAAAAGCGGGTCATCTGCTCGCTTAGGTAAGTTCTGGCACCCATATCCATCATATTCAGATGCTTCTCATTGATCAGCAAAGTCTGATGGCTCAACCACTCCTGCCAAGCCTTCTTTGAGACGTTCTCATACAGGTCCTGCCCCTTGGGGCCGGGAAAAGGCGGATGCGGCAGCCCTTCGAGCTCCTGTTGATATTTGCGACAGTACACCTTGCGAGCCATGACACGACACCTTGAACGAGATACACCCAGAGCGGCCAGGGTAACCACTTTGGCCGCACTTGCACAGTACCCGATGCACCCCTCAGCCGGCTCGCAGCCTATACCGGGGCCGGGCAGAGGCATACCTTTTCATACGAAAAATTGATCACCTTTTGCTCACCGATAGAAAAAAACATCAGAAAAACTGTGAAGGATGTGGAATCAGGCGAATTTCTGGTTTGACAACGTTGTCTTTAGCAGGATAGCCTCTGTACTGCCTGCGGGACTGCGGTTGTCGCCTATGTCCGGTGGTGCAGCCTTGCAGGTGCTAAATCTCCACTTTATAAAACCCAAACGGGATAGCCATTATGATAAATATTAAATATAAAGCATTAGGCTTTTTACTACCGTTCTTGTTCATGACAGGCGGCGCTTACGCTTTTAACTGCGACAACTTACCCTCCTATAACGACGGCAGCCCCTACAGCACGGGAGCCCAGGTTACCAACGTCAATCGCGCCTTCCAGTGCACCGTGGGTGGCTGGTGTGGTATCGGCGGCCCCTACGCACCCGGTGAAGGCTGGGCCTGGGAACACGCTTGGAACGACCTTGGCAATTGCGACGGAAGTGGTAACGGCAATGGAAATGGCAACGGAAATGGCAATGGCAATGGCAATGGCAATGGAAATGGCAATGGCAATGGCAATGGCAATGGCAATGGCAATGGCAACGGAAATGGAAATGGCAACGGCAGTGGCGTTCCCTGCGATGCGCCCGACTGGAGCAGCACAGCGGTGTACACCCAGGGCAACCAGGTACACTACAACGGCAACATATACCGCGCCAAGTGGTGGACTCAGGGTGAAAACCCGTCCACAACCGGCCAATGGGGCGTCTGGGAAAACCTCGGACCCTGCGATAATGGAAATGGCAACGGAAACGGCAACGGCAACGGAAATGGAAATGGAAATGGAAATGGCAACGGCAACGGAAGTGGCGGCGGCGACCTGCTGGTCGGTTACTTTGTTCAGTGGGGCGTCTACGGTCGCAACTATCACATCAAAAACATTCACACCAGTGGTTCTGCCGAAAAGCTGACTCATATTCTGTACGCCTTTGGCGATGTGCGGAACGGTGAGTGCGTGATCGGCGACTCCTACGCGGACTACGACCGCTTCTACTCCGCCGAAGAAAGTGTTGACGGCGTGGCGGACACCTGGGATACCGATGCCCTGCGCGGCAATTTCGGCCAGTTGCGTCGCCTGAAGCAAATGTACCCGAACATCAAGGTGCTCTGGTCATTTGGCGGTTGGACCTGGTCCGGCGGTTTTGGCGAAGCCGTGCAAAATCCAGAGCACTTTGCCAACTCCTGCTACAACCTGGTCAAGGATCCCCGTTGGGCGGACGTTTTTGACGGCATCGATCTGGATTGGGAATACCCCAACTCCTGTGGTCTCACTTGCGACGACAGTGGTTTCGATTCCTTCCGCATCATGATGCAAGCCATGCGCGCACGCTTCGGCAACGACCTGCTGGTAACCGCCGCCATCGGCGCCGGCCAGGAAAAGCTCGAAGCGGCCGACTATGCTGGCGCCGCCCAGTATGTGGACTTCTACATGCCCATGACTTACGACTTCTTTGGCGCTTGGGCAGCTCAGGGTCCGACAGCACCGCACTCGCCGCTGCACAACTTCTCCGGCATTCCCACACCTACCTTCTATTCCGATAACGCCATTCAGTGGATGAAGAATGCGGGAATTCCGGCGGACAAAATCCTGCTGGGCATCGGCTTCTACGGCCGTGGCTGGACCGGTGTTTCCCAATCCGCACCCGGCGGCTCCGCAACCGGTCCGGCACAGGGAAGTTATGAACCCGGCATCGAGGATTACAAGGTGTTGAGAGAAATCTGCCCACCCACTGGCGTAATTGCAGGCACTGCTTACGCTCACTGCGGCAACAACTGGTGGGGCTATGACACACCTGAAACCATTTCCGGAAAAATGAACTATGTCCACCAGCAGGGACTGGGTGGCGCGTTCTTCTGGGAGCTGAGTGGCGACACCGCCGATGGTGAGCTCATTCAGGCCATGGATGACGGGCTGTAAATCAAGGCATCAGCCTTAAGCAACCTGAAGAAGGCTCACCCTCACGGGTGGGCCTTCTTGGGTTTTTCAGCACACAATTTCTATCAGCCAACCGATCTACACACGGAGACCAAAGACATGAAAACCTTCAGAAATGCACCAACCGACAGTAGAGCTTTAACGTTCCCGAAACCTTTGATCCCAGGTCGCCGTACGCTGGCGCACATGGCGGGCGGCCTGCTGCTGGTGCTGCTCTGTCAAACCGCCATGTCCGAGACCAAAGTGGTTGGCTATATGCCGGGTTACAAGAATCTGGTTACCACCGTCGACGGCACCGACCTCGACAAACTGACCCATATCAATATCGCCTTTATCAACCCCGATGAAAACGGCGCTGTTACCTCCGGAGGCGATCCGGTTTGCATGCCCGGTGCCAGCGGAGCTGATATACACTATCTGGTAGATCAGGCGCACCAGGCCGGCGTCAAGGTGCTGGCCTCGCTCGGTGGAGGTATAATTCCAGCCTGCTCCGGCGACTGGGAACTGCTGCTGCAACCGGAGAATCGTCAGCAAATAGTGGATAACCTGTTGCAACTGGTGGAAGACTTCAACCTGGACGGTATCGATGTAGATATCGAAGGCGTATTGCTGACCGACATCGACAACGCCGGCAACTACACGCCGTTTATCGAAGCGCTGGCCCACGCTCTGCAGCCCGAAGGCAAGTTGGTCACCGCTGCCACGGCGTCCTACCACGGCGGCATGGTTCCGATCGCCTCGCTCGCCTACTTCGATTTCGTCACCATCATGTCCTATGACGCCATAGGGCCCAGTTGGGGGGTATCCGGCAGCGAACACTCCACCTATGCCCAGGCGGTTGCGCATATCAATCTCTGGAAGAGTCGCGGCCTGACCCAGGACAAGTTAGTGCTGGGTGTTCCCTTTTACGGTTGGGGCTTTGGCAGCTACGCTGGCGACTACAGCTTCCAGCAGATTCTCGATCAATTTGGCACCTCGGCGGCGCATCAGGACGTGGTTGGCGATCTCTGCGCCGGCTGCAGCTATATCACCTACAACGGCATAGACACCATACAAGCAAAAACTGCGCTGGCTCTGCAGGAGGGCGCAGGAGTAATGATCTGGGAGATGGCCCAGGACGCCACGGGTGAATACAGCCTACTGGCCGCCATTGATCAGGTAATTGCCGATCCCGACTCCTACAACTCCAGCTCTGGAGGGTCATCCAGCTCCGGTGGTGCATCCAGCTCTGGCGGCACTTCCAGTTCCAGCAGCTCGTCCAGTTCCGGCGGTCACTTTGGCCTTATCTGGACCCTGCTAATTGGCGCAATTTTTTTCGCGGCGCGCTGGTCCCGGCGCCGCTCGATTCGGCGGCGGTAAGACTTTAAGTCACTCGGGTATGACTTTCCGACTGGGTCTGGTTGCGGGATTTTACCGGTGGTAGCGTAGAGCTGGCGCTTATCGCAAATAATAATCCTAGCCGGAGAATAATCATGCAAAGATTTTTACATATACAAACGTCCAGACGGGGTCCGTCATCATCGTTCAGTTGGTGCTTCCTTGGGCTGTTGCTGTGTGCTCTCTGTCACAGCAGCCTGGCGGAGCCGCGGGTAGTGGGTTACATGCCGGGTTACAAGAATCTGGTCGCAACCGTTAACCAAACCGACCTCAGCAAGTTAACCCATATCAACATCGCCTTTATCAACCCCAACGCCAATGGCGTGGTGACCTCAGGCGGCAACCCGGTCTGCATGCCCGGCGCCAGCGGATCGGACATACACTACCTAGTGCAGCAGGCCCACCAGGCCGGGGTCAAGGTGCTGGCCTCCATCGGCGGCGGCGTCATTCCGTCCTGCTCCGGCAATTGGGAGACGCTGTTGCAGCCGGGCAACCGCCAGAATCTGGTGAACAACCTGTTGCAATTTGTGGCGGATTTCAATCTGGATGGCATCGATGTCGACATCGAGGGTGTACTGCTGACCAACATTGATAACGCCGGCAACTATACGCCGTTTATCGAAGCCCTGGCTCACAATCTGCAGCCCAGTGGCAAGCTGGTGACCGCAGCCACGGCCTCCTACCACGGCGGCATGATTCCCATCTCCTCGATTCCCTATTTCGATTTCGTCAATATCATGTCCTACGACGCCATCGGCTCCGGCTGGGGCACACCGGGCACCGAGCACTCCACTTACGCCCAGGCGGTTGCCGACATCAATACCTGGAAGAGCCGGGGTCTGACGCGGGACAAACTGGTACTGGGTGTTCCCTTTTACGGCTGGGGTTTTGGCAGCTACGCTGGCGACTACAGTTTTGCGCAACTGATCAATCAATTTGGACCCGGTGTGGCCAACCAGGATGTGATCGGAGATCTGTGTCCGGGCTGCAGCTACATCACCTACAACGGCAAGGCCACCATCGAAGCAAAAACCGAGCTGGCGCTGCAGGAGGGTTCGGGAGTGATGATCTGGGAGATGTCCCACGACGCCAGCGGCGCGCACAGTCTGCTCAGCGTCATCGATCAGGTTATCAGCGACTCCGACGGCCCCGGCGGCACCAGCTGTCCCGACTGGGTTTTTGGCAACCACTACGCCGCTGGCGACGTGGTGCGCTTTGAAGGCGGCTATTACGTCGCGGTTCACGCCAACCCGGGCTATATCCCCACCGTGAGCACCTACTTCTGGGATCCGGTGAGTGGTTCGCAGTGCGGAGACTCCTCGTCCGGCGGTTCATTCAACCTGACCATCCAGGCCGAGGACTACACCGCCATGTCCGGTGTGCAGGTGGAACCCAACAACACCGGCGGCCAAAATGTCGGCTACATTGACGCTGGCGACTGGATGGCCTATGCCGGTGTTACCATTCCGGCCACGGGCACCTATCTGGTGGAGTACCGGGTTGCCAGCCTGCACGGCGCGGCGCTGTCGCTGGATCTCAACGCCGGCACCATACAACTGGGACAGGTGCCGATTCCGGCAACCGGCGGCTGGCAGAACTGGACCACGGTGTCTCACCAGGTGCAGTTGTCGGCAGGTACTTTCGCTGTGGGCATCTACGCGCCGCAAAGCGGCTGGAATATCGACTGGTTCCGAATTTCCAATTAGCGATACACGTCCAACTGGCGGGGCACTAAAGCTCCGCCAGTTGTTCCAGCAGCCGTTTTACCGGTGCCGCCAGCCCCAGATTTTTGGGTTGGCGCAGCGGATACCAGAGCGACTGACCGGATTCGCTTACCCCTGTGGGCTCCCGCTTCAGTTGCACAAGCACCGGCGTGATATCCAGGTGGTAGTGGCTGAAGGTGTGGCGATAGCTGTGCCAGACCTGACACTCCCCCACCGGTCCGTACTGCGCCTCCACATGTTCCTGCGGCTCGATCTCGGCCGCCAGTTCGGGGAAACTCCAAAGCCCACCCCAGATCCCCAGAGGCGGGCGCTGTTGCAGCAGCAATTCACCGGCTGGATTACGCAACATGAGTAACTGCACCGTTTTCACCGGCATGTCTTTTTTCGGTTTTTTACCCGGATAGTCCGCAATAGTTCCCCGGGCCTGAGCCACACACGTTTGCCGCACGGGGCACACGATACAGTTGGGCCGCGAGCGGCTGCACAAGGTCGCGCCCAGGTCCATGATGGCCTGGGTATAGTCGGCGCAACGCCGCCGGGGCGTAGTGACTTCGGCCAACTGCCACAAGGTCTCGGCGACACGAGACTGACCGGGCCAGCCAGCCACGGCGTAGTGGCGCGCCAGCACCCGCTTGACGTTGCCATCGAGAATCGGCGCGCGCTTGCCAAAGGCGATACTGACAATGGCGCCCGCGGTGGAGCGGCCTATGCCCGGCAGCTCGCTCAGGGCCGCCACTGTGTCGGGAAACTCGCCGCCGCGGGCCACCACCTCCCGGGCGCAGCGGTGCAGATTGCGCGCCCGGGCGTAGTAACCCAGCCCGGTCCACAGATGAAGCACCTCGTCAATGGACGCCGCCGCCAGGCGGTGCACATCGGGAAAGTGTTCGGTAAAACGTTCAAAATAGGGAATGACTGTGGTCACCTGGGTCTGCTGCAGCATGATCTCCGACAGCCAGACCCGGTAGGGAGTAATGTCTTTCTGCCAGGGCAGATTCTTGCGACCGTGCCGGTCATACCAGGCCAGCACGGCGTCGGCAAAAGGTTCACTGCTGGAAGCACTCATCGTCCGCGCAGGAGTCCCCGCAGCCGGTCTTCCACTTTTTTGGCGTCATCTTCACTTTCCAGCCGCTCCTGCAGACGCTGGCGCAATTGCTCGGTTTCCTGTTCCACCCGCTGCTCGGCGGCGTCGATGCGGTCACCGTGCTGCTGGCGCAGACGGTATTCGGCGAAATCCTTGGCCAGGGACTCCATGCCCCGACTGTCCGGGCGGCAGTCGCGCAGCGGATTGAGCGTGTCCAGACTGCCGCGACAACGGAGCAGGGACAGGCTGCGGTCGATCCAGTAGTTGCTGCGCACGGTGCAGCCGTCGTCGCTGGTGGATTCGCTCTTCAGGCGCAGCGGCAGGGTAAAGTCGTAGCCGCCCGTAGCCATGTTCAGTTTGCCGCGCACATTCAGTGCCAGTTGCTCCACACCGGCGCTGAACGTTTCCAGGTTAATGACCTGATCAGCCACTGTCACCTTGCCGTCCAGTTGCCGCATTTCGGTGTAGCCGGGCCAGTCGCGCTCGGCGCCGTCCACCCGGCTGATCAGGTTCACCAGTTCGCAGAACTGCTGCTCAATATTCAACGGCGCGGCGCGCACCTGCACGCCGGTAAACTGCGCCTCGGCCGCCAGTGCGCCCATAAGTTGGTTGTAGGTCACGCCCCGGGTACTGCCCTTGGCGTCGGCATTGATGGCGCCGGTAAACTGCAGGTTTTCATCCAGTTCCATGTCTTGCATCAAGGGCGCCAGCTGCAGGCTGTCCACCTTGCCGGTGAACTCGATGCGGGCGGTATCCCCTCGTGCGTCCAGGCTGCCCTCGGCGTTGAGGCGGCCCTGATAGGCCACGGCCTCGGCGCGCTCCAGGCGCACCAGGCCGTCGGCCGCGCGCAGACGCAGGCGAATGTCGTCCAGTACCATGCCGGCGACAATCACCCGCTCGAAGTCGATACTGGCGTTGAGATTCAGTGCCTGCACCGCTTCAACCGGAATCAGGATTTCATCGCCGGTGGCCTCCGGCTCCGGCAGCGGCTCGTCGGTTTCCGGCGGGGGCGGCGGCAGATAGTCATCGACGTTGATGCTGTCGCCGCGCAAATTGACCACCAGCGCCGCCGTTTCAAAATCAGTCACGGCCAGATCGCCCTGCAGCAGGGTTCTGTCCAGTTGCAGGCGCAAGTCGTCGAGCCGGAAGGATTGATCGCTGCCGCGAAACCCCGCTTCCACGGACAGGCGGGTAAGCGCATAGTCCTCCGCCGTTACCGGCGCCTCTTCACCCAGAGCCACCAGCAGTGCCCGGGGACTGAAGTCGGCCAGGGAGAAGCGGCCGCTGTAGGTCATGTCTCCCTGCAGGTCATTCACCTCCACCGAGTAGCGCGTGCGCAACTCGACACTCTGCCGGCCTTCACCCAGGGTCAGGGCCAGGCGGCCGTCGGGCAGGTTCAACCGGTTCTGATCGGCGGACAGGTGCACGGGCTGGCGCAGGTCGCCGGCCAGCACCAGTACCTGGCCGTCGTCGTCAATGCGCACCCGCCAGGACAGGCGCAAATCGAAGGGGTCGCCCTGGAGGTTGAAATCGGTCAGTTCCAGATTCAGGTCGGACAGCGAGAAATGCTGGCCGCTACGGGCGTCGCGGTAGTCCAGGGAGCTGTTGCGCACACTGATCCGGGCCACATTGAGCAGCAGCTCATCGGCGCCCTCGTCTTCGGCAGCATCGACAGGGGGCGTTTCCGGCCGGGTCGGCGGGGTTGTCGCAGGCGGTGCGTCCGGCTCGGTCTCGGCCGCCGTTTCGGTGAGAAACTCCCAGTTGCCGCGCCCTTCGCTATCCACCCGCAGATCCGCCGCCGCGCCGTCGATGATGATGTGGTGCACCTCCACTTCGCCGCGAAACAGCGGTCGCAACGCCAGTAACAGACTGGCGCTTTCCAGCCGTGCGATGGGCTGGTCGGGTGTCTCCAGGGAAGCCACCCGCACGCCATTGATTTCCACTCCCAGGGATGGCCACAGTTGCCAGCCCAGATTGCCGTCGATATTCAGGGCTATACCCTGCTCCCGGGCAGCGGACTCGATGCGGGGTTTGAGCATGTTGGGGTCAAAAAACAGCAGCAGCGCCACAATCGCCAACACCAGAACCAGCAGCAGCACAGCGAGAATTTTCAGCAGACGCTTCACAGTGAGTTCCTTTAGGTATGCAAACAGACCGGGGAATGAAAAACCGGATCCCGGCAAGAAACGCCGGAACTGGAAAATTCTGACCAGTGTAAAACGAAAAGTTCAGCACCCGAAAGTGCTATTTTGTAGTCACCAATTGTAAAACGATTTGATTATGAAAATAAGAATGGTTATCATCTACCTTTATTCCCAGGCTTGCAGGAAATCCATGATTCCGTCCACACCTTTCAAAATTGTCCTGATTCTGCTGTTCGCCACCGTCTTGAACGCCTGCGGTCGGGGCGGAGATGCGAGCAGTGACCAACCACCGGTGGTCACGGTCTATTCCGAGCGCGCCGAGCACCTGATCCAGCCACTGTTTGCGCGCTACACGGAAAAAACCGGCGTACAAATCCGCTACATCACCGACAATGCCAGCTCCCTGATCCAGCGCCTGCGTTCCGAAGGAGGCAATACCCGCGCCGATTTGCTGCTGACCGTGGATGTCGGCAACCTGTGGCAGGCGCAGCAGGCGGAAGTTCTGCAGCCGATCCAATCCGGGGTGCTGACGGGTAACATCCCCGCCCACCTGCGCGCGCCGGACGGCAGTTGGTACGGCCTGTCGGTTCGCGCCCGGGCCATTGTTTACGCTACCGACCGCCTGACCCCGGAAGAGATGAGCAGTTACGAGGATCTGGCCGATCCCCGCTGGCAGGGCCGCCTGTGTCTGCGCACCTCGAAAAAGGTCTACAACCAGTCCCTGGTGGCCAGCATGATCGAGAGCCTGGGCGAAGCGCGGACCGAGGAAGTAGTGCGCGGTTGGGTGGCCAACCTGGCCGCCGACCCCTACGCCAATGACACCTCGGTGATGGAAGCCATCATGGCCGGGCAGTGTGACCTGGGCGTAGTGAACACTTACTATTTTGGCCGCCTGCAGCGCGCGAACCCCGATATTCCCCTGGCGCTCTTCTGGCCCAATCAGGGAGATCGCGGCGTCCATATCAACGTTTCCGGCGGCGGCGTTACTCGCCACGCCCCCAACCCGACGGCAGCCCAGGCGCTGCTGGAATGGCTGTCCAGCCCGGACGCCCAGGGCCAGTTCGCCGAACTGAACCAGGAGTACCCGGCCAACCCGTCGGTGGCGTCGTCCGAGGAAGTGGCCAGTTGGGGCAACTTTATCGCCGACCCCATGAACGTGGAAGCCGCCGGCCGCCTGCAACCCGACGCTATCCGTCTGATGGACAGGGCGGGATATCGGTGATGGCGAAGACGGGTGCCTTGAATCCAGCTGGCCCTGCGGTAAAGACCAGACTTGGCACAATGCGAGGGCCGGCTAGCGGTGGGGCCTTCCCGGACCGTACACCGCATGGATGCGGTGTCCGAGCCCCCAGGGATGGGTTTACGGCGCGTCCGGGAAGGCCCCACCGCTGGGCGGACCGAATTCGAAGTGCCAAAACCCCGATAATGGGAGTTTGTTGTTGAGCCGCTTCCCCAAAAGCCATCGTTGGCTGTGGCGGATACCGGTGTGGACCATGGTGGCGCTGGTGCTGCTGCCGGTGACCGTCATCATCTTTAGTTGGAGCAGCCCCCAGACCGACATATGGCAGCACCTGATTGAAACCCAGCTGGGCCGACTGCTGGGCAATACCCTCATCCTGTTTATCGGCGTCGGCATCTGGACCCTGGCGCTGGGCGTCAGTCTCGCCTGGCTGACCGCTGTCTGCGAATTCCCCGGCCGCCGCTGGCTCGACTGGGCGCTGATGCTGCCACTGGCCATCCCCACCTATGTAGTGGCCTTTGTCTTTCTGGCCATCACCGATTACGCCGGCCCCATCCAGACCCTCTGGCGCCAGTGGTTCGGCGCCGAAGCCTATTTTCCGCCGGTGCGCGGCCCGCTGGGTGTCGTCTTTGTCATGACGGCGGTGCTCTACCCCTACGTCTATATGCTGGCGCGCAGCGCCTTTATCGGCCAGGGCCGCGAGTTGATGGACGCCGCCCGGCTGCTGGGCCAGAGCCCCCTGCGCAGTTTCTTCACCGTGGCGCTGCCCATGGCCCGGCCGGCCATTGCCGTGGGCGTCTCCCTGGCGCTGATGGAAACCCTGGCGGACTTCGGCGCCGTGGCCGCCTTCAACTACGACACTTTTACCACTGCCATCTACAAGACCTGGTTCGGCTTTTACAACCTGACCGCCGCCGCACAGCTGGCGTCGCTGCTGCTGCTTTTTGTCGGCCTGGCGCTCTACGCCGAGCAACTCGGGCGCGGCAACCGGCGCTTTCACCAGACCCCCCGCCGCCAGGTGGAACGCTACCAATTGCGCGGCGCACAGCGCTGGCTGGCCAGCGGCTTCTGTCTGACGGTGTTTGTGGCGGCCTTTGTGGTGCCGGTGAGTCAGTTGCTGCTGTGGACCCTGCAGACCGGGCTGGACGGTTTCACCTCCCGCTACTGGTCGCTGATCCGCAACACCTTTCTGCTCGGCGGCGCCGCCGCACTGGTAACCACAGTGGCGGCACTGCTGGTGGCCTACAGCCAGCGGCTGCTGGGGCACCAGCGCATCAGCGGCAGCGTGCGCGTCGCCGGTCTGGGTTACGCCCTGCCCGGCTCGGTGCTGGCGGTGGGTATCATGATCGCTTTTGCCTTTATCGACCTGCAGCTGTTCAACCCGCTGCAGTCCCTGTTGGGGCTGCAGCCGCAGCAGTGGTTGGTGGGTGGCCTGTCGGCGCTGATTCTCGCCTACCTGATCCGCTTTTTCGCCGTGGCCTTCGGCCCGGTGCAGGCCAGTCTGGAGCGGGTACGCAGCAGCTACCAGGAAGCAGCGCAGACCCTGGGCGCCAGTCACTGGCGGGTGCTCTGGCGCATCTATCTGCCGCTGCTCACACCCGGTCTGCTCACCGGCGCACTGCTGGTGCTGGTGGACACCATGAAGGAAATGCCCGCCACCCTGTTGCTGCGCCCCTTCGGTTGGGACACATTGGCGGTGCGCATCTACGAATTCACTGCCGAAGGCGAGTGGGAGCGCGCCGCCCTGCCCGCCCTGACGCTGGTACTGCTGAGCATCGCCCCCGTGGTGCTGATGATCCGCCGCACGGTCCGGCCAGCGCGCTGACTTGCCACCGCCACCAACGTGCTAGAATGGCACCCTTTTCACAGGGTGCCCCGACCATGCTGCAACAGACTGCACTGTACGAAACCCACCGCGCCGCCGGCGGCAAGCTGGTGGATTTCGGCGGCTGGGCCATGCCCCTGCACTACGGTTCGCAACTGGAAGAGCACCACTGCGTGCGTCGCCAGGCCGGACTCTTTGACGTCTCCCACATGACCCTGGTGGATATCGACGGCGATGACGCCCGGGACTATCTGCGTCGGCTGTTGGCCAACGATGTGGCCAGGCTGGACGGACAGCCGGGCAAGGCGCTCTACTCGGCCATGCTCAACGAGCGCGGCGGCGTCATCGACGACCTGATCGTCTACAATCTCCAGGGGCTGGATGAGCAGGTGCGCTATCGGGCGGTGGTCAATTGCGCCACCCGGGACAAGGATCTGGCCTGGATGCAGGGCCAGATTCAGGGGCAGTCGATCACCCTGCGCGAGCGCGCGGATCTGGCCATGCTGGCCCTGCAGGGGCCCCAGGCGCTGGCGGTATTTTCCCGTGCGGCGCCCGACGCCGCCCAGGCGCTGCGGGATCTGCCGGTGTTCAGCGCCGCGCGCAGCGGCGACTGGCTGATCGGCCGCACCGGCTACACCGGCGAGGACGGCCTGGAAATCATGTTGCCGGGCAGCGAGGCGCCGGCACTCTGGGACGCGCTGGCAGCGGCTGGCGCGGCGCCCTGCGGACTCGGTGCCCGGGATACCCTGCGTCTGGAAGCGGGCATGAATCTCTACGGCCACGAGATGGACGAACAGACTTCGCCGCTGGTGGCCAATATGGGCTGGACCATTGCCTGGCAACCGCCCGAGCGCGAGTTTATTGGCCGCGCGGCACTGGCCGCCGAAAAAGACCGGGGGATCACCGAGAAACTGGTGGGACTGGTGCTGCGCGAGCGCGGCATCATGCGCGCCGGGCAGAGCGTCACCGACAGCGACGGCAACGCCTGCGGCATCATCACCAGCGGCAGTTTTTCTCCCACCCTGGGCCAGGCCATCGCCCTGGCCCGGGTGCCCGCGCAACTGTCCGGCCAGTGCCGGGTGGATATTCGCGGCAAACTATTGAGCGCCGACATCGTCAAGCCGGTGTTTGTCCGGCACGGCGATTTAACTATCTAAGGATTAAATATTTCGTCCTGAAATATTTAATCGTCGCCCTTGAAACGCTGGCGCAACTGCGCGGAGTCGCTGGCATTTCAAGGGCTCGCGTCCGGGCTTCGCCCGGCGGCGGGCACATCCGTGTGCCCGGGTAATAATCAACGTTAAATAAAAAGGGCCACACCATGAGTGAAATCCGCAAAGAACTGAAATACCTCAGCAGCCACGAGTGGGCGCGAGTGGAAGACGACGGCACGGTCACCGTGGGCATCAGTGATCACGCCCAGGAAAGTCTCGGCGATGTGGTGTTTGTCGAAACACCGGAAGTGGGTAGCACCGTCACCGCCGGTTCCGAAGCCGGCGTGGTGGAATCGGTGAAGGCCGCCTCGGATATCTACTCGCCGGTGTCCGGCGAAGTGATCGCCGTCAACGAAGCGCTGGAAGACGCGCCGGAAACCGTCAACGCCTCGCCCTACGACGACGGCTGGTTTTTCCGCGTCAAGCCGGACGACCTGTCGGATCTGGACGACGCCCTGGACGCCGACGGCTACCAGCAGCAACTGGAAGACGAAGAGTAGCCCGCTTGTCCGACACCAGCGAACGGCAGCACCCCTATCAGCGGCTGACACCGGACCTGGTGCTGGATGCTGTGGAGAGCCGCGGTCATCGCAGTGATGGCCGCATACTGGCGCTGAACAGCTACGAAAACCGGGTGTATCAGGTGGGCCTGGATGATGGCCCGCCACTGATTGCCAAGTTCTATCGTCCGGAGCGCTGGCACGACGAACAGATTCTCGAAGAGCACGCCTTTACCGCACAACTGCTGGAGCTGGAAGTCTCCGCTGTGCCGCCGCTGGCCGACGACAATGGCAACACCCTGAGCGAACACCAGAGTTTTCGTTTCGCCCTCTACCCCCGTCAGGGCGGCCACGCCCCGAACCTGGACGATTTCGATCAACTGCTCTCCCTCGGCCGCGCCCTGGGCCGCATCCACGCCCTCGGCAGGGAAAGACTCTTTGCGCACCGGCCGACGCTGGACATTCAGGGTTTTGGTCAGGACAGCTACGACTTTCTGCTGCACCACAATTTTCTGCCGGACAGTCTGCGCGAATCCTACCGCACCCTGGGCGCCGATCTGATCGCCGGCATCCAGCGGGTATTTGCACGCACGGACTTTCACAACATCCGCCTGCACGGCGACTGCCACCCCGGCAATATTCTCTGGCGCGACGCGCCCCACTTTGTCGATTTCGATGATGCCCGCAACGGACCGGCGGTGCAGGATCTGTGGATGTTGCTGTCCGGCGACCGGCAGCAGCAGACGCAACAGTTATCGGAAGTGCTGGAAGGTTATCAGGAGTTCTGCGATTTCAACTTTGCCGAGCTGAACCTGATCGAAGCGCTGCGCAGCCTGCGCATCATGCACTACAGCGCCTGGCTGGCACGCCGCTGGCAGGACCCGGCTTTTCCCCACAGCTTCCCCTGGTTCAACACCGAGCGCTACTGGGGAGAACACATCCTGGAACTGCGCGAACAGCTGGCGGCTCTGGATGAGCCGCCGCTGGCCGTCTACTGATGGTGAGCCCAACATGCGATTTCACCGCAGGTCGATAGTTCTCCTATTTGTCGCCAGCTTACTGAGCCTGACACTCGTTGCCTGGCAATTTTCCGGACATAATGAAAGTAATAATCTGGACTCTCCCGATGCTCAGCAGAACGGCATTGCCCCCGTCGACAACCGCGCCCTCAACGGGCTGACTGAACTCGCAACCCATGCTGACCACAAAACCAATACCGATGAAGATATTTCCAACCTCGACTGGGGACATGACCAAAGCTCTATAACTGTTTCCACGGATGATATTGATGCCGCCGAATGGCTGTCTCAGCGGGGATGGTCCCCCGAATTGGCTGATACTTACGACAGCTACGACACCGAAGCGCTGCTCACGCTTGCAGCTGATGGCGATATTTATGCATTGGCAATAAGCTCTTTTAGAATGCGCGAGCTGGGGCAGGATGAACTGGCCTACAGTATGCTGATCGATGCTGCCGCACGAGGTTCGAGTAGCGCGCTTATCACAGCAGGCGGAGCCGTACAATCAGCCTTGCGCCTTTATCAAAGGGGTCATGAAGACGAAAGTGAGCTGAGAAGAATATATGGAATAGAGTGGGATGACCTGCCCATTCAGCAGGCACTTGAAATCGCAGCGGCAGCGAACTATGTCACAGCCGGAATTCGCGGGGATGTACATATGTCTGAATTGCACTTGAAGGAGCTGCAAAATGATATCGGCCGGACCTTCACCAGCACGGAGTGGCAAGTGATCGGCGATACCGCGAAAAACCTATACCAAGGGTTAGCCCAAATTAGAAACAGCTTGGGCATGGAGCCATTTGATAATTCATACCCCGCATCGGATGTAGTACTTTTTGGCTTCCCCAGAGAAAATAACTGGTTTGAAAGTGGCATATGGAAGGAGCGAGTTACTCTATGATGCGATGATTGGTCAGAATCTCATCGGCGCCGGCTTGCAGAGCCAGTCTGGTATCGTCGTCGTTGCGGGGCAGATAGGCGAGCACCCTGCCGCCGCGACGCCAGTAGCGCTTCAGAATGGCCGGGCGCATCAGGTTGATGCGGCCCAGGCGGGGCGGCAGGGCGTAGGTGACACCGGGGCGAATGCCGGACAGCCCCGGCAGGCCCAGCAGGCAGGAAAATCCGGCCTGCCGGCATTCGGTCACTCGCGCCATGCAGATCGCACCCGGTTGTTGCTCCAGCAAAAATGCCTGTTGGGCGCTGTCCCAAAGCAGAAACCTGACCCTGTGGGCAAAGAACTCGCTCCATCGGGGCTGCCGCCACCAGGACAACAGCAACTCCAGGGTGTGCATTCCACCGTCGGGCTTGATATCAAAGATCCAGTGGTAGCGGCTGAACTCGGGCAGGAAGTCGGAAAAGAACAGCAACGACTCCCCTCGATGCAGAACGATTCTGGACAGCTCCTCGCGCCTGCTCTCGGCTATCACCAGCGATTGCTCACTGATGCGCCCGGTATCCGGGTCGTGGCACAGCACCAGGTGGCCGTCGGCGGTGGCGCGCAAATCCGTTTCCAGGTGCATAAAGCCCCCGGCAACGGCGGCGCGAAACGCCTCGGCGGTATTCTCGGTGGCGTCGCGGCAGTAACCGCGATGACTGATCCAGACAGGTTTCACGGCGCCTCCTGTTCCTGTGGCATACTGATACCTTTAAGGTACAGAAAAACAACCTCATGATCTATTGGCTGATCGCGCTCTTTCATCTGGTCATCATGTCGGTGGCGGCGCTTCATGCACTGATCTGCAAGCGCGACCACCGCACGGCGCTGGGCTGGATTGCCATTATCATCATCTTCCCCATCGCCGGGCCCGTGCTGTACTTTCTGTTCGGCATCAACCGGGTACGCAGCAAGGCGCGCCTGTTCGCCGGCAAGCACCTGCCCGTATTGCACTTTGGTTACGAGCGCGCCGCACGTATTCCGGCTGACTGGGAAGACCCACTGATTGCGCAACTGCCGCTGCCACACCTGGCTGTTCCCGGCGGCCGCGCCACCGGCAAGCCGTTAGTGGCCGGCAACGATATCAGGGTGCTGCACAACGGCGAGCAGTTGTTCCCGCGCCTGGTAGAGGCGATGGATCAGGCCCGGCAGTTTGTACTGCTCTCCAGCTACCTGTTTTCTACCAAAGGCGGCGCTGCACAGGTGGTAGAAGCCCTGCAGAGAGCTGCCGCCCGAGGGGTGGCGGCGTACGTGCTGATCGACGGCATCGGCGCCTGGTACTCCTTGCGTCAGGCGGTCAAGCCATTGCGGCGCGCAGGCGTTCGGGTGTCGCTCTTTCGGCCACCCGGCCTGTTGCCGCCGTCGCTGGATATCAATCTGCGCAATCACCGCAAGATAGTGGTGGTGGATAATCAGCGGGCGTTTTTCGGGGGAACCAATATCGACCATCGACATATGGTGGCGGACCCCGCCAACAAGCACGCCACCGAAGATCTGCATTTCGAAGCTGGCGGACCTGTGGTTGAAAAACTGCGACAACTGTTTGCGCAGGACTGGCGGCTGGCCACGGGAGAAGCGCTTGCGCTTTCGGATACGACTCCGACACCCGCCGGGAACATTGCCTGCCGCGTTATCGATGACGGTCCGGACGACAGCCTCAATCATCTGTCCATGACCCTGATCGGCATGTTCACCTCGGCGCGGGAAAGCATCACTATCATGGTGCCCTACTTTCTGCCCGCGCAGGACATGATGGCAGCGCTGCAATCGGCGCGCATGCGCGGCGTGCGCGTGCGGTTACTCTTGCCCAAACGCAGCAATCTGCGCTTTATGGATTGGGCCACCCGCAACATGCTGTGGGAGCTGCTGGT
Organism: Marinimicrobium sp.; assembly: GCA_050486405.1. GTDB lineage: Bacteria > Pseudomonadota > Gammaproteobacteria > Pseudomonadales > Cellvibrionaceae > JBJHDF01. The sequence continues at coordinate 130,083 of JBJHDF010000002.1, read as the reverse complement.
GTGGAACGTTGAGGTGTACTTCAAGGCCCCGCCCTTCGCCCACACCAAACTGGTCGTGGTGGACAGCCACTATGTGATGGGCGGTTCCGCCAACCTGGACGCGCGCAGCCTGCGACTCAATTTCGAACTGGGCGTGGAAATGCTGGACACAGAACTGGCGGAACTGTTGGAAGCCCATATGGAAAGCGCCATTCGCACCGCCGATGCAGTTTCCCTGGAGGAGTTGGACAACCGGCCCTTCTGGCAGCGTACCCGGGATGCCTTTTTCTGGCTTTTCTCCAGCTATCTCTGATCGCATTCCCCGATAGCTTTAAGTCCCCGTAGCTGTTATGATGCGCTATCAGCGACGTTTACCAGTCTCCGCGCTGCCCTCTTTTTTGCGCCTGTGCGCCAACCCCCATCTGCCTTTGACTGGCGCCCTTTACCCGGCGACAGGCCGATATTTTTTCTTTATTGAGGTTTTAATGTCCTTTTCCGATCTCGGCCTGTGTGCCGAACTGACTCGTGCCGTGTCCGAACGCGGCTATGAACAACCCACCCCCATCCAGCAGCAAGCCATTCCCGCGGTTCTGTCCGGCGGCGACCTGCTGGCTGGCGCCCAGACCGGCACCGGCAAGACGGCGGGCTTTACCCTGCCCATACTGCAGCGACTGCACGCGGCTGGTCCCAGCGGCGGCAAACCCGTCGTACGCGCCCTGATTCTGACACCCACCCGGGAACTGGCGGCGCAGGTAGAAGAGAGTGTGCGCCACTACGGCAAATACCTGTCCCTGCGCTCCATGGTGATCTTCGGCGGTGTGGGCATGCAGCCCCAGATCGACAAGCTGCGCCGGGGTGTGGACATCCTGGTGGCCACTCCCGGCCGTCTGCTGGATCATCTGCGCCAGGGTCATCTGGACCTGAAGCAGGTTGAAATTCTGGTACTGGACGAAGCCGACCGCATGCTCGACATGGGTTTTATCCACGACATCCGCAAAGTGCTGGCCGTACTGCCGCCGCGGCGTCAGAACCTGCTGTTTTCCGCCACCTACTCCAGCGAAATCAAGGCCCTGGCCGATCGCCTGCTGAACCAGCCGGCACTGATCGAAGTGGCGCGGCGCAACGCGGCGGCAGAGTCTGTAGCGCAGAAAGTGTACCCGGTGGATCGCGAGCGCAAGGGCGCGCTGCTGGCCCAACTGATCCGCGACCACGGCTGGTATCAGGTGCTGGTGTTCACCCGCACCAAGCACGGCGCCAACCGGCTGGCGGACACCCTGGACAAGCAGGGCATTTCCGCCATGGCCATTCACGGCAACAAAAGCCAGGGCGCCCGCACCCGGGCACTGGCCGCGTTCAAGGGCGGCAAGTTGCAGGTACTGGTGGCAACCGATATCGCCGCCCGGGGCATCGACATCAGCGAACTGCCCCATGTGGTGAACTACGAACTGCCCAACGTGGCCGAAGACTATGTGCACCGCATCGGCCGTACCGGTCGCGCCGGTTGCGAGGGCGAGGCGGTATCGCTGGTGTGTGTGGACGAACACAAGTTGCTGGCCGGCATCGAAAAACTGCTCAAGCGCCGCCTGCCGCGCGAAGTCGTTCCGGGCTTTGAGCCCGACCCCAACGCCAAGCCGGAGCCCATCCAGAACGGTCGGCAGAACCGTAGTGGCGCGCGCGGGCGCAGCGGCGCCAACGTCCGTCAGCAGCCAGCACCCCGCAATGGCGGTCGGCCCGCAAGCACAAGACAGCGCCGAGCCTGATCCTCAGCCAGACATCCCCTCTGCAGCACAAGTCAAATGCCATCCCACCTTGAGGAAACTCAAAGTGGGATGGCTCCCTGCGCAGGAGTTGTGCTAGTGTCGGTGTTCAGCTATTAGAATAAAGTGGGTAGGTCCTACAGCGGACAGAGCACTGATGTAACCGAAGAGGGATTCATGAATCGCAAGCGCAGCGTTATCTGCTTGTTTTTATTGGCTTTTTTTACAGCCTCCACTCAGGCCGGCAGCAACCTCGAGCAACTGATGAGCAGTTGGCTCGACTTGGAGGGCCAAACCGGTCACCTTACCAGCAGTTGGCAAGAGCGAAAACAGCAGATTCACCATCAAGTCAGGCTGCTGGAGACCGAGAAGAAGTCTCTGAACGAGCTGCTGAGCCAAACCAGCCAGAACACCGACAAGGTGAATCAAAGGCGCAAGGAGCTTGTAGCGCAACAGGACAAGCTTGAGCAAGAGCAGGACCAGCGCGCCGCCCAGCTAGCCGCAGCGGCCGATACGCTGACCGTCCTGCTGGAGAGGATGCCCCCTCCCATACAGGATCAGTGGCGGGATCAACTGGATATTCTGCACCGCGATGGGCCCACTCTGAACGAAAAAATCGAGCGAGCGCTGAAGCTCGCCAGAACAGCCGAGCAGTTTCAAAACCGCATTGCTATCCACAAAACCATTATGGCTCTTCCCACGTCCCGGGGTGAAAAGGCCAGCGTCCAGGTTACCCAGATCTACCTCGGCCTATCCCAGGGCTTGTATGTGAGTACGGACGGCGCATACTACGGCCGCGGACAAAGCAGCCCTGCGGGTTGGGCTTGGCAACACTCTCAGGAACTTAACCGAGATGGCCAGCACGACCCACTCTTGGCACAGACCAATCCCGCCCACCTGCTGCAGATTATCGAAATGATCGAAAACCCCACCAGGGCAAAGCTCATCACTCTGCCACTTCAGCTGTAACGAGAAAGGGAAGTCAACTATATGTATTGCGGCAAAACTTCCCTGGTACTCACGCTGACTGCGCTGCTGGCGCTGCTCTCAGTGCCAGCGCACGCCAACCAAGCTTCCGAACTGGAACAACAGCTACTGCAACGAATCGACAATGCAAGAGCTGCATTGCAGGAAACGCAAACAGCCATCGCACTGGAACGTGCACAATATGGTGAAAGACTGCAGGAACTGCAAGAAGAAGTGATTCAACTGCGGCAACAGGTTACTGCGGCCCAGCGCGGCAGGAACGAAGAGCTTGTTGCTCTGGACGAACTTGAGGATCGCCTGGAGCAGTGGCAGCGCCAGAGTAATTATCAGCGTCATCTCATTGCCGGCTACGCCGATGAATTTCTGATTGTTTCACTCGACGAAGACCATAGTTCACCCACAGCCATACTGGCTGAGGCAATTGATCGACTTGACAGGCACCTTAATCCGACCTGGACCACCACTGAGGTCCTTTCCTCCGATGGTGGACTGGTGGAAGTTGCAGCGCTGAGCTTGGGCCCCGTTAAACTCGCATACGACAGCACGCGGAATAGCGGCGGGCTCCTTTCACAGTTGCCGGGCGGCCCAACGACCATGAGCAACGCATTCAGGGGTCAGGCATTGGTCGACTTTTCCCGGCTATACGAAACCGGCGCTGGAAGCATAACCTTTGACCCCACCCTGGGCAGCGCAGAGCGAATAGCCGGCAGCAATAAAGGCATAGTCGGACACATCAAACAAGGAGGAATCTGGGCCATACCAATACTGTTCTTTGGCTTTTGTTCCCTGCTGATCAGCATTGCCAAAGCCATCGAACTGCTGCGTATGCCAAAGCTCGACGGCAAACTCGCTCATAAAATCCAGGATTCGATGGCTTCGATGTACGACAAGTACGAACTCGAAAAATTACTGGACCGCTCTCCCTGGCCACAGCGTCGCCTTATTGATATCGCCATAAAGTCTCCACCATCATCACAGCGCGACGATTTGATGGTTGCCTATTTAATGGAGCATAGGCACAAAATGGAGCGCTTTATGGGTGTCGTGGCCACGAGCGCCGCCATATCACCGTTGTTGGGCTTGCTCGGCACAGTCTCAGGCATGATAAACACCTTCAAGATGATGACAATTTTTGGCTCTGGAGATGCAACCACGGTTTCCGGAGGCATATCCGAAGCACTGGTTACTACCGAGCTAGGTCTTATAGTGGCAATTCCTTCGCTTGTAGTAAGTGCGCTATTGACCAGGAAGATAAAAAGCTATGCTCACAAAATGGAGACCTTTGCCATAAAATTGAGCAAAGTGACGTTCCCGGATGGAGAACGAAGCTAACGAGAGCCTCACCATGAGTGAACTGGCACAGTATTCGTTCTTGCTGAAGAACCCCGTTATCTGGGCGATACTGCTTGTCGCCCTGCTGTGCTACAGCTTGCTGATCGAACTGTGCTTTGTCAGAAAGAGAAATGCCCGCTGGAGCAGAAAGGCAAACAACTGGATATATCCCACAAGGGTACTGTTGTCCGCGCTGCCCCTGCTGGGCCTGTTGGGCACAATTAGCGGACTACTGAAAACGTTTGCTGACATGTCGGCAACCGGAGGACTGGATCTACAGCAAGTCATTACCGGCGGCATAGCCGAGGCCATGTTTACTACGCAACTTGGTCTAACGCTGGCCGTACCGGGGCTTATTATGCATTCCTATCTTTGCAGACAGAAAAAGAAATGGGTAGTGGCAAAATGTCATGAAATCAACAATTGAACAAAAAATTGAACAAAGCTACCAGCAGGAGATTGACCTCGCACCCCTGCTGGATGTTGTATTTATTCTATTGATTTTTTTCATCGTAACCACGGTGTTTGTCAGAGAAACCGGTGTCGAGGTGGACAAGCCAACGGCGGTGTCATCCGAAACCATGCAGAGAACGATCATTCTTCTGGCTATCACTTCGGCCGGGGAGGTGGTATATGACGGAACGAATATTGGCGTTGAAGCCGTCCGCGGCACCGTTGCCCAGTTACTTTTGACTGGCGAAAAGCCCTTGGTCGTACAAGCGGATAAATCCGTGCCTACGGACTTGCTGGTAAGGGTAATTGATCAGGCGAAACTGGGGGGCGTTGAAAGTGTGAGCATTGCCACCGCAAACGAATAGTACATATGAAAATGCCTGACCCGAAAAAGTCAAGAAAGGAATCACTGATCCGAGGCACATCAATTCTTGCTGCCGCTACGGCGATATGCCTATTGATTTTCTTTGTGTTGATGCTGCCAAATCGAATGCCGAACGACGCCGAACAACTCAACATCAGAACAGTGGAGCTGTACGTACCGCCACCGCCAGAACCGCCGCCAATCAGGCAGCAGCCGGAGAATCAAACACCGGACGCACCAAGCGTGAACGTAAGAGGCCCCGGAAGCGAAGCGACATTGAGCTACTCTGACAACCCGGTCATAGATGTCAGATTACCTGATCACGTACAGCGCCCTGACTTTGATGTTAACGCCCTGAATATGCAGCGCACAATTTCGGTACAATTTCCCATTTTCGGGGTAGAAAATCTGGACAGGATACCCAGAGTAGTAGCCAGCAGAGCAGTAGCCATCCCCCGGCCATTACGCAACAGGGGAATACATGATGTGAGGGCTGTGGTAGACATCATAATTGTTGAAAGCGGGCGCGCCTATATCAAGCAGATAGTAGACCCGGTTCACGCCGAAATGGTATCAGCGATCCGGGAGTACATGGAGCATGTACGCTTCACACAGCCAACGAAAGACGGCCACCCGGTACAGGCAGAGTATAGATTCAATATGAACTTTCAGCACAGGCTATAAGGGCACGTCAATGCACAAATTTATCAGCAATACTGCAATTGCCTTTCTGTTGGCCTCATCACTGTACTCACCTGACTCGTTCGCCACGCAAAGTCACGGCAGTCGACTGGTTATCGATATTCCCGAAACGACTTATGTTCTGCCAAGATTTACGGGCCCGTTCAGACAACGCGAGGCATCAATTTCACCCGAAGAGTACGAAATGGCGGAGGAGCTTCGCCAGTTACTCGACCAAAATAAGACGGATGATGTGATGGCCCGACTGGAACGATTTTACAACATTGAACTCAGCATAGCGATGCTGACACTTAAGGCACAAGTGTACTTTTCGCTGGAGCAATACGATCAGGCAGAGCGAGCTTATCTTTTTGCCTTAACAAGGCAACCGGAATTGGTTCGAGCGCACGCCGACCTGGGACAACTGTACATGTTGACCGATAGACCTATCGAAGCGCGCCGATATTTCGCAAACGCTATTTCCTATGGCTTAAATGATCCAGCCATTCACGGCCAGCTAGGCTATCTTAACCTGACGCAGCACAGCCCTTTTTCCGCCATATCTTCGTACAAGTACGCCATGTCTCTAGAACCGGAGAACATTCAGTGGCAACAGGGTTTACTTTCAGCTTTTTCTCAAGCCAAGATGTTTGACAGCGCCAGTGCCTTGCTGGACGAAATGCTGACAAGGGACTCCGAAAACCCCGACCTATGGCTCAACAAAGCGGCCATTTCACTACAGCAACAGGATATGACCAGCACTCTTACGGCGCTGGAGATGGCGATGCTTCTGGGGGAGCAAAGCCACAATAACCTGAAAGCGGCAGCACAACTGCATTTGCAAAGAGGCAGCTATAACCGCGCTGTGGAGATCATAGAGTCTGACCTGTCTATCAACGACATCAGCATGGATATCGTTGATCAGTACCTTACCTGGCTACACCAGGCGAGCATGCCAGATAAAACAGAAAGTATTTTGGCGAGCCTGGCGGCAAGACTTGAAACACTGGAAGCCAGAGATTTAAGCCTGTACTATCAACATTGGGCCAAATTGGAATACGAAAAGGGAAATTTTGATCTGGCGGAAGAGCACTACAGGAAGGCCAACCGAATAGACCCCACCAATGGTCGCGCCATACTTGAACTGGCTGACCTATACTCAGAGAAAGGCCGGCACTCAGATGCTGAGATTCTCTATTTTCGCGCCCAAGGCATTGATGAACATGCCAAACCAGCCATTTTGGCTCTGGCACAATTGTATATCGATATGGGCGAATATTCCTCCGCGCTGGAGCAGCTGCGCAGGGCTTACAACCAATACCCTGACTTGATCAGGCTTAGAGACAGCATAGAGATTGTTGAGAACATTATACGCGCCGAAAATCGCTCCGCGATTCAATAAGCAGTTGTCGCATCGATTCACAGCCCGTCAAAATCTGGAATTTTTCAACCAAAGAGGTGTATTGACATGAAAAAGCTCATACCCATTGCATCGATGCTTATCCTTGCCGCCGGCTGCGCAACCAACGAGCCCACAAAAATGGTTGCTTGCGACGTGGAGAACTGGGAAGAATTGGGACAGCAAACGGCCCTATCGGGGCGATCCGTTCGCACCATAGACGCCTACAGAAGCAGCTGCGAAGACCTGGACGACGATACGATCGCAATTTTTGTGGATGGTTACCTGCTCGGCCTGCTGGAATTCTGTACCTACGAAAACGGCTATAAACACGGCAACACCAATATCAGTGTGCGCAGCGATATCTGTCCCCATGAGATTCGCGAACAGTATGCGCTCGGCTACCGTGACGGGCAGAGAAACCGGGGCGTTATTACTGATGATATGGACAGGGCGGGTGAGCGGGGGCACGACGATTGGACACGGGAGAACGCCGACCGCTACAGTCGCTCTCAGTAGCAGCACCCTCTCGCAGAGTGCGACCGGGCCTTGCCCCCGCACCCAGACCCGCTCCCCGCCTTGAAGCAGCGCTTCCGGGTTCAGGCGACCGGGCGCAGTACAGACCCACCTGCCCCTGGAAATCTTGCCCGCGAACCTTAATAATGGGGTCTTATGAAGGAGACCCCCATGACAGTCAAACCCGCCGCCATCAACCAGGATCCGGTCTGGCACGATATAGTCGCGCAGACCCGGCAACAGGCTCAGAGCGAGCCCATGCTGGCGAGCTTTCTCTACGCCACCATTCTCAACCACGATACCCTGGAAGCGGCGCTGAGCTTTCACCTGGCCAACAAGCTGGACAGCCCGGCACTGCCGGCCATAACGCTGCGCGAGGTCATCGACCACGCAATGCTCGCGGACCCAGGTATTGGCGATGCGGTGCGCGCCGACCTGCTGGCGGTGAACGAACGCGACTCCGCCTGTCAGTCACTGACCACGCCGCTGCTGTTCTACAAGGGCTTTCACGCCCTGCAGAGCTATCGGGTAGCGCACTGGCTGTGGCAGCACGACCGGGTGGATCTGGCGCTGTTTCTGCAGAACCGCATTTCCGTGGTATTCGGCGTCGACATTCATCCGGCGGCGCGCATCGGCAAGGGCATCATGTTCGATCACGCCACCGGCATTGTCATCGGTGAAACTGCCGTGGTGGAAGACGATGTATCCATTATGCAGGCGGTAACCCTGGGCGGTACCGGCAAGGTGTCCGGCGACCGTCACCCGAAGGTGCGCAGCGGCGTGCTGATCGGCGCCGGCGCCAAGATTCTCGGCAATATCGAGATCGGTCGTTGCGCCACCGTGGGCGCCGGCAGCGTGGTACTCAAATCCGTGGCACCGCGCAAGGCCGTGGCCGGCGTGCCCGCCCAGGAAGTGGGCGAAAGCCGTTGCGCCGAGCCGGCGCGCACCATGGACCACCGGCTGGATTAGCAGCCGGTAAGGTCATAGCTCCTTCAGCTTTTCGCAAATCACTTCAGCGGCGTCGTGAAAGGGCATCAGCACCAGATCGGCGCCCTGTTCCTGCAACTTGGCCGCCTGCTCCGAACGGTGGGCGGTGACCACTTTCTTGCCCTGGTACTCGGCCGCATTCAGGCACTTGAGCATACACAGATTGGCGTGCAGCTCCGGCATGCTGCTGATCACAAAGCGCGCGTGCCTAAGCGGCAACTGTTCCGCCAGGTCCGGATCTTCCAGGTCACCGTACTGGGTGTCGACACCATTGCTTTGCCAGGCTTTGACCTGCTGCGGATCGAAATCCACCCCCAGCACCGTGTAACCCCGCTTGCTCAGTTGCCTGACGATATTGCCTCCGTAGCGACCCAGGCCGAACACCACCGCGTCAATCTTGCGCTCTTCTATCTGGCGGCGCTGCGCCTCGCGGTAGGGGTTGCTGCGCTCAAAAATATCCAACAGAGGCGAGAGTTTTTCGAACAGCCAGTGGGAATACATGATCATGTAGGTGGACAGACCGATGGTGATCAGACCAACCAGGGTAATCAGGCCCACCACATCATCCCCGATGTGCCCCAACGTCAAACCCAGGGCGGCAAAGATCAGCGAGAACTCACTGATCTGAGCCACCGTCAGGCCGGCGAGAAACCCGGTGCGCTTGCGGTAACCCATCAATCCCATGATCACCATCACGATAAGCGGGTTGCCCACCAGTACAAACACTGACAACAGTGCCGCCGCCCAGACCTGGGCGCCGAGTAGGGACAGATCCAGTTGCGACCCCAGATGAATAAAGAAAAACAACAGCAGAAAATCCCGGATACTGGTCAGGCGGCCGCTGATCACCTCCCGGTAGTGGGTGGAGGCCAGAGACACCCCGGCGAGAAAGGCGCCCACCTCGCGACTAAAACCCATCAGCTCACTGATGGCCGCCAGCACTACCGCCCAACTGATGGCAAACAACACCAGCAGTTCCTGGGAGCTGGCCAAAAACGCCGTCAACCGGGGCAGAACGTAGCGCATCACCAGGCCGGTAATCACCAGCAACAAGGCGCCTTTGAGGATCACCGCGCCGGCAATCCACATGGCCCCCTGATCCGCGCCCTGGCCCAGGGCAGACAGGGTGATCATCACCAGAATCACCACTATGTCCTGTACGATCAGAAAGCCGATGGCAATCTGGCCATGCAGGGCGTCGATTTCTTTTTTATCCGACAGCAGTTTGACGATGATGATGGTGCTGGAAAAAGTGAGCGCCACGGCGATATACAGCGCCTGCATGGAACTGAAGCCCAACGTCAGAGCGATAAAGTAGCCAAATAGCGAGGTAAAGATGACCTGCCCCAACCCGGTGAACAGCGCAACGCCGCCCGTGGTTCGGATCAGACCGAGGTCCAGCTTCAGCCCCACCACAAACAGAAGTATGGCGATGCCGATCTCCGCCAGCAGGTGAATCTGGTCTTTGGAATAGATGAGATCCAGCACCGAAGGACCGGCAATAATGCCCAGGGCAATGAAGGCGACAATCAGTGGCTGCTTGAGCAGTCGGGCCGCTACGCCAAACACCGCCGCCAGCAACAACAATGCGGAAAACTCGATAAAGGGATTCTCTGACAGAATGCTGGTGTCCATAGTCTCTTCCGACTGTTCGTTTTCGCCTGCCTCCGGTACGGCCGCACCGACGCAAGGCAATCAACGCCAATTATGCACAAGCCGCGGGCATAAACGAAAGCCAAACCACCCCGTTTGCCGTCTTTTAGCCGCTGGCCGGCTTTTTGCTTGATTTGAACTTCATTCAGGCAGCAATACACGTGCCGCACTTCTGGAGCTACCATGCAGTACAGCAAACCCATGATCGACCTGGTCTACGAAATTCGTCGCCGGGTGAGCAGCGACCTCAAGCCAGCTGTGAAGCTGGCCAACCCCGACATGCTGTCGGAGCTGGCTGCCTGCTACGCCGACAGCCGGGACACTGTGACCCGGGCGCTGATCAAGGAACTCCTGCAACTGGCCGGCCCGCCCTGGAACCGGATGCTGGAGGAAGAAAAAGTCGATTTGCCCCGGCAGGTGACCAACATCTACCGGGGGCAGTTCAGTCTGGTGGAGAGCGGCGGCCAGAAAACCGGCAGCAACGCCCAGGCGGAACAGAAAGCGGAATCGCCGGGCAAGCGCCAACGCATTTATCGCGGCCAACTGGTGAACTGACGAGAAGCCATCTCATAAACTACCGGCCGCACGCTCGCTACGCTTATGAAATGGCTTCCGGTCGATGAACCGACAATGAGCTAATGCCAATCCCGTCGGGAGCTGAACTGGGGGCGCAGGAATTCCATCTGGTCGCCACGGATGCGGTCGCCGTTGATCAGCGCCAGATACTCGGCCATGTTGGGGCAAAAAGGCAGTGCCAACAGCTCCATATCCGTTTCGCTGAGCAGTCGATTGCCCTTGCGCTGGTTGCAGCGCTTGCAGGCCGCCACGACATTGGTCCAGCGATCCCGGCCGCCGCGACTGACCGGCTGCACATGATCCCGGGACAGGTGATCGGCATCGAACAGGCGACCACAGTAGAGGCACTGATGGCGGTCGCGGGCAAACAGGGCACGATTGGTCAGCGGCGGCACCTGGCGCAGGGGAGCAATGCGTTCGCCGCCGCAGGCGATGATGGCAGACAGGTCCATGGAAGTACGCAGTCCGGTGAGGCGGGAGTGGCCGCCGTGCACACGGCGAACCCTGCCACCCAGACTCCAGACCACCAGATCCCGGGCGTAAAGGCAGACCGCATCCTTCCAATGCAGCCATTCGACTGGCTGACCGGCGAGGTTCAGGCGTAAAATACGCGCTTCCATCAACTCCTCCGCACGCTCGCGTTTGGGGTGACCCTTGCTCTTGAGTGAATCGGAAACCGCCAACATCCACAGCGAAATTCAGTGTATTTCGCTGTCATGACCAGAGTATGTCAAACTTTTTTCAGCTTGTCTTCTGCCGGAACCACCCGTCATGACTTTTAGCCTGGACCCCATCGGCATCATTCACTCCTGTTTCAAGGGCGACTTCGCCGTGCCCCGGCAGGCCGGACTGGTGCCGTCGGCCCGGGCGGAACTGGAACTGCTGCCGCCCTACGACGACCCGCAGGCACTGGACGGACTGGAGCAGTGCACACATCTGTGGCTGCAGTTCATCTTTCATCGCGAAGCACCGGGCCAGTGGAAACCCCGGGTGCGACCGCCCCGGCTGGGGGGCAATCGCCGCATCGGCGTCTTCGCCACCCGCTCGCCCCGGCGCCCCAACGGGCTGGGCCTGTCCGCCGTGCGCCTGGAGCGTATAGAACTGCGCGATGGCAAACCCCGGCTGCTGTTGAGCGGCGTCGATCTGGTGGACGGTACGCCGGTGGTGGATATCAAGCCCTATGTCCCTTACGCCGACGCACTGCCGGACGCCCGCAACGGCCTGGCCCCGGAACCGCCCGGGGTGATTCCGGTCTGCTTTTCGGCGCAGGCGCTGGCGGTCTGCGCCAGCCAGCCCGGCACGGATCTGGCGCAACTGATCACCGAAGTGCTGCAACAGGATCCCCGCCCGGCCTACCAGCAACCGGATCCCAATAGACGCTACGGCACCCGTCTGCAGAACTGGGAACTGGGCTGGCAGTACGAGTCCCGCGCGCCGGAGGGCTGGGCCATCCGGGTCACGGAGATTGCCCCGGCAAAAGACCCCTGAAGCTGCCGCCACAGCGCCAAACCGGCTGAAATCTGTGCTATGATTGCGCCCTTTTTCGCAGGGGCCATCCTTTCGCAGAGGCTATCCGCTCCCGCGCCGCGCTCGCCGGTTCCCCACCGGCTCACTGGTTCACGAGGTCACACGGTTCATGAGCAAGACATCCCTGGACAAAGGCAAGATCAAGTTTCTGCTGCTGGAAGGCGTCCACCAGTCGGCGGTCAACACCCTGAATGCCGCCGGTTACAGCAATATCGACTACCTGAAGACCGCCCTGTCCGAAGAGGAACTGATCGAGCGCATACAGGATGTGCACTTTGTCGGCCTGCGCTCGCGCACCCAGCTCACCCGCCGGGTGCTGGAAAACGCGCCCAAACTGATCGCCGCCGGCTGCTTCTGTATCGGCACCAATCAGGTGGACCTGCAAGCGGCCCAGGAGCACGGCGTTGCCGTGTTCAACGCGCCCTACTCCAATACCCGCTCAGTGGCGGAGCTGATCATCGCCGAGGCCATTTTGCTGCTGCGCGGCATTCCCGAGAAAAACGCCATCTGTCATCGCGGCGGCTGGCAGAAATCCGCCGCCGGTTCCTTCGAGATTCGCGGCAAAACCCTTGGCCTGATCGGCTACGGCTCCATCGGCAGCCAGGTGAGCGTGCTGGCCGAATCCCTGGGCATGAAAGTGTATTTCTACGATGTGGTGGCGAAACTGCCACTGGGCAATGCCGTGCAGCTGCGCACCCTGGATGAACTGCTGTCGCGCTCGGACATCGTCAGCCTGCACGTGCCGGAAACCAACTCCACCCAGCAGATGATCGGCGCCCCGGAAATCGCCCGCATGCGCCCCGGCGCCATTCTGCTCAACGCCTCCCGTGGCACGGTGGTGAATCTCGACGCCCTGGCCAAGGCCATTCGTGAAAAGCGCCTGGCGGGCGCCGCCATCGATGTGTTTCCGGTGGAACCCAAGGGCAACGACGACGAGTTTGTCAGCCCCCTGCGCGGCCTGGACAATGTGATACTCACGCCGCACATCGGCGGTTCCACCATGGAGGCCCAGGCCAATATCGGCGTGGAAGTGGCGGAAAAACTGGTCACCTACTCCGACAACGGTACCACCACTGGCTCCGTGAACTTCCCGGAAGTGGCGCTGCCCAGCCACGCCGACGCACACCGCCTGCTGCACGTGCACGCCAACGTGCCCGGCGTCATGTCCGCCATCAACCGGATTTTTTCCGACAACAATATCAATATTGTTGCCCAGTATCTGCAGACCAACGACAAGGTGGGTTATGTGGTGCTGGACATCAATTCGCCCTACAGCGAGGAAGCGCTGCAGAAGTTGCGGGAGATTCCCGGAACCATCCGCTGCCGGATTTTATTTTAGCGCCGCCAGATAGGCCAACCACCCCGGTTGGTTTTCCGCCCGCTTTGTCGGGCGGAATTTCTCCGCTTTTTCATCCCAGTAGACCACCGTTTCACGAAAGCCCGCCTCAGCCAGCAGTTCGCGGATTTCCGGCAGGGTCCAGAAGCGCCAGTGGTAGGTAAAAGCCCGCTCCAGGCGTGAACCGTCGCGGAACTCGAAGTGAATATGGTTGACCACATCGTGGGTGATGGGGTCGAAGCTGTGCTGCTCCCAGATATAGGTAAAACCGCCCTTGATCTTGCGCCTGTCTTCCATGGGCTTCTGGGCATCCCAACCGCCGTACAGATCCAGATAGAAAACGCCGTCCTTCACCAGGGAGCGGTGCACGCTGCGAAAGTACCCCAGCAGATCCTCCCGGGTTCTGAATACCCAGTAGCTGAAGTTCATGGCGTTGATCACATCAAACCTGCCGCGCCTTTTGCTGCGCACATCATCCTGCAACAGAGTGACCTGGTCGCCCGGCTCGCCAATGGATTCGAGATTATGTTTCACGCCCCAGTCCAGCACGGCGGGGTCGATATCGACCCCCGTGGCGGTACGCTTTCTGTCGCTGAGAATCCAGGCGGCGCAAAGCAGCGCCGTACCACAGAAGTCCTCGCGCAGTGACAATGGTTTGCGCTTGCGGTGCTTGCGAAAAACCCGGGTGATGAACTCCACATCGAAGTCTTCAGCCTGCACACTGCGCTGATACAGATCGTGGCGATCGGCGGTCTTGGCCGTGAATCTGGACTTTGTTTTCTTTCGGGCGGGCAAAACTTCCTCCAGTGGGCACTGTACCGGTAACTTCATCGGTCACAGCTTACCGCAGCAATGTGACAAGAAGCCGTTTCATAAGCGTAGCGAGCGCGCGGCTGGCGGTGGCCGCCGGAGCACAGGAACCGCACGCCTGCATGGACGCAGGCGATAGGGCGATGCAGGAGCCAAAGCCGCAGTGTATATGAAATACATGAGGATTCCGAGCACCGCCGGCCACCGCCAGACGTGTGCGCAGTAGTTTATGGAATGGCTTCTATTCAATCTGTCTTCCAGGGTTTACCTCGGGTGTGCGGTGCATATTTTATTTTCAGATGCATGGCCGCCTTGGCCATCATATGCCCGCTCACCGGTGCGGTAATAAACAGAAACATGGAGATTAACAGTTCATGCAGGCTAAGGAAATCACCGGAAACATTGAAATAGATGACCGAGCCGATAATGGTACCACCCACACCCAGCGTGGTGCCCGTGGTGGGCGCGTGTACCCGGGTAAAGAAGTCCGGCAGTCGCGCCAGGCCAATGGAGCCCACCAGGGCAAACAGCGCGCCACCCAGCAGAAAAAAAGCTATCAGTATTTCCAACCACAGGCTCATGGCAGTCTCCGCCTACTCGATGATATTGCCGCGCAGAATGTATTTGCACACCGCCGCTGTGCCGACAAACCCCATCATGGCGATCAGCAGGGCGGCCTCGAAAAACGCCGTGGAGCCCAGATAGACACCAAACAGAATGATCAGGGCAATGGCGTTCACATACAGCGCATCCAGGCTCAAAATACGATCCGGCACATTGGGGCCGACCACCATGCGATACAGCGTCAACAGCGACGACAGAGCGTAAATGGCCAGCGACAGTGGAATGACGATATCCAGCATCAGAATATCTCCTTCAGGGGGGCTTCGTAGCGCGCCTTGATCTGGGCAATGGTCGCCTCCACATCGGGAACGTGCAGGCCGTGAATGAGAATGCTCTTTCGATCCGGCGCTATATCGGCGCTGACAGTGCCCGGCGTCAGAGTGATGGTATTGGCCAGCACGGTGATGGCAATGGGGTTGTCGATATCCAGCGGCAGCTCAAAAAATGCCGGCTGCAGTTTCTTCATGGAGCCCAACACCAGCCGCGCCGTCACAATATTGGAAACGGTGATATCCCAGAGCACCACAAAGGCGTAGCGCACCAATGGTCCCCAGCGACGAATATGCACCGGATAGACCCAGAAGGTCTGGGAAATCCAGGGCAGAAACCAGCCCAGCAGTACCGCCACCAGCAGATGCCCCGGCTCCAGACTCTTGTGCAGAATCAGCCAGACGGCAACCAGCACCAGGCTGACCAACGGGTGTGGCAGAAGCTTGCGCCGAACGTCGGTTGTCATCGGAGCCTCCCCGGCAGAACCGCGTCAATATAGGCGCGGGTGTCAACAAGCTGTTCCGCTGTCGCCCGGCAATAGGCCAGCAAGGGTTCGGCGTAGATGGTAATCAGCGGACTGAGCAACAGCAGCAGAATAGTAACGATCAACTTTGTTTTGTCCGCCCGACGGCTTTGCGGCGCTTCGTCGGTGCAGCGCCAGAACAGGGTGCTGCCGGCACGGCTGGTACTGACCAGCGCCACCAGTCCGGCGGCAAGCAGAACTGCCCAGAGCACGGGAGCAAAAGCACTACCGGTTGAGCCCTGCAGAATCATGGCCTTGCTGACAAAGCCGGACAGCGGCGGCAAGCCCACCACGCTGATGGCGCCGAGGAAAAACAACGCACCCAACAGTCTCGGTTGCACCATGCGGCAACTGGGAATCAACTGGTCTCTGACCTGCCCCCTCTGGATACTGACAATGTCCGCCAGCAGAAACAGCGCGGCTGTGATCAGCGTGGAGTGCACCAGATAATATAGACCACCGGTCAAGGTATCGATGTCCTCCGTCGCGATCACCGACAGCAGCGTACCCACGGAAACAATTACCATGTAGGACACCACCCTTTTCAGGGTACGCGCACCGAGTACGCCGATAGCGCCAAAGACGATAGTCAGAATGGCAATGGGCCAAAGCCAGGGCGCAATGGCTGACGCCAGCTCGCCGGCTTCCGGACCAAACAGCAGCCCGTGCACCCGCAGGATGGAATAGACCCCCAGCTTGGTCATGATGGCAAACAGGGAAGCCACCGAAGGGCTGGCGGAACTGTAGGCGTTGGGCAACCAGAAGTACAGCGGCAGCATGGCGGCCTTGAGGCCGAACACCACCAGCAGAATCAGGCCGGCGGCCTGCACAATGGGTGCGTCGTCCGGCGACACCTGGGCAATGCGCACCGCCAGATCCGCCATGTTCAGTGTGCCCAGCACGCCATAAAGCGCGCCCACGCCCACCAGAAACAGCGCCGAGCCGGTGAGATTGAGAATCACATAGTGCAGGCTGGCACGGGTGCGGTCGGCGCCGGCGCCGTGCATCAGCAGACCGTAGGAAGAGATCAGGGTGATTTCGAAAAACACAAACAGGTTGAACAGATCGCCAGTGAGAAAGGCGCCCTGCAAACCCATCAACTGAAAGTGAAACAGCGGGTGATAATTGCCGCCGCCCTTGTCGTCGCTGCGAATGCCGTAGAGCAGCGCCGGCAGTGCCAGCACCGCGGACAACATCAACAGCATGGCCGCCAACCGATCCAGCACCAGCACAATGCCGAACGGCGGCATCCAGTTGCCCAACGCGTACACCTGATGCTCGCCGGAACCTGCCTGACTCACCAACACCAGCATCACCGGCAGCGACAGCAGGGCGGAGACAATGCTCACCGCCCGCTTGGCATCGAGACTGGCCCGCGCCATAAAAATCAGTATGACCCCGGTGATCAAGGGCAACATGATCGGCAAGATGATCCAGTGCTGCATCATCGGCCGGGCTCCCGCTCTTCGCCTTCGCGACCGTCCACGTGATCGTTGCCCAGCTCACCCCGGGCGCGCAGGGCCAGCACGGTGATAAAGGAAATCATGGCAAAACCGATGACAATGGCGGTCAGTACCAGCGCCTGGGGCAAGGGGTCCGTGTACTGCCCGCCCTCTTCGATGATGGCCGGCATACCGGTGCGCAAACGACCCATGGCCACCAGAAACAGATTCACACCGTAGGACAGCAGCAACAGCCCCATCACCACAGGAAAGGTGCGAGCGCGCAGCGTCAGGTAGATACCACTACCGGTCAGTACGGCCACCACCAGTGCGTAGAGAATTTCCATCTAGGCTTCTCCGCCGTAGGGTTCGAGTTTGCCCAGGTTTTCCAGAATCAACAGCGTTGCCCCCACCACCGTCAGATAGACGCCGATATCGAACAGCATGGCGGTGGCCAGGTGCACGTCGCCCAGCAGGGGAATATGCAGATAGTCGTGCGCGGACGTCAGTAGCGGCAGATTGAAATACAGGCTGCCCACCGCTGTCAGCGCCGCAATCAGCACACCACAGGCCACCCAGGGATGGAAGTTATCGTTGAAGCGGCGGTTGGTCCACTGCAGTCCGTTTGCAAAGTACTGCAGAATCACCGCCACCGCCGTAATCAGGCCGGCGATAAAGCCACCACCGGGCAGATTGTGTCCGCGCAGGAAAATATAGATGGACACCATCAGCGCCAGGGGCAACAGCGGCATGGCCAACACCGACAGCAGCATGGGGTAGCGGTCCCGGGCGATATGGCGATTGCTGCTCTGCCAGGGATCCAGCACCCGCATGCCGTCGAGCAAACCGAAGATGCCAATGGCGGCAATGGCCAGTACAGTGATTTCACCAAAGGTGTCAAAACCGCGAAAATCCACCAACACCACGTTGACCACGTTGGTGCCACCGCCGCCGGCCACACTTTCGGCCAGGAAAAACGCTGAAATGGAGTCCGCCGGGCGGGTGAGAATGGCAAAGGTCAGCGCACCCAGCCCCAAACCGCCCACCCCGGCCACGACGGCGTCCCGCCACAGGCGGCGATAACTGGAATCCCGGGGGTTCTGCATGGGCAGCAGAAACAGAATCAGCAGCAGCAGAATGATGCTCACCACTTCCACCGACAGTTGCGTCAGCGCCAGATCCGGCGCCGAGAAACGGGCGAACACCAGCGCCACGCCCAGACCCACCACGCTGAGGAACAACAGCGCCGACAGCCGCTGGCGGTGCATCAGCGCCGTGCAGAGAGCGGCCACTATCATGGTGGCGGCAATGGCCAGAGAGGGAAAGTCCACCGGCGTCAACGCCAGCGCACCCTGCCAGTTCGGCAGCGAAACCAGTGCCGCACCGGCCAATCCGATGGTGACAACAAACAGCAGCAACAGGTAACTCTGGGGATGGCCGCTCTCCAGCGTGCGGGTTATGCGGCGCGAACCCATCACCAGCCAGTCGTGCAGTATGTGCTCGAACACGGTGGGCGCACTCAGCGGTGGCAGACGGTCCCACAGCGCCAGCAGCGCCTGCCGCTTGATATACACCAGTACGCCGAGCACCATGGCCGCAATACTCATCAGCAACGGCAGGTTGAACCCGTGCCAAATCTCCAGGGTGTAATCCGGCAGGGGCATCAGGGTGGTGTCGGTGGCGGCGATCGCCAACAGGGGCCCCACCGTCAGCGCCGGCAACACACCCACCGCCAGACACAGCAACACCAGAATCACCACTGGCGCGCGCATAAAAAACGGCGCTTCGTGGGGCGCCTTCGGCAGGCCTTCGGGTTTGGGTCCAAAGAACACGCTGTGAATGAAACGCAGGGCATAGGCCACGGAGAATATCTTGGCGAACACGGCAATGAGGGGAATCAACCAGCTCCAGCGACCCAGTACATTCTGTTGCAGGGATTCGCTGAGAAACATTTCGGTACTGAGAAAGCCGTTCATCAGGGGCACGCCGGCCATGGACGCCGCCGCGATCAAACCCAGCGCGGCGGTGATAGGCATGTAGTGGCGCAGACCGGTCAGCAGGCGAATATCCCGCGTACCGGTTTCGTGATCAACTATGCCCGCCGCCATAAACAGCGATGCCTTGAACGTGGCGTGATTGACGATATGAAACAGCGCCGCCACCACTGCCAGTTGCGTATCCAGCCCGAACAACAGCGTGATCAGCCCGAGGTGGCTGATGGTGGAATAGGCCAGCAGGCCTTTCAGGTCGTGTTTGAACAGCGCCACCACCGCGCCCAGCGTCATGGTGGACAGACCCACCACCGACACCATCACAAACCACAGATCACTGCCGGACAGAGCCGGGTAAAGCCGAGCCAGCAGGAAGACCCCGGCCTTGACCATGGTGGCCGAGTGCAGATAGGCCGACACCGGCGTCGGCGCCGACATGGCGTGAGGCAGCCAGAAGTGAAACGGAAACTGGGCAGACTTGGTAAAAACGCCCAGCAGTATCAGCGTGAGAATCCAGGGATAATAGCTGTGCGCACGAATCTGCTCACCCGCCGCCAGCACGTCACTCAACTCAAACGAGCCCACCACATGGCCCAGCAGCATCACGCCGGCCAGCAGCGCCAGGCCGCCGCCGCCAGTCACGGTCAGTGCCATGCGCGCCCCCCGGCGGGCGTCCTGGCGGTGACCCCAGAAGCCGATCAGCAAGAACGAACTGAGGCTGGTCAGCTCCCAGAAAACCACCAGAAACAGCAGGTTGTCGGAGGTGACCACGCCCAGCATGGCGCCCATAAAGAGCAGCAGAAAAAAGAAAAAGCGGCGATGGGAGTCCTTGCTGGACAGATAATAGGCGCCGTAAAGAATCACCAGCAGACCAATGGCCAGAATCAACAGGGAAAACAGCAGGGACAGGCCGTCCAGGCGAAAGGCGATACTCAGGCCCAGGGCCGGGATCCAGTCCCAGCGCACCTGCAGCACCTCGCCAGCGAACACACCGGGCGCCAGATACAGCAGCAACAGCAACCCCAGAGCCGGCGTCAGGGCCGTCAACCAGGCGCTGGCGGCACGACTGCGGCCAAAGCTTATGGGTAACAGGCTGCCGAAAAAGGGCAGCAAGACCATCAGGATGAGCAGCATCAGGAGGTTCCCGAGGACCAGAGACAGGATAGCGTCAACGGCCGCGGATTATAGAGCACCCTGGGTCATATCTCCATGATCCGGCAGAGGTAGAACCCAGAACATTGACAACCGGATGCCAACCTGACCAGATACTGAAACAACGATTGCACCGGACACGAAAATCGCTGCACAATACCGAAAACAACAGCGGAGACTACCATGACCCTGCATATCGACCTGATCCCCATCCTGTCCATCATCGCCGGCATTCTCATCCTGGTACAACCCAAGCTGCTCAACTATGTGGTGGCCATCTACCTGATAGCCGTCGGTGTCATTTCGCTGTTTGGGTTGAATTTGTAGCGATTGAAAAGCCACGAGCCACGGAAGACTCAGGAATCTGCGTGACATTCGGGCCGGAAGCGTTAGCTTCACATTGGCTATCGTTGCATCACTTCTTCTGCAAGCGCCCTCAATGCCTCCAACGGCAGATCAGCCCTGCCCTTGCGGCCAGAGAAAACCAGGCCGTCGTTGCCCACATTCACAAACAGCTGGGCGGACTGACTGTCGTACTCGGCGAACCGGCCCAGGCCCGCGACGGCCTGTGTGACATCGTCTTCACCGAAAGGCTGACGATAGACAGGGTCACGACCGTATGTTACCCGACTCTGCTGCGCCAGCAGCTCGCTGTCGCTGTAACTGCAACTGACCTGCGGGCTTTCCATGCGTGAGGCTGACGTCAACTCAAGGCCCGTCAGCGCTCTCACGGTTTCTATCGGCAAGCAGGTTTTCAGATAGGACTCAGCACCGGTGGCGGGGTCCGCGTGAACACTGGAAGCACTCAAGCTCGATACAGCTGCCACTGCGATCAATATGGATATTCGGTTCATCATGTATTCCCGGTTCTCATTGTTTTCACGCTAATAGGCTTTCGGCTCGTACCGCAGCGCCAATACTCCGGAACCAATTACCTTCTGGTCCACGAGTTTCAAGTCAATGGGCTTCGACAGGCCGTACAGCAATGCGGGACCATGTCCGGCCAATCTGGGATGAACAACGAACTCGTACTCATCGATCAAGCCAAGCTCTGCCAACGCCAGGGGGAGCCTTACGCCGCCCACAAGTATACCCCTGCCCGGCTTCACCTTGATCTGTTGAACAGCCTTTTTCAGATTACCGCGCACTAGCTCTGCATTCCAATCGACGCTCTCCAGCGTATCCGAAACGACGTATTTCCTTACGTTGTGGATAATCTTGGCGAATGGCATCATCCACGGCTCCATCCAGTCCGCCATCACCCCGGTTTCCGCTGGTTCCCGCCATGCCTGCTCCATCATTTCATAGATCACGCGCCCGCAGAGCAAAGCATCAACCGCCGCGAGACGTTCGGTGTGGTACTGATGCATGGCTTCATCAGCGGGAATCGCAAGGTGATCGCAACACCCATCCAGGGTGACGTTGATCGAGTATCGAAGAGGTTGCATTAATCCTCCCGGATTTTTTCTGCAATTGATCGACTGGTCATATGTCTTGAATTCCAATAGCTGACCGCGATCGTTGCCACAAAGACTCCAACAAACCAGTTGAACATGGAAATCAATTTAAAATAGAGCGCCTGTGGATGAGTTGTCCAATATAGAAACTTGTCAAAGCCAGCTAAACTTCGATAGGGGATTGTTTGTATGTATTCGAAAAACTCATCCTCCGACATATCCCCGGTTATTTCGGCGTCCAGATAGCTGAGATCCATCACATTCTCACTTGGCAAGGTGGCGGAATACATCGTCGCCGTTAAAAAAGAGGCGGGCACGGCAATCAGAAAGCTAACTATCAAACATCTTACTAAAGTCGATTTGTCCATTAACCCCTCACTTTACGAATTTATAACCGTTCTTGGCGCGTAGTCGATAGAAGACAACTCCTCAATTACCTCAACATCTGCCAGGTAATTCATAGCGCTTTTCAGCATGCTTCTCAGATTTCGCTTAAGATAAGGTGAAGCGGCCTCCATACTCATATTTTTTAGCCTCAGGAATATCGCCAGCGCAAATATATGCTCGGCCTCGGTCAGATATCCGCTGCGACTAACCTGCCACCCCTGAGAATCAACTTCCGTGAACTGCCGAAAGTTTAGAGCCGAGTTCGCCATAAATATGCCAAACCCCAGAAAGGTGGCGGTAATGTCCGTCGCAAACTCCCAGTTATCCCAGCCGCCAGGGGGCTTTTCCGGACAAGATCCAGTGAGATAATGCGAAAGTTCGTGAGCAAATGTTGCCACCAGTAGAGTGGGATTTCCGACCAGCGACGGATTGTAGGTAATGACGATTTCACTGTCATCCACCATCTGGAATGTGCCATTGGGGCTGTTTGGCGCATTTTGGATGGCCACGGTCGGTGCCACACGGATATCCATGTCTTCGTCCTGGGCAACGAGCTTACAGGGCCACTCTTCCAGTCCCGCGTATTGCCTTACTACTTCGAAGGTTTCCACTGCGGCCTCTTGCGCTGTCCCGACCTTCGACGGAAAGTATGTCCTGGTGGGCAGAACCAGGTGTGCATCTTCATAGAAATCCTTTCCGCCAAAGTTCTTCAGAAGCCACTTGAAGGTCGCGACCTGAAATTCGATATCTTCATCAGAAAGCAGAGGTTTTGCTTTGAACAGACCCAACATACTCAATCCCTTTTGTTATATCGCCGCAGCCAGCCTCTGTATATGATCGTTCAAAGCCGCCTTCAGCTCGTCCGGTGACCGGATACTGAAGTCGAACGGCAACTGCGCCAGCCACCCGGCAAACCAATAGTAGCTGTCGGTGCTGGTGGTCAGCAACACCCCGTCATCCTGCTGTTCCAGCATGCCATCCATGTCCAGTGTGCATTGGGTCACGGTGGTCAAATAGGTCGTTACCCTATTCAGGTCGGCCCGCAGTAAAACACTGACCGGGAAGCTGCGCTGGGATTGATGCAGACTCTCCTGCAGGTGACGGGCCGCGTCGAAACCGACTGGCCGCACAAAATGTTCACCCACTCCGACAATGTCGGACAGACGATCCAGACGAAAGGAGCGCAGATCCCGGCGCAAATGACAGTACCCGCCCACATACCAATAGCCGGTCCGAAACACCAAACCGTAGGGATCGAAACGGCGCTGCATGGTGTCGCCCTGCGGCGAGCCGTAGGTCATGCTCACGCCCTCACAGGCCTGGGTCGCCTGGGTCAATACCAATAGCTGCTGATGGCTGGACGGCCGGGTTGAAGGTATCAGTTGCACACTGTTGCTGATCGCCTGAACCTGGGCCTTCAGGTGGCCTGGCATTACGCGCTCCAGCTTGGCCTGCACACTCTCCAGCGCCAGGCTGTCCTCCACCAGATTGTGCTCACAGACCGCCAGCAGCGCCAGGGTGATGACCCGGACTTCCGACTCGGTAAACATCAGCGGGGGCAATTTGAAACCCGGCACCAGCATATAGCCACCAAAGCGCCCCAACTCGGTGGTGACCGGAATGCCCAGATCTTCCAGCACCGCGATATAGCGGCGCACGGTGCGGCGGTCGACGCCCAGTCGCTCCGCGATTTCAGCGCCCGACAGACGGCCCCGCGCCTGCAGCAGTTCCAGCAGGGCGAGCACTCGGGTGGTTGGCCCGGTCATGGTTTGGCTCCCAACTTTTCCATTCGAGCCAATGATCGCGCATAAATAGGGCGGGTTCCAGCCTATTTAGGCTCCAGAATGCCCTCAATGGCACAGCAACCGCTGCCATTCACCCAGATCAAGGAGCAAAACCCATGAACGCAATTACCCTGTACACCAACCCCCAATCCAGAGGCCGCATCGTGCGCTGGATGCTGGAGGAAGTGGGCCAGCCTTACGATGTGAAAGTCATGACCTTTGGCGGCGACATCAAGTCCCCGGAATTCCTCAAGCTGAACCCCATGGGCAAGGTGCCCGCCCTGACCCACAACGGCGTGGTGATCACCGAAGTGGCGGCCATCTGTACCTATCTGGCCGACCAGTTCCCGGACGCGGGCCTGGCGCCGAAGCCCGGCAGTCCGGAGCGCGGCAGCTACTACCGCTGGTTGTTTTTTACGGCAGGCCCGTTCGAAATGGCCAACTCGGCAAAGGCCTTCGACTGGGAAATTGACGCCAAGCGCGCAGAAGCAGCGGGGTGTGGTCGCATTCCCGATTCCGCCAACGCCATTGAACAGACTCTGGCCAAACAACCCTACCTGTGCGGCGACAAATTCACCACCGCCGACCTGTTGATGGCCAGCTATATCGGCTGGGAAACCATGATGAAAGTGCTGGATCCGAATCCGGTATTTGCCGAGTATGTGGCGCGCTGCGAGGACAGGCCCGCCGCCAAGCGTGCGAACGAGCTGGACGATGCGCTTATGGCGGCCTAGTCTGGGTCGGGCCTAGAAGGCACCAGTCCTGAGCGTTATGTATTGCCCCTCAAGAGCTATGCGCATAAAGTATGCGCATAGCTCTTGAGGTCAGCAACCGTGAACCACACGTACCACTCCCGGGCCTCCAAAACGCCCACGAATGTCAGCATAAACAGTGACTTGCTGGAAAAGGCGAGAAGGCCCAACGTCGATCTGTCGGCAACGCTGGAACATGCTCTGGCTGAGCAAATACGGACCGCAGAGTGCGCGCAATGGCTGCGCGAGAACGCAGATGCCATCAAGGCATACAACCAATTTGTCGAAGCAAATGGCGCATTCAGCGACAGCGTAAGGAAGTTCTAAGTGGGACGGTTTTGTGTCTACAAGAACCCCAACCGTTGTACACGGATCCAATACCCCTACTTGCTGGATATCCAAAGTGACCTGTTGAGCGGGCTGAAAACAACCATCGTCATTCCTCTCTCCCCCACCAAATTAGCCGCGCCCATGAGCCTATCGAGGCTAAACCCCACGGTCGCACTTGATGGCGAGAGCTTCACCGTAATGACGCAAGATGTAGCCGGAATTGACCGCAAGCAACTTGGCGCAAAAGCCCATGATCTATCGACGCATCGATCCGAAATCATTGCAGCGGTTGATTTTGTACTTTCCGGGATCTGAAAAAAGGTCACAGAACCGCCGTATACCCGATCTGCGCATAGTGACACCTGAGCAACTGTTAAGAGGGTAATAACATGGCCACATTAACCATTCGTCTGCCTGACGACAAACATAACCGGCTTAAAGCCTTGGCTCGGCGCAAGAATATGAGCGTCAACAAACTGATTGAAGAAATTTCAACTCAGACTCTTGCCGAGTTCGACAGCGAAACCCGTTTTCGAGCACTTGCCGCATCTGGCGACCTTAAGCGGGGTCTGGAGCTTTTGGACAAGCTAGACGCAGCGGCACAAGGCAACTAACGCCAAGTCCGCCCCACTCAAACAATTGGGGGTAGCATTTCCGGCTTATGGGTAAAGCCCAAGCGCCGCAAGGCTTGCTTTTCCCAACTCGATCCGCTTGCCGGCGTCGGCCAAATCCCGCATATCGATATTCAATGCAAACGGATAGTTGACGCCATCCTTCTCTACCCAGCCCACCCACCATCCAATGCCGGCCTCGAAGGCCCAGCCGGTTTTGCCGTACAGCGTGATGGTGCCGTGCCGTTCCAGCTCTACGATTTCACGTACGCTCGCTTGCAGAGAGACGGGATAGGGAAGTGTGTCGGCAGCCAGCCTTTCCAGAAACCGGGCTTGCTCCACGGCGCTGATTGTGAGCGGACCAACCAGCCAGAAGGTATCCACGCTTGTGCCTATATCAGCGTTTCCGTAATTTATCTGCGTTATGTGTTCGCGCATGGCGTTGAGACCGATGCGGCGAGCCAGCTCCTGATAGACCGGAACGCTCGACACAACCATCGCCTCCCGCAACCCCATATCACGCTCCCAGGACCTGAATCGTTGCGGCTCTCCACCGTAGGGCAATATTTCATCGACGCTACCGACGGCACCGGCACTCAGGCCGATCAGCGTATTGGGAATCTTGAATGTGGATGCGGGAGGGAAGCGGGTATTGGCCCGCATGCGGTTGTGCCCAATGAAATGATTGGCGGCGGGGTCGTAGACGACAAAGGTTCCAGAAGCACCCGCCCGGTCGAAGATTTCGCTGATGTTAGCATTGTCCTGCCAGCCTACGCTTTCAATGAACTCTACAGTGCCGGCTTCTTCCTCTGGTTGGCTGCCTTTGCAGCCGGAAATAAATGCCGGCAATATCAGTAGTGTCAAAATCAGCTTGAAGTTCATTATCGGATTCCAGTTTTAGCGAACCTGCCCCAGCTTCACTTCCCTGAGCAAGTTTCCACCATCATTAGACAATTTTCTCTTGCAGATATCTTTGTGCTCATGGCTGATTTCCCAGGACCGGGGTCAGGTGGGTAAGCATGCACAACCAGTCATCGCCAACACGACGATAGATATCAGTTACGTACTCATCCGCCTGTATGGGTACGCCATCAAAAGTTCCTGTGTTTTGACCGCGCCCCGTTACCCAGGCCATATCGCCGATAACAGCGGCATGCGTGGCCGTTTTTGACATTGTTGCATGCGTCAGCACTCCGGACCTGACGACTTCCATAATTCGCGAGCGAGGAACCGGACCCGCTTCCGGGGTAACGAGTATCCAGTCGTCAGTAATACACCTGGCGATAGCGTCCACGTCATTCGATACCATCGCCCGGTTAAATCGCTCCTCAAGCTCTATAAGGAATTCGGGAACTTCGGTCGTGATCATAGGTATACCTCGTGAATACGCCGGCTACTGAATCGCTATCCAAGCGCACCCAACCAACTTTACCCACTCATCAATTTCGGAAAAATATTTCCCTACCGACGCATAAACGGGTGCATCGTGCTCGAAAGGTGGACCGCGCACTACTTCAATTTCTCCAGCTGACCCTTGCGCTTGACCAGGTTCTTGTAATCCCACTGAATCTCCTGTGCCTTTTTCAGCCATCGGCGAAGATCAGTTTTGTTTACTTCTGAAACATCGTTAAAAAACACAGATGCGTCCTTGAATTTCTTCCCTACAACATCCAGGGCAGGTTCATTGAAGTCCGCCCCGCTCCAGAACATCAGCCGTATTCCAGGCTTCTGCTTGCTGTAGCCGACTGTCGGGTTTCCGTCCAAAAACCAGACCGGATGCGAGTGCCATATCTTACTTTCAGCGCGGGGAAGATTGCGGTCGATTTCGTTCGCCAGCAGATCACAGACCTCTTTGTGGCCTGCCTCCTGGTTCTCGTTGTAGTTTTGTATATCAGGATTCATTTGTCTTTCCACTGCATAAAGGAAAATGAAAATCGGGACAGATTTATTTTCCGATTGAAAGGTTATCTATTCCCGGCTGACAGATCGCGAAAGTCTGTCAACTCGCGCCGGGACAGCTTCCGGACTTCTTGTTCAGTGGCTTCGATCCTACCCATGCAGCATCTCCTCTGAACGGCCATAATCTGATCGATTGTATCACCGCACCTGGGTCGGCTCTACAATTCAGGCTCTCCTCCCCCCGGCCCCCTCGGTCTCTGTTCCCTCCTCGCCCCTACCACCTACGTCCCTGTAGGCGTCCTCAAAGAGAAGGGGGAAAGCAGAGTTACCGTTCTATGCGATAAATCATATCCACACTCTGCTTGATACCGGACTCGGCTTCCAGGTGCAGGCCTTCGTTGATCTGGTAGCGCATGCCGATGCTGGAGGTCTGATCGAACAGGCCCACGGCGTAGCGTACAAAGAGGCGGGGAGTGAGGTATTTGCCGATCCACAGGGCGCTTTCCTGCAGGTCGTCGGTGGTGCGGATGGTGAATTCGTCCAGGCCAAAAGTCTGGGCGATTTCTTCGGTGATGAATTGGCTGCGTTCGAGGCCGAGGGTACCGACGGCGTTGATGACCATGGAGGCGTCGGCGGAAGTGGCGCCGGCGCCGGACAATGGGCTGCCGGTGATGAGAATGGCCAGGGCGTCGCTTTCGGATTCCGCCGGCACCGAGAAGACGCGGCTGCGCGGGCGCTGCAAAGTGCCGGTGATTTCCAGGCCGGCGCGGTGGGTGCGGGTGGTGCGCACGGCGAGTATGTCCAGGCCGGGGTTATCGTAGGGGCCCTGGAAGAGCAGGCGGCCGCGTTCGATGGTCAGGTCCTGGCCGTAGGCTTTGTAGACGCCTTCGGCGACGCCCACGTCGCCGGTGGTGAGCAGGCCGCGGGTGGGGGATTTGATCAGCGTGAGTTCGCCTGAGAGGCGGCTTTCCACACCGAAACCGTTGAAGCGCACGTCGTCACCCAGGCGCAGGCGGATGTTGGAGTGGATGGTCATCACCGGCCCGTTGTTGCCGTTGCGCTGTGCGTCGTCGACGATAATGACATCGTCTGACACGCGGGTGGCGGTGGCGGGCAGGCTTTTGATTTCCGCCAGTGCTTTGGGGATGTGGGCGCTGCCTTCCAGTTGCAAGCGGGTGGGCGTGGCGGTGAGCGACAACGAGGGGCTGAGCAACGCCTGGAGTTCCGAGGTCTGGATGACCTGCACGTCTTCCCCTTCCAGGCGACCGTTCACCCGCCAGTCGCCTTCTATGAAACCTTCGGCGTCGGCGCTGAGGGTCAGGCTGCCGGGCCCGGAGGTAAGGCTGCCCCGGGCTTCCAGCCGGCCGCCGGGCAGGCTGTCCACCACCAGGTCGATGTCGGTGAGTTCCAGGCCCAGTTCGGGGATGTTGGCGGCGCCTTCACTGAGGTGGATACGGCCCGGGAATTGCGGTTGTGCCAGGGTGCCGGAGAGGTTGATCTGAGCGGTCAGGTCGCCGCGCACATTGTGCAACCGGGGCACCAGGGCTTCCAGGGGCGCCAGGTCGTCAAACCGGGCGCGCACTTCGCCGCCCAGTTGGCCACTGTCCAGTTGCAGGGTCAACAGGGCGTCCATGTCGCCGTAACCCTGCCAGTCGCTGACCCAACGGGCTTCCAGCGACTGCTGTGCCAGGGTGGCGCTGAGACTTGCCTCGCGCAGCACGTAGATTTCCACATCGTCTTCGCCGTGGCGGTAGCGGAACTCGCCATCCCGGGTGGCGACCTGCAGGTCGGCGGACAGACTTTCTCCCGGCGACTGGTCCGGGTCAGGCAGCACCAGGTTGAACCGGCCTGCCAGCACGCCGGCGATTTCCACTTCCGGCCGCAGCCACTCACGCAGCAGGCGCAGGGGAATATTGTCCAGTTCGCCACTGAAGCGCCCGCCCTGCCCCGGTTGCCAGCCACCCTGTACACAGAGGCTGCCGGGTTCGGCCTGGCGCCCCTGCCAGCGGTCTCTGCCCTCGGCCCGCTCCTGGGTTGGCGGTTCGACAGTCTCGCGGCCCTGAGCATCCACACGGACGCGGTCGCTCTGGCGCCCCTGCCAGAGTCTGGGTGTCAGGCACTGGTTGTCCAGCTCCAGACCGCTGGGGCCGACGGAGAAAGTTTCGCTGGATAACAACTGCCAGGCGGGCAACCCCTGGGGCCGGATGTTCAGTGCGTTGAGCGCGCCCTGCCAGAGGGCTTCATCCAGGTAGCCGCCGGCCAGTTCGCCGCTGAGGTTGCCGAAGTCATCGCTGACCAGCGCCAGGCGCAACCGGTGATCGTCGATTCTGCCCTCACCGGAGAGACTGATGTGCGCCAGTTCCTGACCACCGACCTGCATGTCCCTGGCCACCAGTGCCAGGGTGAAGGTGTCGGTGCTTTCCGTGGAGGCGGCCACCTTGAGAAAGGCGACTTGTTCTTCCTGCCAGCGCAGCCTCCGGCCGGTGACGTCCGCTTCCAGGCGCGGTTGCTGCAGGGTGCCGATCAGACTGCCGTGGGCCGTCAGATTGCCGTCCAGGGACGGATCTATCTGGTTGAGCAACGGCGCGTACACCTGCCAGTGCAGGTTGAGCCGTTGATCCACGGATCCGGCCAGATGCAGCTGGTTGGTACCCAGGGTTACGGCCAGACCCTCGGTCTCGAAGCGGCCGTCGCGGTAGGCGGCCTGGCCCCGGCTTTCCAGGGGCAGGTCCCGCAGGCGGCCGGACAGTTCCCAGCGCTGCAGCTCGCCCTGCCATTCTCCCTCGGGAGTCAGGCTGCCGCTGCCGGCCAGGCTAAAGGCAATGTTCCCCGGCCAGTCTTCCAGCAACAGGGACGGGTCCAGGCCCTCGCCTTCCGCCTCCAGTTGCCAGGACAGCTCCGGCGTCCAGCGCACCTGGCCGGCGGCCCGCAGACTGATATCCCGGGCCGATGCCTGCAGGCGGGCGAGATCAAAACTTTCCAGGTTACCGGCGCCGGCCAGTTGCAGCGTCAGTTCCGGCCAGTCGTTGGCCGAGACGCTGCCGTCCAGTTGGACCCGATAGTCGTCCAGCCAACCGGACAGTTGCAGTTCGCCGCTGGTCACGGGCACCGGCTGATCGTCCGGCAGCCAGGCGGCGGGCGGTGACTGGCGCCGCCAGCGGCTGATGGAATCCAGCTCGGGGGAGCGCTCGGCGTCATCCAAATGCAGCGCCAGCGTGAGTTCGGATTCCAGGGCCAGGGGCTCGGCCAGTTGATGATGGACGATCAGTTGCTGGAGGTCGCCGCTGATCTCGCCCATACCGGCAAAGGTCATGGGCTCATCACCGTTCTCTTCGCCTTCCAGTTGATAGCGCCACTGCACCTCCAGCTCCGATGCATAGGGATAGCGCAGCCCCACCCGGCCATCCACCGCCAGGCGGTCTTCGCCCTGCACCACCAGCAGCTCGCGCAAGCGCAGATAGACCAGGCCCAGGGTGGCGGAGCCGCTGAGACTGTCCAGCACAAATTCGGTGTCTTGCTGCAGCACACGGATGTCGCTGATCTTGACGCGATCCAGTTCCACCATCACCGGCAGGGCCAGACTGGGCCACTCGAAAGGCTCCGGCTCCTCGTCGCCGGGCGGCGGCAGGGTAACCTGCACGCTGGCGGCCTGCAGCGACTGCACGGACACGGTGTTGTACAGCAGGGATACCGGCCGCCAGCGCACGGACAATTCCTCTACCCGAACGCCGAGCCCGGGCGCATCGTCTTCGCCGGGCAGTTGGTAATCGATATAAGACACATCCAGACCGGTGAGCAGGTCGCCGCGAACGGTGCCCACCTCCATGGGCAGATGTTTGACGGCTAGATTGACCACCCAGCGGCTGCCGGGCTCGGTGCCCACCAGGGCGGCGATCAGGGCCAGCAGGAACAGCAACAGCAGCAGCAGGCTGAGCAGGGTCAGCAGCGTCCAGCGCAGAATTTTCCGCAGTATCCGCTTCACAGATCCGGCCCCATGCTCAGGTGCAGTTTCCAGCCCCGCCTGTCATCCAAAGCCCGGGCAATGTCGATGCGCAGCGGACCGATGGGCGACAGCCAGCGCACACCGGCACCGACGCCGCGCTTGAGGTTGTATTCACCGCCGTCAAAGGCGTTGCCCTGGTCGTAAAAGGCCGCCAGGGCCCAGTTCTGCATAAACCGGTAGTCGTACTCCACACTGTTGACCAGCAGGTGTCTGCCACCGATCACCATATCCTCGCCAGTGATGCGGCTTTGGCCCATTGGTCCCAGGGACTTGTAGCTGTAACCCCGCACACTGGCGTCACCACCGGCGAAAAAACGCACCGACGCCGGCAGGCGGGAAAACTCGCCCACCTGGGTGGTGCCCGCCTCGGTGCGCAGTAAAAAGCGCCCACCGGCGAAGGCCTGAATGTATTTGGCGCGGCCATAAAGCTGCAGAAAACTGAAGTCCGACCCCAGGGTTTCCGGCGAACCGGACACCCGGCCCAGCAGGCTCCAACCCTCGGTGGGATAGGCGCTGCCGTCGGACTTGGTGCGCGACAGGCTGAAAGCGGGAATGATCAGGTGCGAGCGCTGCACCTCCTCATCGCCCACCGCGAAATCCTCCATTTCGTAGTTGATCGAGTAGGTGGTCAGCCACTGATTGTCGTGCCAGCGGGTATAGCTGGTACCCAGGGTGTAGCGCTCGCTGAACAGGGTGGAGGTGTCTTCCTGCTGGAAGCCGGTATATATGCGCACGCTCTCCTGCGCCGGGCGGGCCATGGGAATGGTGTAGGCCGCCTGCAGGCTGGAGCGCACCCGGGACAGGTTCAGATCAGCGCTGAGCTTGTGGCCCCGGTCGTTGAAGTAGCGGTCCTGATAGCCGAACAGCAAGCGCGGCCCAGTGTCCGTGGCAACGCCAACACCGGCGGAGTAACCCCGGCGCGGGCGCGCCTCCAGGGTAACGTCCACCGGCACTTCGCCGTC
Source organism: Marinimicrobium sp. (assembly GCA_050486405.1). GTDB lineage: Bacteria > Pseudomonadota > Gammaproteobacteria > Pseudomonadales > Cellvibrionaceae > JBJHDF01. The sequence goes on along the minus strand of JBJHDF010000002.1, from coordinate 97,539 downwards.
TTCCATTTGTTGCAGGCGGGGCGCCACGCTGACCAGACTGAAGTACTCACTGCCGGTGTAGAGGGTTTTCAGGTCCAGCAACTCATCCGAGTCGTAGTAGTCGCCGGGTTCAATGTTCAGATAGCGGCGCAGGAATCGTTCATCGAGAATGTCGTGTTCGATGCGTATTTCGCCGAAGCGGTAGCGGGTTCCGGTATCGTAGACAATATCCACCCGGGCGGTGTTGCTCTCCGTGTCCACCTCCACCCGGGAGCGCTCGAAGCGACCGTCAAAGTAACCCCGGGCTGCCGCCAGGGCACCGAAACGGCTCTTGAGGCTTTCGTAGCGGCCGTGGTTGAGCCGGTCGCCCACGCGCAAGCCCGGCTCGCGGCGCAGGGACTGGAACACCGAATCGTCGGCGCCGTCACCGCGGATCTCTATTGACACCTCGGCCAGGCGCACCGGGTCGCCGGGGTGCAACTGGATGTCCAGACTCCAGCAGTCATCGTCGCGCATCAGTTCCCGGGTGAACTCCATCCGGTAATAACCCAGGGCCTGGCCGGCCTGGCGGATCTGCGCATCGGCGCCGCGCAGTTGGGAGCGCAGCCGCCAGTTGGGGGTGGCACAGGGTTCGTCCTGCAGCGCCAGAAAATGCCGCACATTCTCCCGCAGTTCTTCGTTGCCACCGGTGATATTGATCACCGGCGCAGCGCTGACGGCACCGGCCCAGACTGCAATCAGCAGGAGCCAGTAGCGGTGGCAACTGGAACGTTTCGGTAACAAGTAAGCAATCCTGTACTGCTTTGCTTTACGTCTTAGTGACGCCTTAATGAACATGACACTCTAAAGGACATACCCGGTCGCGGGCAATCAGGCTGTGCCAGTGAGATTCTTGATCCAACGGCGCAGGCCGATACGTCTTGTGACCGGCACCAGCTTCAGAATATCCTCCAGAAACAGCAACGTGTAGATAATGGGGAAGGCAAAACCCCAGAAAAACACCGCCAACACGAAAACCGGCAGGCCGAATACCCAGGTAGCCACCGAGTCCGCCACCAGCACAAAGCGGTTGTCTCCCCCGGCCCGCAGCACGCCCACCACGCGCAGCATCACTATCACCTTGACCCACACCAGCAGACAGAAAATATTGAGTGTGGTGGACAACAGCGCCCGGGTTTGTTCGTCCACTTCACCAAATATCCCCAGAATCAGGGGTTTGCAAAGCCACAGCACCAGGCTGAGCAGGAGTACCAACCCCAGCGTCAGGCGGTCAAAAAAGCGGTACAGGTGCCAGGCACGGCCGTAGTCGCCACTGCCCAGTGCCCGCCCCACCATCACTGAGGAGGCATTGGCCAGGCCCAGGAACAGCGCGAAGAAGGCTCCCTCCACCGGGGTGATCACGCCCATGACCGCCAGCGCCTGGGTGCCGGCAAAACCGGTCATCAGGTGATAGGCGGTGTTGCCGATGGCCCAGATGGCGTAGTTGGCCACCAGTGGCAGTACGAACCAGGAGAAGCGCCGGATGCGATCCAGCTCCAGGGCACCGCGAAACTGGCTGAGGGACAGGGCAAAGCCGTGGCGCGCCAGATAGATCCACAGCAGGATAAACAGCAATTGCAGTATCCGGGCGACCAGCGTACCCCAGGCAGCGCCAGCCACCCCCATGGCGGGGAAACCCAGATGACCGAATATCAGGATGTAATTGAGGACAATGTTGATCACCACGGATACCGCGCCCGCCACCAGCGGCATGGTGGTATTGCCCAGGGCACGCAGACCGCACTCGTAGGCGACGATCAACTGGGTGACGATCAGCACCGGCGAGGTAATCACCAGATAGCGGGCCGCCAGGGCCACCACTTCCGGGTCGGGGTTGACCAGGCTGAGCCACCAGCCGGGGTTGACGGCAAACAGCAGAGTGAAGGGCACCATGGCCACGGCGCCCACCAGCAGGGTCACCGCCATGATGCGCTGGCAACTGGGGAAATCCCTGGCGCCGGTGTACTGCGAGACCAACACGCTGCAACCGGTGCCCAGGCCATTCATCAACACGATCAGCAGGAAGTGGATCTTGGCGGCCAGGCCCACCGCCGCCACGGCGGTGGTGCCCAGACTGCTGACCATCATGACGTCGGCCATGCCCAGCAGCGACTGCAGCAGCATCTGGGCGGCTACTGGCAACACCAGCACCGCCACCGACCACCAGAAGGCTTTCGAGCGGTGCAAACTCAAGGTGGGTATAACTCCTGGTAGCTTTTACCGATATCCCAGCCGGCGATGGTAGTTGTACAGGGCTTCCAACTCCTCTTCCAACCGGTTGCGATCATACTCGGCGGCAAACATGGCATCGTGAATGCCGGACAGTTCCTCGCGCAGGCTGCGGATATTGTCCAGGTGCTCGCGCCGGGAGTCAGCGGTGCTGGTATCGCTGACAATGGCCCGCTCCCGCTCGGCAATATCCTTCTCAATCACATCGATGCGAGCGTAGTAGCCGCTCAGGGTGCTGTTGACCGCGGCCAGGGCGCTGGTCACCGCGTGCAGTTCACGACCATCATTGTAGGCGCGACGGAACTCCCGGTCCAAATCGTCGGGGCAGACGCCGTGATAGGTAGCACCCCGAACACCCTCGGTGTAGCCCCGATGAGCGGTGCAGTACTCCCGGACACCCTCGGCATGGCCGATACGGTACTGCTGCTGGTCCGGCACCACATCCACCCGGGCACAGGCGCGACGGTGGTCATCCAGACGAGACAGGGGCCGGCCCTGGGTGCCATCGCCAAAGCCCACCAGGCGCCAGTCGGCGTTCACGCACTCGCGCTTGCCCATGGTCGAACAGCCAGCCATAACCAGCGCCAGCAGCAACAGCGGAAAGACGGTCGTTCTTTTCATGGTTTTCTCCTTGCGCCGCTTGAATAGGAAGGTGCTCTGGCTTTCAAACCCCAGCATTGTACAATAGACCAGCTTGGTTCACCCTTCAATCGCGCTGCCCCGCGCAGCGCCCACAGCGGAATTTGTATGTCCGACCGGAAAACCACCCATTTTGGCTACCAGGAAATCCCTGTGGAGGAAAAGGCCCATCGCGTGGCCGATGTTTTTCATTCGGTCGCGGCCCGCTACGACCTGATGAACGACCTGATGTCCGGCGGCATTCACCGGCTGTGGAAGCGCTACACCATCGAAGTCTCGGCGGTGCGCCCGGGGCAAAAGGTGCTGGACATCGCCGGCGGCACCGGCGATCTGAGTCACGCCTTTGCCCGGCGGGTGGGCGATGAGGGCGAGGTGGTGCTGGCGGACATCAACGCCTCCATGCTGAATGTGGGCCGGGATCGGCTGCTGGACCGGGGCGACGCCGCCAACCTGCGCTATGTGCAGGCCGACGCCCAGTACCTGCCCTTCCCCGACAATCACTTCGATATCGTCAGCATCGCCTTTGGCCTGCGCAACGTCACCGACAAGGATCTGGCCCTGGCCTCCATGCTGCGGGTGCTCAAGCCCGGCGGCCGACTGCTGGTACTGGAGTTCTCCAGGCCGCGCAACGCCCTGCTGGAGAAAGCCTACGACACCTATTCCTTCAATGTACTGCCGCGCATGGGACAACTGGTCACCGGCGACGCCGACAGCTACCGTTATCTGGCCGAGTCCATCCGTGTGCACCCGGATCAGGAAACCCTGAAGGCCATGATGGCCGCCGCCGGCTTCGTGAACACCGAATATCACAACATGACCGGCGGGATCGTGGCCCTGCACAAGGGCGTGAAACCCTGAGCCATGATGACCCCCTTGACCGCCGCCGCCCTGACTTCGGTCCAGACCCTGCTCGACCGCGCCCTGACCCTGGACCCGGGCAGCCGCCTGGCCCTGGGCAAACTGTCGGGCCGGGTACTGGCCGTCACCTGCAGCGCGCCGGCGGTTACCGTGTACCTGGTGCCGGACGCCCAGGGACTTCAGTTACAGGGTGAATGCGGCCAGACACCGGACACACACCTGCGCGGCTCGCTGACAGCGCTGCTGCAAACGGCCGGCGGCGCCAGCCCGCACGACACCGGCGTGGTGGTGGAGGGCGACGCGGCGCTGCTGCTGGAACTGCGGCGTATACTGGCACGCCTGGACATCGACTGGGAAGAATGCCTGAGCCAATTGCTCGGTGATGTGGTCGGCCACCAGGGCGCCATAGTGCTGCGCCGGGGTTTCGGTTGGCTGCGGGACCGGCAGCGCAGCGGCCAGCGTCTGCTGAGCGAATTTTTTACCGAAGAGCTGCGCGCCCTGCCCTCGGGCAACGAGTTGCGGGATTTCTACCAGCAGGTGGACCAACTGCGCCTGGCCACCGACCGGGCCGAGGCGAGGCTGCTGCAACTGTTGCAAGGCCTGCGCGCGCAAGACACGGAAAAGGAAGGATAGAGCTTGGCTGTTTTTTTTCGCACCCTGAAAATTCTGCGCACCCTGGTCCGCTACCGGCTGGATCAACTGCTGCCGCGCCGGTCGCTGCCGCCGGGTCTGCGTCTGTTGCTGCTGCCCTGGCGGCTGTGGCCGGCGCCGAAACTCTCCGAAGGCGAACGCCTGCGCCGGGCCTTCGAAGACCTTGGCCCCATCTTCGTCAAGTTCGGGCAGTTGCTGTCTACGCGCCCGGATCTGGTACCCGATCACTATGTGCGCGAACTCAACGCCCTGCAGGACAAGGTACCACCCTTCGACAGCCAGCGCTTTCGCGCCCTGGTGGAAGAGGCACTGGGCCAGAGTGTCACCGAGCTGTTTCAAAGCTACGAGTCCGAACCCCTGGCGTCGGCGTCCGTGGCCCAGGTGCACGGCGCCACCCTGCACGACGGCAGGGCCGTGGTGATCAAGGTGATTCGCCCGGGCATCGAAAAGATCATCGAGCAGGACATCCGCCTGATGTTGATGTTGGCGCGGCTGCTTGAGAAGTACAGCCCGGACGGGCGGCGCATGCGCCCGGTGGAAGTGGTGCAGGACTACCGCATCACCATTTTCGACGAGTTGGACATGCAGCGTGAAGCGGCCAACGCCTCGCTGTTGCGGCGCAACTTTCTCAACTCACCGCTGCTCTATGTGCCGGAAGTGCACTGGGATTACACCCGCGAGAAGGTGCTGGTGATGGAGCGCATCTCCGGTATTCCGGTCACGGACCTGGAGGCACTGCGGGCGCAGAATACGGATTTCAAAGCGCTGGCGGAAAGGGGTGTGGAGATATTTTTCACCCAGGTGTTCGAGCACAATTTCTTTCACGCCGACATGCACCCGGGCAATATCTTTGTTGCCCACGGTAACCCGGACAAACCCCGGTACATGGCTGTGGACATGGCCATTGTCGGCTCGCTGACCCGGGCCGACCAGTATTACCTGGCGCGCAACCTGCTGGCCATGTTCCGCCGCGACTACCGCCAGGTGGCGGAACTGCACGTGCAGAGCGGTTGGGTGCCGGAAACCACCCGGGTGGAAGAGCTGGAAGCGGCGGTGCGCACGGTGTGCGAACCCATTTTTGAGCGGCCGCTGAAAGACATTTCCTTCGGCCATGTGATGCTCAAGCTGTTCCGCACCGCACGGCGCTTCGATATGGAAGTGCAACCGCAACTGGTGCTGCTGGAAAAAACCCTGATCAATGTCGAGGGCCTGGGTCGTCAGCTCTACCCGGAGCTGGATCTCTGGGCCACCGCCCATCCCTTTCTGGAGCGCTGGCTGAAAAACCGCTTTCATCCGGTGGAGCTTTGGGGTGAACTGAAACGCTACGCACCCGAGTGGATGGAGAAGTTTCCCCAGGTGCCGGAGCTGGTGTTCAATGGTTTACAACAAATGCAGAATCTAGGTGAACTGGCGCCGCAACTGGAAAAGACCCGGCAACAACAGGAAGCACGACAGCAACAGGAACGCGCCCAACGGCGCAGAACACTGGTGGGACTGCTGGCGCTGGGCGCCGCCGCGCTTATCGCCTGGCCGGCGATCGACAATCAGAGCTGGGTCACGCAGGTGGACTGGACCCGGGTGCCCGCCGCCAGCTGGCTGCTGACGGGGCTGGGTCTGGCGGCGCTGTTATTCCGCCGCTAGCGGTTTGACGGTATAGCCGGCGTCTGCAAACATTTTCAGCAGGCTGCTGGGGCCAGCGGTGTGCAGGGCACCCACCAGCACAAACTCCACTTCCGGCGTTTCCAGTAAGCCAGTCATATGTTTGAACCAACTCTTGTTGCGCTGGGTCAACAATGCATCGTACATGTCCGGAAATTCCTTGCGCATATCTTCACCCATCAGGGCGTAGAGCTTTTTCATGTCACCCTCGCGCCAGGCGGCCACGGCTGATGCCATTTGCGCGTCGACGGTTTCCAGTTCCCGCAGCGTGGAGAGCATCATGGCATCGCCGTCCAGATCGTTCAGGAGCTTCATGAAATCAAGCACCTCGTCCAGGGTTTCCAGATAGCCCATGGGCATGTTTTTTTCCTGAGCGCGCTGGTAGAAGTGCATATCGACGCCGTCACCCATACCCAGGCGTTGCATCTCCATTACCGTGAGTGTAATGGCAGCCAGTGAAGGCCGAAACGGCGTAAGCATACTTACCGGTATTTGTCGCTCGGCGGTAAAGGCCTGCAGCAACTGCCAAGTTTCCTCCTCCAGGTGATCCTTCAGGGTGGTGCCATCGGTAAGCATCATCACCTGCATCACCCGCATGCCGAACTCCATGGATGAGGCGGCGGCCATATCAGCCTCCAAATAGAGCTTATCCGCCCGCTCAAAGGCACGGTCGTAGGCGGCAGGCAAGGGGAAATCCGAGGGCTTGAGCAGATGCACAGTGCCGCCGATAATCAGGGTATTGCCGTCCTTGCTGATTTCCCACACCGAGGCGGCTGTGGCAGCACTGGAAATAACAAGAGTGACGACGAGTATAAGCATTGCTTTAGCATATGATTTCATGACTTTCATCCAGATTAATTAACGTCCAAGATAAATGTTACGGGTCCATCATTTTCCAAACTGACCTGCATATTGGCAGCAAACACCCCGGTTGCAACCCGGTGGTGTCGCTGACGCAATTGTTCGACAAAGTAGGCGTACAGATTTTCCGCGCGCGCGGGGTCTGCAGCGGACGAGAAGCCAGGCCGCAAGCCTTTTGCAGTATCCGCCACCAGCGTAAACTGCGATACCACCAGTACGCCACCAGCGGCATCCTGTACATTCAGGTTCATGCGCCCATCTTGATCAGGGAAGATTCGATAGCCCAACAGTTTGTCCAGCATTCTGCCAGCCTGAGCTTCCGAATCAGCCGCTGCAATACCGAGCAGCAGCAAAATTCCAGTATCGATACTGCCGACAGTCTCACCCGCAACAGAGACTGACGCCCGATTTACTCTCTGAATCAACCCACGCATCAGTTATCCACATTTTTCAATGCCGAATTTCGGTACTCGCTCGGCGTCATGCCATACTTTTTCTTAAACAGTGTGTTGAAAGTGGCCTTACTATTGAACCCCACATCGTACATTATCGACAATACACTTTTATCTGCATGTTTTTTGTCACCCAGCAGGCGCTTGGCTGCGTCCACACGATAGCCGTTGACAAACTCAAAAAAGTTACACTGAAAATGCCGATTGATGACACCTGAAACCACTCGCGAAGGCAAGCCGAGATGTTCCGCCAATCGATCAAGATTAATGGATTCAGTGTAGAGCTTGTCCTCCTCCATGGCGCGCGTAATCTGCTCAGCATGCTCGGGCTGTACCCGAGGCGCCTTGTCTCTGCCAGCAACATCAACCGACTTATGATCTATCCCTTCACATATGCTGGAGTGTCTCAGGCTGAAAAAAATCAGCATACTGATCAGCACAAAGGTGGTGTAGTTTCCTATTAATCCGACAATTTCAAAGTCCAGCGGCAACCCGTGGATCACGACAAGCATCACGGAGATCATAACAACCACAGCCCAAGACCGAATAATCAGGAAACCGATCACCAGCAGGGTCAACCACGTGAGGTCCAACTTTTCGATATCGGAAAAGTTGCGCTTGAGATGCTTTCTGTATCTATACAGCTCCAGCAAACACAAACCGCCAAGCGTCACCCGAAACAGCTCCCGGAACAGGTTGACGTAATGCATGTACTGTGGCGAATACTGTAGTTCATATCCTTCCTGAATCGCTTGCTTGACGTCGTAATCCAAGCTGTAATAGAAGAAATATTGATAGATGAAATAACACACCGCCGGCAACAGATAGAGCGAATCCTTCCATTTGAGCGAGTAGTTTTTATACACCAGGGAGCGGGTATACCACAGGAGTAGCGGCCCTTCCAACCAATAGCCGTAGTCAAACACGTAGTACAGATTGGGCGAGTAGTCCATTGCGATACGGCGAAATTCCGCGCCAAAATTGACCAGTATGTCAATCGGAATGGCCGCATGCTGCAGCAAAAAAAGCGCCAGCAGGATGTTGCGCAGACGCGACTCGTGCCGAACGGTCAGCAACAAAATGGCGAACAGAATGCACTGATATGCTGTCATCAGCAGCACAACATCGTGGGTGTTGAATATCACCTGATACATATTAGTTGAAAACTGCGGATGTAATTCATATAAGGCACATGATCAAACTGCATATAGGCACTCACCGCGCCGTTGATCACGCCAGGGAATCCCCGTTGCCGTTGTCCTTACGAAGCCGTTTGGCCAGAGCGTCGGTAGCGCGAATCAGGGCATCAACCGTGCCCGGCTCGGAGGAGGCATGGCCGGCTTCGCGGATGATCTGCAACTCGGAATCGGGCCAGGCCGACTGCAGTTCGAAAGCGTTATCCAGGGGGCAGATACTGTCGTAACGACCGTGCACTATGGTACCGGGAATGCCCTGCAGCCGATGGGCGTCGCGCAGCACCTGATTCTCTTCCAGAAACAGGTTGTTGACGAAGTAGTGGCATTCTATACAAGCCAATGCCAGAGCGCGGTGGGGCGAGGAGAAGGTGTCCACCACTTCCTGGCTGGGCCGCAAGGTAGCGCAGCGGCCCTCCCACAACGACCAGGCCTTGGCGGCGCCCATTTTCAACAGTTCGTTGTCGCCGGTCAGGTGCCGGTGGTAAGCGGAGACCAGATCGCCCCGCTCCTCTTCGGCTATGGGCTGCAGAAAGTCCTGCCAGTAGTCGGGGAAGATGCGGTTGGCGCCATCCTGATAGAACCACTGCACGTCCGCCCGGCGGCCGAGAAAGATGCCACGCAAAATCAGGCCCAGCACCCGCTCGGGGTGGGTCTGGGCGTAGACCAGACTCAGGGTGGAACCCCAGGAGCCGCCGAACAACACCCACTGTTCAACCCCCAGGTGTTCGCGAATGGCCTCCATATCCGCCACCAGCCGGTCGGTGTTGTTGTTATCCAGGCTGGCATGAGGCGTGGAGCGACCGGCGCCGCGCTGGTCAAACAGGATGATGCGGTATCTCTCCGGGTCGAAAAAGCGCCGGTCATAGCGGCCGCAACCGCCCCCGGGGCCACCGTGCACAAAGAGGACAGGAATACCATCCGGGTTGCCGGACTCGTCCAGGTAGAGCTCATGGGGTGGCTCAACAGCCAGTTGGTGGCGTTTATAGGGTTTGATTTCAGGGTAAAAAGTCAACATGGTGTCTATTCTGCCTTGCCCACTGTCCTTGTTCTGGGTTGCCGCAACCTGGCGGCCGCGGTGGATGGTGAGACTCTAGCACATTCCGGGGCGCCCGGTTCGGGCACAGTGCGGATTGACGCTACTGACAACATATGTCAGCAGCATGGTCTAGACTTCAAGGCCAGAATTCCGCGCCGGATACCGCTCATGCATCGTGCCGAACGGCTGTTTCAACTGCTGAACCTGCTGCGCAACCGCCGCATGGCGCTGACCGCGCGGCACCTGAGCGAGCAGTTGGGTGTGTCCGAACGCACCATCTACCGGGACATTCAGTCCCTGAGCCTGTCCGGTGTGCCGGTGGAAGGCGCCGCCGGCGTGGGTTACCGGCTGCAGCCCCAGTATCAGCTGCCACCCATGATGTTCGACCGCCGGGAGGTGGAAGCCCTGCTGCTGGGGGCGCGCATGGTGCGCGGCTGGAGCGACGCTCAGATGGCCGGCAGCGCCAACAGTGCCATCCAGAAGATTCTCTCGGTACTGCCCGAGCACCTGCGCCACAGTGACGAGGACCTGCCGCTGCTGGTGCCCAGTTTCGCCGACAATCAGGTATATACCGCCCACAGCGAGGCGATCCGTTCCGCCATCCGCCAGGGTCACGCCCTGCTGATGGATTATGTCGCCGCAGACGACCAACCCAGCGCCCGGGAGGTGGAGCCCTTGGGGCTGATCTTTTGGGGCAAAGTCTGGACCCTGGTGGCCTGGTGCCGGCTGCGGGACAACTACCGGGTGTTCCGACTGGATCGCATTCGCCAGTTGCAAAGCTCTGGCAACTCCTTCAGCACCAGCGAGGAAAAGAGTCTGAAGCACTACCTGGACCTGATGGCCCGGGAGCACGCCTCGCCGGACTGTACACAACAGGACTGCCCCGAATCCGCGCAAAACACCACAATCACAACAGAGTCAGTCAGTGAAGAAACCCTCCGCTAAAGTCCGCTGCCCCTGGTGCGGCGACGACCCTTTGTACCAGGCCTACCACGACCAGGAATGGGGCCTGCCCCAGTACGACAAACACGTGCTGTTCGAGTTTTTGATTCTGGAGGGAGCCCAGGCCGGGCTGGCGTGGATTACCGTATTGCGCAAGCGGGAGCACTACCGCGCCGCCTACGACAATTTCGATCCGGTAAAAATGGCGCGTTACAGCGAGGCGAAAAAGGCCCGCCTGCTACAAAATCCCGGGATCATCCGCAACCGCCTGAAGGTGGACAGCGCCGTACGCAACGCCAGGGCCTATCTGGCCATGGAAAAGGCCGGCGAGGATTTCTCCGAGTTTCTGTGGGGATTTGTCGGCGGCCGCCCCATCCAGAACCGCTGGCAGACCATGAAGCAGATGCCCACCGCCACCGCCGAGTCCGACGCCATGAGCAAGGCGCTGAAGCAGCGGGGTTTCAATTTTGTCGGCAGTACCATCTGCTACGCCTTCATGCAGGCCACCGGCATGGTCAACGACCATCTGGTGGCCTGCCACCGCTACCGCGCCTGCCGGCAGTTGGCCAGACGCTAGCAGAGCGGCGCCGTTGCCGCTGAAAGCGCCCGTGATCCAGGCGCAACGTCGCTCCGCCAACTGCCCCAACACCCTCGCCTTGCAACGGGTTATAGTGCAACACACCGGCGCCTGGAGGCCACAGATTTTGCGTTTTGGACAGACCGTGCTTTAATAGTCAAACTGAACATAAGGCAACCGAAGGTAGTAAACCATGACTCCAATGTCCCGCCGCACATTTTTGCTGGGCAGCGCCGGCGCCCTGGCACTGGCGCAAATGAAGACCGCAGCCCTGGCCGAGGCGCTGGATAAAACCGGCCTCAAGGATGCCTACAAAAACGACTTCCTTATCGGAACCGCCATCAGCAACGGCACCCTGGCAAGCAACGACCAGGTGATACTGGAGTTGATCCGCCGGGAGTTCAACGCCATCACGGCGGAAAACTGCATGAAGTCCGGGCTGATACAACCCCGTCAGGGTCAGTGGGAATGGGAACTGGCCGACCGCTTTATGGACTTCGGCAGCGAAAACAACATGACCATCGTTGGTCACGCGCTGGTGTGGCACTCCCAAGCACCCCAGGACTTCTTCGTGCACCCCGATGGCAGCCGCATTTCCCGGGCAGAGCTGACCAAGCGCATGGAAACCCACATCAGCACCCTGATGCAGCGCTACAAGGGCCGCGTGCATATCTGGGACGTGGTCAACGAAGCCATAGACGAAGACCAGGGCTGGCGCCGCAGCCCGTTCCACCAGATCATGGGGCCGGAGTACATGGAGTACGCGTTTCACCTGGCCCACGAACTGGATGCCAACGCCCACCTGATGTACAACGACTACAACATGCACAACCCGGGCAAGCGCGAATTTCTGGTGAACATTCTGCGCGACTACAGAAAACGCGGCGTGCCCATCCACGGGGTTGGCCTGCAGGGGCACGTGGGGCTGGACTGGCCGGATCTGGGTGAGTTCGAGAAGAGCATCGTCACCCACGCCGCCGAGGGCATGCGCATTCACGTCACCGAACTGGACGTGGACGTACTGCCGGTGGCCTGGGATTACATGGGCGCGGAAATCTCCACCGAGTTCGAGTACTCCGAGCAGCTCAACCCCTGGCCCGACGGCCTGCCCACTGAAATCGAACAGCGGCTGACCGCCCGCTACGTGGAACTGTTTGAGTTGTTTCTCAAGCACCGGGACAAGATCGACCGCATTACCACCTGGGGTACCCACGACGGCGAATCCTGGAAGAACGACTTCCCGGTGCGCGGGCGCACCAACTATCCACTGCTGTTCGACCGGAACCTGCAACCCAAGCCCGCCCACCAGGCACTGCTGACGCTGCGCAGTTGAGAAGCGATTGTCTGACCTCACCCGACTTGCTAAGCTGACTGGCCCGCTTCGCACTCGCCGGCGCCCTGCTGAACCGCCGTTGAGGGAGCACAGTCACCGGAGGTCACCATGTCCCGCTTCCCCTTGTTCCTGCTGCTGAGTGCCGGACTGCTGGCGGGCGGTGCCTGCGCTGGCGACCCCGCGCCCGACGGGCTGCTGGTAAACAGTGAGGCCGGCCCGTTGCGGGTCACCACCGTCACCGATGGGTTGCGCCACCCCTGGGGCATGGTCTTCCTGCCCAACGGCGACATGCTGGTCACCGAGCGCGGCGGCCAGATGCGCGTGGTGTCCGCCGACGGCGACAAAGGCCCGGCGCTTTCCGGCCTGCCAACCATCATCAGCCGCGGCCAGGGCGGCCTGCTGGACGTCACGCTCGACCCTGACTTTGTGCAAAACCACCTGATTTATTTCGCCTTTTCCGAGCCCGGCGACGGCGGCACCACCAGCACCGCTGTGGCCCGCGGCGAGTTGCGAGGTAACCGCCTGGAAAGCGTGACTGTGATTTTCAGCCAGCAGCCCAAGGTGCGCAGCAACGGCCACTTTGGCGCGCGGTTAGTGTTCAACCGTGACGGCACTCTGTTCGTTACCCTGGGCGATCGCCAGCAGAGCCTCACCGGCGACACCTATCCCCAACGGCTGGACAACCACATCGGCAAGGTGGTGCGTATCAACCCCGACGGCAGCGTGCCCGGCGACAATCCCTTTGTGGGCGTGGCGGGTGCCCTGCCGGAAATCTGGTCCTACGGCCACCGCAATATTCAGGGTGCCGACCTGCATCCGACCACCGGGGCACTCTGGACCGGCGAGCACGGCCCCCAGGGCGGCGACGAGATCAACCTCACTGAGCCGGGCAAAAACTACGGTTGGCCGGTGATCACCTACGGTGAGCAGTACGGCGGTGGAACCATCGGTATCGGCACCCATCAGGAGGGCATGGAACAGCCCGTTCACTACTGGACGCCGTCCATCGCCAACGCCGGCATGGTGTTCTACACCGGCGACCGCTTCCACGACTGGCAACACAACCTGCTGACCACCGGCCTGCGCTCCCGGATCCTCTCGCGCAAAGTGCTGGAAGACAACGAGGTGGTTCACGAAGAACGGCTGTTCGCCGCCGAGATCGGCCAGCGTCTGCGCCATATAGTGCAGGGACCTGACGGCTTGCTTTACCTGCTCACCGATGAAGCCAACGGCATGATTCTGCGACTGGAGCCGGCGACGCCCTGATCCGGCGCCGCGCATCACTCCAGCAGAAAACTGTCCAGCAGCTTGAGCAGCGCCGCCCGCTGGGCTTCCGTCAGGCGGGGCCACATGGCTTCGAGCAGTGCCAGATCCTCGCGCACCTTGGCGTCGTCCTGGGCCACCCGATATTGCGGCCGGCTATCCCCCACCCGCAATTCCGGCTCCAGGGCCTCAGTGCCCTGAAAAAACCAGGACACCGGAACGTCCAGGCTCCGGGCAATGCGGGACAACTGGCCGGCGCCCAGTTTGTTTTCGCCATTTTCGTAGCGGGAAACCTGTTGCTGGCTCGTGCCCACCGCTTCCGCCAGGGCGGCGGCGCTGACACCGCTTTGCTGACGCAGCTTGCGCAGTCGACTCCCCAGGTGTCGGTCTATTTCTGAAACGAGCGGTTTTGGCATAACAACTGACACCTGTAAGCAGGTGAATCCTGATATTTCACACGGTTGACAGGTATGTTAAAGGGCGACTAAGATCAAAACAGCAACATAAACGATGTAAAACATTTGTTTTAACGCTGCTTAATTGCCGCCCGCAAAACGCCGGCCAGGGAAGTGCCAACTCGCAACAGACACTCAGCCTGGTCAGCCCGGATATCTGGAGGGATAGCCATGTCCGACCCACGACTGCAACAACCACAGTGCAATTTGAGCCTGAGCCTGCTGGGCCTGGACGACGAACTGACGGAATTCCGCGACAGCTGCACCTTTTTCTGCGACGCCGCCATCGCCCTGCTGCGCGCCAGCGAGCAGATGGACCGCTCCACGCTGGGCGGCATGGGCGCCTACGCCGAGCAGATCAAGCAAAAGATCAACGAATTGCAAACGCAGCTCACCCTGCTGCGCACCCAGACTCTGGCGCGCGGGGACAGGCATTAAGGATTGTGGAATAATCCGGGACATGATCCCAACCAGCGCCACAACACCGGTTTTTGTCTACGGCACTCTGCGCCGGAACTGCAGATCCGGCGCCTGGCACCGGTTGCTCGGTGGCGCCCGTTTTCTCGGCGCGGCCCGGGTGCGCGGCGCCCTCTACAGCGCGGGCCCCTACCCGGCACTGGTCGCCGCCGGCCCAGCCCGCCCGTCGCGGCAATGGGTGGAGGGTGAACTCTATCGACTGGCCAGCCGCCGGCAGTGGCAACGCCTGGATGCCTATGAGGGCATGGGACCACGGCATCGTCGCCCCTGGGAGTACCGGCGCGCCAGAGTGTACGTATACCCCCGGGGGCCCGGCGAACCACTGGAAGCCTGGGCCTACCTCTACAACCGTTCCACCGCGCGCCTCGCCCGGATCGCCTCCGGCGACTGGCTGCGCAAAAATTAAGGATTTGTCATGGCAAGTTATAGCGCCGCCCGATCGGACGCCGACACGCTGTTCCATCAACCCGACGACGCCACCCGCAAGCAACAGGCGAGAACCGGGGTACTGCTCACCAATCTCGGCACGCCCGACGCGCCCACTGCTGCCGCCCTGCGCCGCTACCTGGCGGAGTTTCTCGCCGACCCCCGGGTGGTGGAGTTACCGCGCTGGCTCTGGTGGCCAATTCTGCACGGCGTGATCCTGCGCATTCGCCCGCGCCGCTCCGCCGCCAATTACCGCAAGATCTGGACGGAGGACGGCTCGCCGCTGCTGGCCATCACCCGACGCCAGGCGCAGGCGCTGCAGGTCGCGCTGGGCGAAGACTACTGGGTAAAGCCGGCCATGCGCTACGGCAACCCATCCATAGCGGCCGCCCTGCGCGAATTCCAACAGGCCGGAGTACGCCGGCTCATGGTGCTGCCGCTCTATCCCCAGTATTCCGCCGCCACCACCGGCTCCACCTTCGATGCGGTGGCCAAGGAACTGCGCACCTGGCGCTGGGTACCGGACCTGCACTTTATCAACGGCTATGTGGACAATCCGCAGTTTATTCAGGCACTGGCGCAAAGCGTGACGGACCATATCAGTAAGCACGGCATGCCCGACAGGCTGGTGTTCTCCTATCACGGCACGCCCAAGCGCTTTCTCAGTAACGGTGACCCCTACCACTGCCTGTGCCACAAAACCACGCGGCTGGTGCAGGAAGAACTGGGGCTCGGCAAGGACCAGTGCATCACCAGTTTTCAGTCCCGCTTCGGTCGCGAGGAGTGGCTTAAACCCTACACAGATGAGATTCTGCAAAACCTGCCAGCCCAGGGCGCCAAACACATCGCCATACTGTCACCGGCCTTTTCCGCTGACTGCCTGGAAACCCTGGAGGAACTGGAGATGGAAAACCGGGAGCTGTTTATGCACAGCGGCGGCGAAACCTACCACTATATTTCCGCGCTCAATGACCGGAGCGATCACATCGCCGCGCTGGCGGATGTGATTCGCTCCCACAGGGGCTAATCGGCTGTTTCGCCACCGGCCATACCCAGATCCTTGAGTTTACGGGTCAGGGTGTTGCGACCCCAGCCCAAAAGGTTGGCGGCGTCGCGTTTGCGGCCGGCGGTGTATTTCAGGGCGGTTTCGATCAGCGCCCGCTCGAAGGTGGGCACCGCTTCGCTGAGCAACTGGTGGTGGCCCCGGGCCAGCGCCTGATCGGCCCACTGGCGCAGCGCCTTTTCCCAATCGTCGCCGCTGCTTTCGCCTTCCTTGTGCTCCAACAGTTCCGGCGGTAGGTCTTCGATATGCACTTCCCGCCCCGAAGCCATGACCGTGATCCAGCGGCAGGTGTTTTCCAGTTGCCGCACGTTGCCGGGCCACTGCAGCGAGCAGAAGAACTCCTCAGTTTCCGGCAGCAGTACCTTGGTGTCCACGTTTAGCTCCGACGCGGCTTTTTGCAGAAAGAATTTACTCAGTTTGGGGATATCCTCGCGCCGATCTGACAGTTTTGGGATGTGAATGCGGATCACGTTCAGACGGTGAAAGAGGTCTTCGCGGAAACGGTTGTCCGCCACCAGGACTTCGAGGTTCTGGTGGGTGGCGGCGATGATACGCACATCCACTTTCACTGGTGTGTGACCGCCCACCCGGTAGAACTCGCCGTCGGCCAGCACCCGCAACAGACGCGTCTGAGTTTCCGCCGGCATATCGCCGATCTCGTCGAGAAACAGGGTGCCGCCGTTGGCCTGTTCGAAACGCCCCTGACGCTGGGAAGCCGCACCGGTAAAGGCGCCCTTTTCGTGGCCGAACAGTTCGGATTCCATCAGATCCTTGGGAATGGCCGCCATGTTCAAAGCGATAAAGGGTTCATTGCGACGCGGGCTGTGCCGGTGCAGTGCCCGTGCCACCAATTCCTTGCCAGTGCCGGACTGGCCATTGATCAACACCGTGATATTGGATTGCGACAAACGGCCAATGGCGCGGAAGACTTCCTGCATGGCCGGCGCTTCGCCGATGATTTCCGTGTTCACTTCCAGCGTCGAACTGCTCTTGCCCTCGGATTTCTGTTCCAGGGCGTGCGCCAGCGCCCGCTGGGTTACGGCCACCGCTTCGTCCACATCGAAGGGTTTGGGCAGGTACTCGAAGGCGCCGCCCTGGTAGGCCGCCACCGCGCTGTCCAGATCCGAGTGGGCGGTCATGATGATAATGGGCACACCGGGGTGGTTGGCGTGCAGGTTGCTCAGCAGCGCCAGACCGTCGGTGCCCGGCATGCGGATGTCGCTGACGATGGCGTCGGGCACTTCGCGGCCCAACTGGTTCAGCGCACTGTCGCCGGAATCGAATACCCGGGTTTCGATATTAGCCTGCTGCAGCGCCTTTTCCAGCACCCAGCGGATGGAGCGATCATCGTCGATGATCCAAACGCGATTAGACTTCTGCATACTGAACTTCCATAGGTAGATAGAGTGTGAAGCGGGTGTCACCCGGCTGACTGACACACTCAATGAGACCGTGATGTTGATGAACAAGGTGTTGTGAAATAGTCAGCCCCAGCCCGGTACCTTCGGCACGACCGGAAATCATGGGATAAAAAATATTCTCCACCAGCGCGGCGGGAACACCGGGGCCGTTATCGATGATGTCGATGCGGCACACCATGGGGTAGTGGCGACGACCTATGGTGTAGCGACGCTGCACCCGGGTACACAGACGGATGGCGCCGTTCGGCGTGTCGGATTCCATCAACGCCTGCATGGCGTTGCGCACTATGTTGAGCAGCGCCTGGATAAGCAGTTCCTTGTCACCCTGAATGTCGGGCAGGCTGGGATCGTAGTCCCGCCGCAGTTGCACGGCACCGTTGCTCTCGGCCTTGATGATGACGATGATCCGCTCCAACACTTCGTGGATATTGAGCGCCTGCAGTTGCGGCAACTGGTTGGGACCCAGCATGCGGTCCACCAGATTGCGCAGGCGGTCCGCCTCGTCGATGATGATGCCGGTATATTCCTGCAGGTTACTGTCCGGCAACTCCCGGGCCAGCAACTGGGCAGCACCGCGAATACCGCCCAGTGGGTTTTTGATTTCGTGGGCCATGCCGCGAATTAGATTGCGCGTGGTTTCCTGAGAACTGGAGAGCATTTCGTCGCGACTGATGCGCAGCAGCCGGTCGATGGGCTGCACTTCAATCACCAGACCGTCGCCATCGCCGAAGGGTGTCACGGTGTAATCCACGGTAATGCGCACGCCGTTGGACAACTGCCATTCGGCGTGGCGCTTGGTGTAGTGAGTGGCGTTGTCGGCGGCCGCCTGCAGTTGCTCTACCGTCTCCCGGGACTCGAAGAAAAACTGGGTGATGGGTTCACCGGCGCTGCGCTCGGCGCTGACCGCCATCAGCGCCTCGGCCGATGGATTGAGGTGACGCAGGCGCAATTGCCCGTCCACCAGAATGATTGCGGTGTTGAGGCTGTCCAGCAGCGGTTTGTGTATATCCCGGGGTGTCACCTTGGCTTTAACTCCAGAGGGGCCCTGCGGCCATTCATCAGATGTGCCCATGCAAAAAGCAAACCACAGTACCCATTTTGAGTCGGGGCGCTGTTTTTGGGCGTTTCAAACCATCAGTGTACTCCCAGGGAACACGGATCGCACCATATTGGTGCAGAGGAATAAGAAGGGGCGTCAGACTGCGCCAAAGGCGGGCGCAAAAAAACCCGCCGCCCTTTTGGGGCGGCGGGTTTCCGGGTCACGCGGCAGCGCTTAGACGCTGTAGTACATCTCGAACTCCACCGGGTGCGGTGTCATGCCCAGACGCTGGATATCGTTGCGCTTCAGTTCGATGTAGGAATCGATGAAGTCGTCGCTGAACACGCCACCGGCGGTCAGGAACTCGCGATCCGCATCCAGGGCGTCCAGCGCCTGTTCCAGGCTGGAGCACACAGTGGGGATAGCCTTGCCTTCTTCCGGCGGCAGGTCGTACAGGTTCTTGTCCGCAGCATCGCCGGGGTGAATCTTGTTCTGGATACCGTCCAGGCCGGCCATCAACAGGGAGGCAAACGCCAGGTAGGGGTTGGCGGTCGGGTCGGGGAAGCGGGTCTCGATACGCTTGGCCTTGGGGCTTGTCACAAACGGAATCCGGATGGAAGCGGAGCGGTTGCGGGCGGAGTAGGCCAGCATTACCGGAGCTTCAAAGCCAGGCACCAGACGCTTGTAGGAGTTGGTGGAGGCGTTACAGAAAGCGTTCAGCGCCTTGGCGTGCTTGATGATACCGCCAATGTAGTACAGGGCAGTTTCACTCAGGCCGGCGTAGCTGTCGCCAGCAAACTGGTTGACGCCGTCTTTGGAGAAGGACTGGTGTACGTGCATGCCGGAGCCGTTGTCGCCGATCAGGGGCTTGGGCATGAAGGTGGCAGTTTTGCCATAGGCGTGGGCGACGTTGTGTACGCAGTACTTCAGAATCTGCACTTCGTCGGCTTTCTTGGTCAGGGTGTTGGCACCAACACCGATTTCGCACTGACCGGCGGTGGCCACTTCGTGGTGATGCACTTCCACCACCAGGCCCATTTCGCTCATGGCGTTACACATGGCGGCACGGATATCGTGCAGGGAATCAACCGGCGGCACCGGGAAGTATCCGCCCTTGACCACCGGACGGTGACCCATGTTGCCCTCGGGGAACTCGCTGCCGGAGGACCAGGCGGCCTCTTCGGAGTTGATCTTGTAGAAGGCGCCGCCCATGGAGGCAGCCCACTGGACGCTGTCGAAGACAAAGAATTCCGGCTCGGGGCCGAACAGAGCCTTGTCGCCCAGACCGGTGGACGTCAGGTATTCCTCGGCGCGCAGGGCGATGGAGCGCGGGTCGCGGTCGTAACCCTGCATGGTGGAGGGCTCCACCACGTTGCAGCGTACGATAACGGTGGCGTCGTCGGAGAAGGGGTCCAGGACGGCAGTATCGTCGTCCGGCATCAGGATCATGTCGGACTCGTTGATGTCCTTCCAGCCGGCCACGGAAGAGCCATCAAACATCTTGCCTTCTTCAAAAAAGCTGTCGTCCACTACGTCGGCCGGGATGCTGACGTGTTGCTCCTTACCCTTGGTGTCGGTGAAACGCATGTCGACCCAGCGCGCTTCGTGTTTCTTGATCAGTTCCAGTGTCTTGGACATTGAATGCCTCCAGTTAGTCTATGTTCGCGTAGTGGAATAAAAACGTGGTTTACAAATCCTGCGTTGTCCACACACCGCTGGCGCCGCCGCAAGGGGTCATCAGCTCTGTGGATATCCGGTGCCCAACGATATGGCAAGATACATGCCATACTGCACAATGGGCTGGCAGACGAGTAATATTGGGGCAATTCGGCCCTCCGCCAGGGAAAAAACGGCTCGCAAGCACCACCTGCGCACCATTCTGGTGCTCGTGCGCAGCAAATAGCACCAATATAGTGCAATGCTGGCGAGGCCGTTTTTTGTGCTTCCCGGAGCCGCTGCCGTATAATCCCGCGCTCGACCTCAGGGGCAGCACAGTAGACTTCCATGCACTTTATCGTCAAGGTTTTTCCGGAGATCATTATCAAGAGCCCGCCAGTGCGCAAGCGCTTTATCAAGCAGTTGCGGGACAATCTGCGCCATCTGTTGCGCCCCCTGGTTCCGGGCATCGACGTGAGCCGGGACTGGGAGAAGGTAGAGGTTTGCGCCGACACCCACGATCCCGAACTGACGGCCCGGGTGGCGGACCTGCTGGGGCGAACGCCGGGTATCGGCAGCTACTTTCTGGTGCACTCCCACCCCCTGGGCGATATGGACGACATCTTGGCCAAAACCCTGGAATACTGGGGGCCGGCGCTCACCGGAAAAAGCTTCTGCGTCCGGGTCAAACGCAGCGGTGAGCACGCCTTTCGCTCGGTGGACGTCGAACGCTATGTGGGCGGCGGGCTGCTCAAACACACCCGTGACACCCGGGTGGATCTGCACAACCCCGAGGCGGAAGTGAAACTGGAGATCAAGGACCGGCGACTGTTCGTGATTTCCCGTCAGTACCCGGGCCTGGGCGGCTACCCCCTGGGTACCCAGGATGCGGTGCTGTCCCTGGTGTCCGGCGGCTTTGACTCAGTGGTGGCCAGCTACCTGATGATGAAGCGCGGTGTGCGCGCTCACTTCTGCTTTTTCCGCCTCGGTGGACGGGCTCACGAAATGGCGGTGAAGGAAGTGGCCTATTTTCTCTGGCAGAAGTTCGGCACCTCACACAACGTCAAATTCATCACGGTGCCCTTTGAGGAAGTGGTGAGCGAAATCCTGGAGAAGGTGCCCAACGCCTATATGGGGGTCATGCTCAAGCGCCTGATGCTGCGTGCCGCTACCCGGGTGGCGGAGGATATCAACGCCCAGGCCCTGGTTACCGGCGAGAGCATCGCCCAGGTATCCAGCCAGACCCTGCCCAACCTGCGCGCCATCGACAACGCCACCGAACTGCCGGTACTGCGACCGCTGATCGCCATGGACAAGGGGGATATCATCGATCTGTCCCGGCGCATCGGCACCGAAACCTTCTCCGCCAGTGTGCCGGAGTACTGTGGCGTCATCTCTGTGCGCCCCACCACCAAGGCCAGGCCGGAGAAGGTGGCAGCGGCAGAGGAGGCACTGGACGGTGAAACACTGGAGCGCGCTCTGGCCGCTCGCCAGGTACTGAATATCCACGAACTGGCGGACTCTCTGGCGCCGGAGGAGGCCGTGCCCGTGCAGGAAACCCCGGTCTCCGGCCAGGTGGTAATCGATATCCGCCATCCGGACGAGGAGGCCCTGCGCCCCCTGCGGTTGGAAGGGGTGCAGGTGGAAACCATTCCCTTCTTTCGTCTCACCCAGCGCTTTGCGCAACTGGACTCCGGCGCCTATTATTTACTCTATTGTGGTCGGGGCGTGATGAGCCAGCTCCACGCCGCCCATCTGCGCGACGCCGGCCATCAGAATGTGGGAGTGTTCCGTCCCCGGGAGGATTGATCGTGCCGGAAAAAAAACAGTACACCCAATTGCTGGCACTGATCGCTGCTTCCGGCCTGGTGATTCTCATCGCCGTCGGCAGTACTCTCTACTTCAGCGACGCACTCCAATTTACCCGCGAGGGCGGCGACAGCGGCGGTGTAATGCACGAAAACGTCACCATGACCGATGCACAAATGGCCTGCGAGGAACGCGCCCGCCGGGATTTCGGGCGGCGCCAGAGCAACCTGACGGTGGACAGCCGCTCCAGCCGGCTGGACCTGAACGAAGGCCTGTACAAGATATTTATGACCGTGGATTTGTTCAGCGACAACAGGCATCAGGGAGCGGCGGAAACCCATCAGGTGGTGTGTTTCGTCAACAGCCGCCGGCTGCGTATCGAAACCTTCCAGTACGCCGCCGACGGCGAGTACGTCACCCCCGGCGAGGAGGGGCGGGGAAGATTTGGTCTCTGACAGCCTGCTGCAGGAAAATTTCTCCGCAATGATTCCTGCCGCGACCTTTGCCGGGTATAATGCCCGGCTTTTATACCCAGGCACCTTCCTGTCCTGCCTGCCAGCCCTCCTGCACACCGAGAGACACCAACCAAAGTGACCGACGCATCCAGTATTCAGTACCTGCGCAATATCGCCATTATCGCCCACGTAGACCACGGCAAGACCACCCTGGTGGACCGCCTGCTACAGCAGTCCGGCACTCTCGATCGCCGCACCCAGGGCGCCGAACGCATCATGGACTCCAACGACCAGGAGCGCGAGCGCGGCATCACCATCCTGGCCAAGAATACCGCCATCCGCTGGAACGACTACCGCATCAATATCGTCGATACCCCGGGCCACGCCGACTTCGGCGGCGAGGTGGAGCGGGTGCTATCCATGGTGGACTCGGTGCTGCTGCTGGTGGATGCGGTGGACGGCCCCATGCCGCAGACCCGTTTCGTCACCCAGAAGGCGTTTGAAAAGGGCCTGAACCCCATTGTGGTCATCAACAAGGTGGACCGCCCCGGCGCCCGGCCCGACTGGGTGGTGGACCAGGTGTTTGACCTGTTCGACCGCCTGGGCGCCAGCGACGAGCAGCTGGATTTTCCCGTGATCTACGCCTCCGCCCTGAACGGCGTGGCCGGCCCCAGGCCGGATCAGCTGGCGGACGACATGACGCCCCTGTTCGAAATGATCGTCGAGCGGGTGGCACCCCCGGCGGTGGACGTGGACGGCCCCTTCCAGATGCAGATATCCGCCCTGGACTACAACAGCTATGTGGGCGTTATCGGCATTGGCCGCATCGCCCGGGGCAGCCTGTCGCCCAACCAGGTGATTACGGTGCTGGAGCGTGAAGGCAAGCAGCGCAAGGCCAAGGTGCTGCAGGTGATGGGTCACCACGGCCTGGAGCGGGTGGAAACCCAGCGCGCCACCGCCGGCGACATTGTCTGCATCACCGGTGTGGACGGGCTCGATATCTCTGACACCCTGTGCAGCCCAGACAAGGTGGAGGCATTGCCGGCTCTGTCGGTGGACGAACCCACGGTGAGCATGACCTTCCAGGTCAACGACTCACCCTTTGCCGGCCGCGAAGGCAAGTTTGTCACCTCGCGCAATATCCGCGAACGGCTGGATCAGGAGCTGATCCACAACGTGGCGCTGCGGGTGCGTCAGGGCGACAGCCCGGACAAGTTCGTCGTCTCAGGCCGGGGCGAACTGCACCTGTCGGTGCTGATCGAGAATATGCGCCGGGAAGGTTTTGAACTGGGTGTGTCCCGGCCGGAAGTGATTCAGAAGGAGGTGGACGGCGAGATCCACGAGCCCTTCGAGCAGGTGGTGATCGATGTGGAAGATCAGCACCAGGGCGCGGTGATGGAAGAGCTGGGCCTGCGCAAGGCCGAGATGACCAATATGGAGCCCGACGGCAAGGGCCGGGTCAAATTGGAATTTATCGTGCCGTCGCGTGGACTGATCGGTTTTCGCGGTCAGTTTCTCACCCTCACCTCCGGCTCCGGCATCATGACCAGCATCTTCGATCACTACGGCCCGGTGAAAGCCGGCGAGGTGGTGAGCCGCCAGAACGGCGTGCTGGTGTCCATGGTCAAGGGCAAGACTCTGGCCTATGCCCTCTACGCGCTGCAGGATCGCGGCCGCCTGTTTCTGGGCCACGGCGAGGAGGTCTACGAAGGCCAGATCGTCGGCATCCACTCCCGGGGCAACGACCTGGTGGTGAACCCCACCAAGGCCAAGCAACTGACCAATATCCGCGCCGCCGGCACCGACGAAGCCCTGACCCTGTCGCCGCCCATTCGCCACACCCTGGAGCAGGCACTGGAGTTTATCGAGGACGACGAGTTGGTGGAAGTAACGCCGAAAAGCATTCGCCTGCGCAAGAAACTGCTGACGGAGAACGAGCGCAAGCGAGCCAAAAAATAGAATCCATCCCATAAACTACTGCGCGCAGTAGTTTAGAGGGTGATGATTTTGCCGCCCAGTTGCATCTGCTGGTCAACACTGAGATAGGGCACGCCCAGGTCTTCCGCCCAGTCTTCGCCCCCGCCGCTTTTCAGCATGGCGATGGTGGACAGGGCGCCGGCGACGATGCACTGTTCGGCAATGATACTGATGGATGAAAACCGCGGCTGAATACTCCAGCCGGTTTTCGGGTTGAGCAGGTGGCAGTAGCGGCGGCCGTCCACCAGCATAAAGCGCTCGTAGTCGCCGCTGGTGGTCAGGGCGCCGCTGGACAGCGCCACCGTGGCGATGGCCCTGTCCCGGTGCCGGGGATGCTGCACCCCCACCTGCCAGGGCTTGCCGTCCGGATGGGGGCCGATCAGTTTGACATCGCCACCCAGGTTCACCAGGCCGTGTCTCACCCCCAGACGGTGGCACACTTCGGCCACGCAGTCGGCGGCGTACTCCTTGACATAACCGCCAAAGTCCAACTCCATGCCGTGCTCCGGCAGCCTGATGCCCCGCTCGTCGCGCACCACACGGTGCCAACCAATCAAGGGCAACAAGGCATCGATTTGCTTCTGAGGCGGAAGCCTGCCGGACTTGAAGTCCCAGGCGCGGCGCAGTATTCCCGAGGTAATGTCAAACAGCCCGTCGCTCTGCTGATAGAGGGTATCGGCATAGTGCAGCAGCTTGTCGGTTTCCTCATCCAGCGCCACCGCCTGACCGGACCCGGCAGCGGCGTTGATGGCGGAGGTAACGCTGCTGGACTGGTAGCGGGTGTATTTGCGCTCCAGGCGCAGAGCCTCGTCCATGGCGGTCGTCATCACTGCCGCCACATCCTGCTCCGGGGTGAGATACAACTGCAGCTCGCAGGGGCTGCCCATGGCGCGAAAAGTCCGGCGTTGCAGACGACTGTCCATCAGAAGCGATAAGCGAAGCCGGCACCGATATGGCTGAAACTGACCAGCCCCGGATTGGCTCGCTGGCCGGTGGCGTCTCCGGATTTATCCGTGCTCTCGTAGGACTCATAGGCGATATTGATAGTTGCCGACTCGAAAGTGAATATCACATTCACCTTCATACTCAGCGCCGCAAAGGCAGAAAGGCGATAGTCACTGGAGTAAAAACCATCGTTGCGCTCATGATCATAGTAATTGCGATAGAAGGCTGCTTCACTCTGAGCGTACCACCGCACTTCGGGCGCGATGCGCACATGCTGGCCAAAGTTTTGATGCCACCCCAGTAATACCGTGTGGGAATCCACATGCCAACTGTCGGCAAAATAGCGGTAGTCCAAATGCAGCGCCGCGTTGACGCCGGAAAAAAATTTGCGATAGCGGTTGTGCCAAGAGATATGCTCGCGAATATCCGGCCGGGAATCCGGCACTATGTTGTCTCCCACCAGAGCCCGCTTGTAGGGGTCGGATAGAAAGCCGTTATAGACGTTGTAACCCAGGGCCGTACTGATAATGGAAGAGCGGGTCATCACCTGAGCCAAACTGATACTGCCGCCCACATTGTATTTGTTGGCTGACTCAACACTGGGCGTAAAGATCTCGGTATGGGTGGGCGCCAGCTGGTCTCGGGATGCCCTCAGGGTAAATTCCAGTTCAGTGTTGTTATTGTTGAACGCAAACATCTGAGCGGTGGAAAAGCTGTAGGCGTCGTAGTCGTTTTCTGTGGAAAAACCTATCGTTGTTGTGTTTCTGGACCTGGTGAAATACCGGCTTAACCCCAAGTCAAATGCCGTGCGGTCTTCCACGATGGTGGCACTGCTCATGACCTGCACCGGGTCCCGCAAAACGCGACCTTCGCCATCCAGCACCGGATTTCCCTCGTCATCCAGCCTGTCCTGGTAGGCGACAAACCAGGGCGAAGCGCCGGACATGGATTCGCGGATCAGGTCAAAAGAAATCTCCATATGATCGCCAATAGCCGTCTGAAACCGCAACTGATGGGTGTCAATTTCATACCGGTCCGGGTCGCCCGCCAGCAAATTTCCGGCCGCCATGGGATCTTCGGCGTAGCGGGAATAACGATAGCTGAATGTAGGGTTTTCAATTGGCGTGGAGCCTTCCACGACTTTTGGCAGCAACCCGGGCAATGAGACCGCAGCTGCGGTAATGGCCAGCAGTGCCCTGCTTTGTTTTTTTTCTGTCATGGCAATACGACTTGCGCTCCCGGGATGCTCTGGATAAACACTAGTTACAACCACAACCGCCACCGGAGGTGGTGGTGTTGGCTGAGGAGCCCTCCTTGCTGTGATACACCTGGCCGCTCAGCTTGGCTGCCAGTGGGTCCGGATCAAACGCCATTTCCGATCGTGCCAGATCGCCTTTCTCCCAGGGCGACACGCTGGCGCAGCCGGCAAGCAGAGTTGTCAGCAGCAGAAGCGTGATTGCAATGATTCGACTCATCAATTGATACCCAACAGTTCCTCAATCTTGCTTTCGATTTCCGGAATGTCCCGGTTGCGAAAGCCCACATGCACATAGCGCACCACGCCGAACTGATCAATGAGGTAAGCGCTGGGCATACCCTTTACCGCATAGTCCTGGGGTGACCGCTTGCTGGCATCGTGAACCACTGGGTAGCTAACCGGGAAGCGCTCAAGAAAGCGGTGAGCATCGGCCAGATCGTCGTCCAGATTCACCGCCAACACTTCGAAGCCTTCTTCGTGGTACTTCTCACGAATTTCCTCCAGTGCCGGGAATGAGCGGCGGCAGGGCCCGCACCAGGAGGCCCAAAAATCGAGGTAGACCAACATGCCCACATAATCATCCAGGGTTACCCTGCCCGTATCCGGTACATTGGCCAGTGGTTTCAGCGATACCGCCGGCGCCCTGTCGCCGGGCTGGACGGCGTGGACTGGCGCAGCGGCTACAAACAGTATCGCCGCGATTATTACGAAAAATCTGATCTTCACACTTGGTCTCCTGAACTGACTGCTGTAGCTGCCCTGCCCGAAATTTTAGCAAAATACCACCATCCGGGAGAGATTTCTCCCGGATGGTGGCTCTCATAGCCTAGATATCCAATGGCCCGTTGTTGAGCGGGTCAAAGCCAAAGCGGCTGATATTCAGGCCAGCCAGATTGGCGATACGCACATAGAGATCCGCCGGTGTACGGGCGCTGTGCATGCCGCTCAACCAGCCGGTTCTATCCGCTATGCTCACAAAGTTGTCATTGCTGTTCCAACTGCCAATGGACGTCGCGTCGGCTTGTGGCACCTGGTACCAGCGCCTCCTGTTTATCCGGCTGCCACCACCGATAACGATATGGGGCTTACGCCGGTTATTGTGCCAGCCGTTGCCCACCTCTCCGGTGAGCACAATAATGGTGTTGTCCAGCAGGGAGTTGCCGTCGATATCCACGGTGTTCTTGAGGTCCATGGCGAAGTTGGCCACCTTTTGTGCATGGTGCCGGGTAAAGGCACCATAGGCACGGCGCACGTTTTCACTTTTCACGGGCCTAATCCAGTTATTATTCTGGTCGGCGTCGCCAAGATAGTGGGCAACGTCCTGGTGAAAATCTTCAAACACGCCGGTAATACCGGTAACCTGACCGCCGGATTCTGGATTCCAGCGCCAACTGCGGTCTGATTCGCCCAGGCCCATGACGGCTACCCGGTGCGTGTCGTTGGCAAAGCCCACCCTGATCATATCAAAGAAGGAGTCGATCTCCTGTCCGGCACTGTCATTGTGCATGGGGATGCGTCGCACATCCGCCGTGCCATGGGAAACCGGCGCCTGCCCGGCGTGGCGGTTTTCCAGTACGCCCACCGCGTCCAGGTAACCCAATAACTTGCCTCGCTCGGATGGAGGTACATTGTTCAGTATCCGGTTCGCCTCGCGGGACAGGTGGGGAAACATTTCCTGCTTGGGATTGAACCATTGGCTGGGGTCCGGCCGGTTTGCCGGATCCAGCAAGTCTCGAAATATATCGTTGTAAGCGGTCGCCGCGCGGGTGCGTATGGGCAACGCCTGGGGTGTCTGGTGGCCGGTCCAGCACAGGGGGTGGTACGGAAAGCCCCAGCTGCGGTAGCCCGCGGAAAAGCGCAGTGCCTCACTCTGGTTGTAGTGTTGTTCCAACACCCAGTCAATGGACGGGCCCACCGGCGCAGGGAAACGGTCGTTGCCGCTGGTGGCAATATCGCAGGGCAGCGACTGACTCAGCATTTCGGTATAGGATATGTCATGCGCATTGTCCCAGAAGGTGCCGCGCAGCCCGTCGATAAATACGCAATCGTCGATCAGTGGCTGAAAAGGCTGCCAAAAACTGGGCAGCACAAAATCGAATTCCGAGCCGGTGATTTCACCCCCGATCTGCTGGGATTCGTCGCCGCCGCCCCAGCCGTGCTGCAGCGCCACAAAGCACACCCGCAGCGGCGCCGATGTCTGGGCAAAGAGCTTTTCCACCTGCAGGGAGGACAACAGACCCACCGACGCCAGCCCCTTGATAAAGGTGCGGCGGGCCATGTACATGTCGTTCAACTTCTTGCTACTCATGGTCTACCCCCTGCTATCGGGTACGGGCGCGGCCGCTTTCCAGGTGCATAACGCCCAGAACCAGCTCGCGAATGGTTGCGTTGCCATAATCCACTTGGTGGCTCACCTTTTCCAGGTCGCAACTGTTGCCCACGGGACGGCCAACCATAGCCTCCACCATGCGCCGGGTCAGGCAGGCGCGCATCTCCGGCGTTTCGATCAGACGCTGGATGTAGTCAATGTGATTGTCGAAGATAATCTCATGATATAGCGCCGGGCTGCCCAGGGTACCCGAAGCGTCAATAGGCACGCCGCCAGGCAGGCCACCGGAAATACCAATTTTTTCGTGGGTGCGAAAGCGGCCGAGCGTGTCGTAGGACTCAAAGCCATAACCGGCGGGATCGATAATGCGGTGACAGGCGATGCAGTTCTGCTGGGAACTGTGCTCCAGAAACAACAGATCCCGGGTCGAGGTCTGCGCGGGAGTCACTTCCGACGGCAAAGGCTGACCGCCGATATCCGGGGGCGGATCGCCGAGATGGGCGCAGAGCAACTGCTCCAGCACAAACACACCCCGGCGCACTATGCCCGAGCCCCCGGTATTGGAGTGAACCGCCAGAAACGCCGGATGCGACATGATGCCGTACCGCTCCTCATTACTGACGCTGGTGAGTGTCATGCCACTGCCGAAATTGCCCGTCAGCCCGAAAAAGGAGCGAATGGTATTGTTGACGTAGAAGTCATTGCCACGAAACACGTCCATGATGTCCGCATCAAGATTGCTGACGCGGTCGCGCAGGGTCATCCTGGCGCTTTGCAACAAGGCGCTGCGCTGATTGCCGGAAAAGTTCAGGGACGACAGCTTGTCCACCGTCAGCACCATATCCAGCTTCAGAAAATCGACGAAGAAGTCCACCAGGTTGTCCCGGAAGCGGTTATCCACCATCATCCGGTTCACCTGCGCGTCGATCTGTTGCTGGGTTCGCAGTTGATTGCCGGCGGCCGCTTGGTAAAGCTGCGCGTCCGGCGGAGAGGCCCAGAGCGAATAGGAAAGCCAGCTGGCCACTTCGTAGGGGCTGAGATCCACATTGGTGCCGGACTGGCTACCCAGCTCATAGCGGAACAGGAAATTGTGGCTCAACATCAGACTGCTGAGTACAAACCCGATCTGGTCATCACGGGAGACCTGGTTGTGCCGCACCGTCGCCAGACTGGCAAGCAGCTCGTCGCGCTCCTGGGAGTTCAGGGGGCGGCGCCAGAGCAGGGGGCCGTACTCATCCACCAGATCGTCGATACAGCCGGGCTGGGTAGCGCTGGCGCAGGCGCGAATTCCCGAGTGATGATCCAGCAACCGATCGACCACCAGCTCTACCGCGTCATTGATATAGTCCATATTGACGCTGTTGATCAGCAAGCGATCCGCCCGTGCCGACATGCCGATGATAGTGGGCGCGTCCCCCAGGTCCGGCCAGGCAAAATTGTTGGGGAAGTTATGCGCGCCGAATACAGACCGAACAGAGTTGGCAAACTGGCGGCTGGTAAGGCGCCACAATTGGGGCCGCTGCAGCGCGTTTTGTGCCCGGCAACTCGACCCCTGGAAATTGGTGGTGCGCAAATGGCTGTTACTGACCGGACCAGTGGGCGGGTTCGGGTCCACGGCTACCGGGCCGTCGGTGCAGGCAGTGTCGTGGGCAAAGTACTCATAGTCGTTGCGCAGGGCCTGATCGGGGTACTGACCAGCGCTGTAGGCCGGCATACCCGTGGCGGCCATCCCCACCCGCACGGCCTGCTCAAAGGCTTCAAACGTAAAGTTGCTGTAATCCCGACGCGTCAGACCGGGGCCTATGGAGCCGTTGCCGGTGACGCCGTGGCAGGTAGAGCAGGCATTACCCCCGGCCACGGCGGATGTGAACGCACTGGAGAGGCTCTGGGGCTTGGGTGAACTGCAGAAACTGGGCTTGCTGTCGCCCTGCCCATCCTGCGCGGAGTCGTCGCCAGCGCCCGAACTGCCAGAGGCTGTGGCGCCGCTACTGCTGGAACCGCTGCTCCCACTGCCACTGGATGAAGACGAACTGGTTGCACCGGAGGAAGACGACGAATCGCCCGCACCCGGCTGCTCCGGATTTGGGTTGCCGGAGTCAAAACCCACATCTCCACCACAGGCGGCCAGCAGAAACACCAGGCAGGCACCCAGGGCCACAATTCGCAAGCGCACCATATTACTTACCCCCAAGACCCCTCGCACCCCCTTACACCCCCGGGAGGCACAGCTGCATTTGGATTTCCGTCAGCAATGGTTGTTATCGACCCTCCATTGTCACGGGACGCGCTTGCCCAGACAACCCGCCAATGGCGGGAATGGGGACCAGTTCTCATACCGGTAAAAGCGCACCTAAATAGGGCAGCGGTAGCGCGGGTCTGCTGGCGGCACCAGGTCGCCATCTTCGTCCAATTCTGGGTAGGGCAAGCCGTGGCGATCACAGTAGTCGGCCATGTCCGGCTGCGCCCAGCGAAAAAGGGTATCGCGATAAGCCTGGTCTTCGACCACCGGACGCCGATAAAAACCCGCCTCCAGTCGCCGCTGCATGGCCTCCTGCAGGATTATGGCCGCCGCCACGCTGACGTTGTAACTGGCAACCATTCCCATAATCGGTATAGTCAGGTGGCAATCCGCCTGCCGCGCGGCGTAGTCGCTGAGCCCCAGTTTTTCAGAGCCCATCACCAGCGCAAAAGGCCGGGTAAAGTCCGCGTCGCGGTAGTTGATGGCCCGGTCCGACCAGTGAGCCGCGTACAAACTGAAGCCCTGATCGCGCAGCCGGCGCACCGCGTCTTCCACGGACGTATGCACCTGGACCTGGAGATAGCGGGCACTGCCACCCGAGGTGTGATGGTAGACAAAACGGCCGCGCTCCGGACGCACCATGTGCACCTCGCCAATACCCACCGCATCGGCGGTGCGTAATATGGCGGACACATTCTGCGCCTTGTGAACCTGGTCGGTCAGTACCGTCATGTCCGGCTGGCGGCTCCGGAGCACTTCCTGTAGTTTGGCGAAACGTCGTTGAGTCATCGACGCCATTTTACAGGCCCGTCGATCCGGGATGCCAGCAGGCTATACGTCCGCGTTGATGTTGATATTGGACGGATGCAGCAACGGCAGCGCCCGAGTCAGATTCTCCAGATGGTAGGGCCGTTGAACATGCTGGAATATGGCGCCGTAGGTGGTAAACGAGGTGTTGTTGGCATTGTTGCTGTCAGGCCCGGATCCGTTGAAGGCAGTGTCGTTGTTCCGACTGCGGTAGCTGCGGATAAATTCATGCCCGTGCAGACCCATGGCCCGCAACACACTGATCCAAAAGCGGTTGATGGGCACACCGAGTATTATTGGCTGATCCTGTTCGTCCCGCTGCTCCCAACCAGCACCGATGATGGTATTTGATATGGAGGTCGACGTACGTCTGCGGTAGTCAATATATTGGCCAGCGACGATGCGGCCACCGGCATGGCCGGCCAGGACAGTGGGCATGCTGTAGGTGTGGTGCGTGCCAGAATTCTCCATGGACCAGTGCACCAGGGAATTGTACAGATAGGTTCCGCCATTATTGTTGTGCGGGTCAGGTACATCCAGGCCCTCAATCAGTTCGCGGAAAATAGTTTGGGCGATATCCCGATAGGCACCCACCATAACCCGCTGCCGCTGTACCGGATTGAACCCCAGTGTGCCGCCGTAGCGATGATAGATATCCTGATGGGTGTCATTGCGGTTGACGTTAACACTGGCATTACCCACTGTGTACACATCACTGACAATGGGTTCCACCCCGATATTGACCTGGCGAGTGACGCCACATTTGACCAGCGCCAGCGTCAGTTGCGCCATATCGCTCATGGTGCGGCGAACCTCGGCGATACCACCCTGAATCTGATGCACGTCACGACTTACGGTGCTGCCGTTATGGTTGTAACCCACCGGTTGGTTGTCCAGCGGAACCGCCGGGTTGCTGCCGCACTCCAGACCTGTTTCCGTGCCGGGAATATAGTCCTCGCCAGTGCCAAAACTGACATTCAACAGATTCGGGTTGGTGGCCACCGAGTTGATGCCATCCATGTACCTTTCCAACTCCAGGCGGTCGTCGCGAGAAGCGCGGGACATCTGCGCAGTCAGGTCTTCCATGATCGAGTTGATCACATCCACCGGGCGAATGATTCGCGGGTTGGTGGTCCCACCTACACCTTGCACCTCCCGCGTCTGTACCAATTGATTGAAACGGGACAGCCAGGACGGGAAAAACCCGTTTCCGACACTCTGCACCGTTCCATTGCTGGCGTTTTGAAGAAAGTGTGTCCCCCCCATGTAGGTACCGATGGACAACTCCACATGCCGCTGCATGGGTGTGGCGGCATAGAACCTCGGCGAATAGGCGCAGAGCATACTGGTGGACGCGTTGCTGATTTCCTGCACCATGGGCATGCCGTCGTTCTGGCCTAGCTGACCGAAGCAGGCCTTGCCCCAGTGATGTCCTGCGTAATTGGTAGTATCCAGACCGCGCAGCACAGTGATGTGCTGCAGATAGCTGTTGAACTGGCCGTCAATCATTTCCGAAAATCCCGAACCACCCGTGTTCAGCGAGTGAACAAAATTCGACATGGGGCCGGCGTGAATGTTGTACCCTACCCGGTCATTGGTATTGAAAGCATTGTTGCCATACTGGGTGGTTGGCCCCTGGGACGCCACGGAACCATGATCAAACCCCTGGGGATCCAGCATAAATGCCTGGGTGTCCGGATAGATGTGCTGATTCCAGATGCCGCCGTGGGGGTTGTAGAGCGTTATATAGCGCAAATTTAGCCCTACCGGTGGCGTCTGAGCCTGGGCCAGCGCCTGCCGGGGCAACAGCGACGACATAAAGGGAACGGCCAGAGAGACTCCACCCAGGCCCTGAAGAAACATTCTGCGACTGACAGGATTATATTTCATAACACTTACTGATCCGCCGTTGATACTCTAGGAAATGGGTTACCGCGGTATATGCCGCTGATTGAAACCCGGCGATGTCGCTACTGCCCGCACAAAGGATTCCAGAGTGCCGTATTGAAGTTCACCGCGCAGGTGCTCCAGGGCACAACCATCCCGGGATAGGTCCTCGCTGCGACGATTGGCGAAGCGGAAGAAATTACGCGCAAAGCAGGCCTGTAACTTCCCGTTATCTACCAGCGCCTGGTTGTACTCACTGTTGCTGTAATAAACGTTCCAGTCGTTCAAGCTGATCATCGGAATGGTCTCGAGATCCACTTCCCGCTCGGCATAACGCAAAACTGAAGCGTTGGTACGGTCATAGACCCGTTCATAGCCGTTCCGGTAGCGCCCCAGAGAATCAAAGGATTCCAGCGGAAACGCCAATGCATTGATCTGTGAGTGGCAGCCGGCGCAGCCAGTGGCCTGGGTGTCGTGTTGCGCCAAAGTCCGCGTGGAAGGCAGATCACCCAGCGGGGTCGGATCCGGTGTAGTGAAATCCGGCGGTGGTGGATCAATGATGTCGCAGAGGAAATCCTGACGAATATGCACGCCGCGCATGATCAGCGCGTTGGACACGCCTTCGTTGATCAGAAACGCTGCGCGATTGAGTATGCCACCGCGATCCTGGGCCGACGGGAAAGGCACACCCTCTCCGGAACCGGACCAGGGGGAAGTGCCGTATATCTGACTCAACACCGAACCGCGAGCAAAGGATGATGAACTCAGGAACAGATCCGAAAACACGCCACCCTGGCCACTGTGATCCAGAGTGTAGTACACCAGCATGTCCTCAATTTCCTGGGTTGCCTGCTGCACCAGTGCATTCAGCTGGTTATTGGTCAACCCCTGTCTGAAGTTCTGATACGCAGCGGAATTGTCATTGACCAAAGTCGGCAAGCGATCCAGTTTCATCCATTCCCGTGCGAACTTGCGCAATGTTCGACGCAATCTGGGGCTGCCATGACTGCTGGTAATGATGTGATCCAGCGCCCCCTGTAGATTGCTGTCAATAGAGCCATTGGCGGCCATGTTCAGCAACACCGAATCCGGCATGCTTTCCCAGAAGGTGTAGGCCAACTTGGCAGCGAACTGATACGAGTTCAATGAGTACAAGTACTGACCGGTAATCTCCGGCGACTGATCCGGCAGTCGATCGTGGTACAGAAAATCCGGTGACGATAAAAGCCGCATGATGACGAATGCAAAGCCCACGTTGGGCCGGCCACCGGTACCACTGTTTCCTTCCAGAGTG
This sequence comes from Marinimicrobium sp., assembly GCA_050486405.1. Lineage (GTDB taxonomy): Bacteria > Pseudomonadota > Gammaproteobacteria > Pseudomonadales > Cellvibrionaceae > JBJHDF01. Next base: position 62,288 of record JBJHDF010000002.1, on the reverse strand, counting down.
GCGGATTGAGCCAGACCGTCGATGTAGTAACCCACCATACTGTCAAGCTGACTGGTACTTAGGGGCTTGCGATGGGCTAGGCGACCAAACTCCTGAATAAACGTGCGTACACAGTTTGTCTGGGACGTGGCGTTGCTGGCGAACTGCCATGGGGCACCGGCGCCATTGCGCGTGACCGAACCGGACAGGTTGGCAGCGCAGCTCCCAAAGAAGTCCACCAAAGCTGACGCTCCGGCATTGGGGTTACCCGCACCGGTGAGTGCAACACCTATCTCACCAGCCACCTGCACCGCGTTGACCACATCCACATTGGAGACCGGAGTATTGGTGTTGTTGCTGTACTGTCCCCCAGACTGGGCGCCGACAATTTCCAGTCGTGGCGCCAGCGACTGAGTGATATTCGCTGCCAGATTTGCCCGACGGGTGCGATCAGCACCACCGGAAGCATTCTGTACCATACGCAGATGAATCAGATCTTCCACAGTGTTGCGATATTCCGACACTGTCAGGCGACGCAGGGGTTCCACTGGCGGCAGAGTTCCGCCACTGCAGGCAAACGTTGTGGGCGAATGAGTCGTTCCTCCGGGAGTAGGCGTCGGACTGGGCGTCGGACTGGGCGTCGGATCAGGACTCGGGCTGGGCGTCGGATCGGGGTCCGGGCTGGGAGCCGGATCGGGACTCGGGCTAGGAGTCGGACTGGGACTGGGCGTCGGATCGGGAGTCGGACTGGGACTGGGCGTCGGCGCAGGCGTGTTCGGATCTGTCGCTACTGGTTCATCACAGGCCGTATCGTGAGCGAAATGCGCATAGTCGTTGAGCAGTGCCTCGTTGGAGTAGGCCGATGCCGGATAGGCCGGCATGCCGTTCTGGGCACTGCCGGCACGAATCATGACAGTGTAGTCTTCCAGAGACCGCTGACCATAGTTAATCGTACGCAGGTTGGGGCCTATGCCGCCACCGCCCGCGACGCCGTGACAGGAACTGCATGCCAACAAACCATTGACCGACGAACTCCAACTGGTTGACAGCCCCTGGGGTTTCGGCGAATTACAGAAGGCAGGCTTGCCGTCGCCGGTCGCCTGATCACCGCCGGACGAGCTGCCAGATGAGGTGGTGTCAGGGGGTTGGGTGGCGCCGCTGCTGGAGGGCTCTCCAGCGTTGGGGTTGCCATCATCAAAGCCAGCCCCACCACAGGCCGCCAGCATCGCCAGACAAAAACAGAATACGCAGGGTACACGCAGGCGCACCAGAGTCATGGTATTGTCCTCGACCACCACTAAGGGCCAGATCCCCTACCGGCTAGCCAAAGATACGCCCGACCACATGACTCCAAGCGATTTTTAGCAGTTCTGGCAACTATGAAATGGGTTGTTGTTGGCGCAATTGTTAGCGCTGTCATTCGACGATATTCAAAGCCGTGTCCACATTTTGTACAAACGTCACCTTTGAGCGCAATGCGGTCGAGCGATAGTTGTGGGCTTGTTCTCACTTTATTATTACTCAACCCGGCCGAGCCTCTGGGCTACAATCCCCCGGGTAGATCCACACATCCATCGGACCGCTGCAATGACCTGGATTTCTGCCTATCTCGCGCTTGGCGCAGTCACCGGCTTTTTCGCCGGCCTGTTCGGCATTGGCGGAGGTGGAATCATGGTGCCGGTGCTGGCTCTGCTGTTCGTGGCCCAGCAATTCCCGGACGCCCAGATTGTCCACCTGGCATTGGGCACATCCATGGCCGCCATAGTACCCACCGCGCTGGCAAGCATGGCCGCCCACCAGCGCCACGGTGCCGTACACTGGCCAGCTGTGCGCGGCATGACGCCGGGGGTGTTGCTGGGCACGTTCGGCGCTACCTTCTTCGCCGCCTGGTTGGCGGCGGAGCCCCTGGCCATTTTCTTTGCCTGTTTTATGGGGTTGGTGGCGCTGCAGCTGGTGCTGGACAGGAGGCCCCATCCGGCACGCACCCTACCCGGCGCGCTGGGGTTGGGTGTGACGGGAACCGGCATCGGCGGCGTGTCGGCTATGGTAGCCATCGGCGGCGGCACCATGACGGTGCCCTATCTGGTGTGGTGCAACATTCGGCTGCAGACGGCCATCGGCACCTCTGCGGCTCTGGGGCTACCCATAGCCCTGGCCGGAGCCATGGGCTATGGGATAAACGGCTGGCAGGTCGAGGGCTTGCCTGCGCGCAGTCTGGGCTACATACACTGGCCAGCGGTGCTGGCCATTGCTTCCGTGAGTTTTCTCACCGCGCCCCTGGGCGCCCGCCTGGCCCACCGCCTGCCAGTAAAACACCTCAAGCGGTGGTTCGCGCTGCTGGTCACCCTGCTGTCCCTGCGCATGTTGTATCAGGTGCTGGCGTAACGGGCCGGCGCAGCAGCCTCATCAAAGCGCGGAAAAACTGGCCTGAATACTCTGCCGGACACCAGAATCGAGAAAACGAGCAAGCCAGCGTGTGGTGGCGGCAATAAATGCGTCCTCTCGCGGCAGATCACTGCCAAATACCGCTTCCACTCCCACCACGGCCCGCACCATAGCCTCCGGGTTACCGACATTGGCGTCGCACAGTTCGCGCAGTTGTGGCGCCAATGGGTCCGACACCTCAATGGGATCACCCTTTTCATCCACACCGGACACATAACGAATCCACGCCGCCACCGCCAGACAGATGATGTCGATATGGCCCTGACCGGCAAGCTGCTCGCGCAGGGTTTCCAGCAAGCGCTGGGGCAGCTTCTGGGAACCGTCCATGGCAATCTGCCAGGTGCGGTGCCTGAGCGCGGCGTTGCGGAAGCGATCGCACAATTGTTCGCGGTAGCGATCCAGATCAAAATCCTCGGGCGCGACGATGGTTTCTCCCGCTTCGCGTTCCATATAGACGGTGATCATATTGACAAAAGCCGGTTCCGCCATCACTTCACTGATGGTTTCAAAGCCGGCCAGATAGCCGGTGTAGGCCAGCGTGGAATGGGCGCCGTTGAGCAGACGGAGTTTGATTTTTTCGTAGATGCGCACATCGTCAACCAACTGTGCGCCCACCTTGTCCCAGACCGGACGACCATTGGCAAAGTGGTCTTCGATCACCCACTGGGTAAAAGGCTCGGCCACCACCACGCCTTCGTCACGCACGCCAAGACGCCGCGCCACATCCTCGCGATCCTGTTCGGTGGTTGCCGGCACTATGCGGTCAATCATGGTGCAGGGAAAAGTGACATTGGCGTCTATCCAGGTCAGCAACTCGGGCGACACCTGCTCGGCAAACTGGCGCACCACTTTTTGCAGAACACGACCGTTGTCCGGCAGATTGTCGCAACTGAGCAAAGTCACACCCGGCGCACCAGTGCGCTGACGAATCCGCAGCGACGCAACCAGATAGCCAATGGCGGTGACTGGACTCGACAAATTCACGAAATCCTTTTGGATATCGGGATGATTCCGGTTCAGATTGCCGCTGGCCGGATCATGACAATAGCCCTTTTCCGTGATCGTCATGGAAACGATGCGAATTTGCGGATCGGCCATAAGCTGCACCAACTCGGCCGGATGATCCGGCCCTACCAACACGCTGGATACCGCGCCTATCACCTGCAGTTTTTCTCCCTCGCCTGAACGCTCCACCAGGGTGTAGAGTCCATCCTGGGGCGCCAACTGCTCCTGCACGGATGCGGAACGCAGGCTGCAGCCAACAATGGCCCAATCGCCGCCAAAACGATTCAACACGGCTTCGGTATAGTATGCCTGATGCGCCCGGTGAAAGGCGCCAATACCCAGATGCACGATTCCGGGCCTGATTTCATCCCGGAGATATTCAGGCCGCGCCACGTCACGCGGCAGGTGTTGCAGACTTATTGAATTCAAGCGTTCCATAGTTACATCACTGCTGGTTGGTTTAGGAGTTTGTTGAGTTAATAAACTTGACAGCGCTGACAACACCGTCGCGCTGGCGCGACATACACCTGAGTGCTATATTTGGCGATCTGCTTTCAACGTTGGCGATCTACCCGTCATTCAACAGGAAAACACTCTCAATGAAAACTTCAGCCGGGAAGACAATAGCCGCCATCGGCGAAGTCATGATCGAACTCGCACCCTTTCCTTCGGCACCGGAAGAAAGGCGCGAGCTGATGGCACTGTCTTATGCTGGCGATACCTATAACACTTCGGTGTACATGTCGCGGCTGGGATTGAACACCCACTACGTTACCCTGCTGGGCGACGATGCTTACAGCAACCAGATTCTGGCGCGCATGGCGACCGAGAATATCGGCGCCGCCATGATTCGCCAACTGGCAGGGCGAACACCTGGGCTCTATGCCATCCGCAACGGCGCGGACGGCGAGCGGGAGTTCTACTACTGGCGCAAGGAGGCTCCCGCTCGGGAGCTGTTCAGCTCCGAGGAAGCCAGTCGCGAGCTGTTGCAACAATTGACCCGATGCAATTGTGTTTACTTCAGCGGTATCACCCTGGCCATCATCAGCGAGACCGCGCGCGCCAATCTGTACAACAGCCTGCGTGCGCTGCGCGATCGGGGCATCACCGTCGCCTTCGACAGCAACTATCGTCCGCGTTTGTGGCCCGATCGCAACATCGCTCAGGGCGCCATGCGCGACGCCATGGAACACTGCGACATCGCCCTGCTCACGCTCGACGACGAACAACTGCTCTGGGACGACGCCAGCGTAGCCGGTTGCCGGCGACGCTACCCGCATATCTCCGAACTCATCCTGAAGCGCGGCGCCGAGGACGTGGTGGTCATCAGCGACGGCCATCAGGTCAATGTACCCGTGCCTCCAGTCAGCCAGGTGGTGGACACCACCGGCGCCGGCGACACTTTCAATGCCGGTTATCTGGCCTCCCGCCTGCAGGGCACCGATCCCGCCGCCGCCGCCGCGCAAGGCATTCGCTGCGCTGGCGTGGTAATTCAGCACCGCGGCGGCGTTATCGACAAGACCATTTTTGCCGCCGCACTGCAAACCATGCCTCGATCATCGGTAGTTGAGTAGCGTCGCGTTCCCCGTGAGCAATTCGCCCTGGGGATTGATAACGCGCTACTGATACAGGCCAAACAGCCTCGGTAGCCCCTCGCTGATCCACGGTACATAGGTCACCAGCAACAGCACCACAAACATCGCCGCGTACATGGGCAACAGCGGGCGCACCATCTGCGCAATACTGGTTTTGGCAATACTGCAACCGACAAACAATACCGAGCCAACCGGCGGCGTACACAAGCCGATACACAGGTTGAGTACGATCATAATACCGAAGTGCAACGGTGACATACCCAGTTCCATCACCACCGGCAGGAAGATGGGCGCGAAAATCAGTACCGCCGGGGTCATGTCCATAAAAATACCCACCACCAGCAGAATAAAATTGATGGTCAACAGAATGACGACTTTATTGTCACTCAGAGCAATCAATGCGTTACTGATGGTCTGCGGCACATTCTCGTAGGACAGCACCCAGGACATGGCCGACGAAGTGCCAATGAGCAGCATGACGATGGCGGTGGTTTCCACCGACTTGATCAGAATCTGGGGCAACGCGGAAATCTTTACTTCCCGGTAAATGAACACCGCCAGCAACAACGCATAGAGCACAGCGATTACGCTGGCTTCGGTGGCAGTAAACACACCAGCGACGATCCCGCCGATGACAATCACCACCAACATCAGACTGGGCATGGCATCAAGAGTCTTTTTGACCGCGTCTTTGAACGGGATCCGCTCACCCACGGGATAACCTGCGCGCTTGGCCCAGATTCCGCATACCGCCATCAGGCTCAACGTGACCAGCAGACCCGGCAAATAGCCGGCGATAAACAACGCCGCGATAGATACACCACCGCTGGCCAGGGAGTAGATGATCAGAATATTACTCGGCGGAATCAGCAGACCGGTGGTGGAGGCTGTGACGGTGACCGCTGCGTTGAAATTCCTGTCGTAGCCCTCTTTGTTCATGGCCGGCACCATAAACCCGCCCACTGCGGAAGTGGCCGCCACGGCCGACCCGGATATGGCGCCAAACAGCGTGCAACTGATGATATTCACAAACGCCAGCCCGCCGGGCAGCATACCAAACAATACCTTGGCGAATTCGATCAGTCGGCGGGCGATGCCACCCTGCCCCATCAACAGCCCGGAGAGGATAAAGAAGGGGATGGCGAGCAACGCAAAACTGTTGATCCCACCCGCCATACGTTGCGCCATGGTGATCATGGCCGGGGTAAAATCAATGGTAAACAGCATGGTCAGCAAGGTGGCGATACCGATACTGATGGCGATGGGCACATGCAGGGCCAGCAGAATGATAAAGCTGACCAGAAGAATGAGAATCGACAGTTCCATAGGGCTTTCGGCTCGTTATTGTGTTCAGGACGCGTCGGTCAACTCGCGCAACTGACGAATGGACTGGCGGGCATTATCCAGAGCGTAAACGCCTATCAGGGTGCCGCTCAGGGGCAGCACCAGGTAGACGTAACCCATGGGCACACGCAGTGCCGCCGACGTCTGCCCCAACTCCAGCATCAACAGCACCAACCGGGCACCACCGTAAACCATAACGTTGGCGGCAAAGGCAAAGCACAGCAGATTGGTCAGTACTTCGGCTTTCAAGCGCGCCCTGGGTCGCATCTTCTGCACCATCAGATCCAGCCCCAGATGCGCCTTTTTGCGAAAGGCGTAGGCCGCACCCAGCAAGCCTATCCAGATGAGCAGAAATCTGGCCAGTTCTTCGGTGAATGGGCTGGGGGAGTTCAGCACATAGCGGGTAAACACCTGCCAACTGACGTCCACTACCATCAGTGCCATCAAGGTCATCAGAAAGTAGGCCAATGCCTTATCCAGCATCGTCAACATGCTACACCTCCACTACATGGCCTGAATGGTTTGTATCAAGTCGTAGACCGGCTGGCCGCGAAAGGCTTCGTGCATGGGGCGCACCCGCTCCATGAATAGCGTCTTGTCCGGGTAAATGATCTCAACGCCGGCAGCCTCGACAATGGCCAGCGCCTCTGCGGTGGCTTCGGCCCACAGCGCGCGCTGGTAGACCGCCGATTCATCCATGGCCTGCTGCAGCCACTGTTGTTGCTGCTCGGTGAGGTTGTTCCAGATATAGCTGCTGATCAACACCACATCGGGTATCGCTGTGTGCTCGTCCAGGGTGTAGTACCTGGCCACTTCGTAGTGGCGGGAGAGGTGAAAACTCGGCGGATTGTTCTCGGCGCCGTCGACCACGCCCTGGGACAGCGCTGTATAGAGCTCCCCCCAGGAGATGGGCGTGGGTGAGCCACCCAGCTCACGCACCATACGCATGGCGGTTTGGCTTTCCAACACCCGGATGCGCTGACCGGCCAGATCAGCCGGGGTATGCACCGGGCGGTTCACGGTATAGAAGCTGCGACTGCCGGCGTCGTAATACCCCAGCCCACGCAGTCGTACATGGTCGCCCGAGGCCAGGAGTTCACGGCCAAGATCGCTCTCCAAAAAGCGCCAGAAGTGATCGTGATCGTGGAATACATAGGGAATACTGAAGATTTGCATTTCCGGCACAAAGTTTTCCATGGGACCGGCGGACACCTTGGTCATGGCCAGGCTGCCAATCTGCAGCAACTCAATCAATTCCCGCTCCGGGCCCAATTGGCCGCTGGCGTAGACATCAATCCGCATGGTGCCATCGGACAGCTCCTGCAGTCGCTCGCTCATATACACCATGGCCCGATGCACGGTACTGCTCTGATCCAGATCGTGGCCCAGTTTCAGCACGACGGTGTCATCCAGACGCTGGCAACCGCCGAGCAACAAGGAAGTCAGCGCCAGCGTCAGAACAGCGAAGGCCCTTACGGGTGTGCATGGTTTCATAACACTTATCTCACTTGCGCCCACAGCCATCAATCAAGATTCTTGATAATGCTCTCTACCATTTTTTTCGCATCGCCGAACAACATCATGGTGTTGTCCCGGTAGAACAATTCGTTCTGCACGCCGGCATAACCCGACGCCATGCTGCGCTTGACGAACAGCACTGTTCGGGCTTTTTCCACATCCAATACCGGCATGCCGAAAATGGGGCTGCTCGGGTCTGTTTTGGCCGACGGATTGGTCACATCGTTGGCACCGATGACAAAGGCCACGTCGGTGGTTTGAAACTCGTTGTTGATGTCTTCCAGTTCGAACACTTCGTCGTAGGGCACATTCGCTTCGGCCAGCAGCACGTTCATGTGGCCCGGCATGCGACCGGCCACCGGGTGAATGGCGTAGCTGACCTTGACACCGGCTTCCTTGAGTTCGTCCACCATCTCGCGCAGTGCGTGCTGGGCCTGCGCCACCGCCATGCCATAACCCGGCACTATGATGACCGAACCGGCGTTCTTCATGATGAAGGCGGCGTCCTCGGCGCTGCCCTGCTTGATGGGCCTGTCCTGATCCGCACCGGCAGGACCGGCGCTGGATTCACCGCCAAAACCACCGAGTATCACGCTGATGAACGAGCGGTTCATGCCCTTGCACATGATATAGGACAGTATGGCACCCGACGAACCGACCAGAGCGCCGGTGACAATCAGCGCGCCGTTGTTCAGGGTAAAGCCAATACCGGCGGCGGCCCAACCGGAATAGGAATTGAGCATGGACACCACCACCGGCATGTCGGCACCGCCAATGGGAATAATGATCAAGACACCGATCACGAACGACAATGCCACCAGCGTCCAAAACACCCAGGGCGCCTGCTGCACGCAAAAATAGGCGAGCAAACCGATAATGGCGACGCCCAGCAGCGCGTTGAGCAGGTGCTGACCGGCGAAGGACACGGGCGCGCCCGAAACCAGACCCTGCAGCTTGGTGAAAGCCACCACCGAACCGGTAAACGTGATCGCACCGATGGCCGCACCAAGCCCCATTTCGATTCTGCTGGCGATATAGATATCACCACCGGGTGCCAACAGGCCGAAGGCGCCGGGGTTGGTAAAGGCAGCGCCGGCCACCAATACCGCCGCCATACCCACCAGGCTGTGAAAGCCCGCCACCAGTTGCGGCATGGCGGTCATGGGTATGCGCCGGGCGATAGTGACACCGATGGTGGCGCCAATCACCAGCGCCACCAGTATCCAGGTGTAGGACTGCACCTCGGGGCTGAGCGCGGTGGTGCCCACGGCAATGGCCATGCCCACCATGCCGCAGACGTTGCCGCGCCGGGATGTCTCCGGCGAGGAGAGCCCGCGCAACGCCATGATAAAAAGTACCGCCGCTACCAGATAGGCCAGCGACGTCAGATTTGCTTGTAGCGACGACATAGAACCCCCGGTCATTTTTTCTTCTTGTACATGCCGAGCATGCGCTGAGTAACCGTAAAGCCGCCGAAGATATTCACGGCCGCCAGCGTCATGGCGACAAAGCCCAGCACCTTGGACAGACTGAGATCAGCCGGACCGGCGGCAATCAGCGCGCCGACGATAATGACACTGGAAATGGCATTGGTTACCGACATCAGCGGCGTGTGCAGCGCCGGCGTAACGCTCCAGACCACGTAGTAACCGACAAAGATGGCCAGCACGAAAATGGACAGCTGGGAAACAAATGTATCCGCCATGAAATCCTCCGATCACGCTTGCGGGTTGTTCTGGAACGCCGGGTGCACCACCTGGCCATCACGGGTCAGCACTGTCGCCGAGTAGATTTCGTCCTGCCAGTCAACGGCCAGCCGGGGGGTTTCCGTATCCACCATCGGTGTAACAAAATTCAGCAGATTCCTGGCATAGAGCGCGCTGGTGTCGGCGGACAGCCGGCTGGGAATATTGAGGTGGCCAATGATGCTCACACCGTTGATTTCCACCACTTCGCCGGGCCGGGACAGTGTGCAGTTACCCCCCTGCTCCACTGCCATGTCGACGATCACCGACCCCGGGCGCATACTGTGCACCATCTCATCGGTAATCAGGGTGGGCGCCTTGCGGCCGGGAATCAACGCGGTACAGATGGCGATGTCCTGTTTCTTCAGCGTTGCGGCTACCAGTTCCGCCTGACGACGCTTGTAGTCTTCGCTCATCTCCCTGGCATAGCCGCCTGCGGTTTCCGCCAGCGCCGTCTCCTCACTCTCCACCATGACAAACTTGCCGCCCAGGCTCTCCACCTGCTCCCTGGCCGCCGGTCGCACATCGGTGGCGCTGACAATGGCACCCAGGCGTCGAGCGGTGGCGATGGCCTGCAGCCCTGCCACTCCGGCACCCAGCACCATAACGCGGGCAGGCGCTACGGTGCCGGCGGCGGTCATCATCATGGGCATGGCGCGATCGTACACATAAGCGGCCTCCAGCACAGCGCGATAACCCGCCAGATTGCTCTGGGAACTGAGCACATCCATTCCCTGCGCCCTGGTGATTCGCGGCACCAACTCCAGCGCCAGGGTGTCAATGCCGGCGGCGGCGTACTGCTGCACCGCTTCCGGATCGGCAAAGGGCGCGAGCATACCCACCAGCAGCGTCCCCCGGCGCATCATGCCCAGTTCATTGACACCGCCTTCGCCGACCAGCAGGGGGCGCTGGACTTTCAGTACCAGATCCGCATTGCCCAGCAGTGCCGCCGCGTCGGTCACAATTTGCGCACCCGCCGCCCGGTAGGCATCATCGAGTATGCGACTGGCGCGACCGGCATCGGCCTCCACCGCGACCTCGAACCCCAGGGCGACAAATTTTTTTACCGTGTCCGGCGTGGCCGCGACCCGCCGCTCGTGAGCGCGCCGCTCCAGCGGTATGGCTATTCTCATTACTACCCCCAGTGATTGACGTCAGGGCCATCCGACCCACTGCATTGGCCGCGCCGGGTTTTGCCGGGCAGCGGCCAGCTTATCCGGTTATCCGGGTTCAGACCACCGCGCCAAGGTGTCAAGCGCCGCAGCCCAACTGGAGATCACCAGTGCACTAACTGGCGACACCAGACAACAGGCAAAAAAAACAGGCGCCCGTGGGCGCCCGAAAACGGCAATGGTATTCGGTCAATACCGGGGCCAAATCTAGCACCAACAAAAATGACTTCGCAAACAAGCCGGCGCAAACGCCCTAGGCCAGAAAATTGCTGAAACGGCCAAAATTCACTTTTTGCGCGACAACACTTGCGCCTGACACAACAATTAGAGTGCTTGACACCGCTGTCAGGCAAAAAACGTAGGATCAAAATTTTTTGCAAAATTTTTGCCCTGGGAGGCGGTTTGAGCCCTATTTTTTAGGGAAAATGCGACATCCTCGAAATATGTAACCGATATCATTTTCAATGGCAAATAAATGTAAACGTATACATTATATTTAATGTAACATTTCAACTACTAAATAGGTATTTTTTGATAAATATATCCATAGATCGTTGATTTTTTCTAAGTCCCGGAACACAATGTTTTGGCCGTTACGGCACTGGAGCCCACATCAACCCTCTGCTGGGCCGCAGGGTCAAAAGGAGAGACCAGAGCGTTCGACGCAAACCGTCAAAGATTGCAAAAAGCGAGAGAGAGACAGGTGAGAGACCCAGTGCCGGTAACGTTGCGAGCGCGTTAACCGGCACAGGACGGGCCCGTCGAATGTTTTTTAATCGTCCGCCAATAGCGGACTTTTCCGGTACTTTCAGCAGTCAGCTGTACTGGCTGCTGAAAGTACCGGACTTTTACTGCCGTCCTTACTGCGTGATCCCGACCCGACAATTCGCTACGATTCCGGTCTGTGATCCGACACCGAGCTCAGCGCCCTGGTGGCTACCCTTAAATTCTTTAGCAGCATCGGGCTCAGCGCCCGGTGGCCGGCATAGAGACCCATCGATTGCTCAGCAAACAGAGGCAACCCATGAACATCGTTGAAGAGCGTTTTGCCGTCCACAAGGACGATTTCAAGTGCTACGACACGGACACACTGCGCCGGCATTTTCTTATCGAACGAATCTTTGCCGAAAACGAGGTATTGTTTGTCTACACCCACTATGAGCGCATCATGGTGGGTGGCGCCATGCCGGTGAGCAAACCGGTTCCCCTGGAACCGGTGTATCAGCAGCAAGCGGATTTCTTTTTGCAGCGCCGCGAGCTGGGTGCCATTAATATCGGCGGCAAGGGCACGGTGCTGGTGGACGGCGATGCCTACCCACTGGACACCAAGGAAGCGCTCTATATCGGCCGCGGCGCCAAAGAGGTGATTTTCAGCAGCGAGGACCCGGGCCGCCCGGCCAAGTTCTATCTCAACTCGGCGCCGGCGCATCACAGCTATCCCCTCAAAAAAGTGAGTATGAGCGATGCCAAGGTGCTGGAGCTGGGGTCGTCGGAAACCTGCAACGAAAGACGCATCAACCAGTTGCTGATCAGCGGCGTGGTGGATACCTGTCAGTTACAGATGGGCATGACCGAGCTGCAACCCGGCAGTATCTGGAACACCATGCCGGTGCACACCCACAGCCGGCGCATGGAAGCCTATTTTTATTTCAATATCCCCGAGGAGCAGGCGGTGTGTCACTTTATGGGACCGGCGGACGAGACCCGACATATCTGGGTAGGCAACGAGCAGGCGGTAGTGTCGCCGCCCTGGTCCATGCACTCCGGCGTGGGCACCGCCCACTACACCTTTATCTGGGGCATGGCCGGGGAGAATCTGGACTATACCGACATGGACTTCCACAAACCGCACACCCTGCGCTAGGAGAACAGTAATGACGCATCCGCTTTTCGATCTCACCGGCAAGGTGGCGCTGATTACCGGCGCCACCCACGGTCTCGGCATGGCCATGGCCAGGGGCCTGGGCAGCGCCGGCGCCACGCTGGTGATCAATGGTCATTCGTCGCAGGAGAAAATCGATGGTGCCGTGGCGGAGTACCGCTCCGACGGCTATCGCGCCCACGGCTACCGTTTTGACGTCACCGATGAAACCCAGGTGATCGACGCCGTAAATCGCATCGAAGCGGAAGTCGGTCCCGTCGATATCCTGATCAACAATGCAGGCATCATCAAGCGCGTGCCCATGCTGGAAATGCTCGTCGAGGAATTCGAGCAGGTCATCAAGGTGGATCTGGTGGGCGTTTTTACCATGACTCGTCCGGTGGCAAGAAGAATGGTGGAGCGCGGCGCCGGCAAGATCATCAATGTTTGCTCCATGATGAGCGAACTGGGGCGCAACTCCGTGGGCGCCTACGCCGCCGCCAAGGGTGGGCTGAAAATGCTCACCCGCAATATGGCCACCGAGTGGGCCAAACACAATGTGCAGGTTAACGGCATAGGCCCGGGCTATTTCGCCACCAGCCAGACCGCCCCCATCCGCGTGGCGGGCAATCCCATGAACGAATTCATCATCAGCCGCACCCCGGCCGGCAAGTGGGGCGACCCGGACGACCTGCAGGGTGCGGCCATATTTCTTTCATCAAAGGCCAGCGACTTCGTCACCGGACAGATCGTCTACGTGGACGGCGGCATACTGGCCACCATCGGCAAGCCGGCCAATGAGTAATCCCACGCGCTTCGGCTCACATTCAGCGGGGCCGTCGATCAGCGGGAAAGGGGCCAGCCGATGGTCAGCACCGCCACCGTGGTGATACACAGCAGCAAATTCAGCGGCAACCCTGCCCGGGTGAAGTCGGTAAAGCGATAGCCGCCGGGACCGTAGACCATCAGGTTGGTCTGGTACCCCAGAGGAGTGGCAAAACTGGCCGACGCGGCAATCATTACCGCAAACATATAGGGCTCGGGATGCAGACCGGCTTTTTCCGCGATCTCCAGCACTATGGGCACCATGATGATGGCGGCGGCGTTGTTGGTGATGATCTCTGTCAGCATATTGACCGCCAGATAAGTCAGCAGCAGTATCAGCCAGGGGTGGCCACCGCTGAGTCCCACCACCGCATCGGCAATGTAGTGTGCTACGCCGGTTTTGTACAGGGCAGCACCCAGCGCAAAGGACGCCGCAATGGTCAGCAATATGGTTGGATCCAGACTTTTCTGGGCCTGGTGGGCCGAGCAGCAACCGGTGAGTATCATGGCCGCCGCGCCGGCCAGGGCGGCGTTGAGCATGCTGGTGATACCCAGGGCAGCAGCAACCACCAGGGTCAGCAGAATGCCCCAGGCCACCCAGGCGCGCTGATGGCGGGGTGCCTCGGTTTCCAGATCGTTGACCAGCAGAAAGTCCTTGTTGTAGCGCTGGCGACTGACAAAGGCCGGTCGCGCCTCCAGTAACAGAGTGTCGCCGGGCTTCAGTTTGGTGTTGCCCAGATTACCCTCCACCCGCTCGCCGTCCCGGGCCACCGCCAGTACCACAGCGCCGTAACGCTCGCGGAACTGGGAATCGCGGATGGTCTGGTTAATGCAATGACTGTGTGGAGAGAGCACCACTTCCACCAGACGGCGCTCACGGTGCTCCTGGGCCAGGGTAGGCTCCTTGCCATTGGTGGAGGGCACAATACCGCGAATGCGCAGCAGATCGGAAATGGCTTCGGTATCACCGGCAAATACCAGCCGGTCACCGGCCTTCAGCGGCTCACCGGAGTCCACCGCCGGTACGATGATGCCATCGCGCTCGATTTCCACCAGGTAGACGCGGCGCAAGTCGCGCAGACCGGCCTCGGCCACCGTCTGTCCCACCAGGGGGCCATCTGTGGCCACCGCCACCTCCAAAGTGAATTCGCGCAAATTGCCGAACAGGTTTTTGTCCCGGCGATCCGGCAAGCGGTGCGGAAACTGCCAGAACATGTAGAGCATGCCGACGATCACCACCGGTACGGCCACGGCAGTGATGGAAAAAATCGAAAAACCGTCGCCGCCCGTCAGCGCCTGATACTGCCCGCTCACCACCAGGTTGGTACTGGTGCCGATCAGGGTCAGGGTGCCCCCCATAATGGCCGCGTAGCTCAGGGGAATCATCAGCTTGGAGGGCGCCACATCGATGCGCTTGGACCAGGCGCGAATGGCCGGGATCATGGTGGCCACCACCGGCGTGTTGTTGAGAAAGGCGCTGAGCAGCGCCACTGGCAGAGCGACCCGAATCTGGGCGCCGCGGACAGTCTTGGGATTGCGCAGCAGATAACGCACCACCAGGTCGACCCCTCCCGAGCCGTGGATACCTGCGGCCACCACAAACATGGCGGCCACGGTAATCAATCCCGGGTTGCTGAAGCCGGCAAAAGCCTCCGGGGCTGTGAGTACCCCCGAGACCGCCAGGATAATCAACACCCCGGTCATCACCAGATGCGCGGCAATACGGGTGGTAATCAGTATTGTCAGGGCGCCCAGGGTGAGCGCCAGGGACAAAATGCCCTGCCATTCCATAAACTGCGGTTCCAAAAGTGAGATCGCCGAGGGGCGGCAGAGTAACCGATTCGGCAGAGAGTGAAAAATAGTAAATTGGTCTAGGGATATAGCAGCAGGTTATAAAACTACGATTGCTTACAGCCAGGCCTCCCTCCCGGCGTGCACCAGGAGGGAGGCGCTGGCTTCAGTCGACGATATCGCCCACCTGGAAGCCGGAGCCTTCCACCACCTTGCCCTCGGCGAAGCTGGCGGCCACTTCGGTGATGCGGATCTTGCCCACATCGTTGTAGCGCACCCGGATCACCTCCCCGGTTTCCGGATCGGTGATCACCCGGCCCTCACGCTTGATGTTCACCGTCTGGCCCACGGACAGGCCGGCGCCGCTGTTCAGGGTGATGGTGTCGCCGTAGACGTCCGCCACCAGCACGGGGCCTGTAGCAGCGGCCGCTCCGCCGCCGCCAGTGCCGGGCAGATTGGCGCGGGCGAGTTTTTTCACCACATCGTCGATGGCGTCGCGCAGCGCCTCGGTGGCGTACTGTTCGTTGAAGCTGGAACCGCCGCCGATGCCCATGACCCGTACACTGCGCACAGCCTTACTGCCGGAGCCGCTCTCGGCAAACATGATCTGGCCAGTTTCCGCGTTGACCACCCGCACATCCACGCCCGCCGCATAGCCCTGGCGGCGCACATCCACCCCGCGACCCCCGCCGCCGGCGCGGCTCTCACCGTACTCGGTGACAGCCCCGGTAATAATGTACTCCACACCGATCATCTGGCCGATACGGGCGGCAGTGGCGGGATCCATCCGACCACCCTGGCCCATATTCTGCTCCTGCAGCACAGCGTTGATGCGCTCGCGCTCGAACATGACAAAATCGGTGCCGCGCACCAGTTCGGTGGTGAGCATGTCCGCAGCACCGCGCCCCAGGCGCCAGTCGCCGCGCTGGGCCTGGTTTTCAAAGTCCACCACGGCCACCCGGGGGCCGGCCCAGCTCAGGGGCGACAGAGCCAGCGCCACTAGAATGCCGAGATATCCCATTCGTTTTAAGATGCCCATCAGTTACCTCCCGCTTTGTACTGTGTGTTTGAATAATCCTCGAGGCCCATCCAGGGGCCGTTTTTACCATCTTAGCCCCTGGGTCACTGGGCGTCTACGCTGGTATCCACGTTAAAGAAGGGAATGGCCATGGGGTAGTTCCGGGTGACACCGTTGCTGGCGTTGATGGCGCCCATGACTGTGAAAACGATGGAGCAGATAAACAGCCCCACCATCAGAAATATACCCACCACCGCCAGTATCAGGACCAGGCAGAGCAGGAAGTAGATGAACGAGCTGATCACCCAGTTGAACACCACCTTGCCGTGGTTATCGATATAGGGGTCGTCGCGACGGACCATCCAGAGGATCAGCGGCACCACCCAGCCAAAAAAGGGCACCACGAAAGAAGTAAACTGAGTGAGATGGAGGATCATGGCGTAAGAGCGTACCTCTTCCGCCCTGGGCCGGGGTGACGCCGACGGCTGCCTGCCACCTCCCAGGGCCTCGGTTTTGCCCCGCTGAAATTCCTCGTCGGTGATCAACCCCCTTTCCCTGAGCTCATTGAGTTTTTCTATTTGTTCGAGATTCATGACTTTTCCCTTTGTTCGCGGTGGATTGCACCGGCAGCATACCCGCCCCGGGATACCAGCGTCCAGCCCCAGCCGGGGAGTCTGGGCTCAATTGCCCGATATTGCCACCCCCCGGCGGATCCGGCGGCGGACCTGGGGAACACTGGCAATATTCTGTACATTTGGAGCTGGGAATCTTATGCTAGGCGGCGGGTTGACAACGCCCGTTCCCATCACGGAACCGGGCTTCAGATATTCATAAAATAATACAAGGGTATACCGTGGCTGCAGCTTCCGAACACAAACTCTCCATACTTGAAAAAAGCGGTTACGCCATGGGCGACGCGGCGGCCAATCTGGTCTGGCGCGGGGCTCTGGCCTATCTGGCCATTTTCTACACCGACACTCTGGGCATCTCAGCGGTGGCAGCGGCCACCCTGCTGTTGCTGGTCCGGCTCTCGGACGGGGTGACCGACATCATCATGGGCATGGTGGCGGATCGCACCAAGTCCCGGCACGGTAAATTCCGGCCCTGGATACTCTGGTCTGCTCCGGTACTGGGCCTGTTCATGATCCTGGCCTTTACCGCCCCGGATATGAGCGTGCAAATGAAGCTGGTCTGGGCCTACTTCACCTATATCGGCCTGACCCTGGCCTACACCATCAACAACGTGCCCTACTCTGCCCTGATGGGCGTGATGACCCCCAGCCACGAGGAGCGCAGCGTGCTGTCCGGCTACCGCTTCGCCGGCGCCTTCACCGGCGGCGTGCTGGTCATGGGCTTCACGCCGCAACTGGTGGAGTTCTTTGGCCAGGGCGACACCGCCAGGGGCTACCAGTACACCATGTATGTGTTCGCCACGCTGCTGGTGGTATTGTGCATGATCACCTTCTTCACCACCCGCGAGCGGGTCCAGTCGGTGGCCCGCCAGGCGCCTCTGGGGCAGGAACTGAAAGACCTGTGCGTCAACCTGCCCATGATCATAGTGCCACTGTTCGCCATCGCGGTATTTTTCTACAGCGTGACCCAGCCCGAGGACGACGTCTTCCAACTCAACCCCTTCTACACCGGTATCGTCTGCGCCATGATCATCTTTGGAACCTGGTACTTCATTCAGCGCCTGATCAAAAAACCGGAGAGCGACACCACGCCGTCCCAGCGGGACCTGATCGACCTGCTCACCAACAAGCCCTGGCTGATGGTCCTCGGTCTGGGCTTCCTGACCATGATGTTCAACGGCATCAAGTACGGGGTGGTGGCCTACTACTTTACCCACTATGTGGGTAAGGCAACCCTGGCGGGAACCTACTTTATCGTGTTGCTGATCGTGTCCATTGTCGCCGCCTTCACCGCCGGCTACCTGACGCGACTGATGGGCAAGAAGACCCTGTTCACCATCTCCCTGGCCGCCAGCGGCGCCCTCACGGTGCTGCTGTTCTTCGCCGGCCCGGATGATGTCCTCTATGTGTTTATCGTCGGCGGCGCCGCCGAGTTCTTCGCCGCCTTCATGCCGGTGCTGATCTTCTCCATGCTGGGCGATGCCGCCGACTACTCCGAGTGGAAGCACGGCCGCCGCGCCACGGGCCTCTTCTACTCCGCTGGCACCTTCATCCAGAAAACCGGCGGCGGCTTCGCCGGCGCCATGGTGTTGATTGTGCTGGCCGCCTACGGCTATGTGGGCACCGACCCCGCCACCATCGCCCAGACCATCGACGGCATGAAGCTGCTGATGAGCTGGATACCGGCCGTCTTTGCCTTTGCCGCCATCGGCCTGCTGGTGTTCTACCCACTGAACACCCAGCGCATGGAGCAGATCGAAGCCGATCTGCTGGCCCGCCGCAAGGCCGCCGGCCTGGACCCGGAAAAGGACTGATTCCGACCCGGACCCGCAGCCCCGCAGCAGATCCCCACGCTCATCCGCCAATGGACTGCCGCCGTGTTATGCTTTGTGGCTGACATTCATCTACGGGTAGTGAAAATATGACGAAAGGCAGTACCGCCGTGACCGTCGCGGCGCTGGCCGGACAGGTGGGAGCAGAGGTTGCCGGTGACGGCGATCGGCTTATCGAGCGGGTGGCGGATCTGGCCGAGGCCGGAGCCGGCGCCCTGAGCTTCTACAGCAACACCCGCTTCCGGGACCAGTTGCGCAACACCAAAGCCAGCGCCGTGCTGCTGCAGGCTGAGCACCGGGAAGACTGCCCCACCACGGCGCTGATCGTCGCCAACCCCTACTACGCCTACGCCGTTATCGCCCAGCTGCTGCACCCCCGCCAGGGCGCGCCGGCCGGCGTTCACCCCTCGGCGGTAGTGGCACCGGACGTGGTGCTGGGAGAAGGGGTCTCGGTGGGCCCCAACGCCGTAATCGAGGCCGGCGCACAGATTGGTGCAGGCTGCGAGATAGGCGCCGGCTCCTACATCGGCGCCGGCACCGTGCTCGGCGACGGCTGTGTGCTGGCCAACAACGTGACAGTGCACCACCAGTGCCAGCTGGGCGAACGCTGCGTGCTCTACACCGGCGTGGTCATAGGCGCGGACGGTTTCGGCTTTGCGCCGGGCAAGCCGGACTGGCGCAAGGTGCCGCAGTTGGGGCGGGTGATCGTCGGCAGTGATGTGGAAATCGGGGCCAACTCCACCATCGATCGCGGCACCCTGAAAGACACGCAGATCGGCGCTGGCGTCAAGATCGACAATCTGGTGCACATCGGCCACAACGTGGTGATCGGTGACCACACTGTCGTTGCCGGCTGCACCGTGATCGCCGGCAGCACAGTGATCGGCAAGGGTTGCGTGCTCGGCGGCGCCTCGGCCATCACCGGCCATATTCACATCACCGATGGCGTCACCCTGATGGGTATGACCGGCGTTACAGGCAATATCGACGAGGCGGGCGTCTACGCCTCACCGCTACCGGCCCAACCGGTGACCCAGTGGCGGCGCAATACGGTGCGTTATACGCAACTCGATGATCTGGTCAAGCGGGTGCAGAAGCTGGAGAAAGGCGGTTAGATCGCGGGCCACAGGAATTCGATATCCTTTCACTTTGTGGTGCCAACGGCGGAGGTTGGGGTAGTGCTTCCGGGACTCGCCGTGAACCCATCCCTGGGGGCTCGCACACCGCGGCCCCTACGCGCTCCCGGCGCTTCGGGACACTTCCCACATCCCTGTGGGTCGTCCATGCGGTGTACGGTCCCGGAAGCACTACCCCAACCTCCTTAAACAATGTCACTTCGAACCTGAAAGAACAGAGCGCCAGTCTTTCAGCCAGCCTTGAGGACAGGGAAGTTGGGAGCGTCTTTGGCAACCCTCGCGTCAGGGATGACGCGCGGGAGCTACAGGGATGTATTCACGCGTTTGCCAAAGGCGCTACCGACTTCACTGGCCGACCATCTTAGTGGCACATAACACCATTAATGATCATGATGGTGGTGATCGTGGTCGTAGCCGCCCGCGATACCCAGCCAGGTGATCTTGTGGGGTATAAAGTCCAGGCTCAACACGGTGTGGACATCGCCGTCTTCCAGATCCACTTCCAGCACTTCCCGGGCAATGGGGTCCAGCACATAGACGAAATGGCTGGCCTGTGACACCGCCATCTCGAAACGGCTGCCGGACGGCATGTCGTGGGCGTCGCTGCTGGTGACCTGAATGTGACCTTCCACTTCCCAGTGATGCTCCGCGTCCAGCAGGGTCAGGCCGCCGTGGTCGTCCAGAATCACAAACAGATGGCCGTCTTCCGCGAAGGCGTAGCCTACAGCGGCCAGGTGGTCGTCATCGGTCCAGACAATGGGTTCGACGGTGCCGGCTTCCGGGTTCACTTCATACAACTTGCCTGCGGCTATACCCACAAACACATCGAGATTGTGATGGCCGTACAGGGTGCCGATGCGGCCCTCGAAACCATTCGGGTTGGGTACTTTGAAAGCCGTAAACTCGTCGTCGTGCTGGTCGATCACCAGTACACCGTCGGTGCAGCCGAAGGCGATATGGTGATGATTCTGGGCACTGCCGTGCAGACCGGGGCAGGTTTCCTCGAAGGTTTCTTCCCAGTCGAAGTGATCGCCGTGGGCGTGGTAGAGCGCCACCCGATCCGGCAGTGTGGTACTGGTATCGGCGGGATCGCGCACGGTGGACAACAGGTATTCGCCCCTGGCCTGGGCGGCGCCGTGCTGATGCGTTTCGTAATGCAGCCAGACAACGCCGGAGTCACTGGCAATGTTGCTTTCGGTCAACACCGCCACGGCGGCCGGCAGGCTTTCATCGCCGAAACCGTCGAAGAAGAACACCGCCTGACTGCTGGTGGATGTGAAATGCGTCGGGCGGGTTTCCTGCAACTCGAAGTGCATGAAGTTCGGCGCCTGAGCGTAGGCGTGCATATGATCGCCGTGATCCTCTTCCCAGACACCGCCATCGATGGCGTTCACCAGGTTCGCATTGCGCTGGACGATCAAGCCATAGCGATTTCCCGGGGCGGGATAGAGGGCATTGGCGACGTCGGTCAGCGTAAAGGACTCCAGAACGGATTCCTCGTCAAGATCAAAGGCGAACACCGTGGCTTCATCCTTGTGGGAGATCAGCAGGCGGCCTTTGGTGCCTTCGTCATCGTGGTGGTGATGATCGTCATGGTGGTGATCATCATCTTCCGGTGGATCCAGTTCCACGATATTGGTACTGCTGCTGCCACAGGCGGAAAGCAGCGCTAGCACCCAGGCAAACAGCAGAGTTTTCATTAAGTTGATACTTGTTCCGTTCATGGGCAATTCGCCTTCTGTTATTGATTAAAAGCGACTTCTCAAGCCAACCGCCAGGGAGCGGCCGGGCAAGGGAGCCTGGTCTTTGAGAAACGAGGAGTGTACGCGGGCGTATTCGTCCGTCAGGTTGCGGCCCTGAAGGTACGCGGTCATATCCATGCCGCTGAACACAAAGCGGTATTCCAGGTTGACATCCAGCAATGTGTAGCCGTCGGTGGAAGTTTCCCGTTCCGCCGTGTGATTCTGGCGGAAGTAGCGGGAAAGACTGACGCCGGCCGCATAGTTACCGTGCTCGTAGCTGGCTTCACCGGCAACACGCAGCGGCGGAATTCGCGGCAGATTGCCACCGTCCTTGAGGCGGCCACGAATGGAGTCGGCGATCAACGTAAATTTCAACGGATCACTGGCCTGCCAGACAAACTGACTCTCCAGACCGTAGAGCCGGGCGTCGTCTACCTGGTACACATACACGGGCAACTCGTCGTCGTGATCGTGGCTGTGTCCATGTCCGTGACCATGGTCGTGATCATGCGGGTCTTCCGCATAGAGGCCGGTGTACTGCAGGTAGTAGAAGTTGTCCACGTCGTTGTAGAAAGCGTTCAGGATAAAGCCCAGGTCACCCTCAAAGCGACGGAAGGAAATATCGATATTGTTGGAACGCTCCAGTTCCACCGGTCGACCCGACAGGACAAAAGCCGGCTCGTGGTCGTCGCCTTCCTCAAGTACAAACAGGGCACCCACTTCGAAGTTGCCAGCAGCCAGGTGCGGCCCGAAGGACAGCAGCTCCGATGCCGAGGGCGCGCGCTGGGCGTGAGTCAGCGACACACCGACGTTGTAGCCCGGTGCAAAATCCCAGACCACACCGGCGGACAGGCTGAAGGGGGAGAAACGATGCTCGACGGCGTAGGCGCGGGCGCCGTGGCCGTGGCCGTGGCCGTGGCCGTGGCCGTGGTGATCGTGGCCGTGATGATCGTGATCATCGTGGTGGTGAATACCCACCGCATCCGGGTCCACCACCACGTAATCCGCGTCTATCTCCACCCGCTCCACGCGCGCGCCCAACTGTACCAGCAGGTCGCCAAAGTGGCGCTCTTCCAGCAGCGACAGGGCAAAGGTCTCGGTGGTGGATGGCGGTGTAAAGGCTTCGAAACCCTCGGCGGAAAAATCGCTGCGCTTGTAGTGCAGGCTCAGTTTGCCGCGCCAGTGCGCCAGCGGGTGGTGATTGATGTCCACCCGGCCTTCCAGGGTTTCGTTCTCGAAAAGTGTACCGATCTCACCATCTTCAACTTCCGCATGCCAGTAGTCGGTGTACCCCAGACGGGTGTTTACCGAGCTGATCAACGGGTGGTTCAGGGACAGCTCGGAAATGATCTGGATCCGGTCCTGCTCCGTATCGGCATAGACGCCCTCGTCGCCGTGATCGTGGCCGTGGTCATGAGAATGTCCGGGAATGCCGTACTGGCTCTCCAGGCGGCCGTAGGAGATACCCACGTAGCCGTTGTCCAGAAAATGGCTGGCGCCAACGCTGAAGCCCCGCGACTCGGCGGCTGAGTCGTCCAGACGATGATGCCCGTGATGGCGGTCATCGTCCTGGGAGTGATGATCGTGGTCATCCGCCTCCGCCGGTCCGGGGATCCGGTAATCCCCGGCTTCCCGCCAGAAGGCATCGGCGTAGAGCCCGAACCGGTCGGTACCACCACTGACATTGCCAGACACCAGTTTCCCGTCCGCCACGCTGCTGTACTCCACCAGCCACTCGCCGCGCAGGTCGCCGTCCACAGGCACCCGATAGTCGACGATGTTGACCACGCCGCCGATGGCACCACTGCCATACATCAGGGTCGCCGGCCCGCGCAGCACCTCGATCTGCCGGGCGGTACTGGTTTCGGTGGCCACGGCGTGGTCGGCACCCACCCGGGAGGCATCGCCCGCATCCAGACTGTTCTGGGTAATCAGCACCCGGGGGCCTTCCAGGCCGCGAATCACCGGGCTGCTGGCCACCGGACCGTAATAGTTGGAGTGGACACCCACTTCGCCTTTCAGGCTGTCGCCGAGCGTGGGTGCCTGTTGGCGGCGCAGGCGCTCGCCCGCCAGCACATTCACCGGAGTGGAGGATTCCAGGGACGAGGCGTGCCAGGGGAGTCCCACCACATCGATCACTTCCAGTACCACCCGGTTCAGCACCAGCGCCAGGGGCGACTCGTCGACAGTGACGTGCAGCACCTGGTGCATATAGCCCGGGGCCTGAACGTGCAGCTCCAGATCCCGGCGGGGCAGATTTTCCAGGGAAAATTCGCCACGGGCATCGGTGGCGGCGCGCAGGTTGCTCCCCACCACGTCCACCACCGCGTTATCGATGGGTGCGCCCTGGGCGTTGCGCACCGTACCCGTAAGCTCCGCCGCCAGTGCCCACTGGCCCAAAAACAACGAACCGAGCAACAAACCGATAGACAAGACTTTCTGTTTCAAGACCGACTCCTGCAAAAAAAGCCGGCGCTGACGCGCCGGAACTGGGGTGGGAGGGTTTATCCAACCAATAATGATATAACATAACATTTAATCCCAAAACCCGTCCACCCCTCTTTTCCCTTTCTTCCTCCCGCACCACTTTCGCCCACAAAGGCGCCACCCTGGCGCACAAGCGCCGCAAAAACCCCGTAAACACCCCCACAAACCCCACGAAATCGGGATTTCCGGCCATGGCACACCAATTGCTACCCCACCCGCAGACCCGGTCGTGCCGCCTTTCTGGGCTCAGGTTCGCAGCACAGCACCAGATGTGTTCAACCCCGGTCCTTCGGCGCGCCCCAAAAAGGCCCGCGTTTACTTTTCGTAATGGATGTTGCTATGAGTTCTACCAATCTGAATCTGCTGAATTTTTCCCAGCCGGCCATTCGTACCCTGCACCTGACCTGGTTCGCGTTCTTTATCTCCTTTATGGTCTGGTTCAGCCATGCGCCGCTGAAGCCGCTGATTGTTGAAACCTTCAATATGACCGGCGACCAGTGGAAGGCGCTGCTGATCCTCAATGTGGCCCTGACCATACCGGCGCGCATCGTCATCGGCATTCTGGTGGACAAGTTCGGCCCCCGGCTGGTGTACAGCGGTCTGCTGATGATTGGCGGCGGCCTGTGTCTGGCCTTTGCCAGCGCGCAAACCTACGAACAACTGGCACTGTTCCGTTTCCTGCTGGGCTTTGTCGGCGCCGGCTTCGTGATCGGCATCCGCATGGTGGGCGAGTGGTTTCCGGCCCGGCAGGTGGGCCTGGCCGAGGGCGTCTATGGGGGTTGGGGCAACTTCGGATCGGCGGCAGCCGCGTTCATTCTGCCCACCCTGGCGGTGGCGGTGTTCGGCGGCCTGGGCGGCTGGCGCTACGCCGTGGCCTGCACCGGCCTGCTGGCCATCGGCTACGGCATCATCTACTACTGGCGCGCGCGCAACACCCCCAAGGGCTCCACCTACTTCAAACCGAAAAAATCCGGCGGACTGGAAGTGTCCAGCAAAAAAGACTTCTGGTTCTATGTAGCCATGAACGTGCCCATGTACCTGATTCTCGGCGTGCTGGCCTGGAAACTCTCGCCAGCGGACATAGGTCTGCTCAACCAATCCACCACCTATCTGCTCTACGGCGTTCTGATGGTACTGTTCGGTGTGCAGTTCAGCCAGATCTACCGGGTGAACAGGGAGATGCTTAAACACGGCGTTCCCGAGCACGACAAGTACGAATTCAAACAGGTGGCCGTACTCAACTGGGCCTATTTTGTGACCTTCGGCTCCGAACTGGCGGTGGTGTCCATGCTGCCGGCGTTTTTTCTGGAAACCTTTACCGATTTGACCCTGGCCCAGGCCGGCCTGCTCGGCGGTGCTTTTGCCTTTATGAACCTGCTGGCACGACCCGGCGGCGGTTTTGTCAGCGACCGTTTTGGCCGGCGCAAAACCATGTCCATTTTTGTCGCCGGCCTCACCGTCGGCTACCTGATTCTGTCCCAGGTCACCGGTGCCTGGCCCATCTGGCTGGCGGTGGCGGCGGTGATGTTCTGCTCCTTTTTCGTCCAGGCCGGTGAAGGTGCGGTGTTCGCCATGGTGCCCCTGGTGAAGAGGCGCATGACCGGGCAGATCGCCGGCATGGCCGGCGCCTATGGCAACGTCGGTGCCGTCACCTACCTCACCATTTACAGTTTTGTGGACACCACCACCTTCTTCCTGATCATCGCCGCTTCGGCCGCCCTGTGTTTGGTCGCGGTGCAGTACCTGACGGAGCCCCGCGGGCATATGTCAGAGATGGCCGAAGATGGTACCTTGCACCGTATCGAGGTGAGCTGACGGACAACCGGCTTGGAACATCTGCAATCCACCCTGAGTGTGCGCCTGGCCCAGCGCAGCGAGGCCGGGCGCAAACCCCACAACCAGGACACGGTGGGCGCGCGCCTGCCCGACGGTTCGGCGCTGACCAGCAAGGGCATCGCTCTGGCCGTGGCGGACGGCGTCAGCAGCAGCGACGCCGCGCGCGAAGCAAGCCAGGTGGCCATCACCGGTTTTCTCACCGACTACTACGCCACACCCGACACCTGGCGCACCCGGCAATCCGCCGTGCGCGTCATCGAGTCGCTCAATCGCAGTCTCTGGGGCCGGGGGCAAAACAGCGTCTACGGCCAGGGCTTTCTCACCACCTTTACCGCGCTGATTCTCAAGGGCAATACCGGTTTCGTGTTCCACGTGGGCGACACCCGGGCCTATCGCTGGCGCGACAACAGTCTTGAACAACTGACCCGCGACCACACCCGGCAAATCGATCGCGACACCCAGTATCTGGGGCGGGCACTGGGCGCCGACCCGGGCGTGGAGATCGACATGCACACGGTGGAACTGGCCGTCGGCGATGTATTTCTGCTCACCAGCGACGGCATTCACGACACACTCAGCTACGGCGAACTGGTGCAACTGCTGCAGGATTGCGGACAAGAGCCCCAAGCCCTGGCCGATGCCGCCGTGAACCTGGCGCTGAAAAAAGACAGCCCGGACAACCTCAGTATTCAGGTGTTGTGTGTCGAAAACACTGGCAGCGCCAGCCAGAACGATGCCGTGCAGGTACTCTCGCGCCTACCTTTCCCACCCCTGTTGAATCCGGGGCAGACGCTGGATGGACTCACCGTGGACAAGGTGCTGCACGAATCCACCCGCAGCCAGGTGTACCTGGTACGCGATGCGCGGAACACACCGCTGGTGATGAAAACGCCCTCGCCCAGTTTCGAGGACGACCCGGCCTATATCGAACGCTTTGTGATGGAAGCCTGGATCGGCGCACGCATCGCCAGCCCCCAGGTGGTGCGCGTGGTGCCTCCGCCGGAAAACCGCACCTGCCTGTACTATCTCACCGAACACATACCCGGCCCGACACTGGGCCAACTGATCCGCGAGCGGGCGCCGCTGGCGGTGACCGATGCGGTGGAACTGACCGAACAGCTGGTGCGCGGCCTGCGCGCCCTGCACCGCAAGGACACGCTGCACCAGGATCTGAAACCAGACAATATTGTCATTGGCCGCAGCGGCCCGATACTGGTGGATTTCGGTTCCTGCTGGGTGGCAGGCGTGGAGGAACTGGGTGCGCCCTTTGTGCGCGACAGGATACTGGGTACGCTGGACTACTCCGCGCCGGAATACCGCTGCGGCGGCGACATAGGTCCGCGCGCGGATCAGTTTTCCCTGGCGGTGCTGTGCTACGAAATGCTCACCGCCAAGCGGCCCTACGGCGATAAATACGCCCGGGCCATGGACCTGAAAAGTTTTCAACGCTTGAAATATATTCCCGCCGCCCACCACAACCCACTGGTCCCGCACTGGCTGGACAAGGCGCTGGAAAAGGCCCTGAGCATTCACCCCGGCAGCCGCTACGAGGCGCTGTCGGAATGGCTGCTGGATTTGCAACGCCCCAACCCCCGCTGGCTCAACGCCAGCCAACGGCCGCTTCTGGAGCGCAAGCCGGAGAGAGTCTGGCAGGTCCTGGCATTGGCCGGCTGGCTACTGGTGTTGGTACTGCTGCTCCGGGGATGACTCCTCCCCCCGTCCTCCTCTCAGGGTAAGAACCGGCACCCGGGTTTACACCCCTCATCTGCAGCCCTTGTGGGACTGGTCACTTGCCCTGAATCAGAATCGTCGATTACGGCATTGGCCCCAATTGCGCCGGCGGAAACAACACCGGTGCTTTATCCGCGTTCAACCAGTGCATCAACCCCTGGTGTACATCGTACTCCAGGGTGGCAAACAGCCGGAAGCGCTCTTCAATTTCCCGCTTTGTCGCCGTGCTGAATTCGATGGCCGGCAGAGGCTGCTTGTTGGTGACCATACCCCAAACGCCGTCACCCTGACCACCCGAGGTGGTCAATACCTTGTACGCCCAGCTGGTGGTTGCCCAGCCCAACTCAATATAGGTGTCGTAAGTCACCCGGGCCACTTGGCCGCCGAGATCAACCCCCAAGCCGGCCCAAGGCTGAAACTCGCCGACAAGAAAGGCCGTATCAATCTGCTCCAGTTGCTCCAGCCAAGCGCACAAGTGGTGGTGACCTCCCTCCACGCATGTCAGCCAGTCGCGATGCACTTCAAGGCTGGGCTCACCCCAACCGAAAAACCCCGGGTAAGGGTGCATATCGATGGCCACATTGGACATGCCGCGCTGCGCCGGATCGCCGTAGGCCGCAAACCCTTCGTTGTGACCGGGCAAGATCATGGTGCGCCCGGGATCAACAGCGCGCACCGCGTGATAAAGCTCCGTCATCACATCTGCCAAAGTTTCCGGGTCTGTGCCCCAGGGTTCATTCAACAGGCCGTAGGCAGCGACGACAGAGCGATCCTTATACCGCTCGGCAATCTGCTCCCACAACCAGATGGTGCGCTCTTGATAGTAGGATGCCGGCCGACCATCACCGCCATCCCAGTACCAGTTGCGACCACCGCAACCGCTGTGGTGCTCCCAGCCCTGCGCACCGGCGGCGCCGTGCAAATCCAGAATCACATACATCTTGCGCGCTTCCGCCTGCTGGAGCGCGTCATCCAGATATTGCCAGGCGTCCGCACGCAAACTGAAGGGCTCCCGCTCATCTTCGATCAGGTTGTAGTTAAAAGGCACCCGTATCAGGTTGAGCCCGAAGTCAGCCAGCAGGTCCCAATCCCGCTCGGTTATCCAGCTATCGCGCAGTATTTTCATCAAGCGCTCGCGCTCGTCAAACCCGAAGCGCTTGTCGAGCTCAGCTTCCAGCGTACATTGGTCGCCGATCTCTCTGTGGGGCTGCGCCATCATCCAAAACTCCTGCAGCAACCAGTTACCCAAATTGGTGCCCCGCAGGGCAACAGGCTCACCCTGCTCACTGACCCACTGGGTGCCGTCGGTGGTTAACATCGGCAGGGATTTTACCGCTTGCCGGTCGGGTTTTACCGGGCCGCAGGCGGCCAGCAGTGTGACCAGGACCAGCAGAAGCGGTGTCGACCAGCCCATCCAGGTGTTCCCCAACAGTTTCACGACCGAAGGTTTCATAGCCCTTTGCTCCTCTATTTATTCTGCGTGGTGTCTACTGCCGGCGGCACTCGATTCTAAGATCCGACACAGTCAGTGGTGAGAAACCCAATAGGACTATAGCACGACAGGTAAACAGACGAGGTCCAGGCACACGCGGGACCAAGACCCTGGTGGGGTGCGCGTTAGCCGAGCTCCCGATACTCAAACCAGTCAAAGTCGGCCGGTTTGCGTGTGCCCGACAAATCCTGGCATGCCACGCCGACAAAGTTGCCGGTAAAACCCAGAGGCACGGCGTGTTCGTCGGAGAGGATGGAGGCGTCCTGCTCCCAACCGGCGACGGTCCAGTTTTCACCGTCCCGCGAATAACAAAAGCTGATGCGGTGCTCGCGAATTACCAATTTCAGATAAATACGTTCCCAGTCGTCCAGGGGATATTCCTTCTCGATGAGATAGGAAATTTTGCCCTGTTCACAGCGCATCAGGCCCAAACATTTGCGCGAATGCTCGGCGCGGGAGACGTACAGGTAATAGAAATTGTCGGTGTTGTAGAAAGCCACCAGGCCCGCCATCTGCTGGAAGTGTTGCGGTTCGAAAGTCATGCAGGTGGACGCTTCGATATGAAACGCCTGCTGCCGCCTGGCTACCAGACTCTGTTCGAACAACGACTGCAGACTCTCGCGGCCAAACAGCCGCAGGTGCCCCGGTCGTTCACTCAGGCTGAGCATCTGCGCATCCAGCGCGACTCTGGGTGCCTGCCAGCACAGCGCCAGTTCCGGCGCGTCAAAATCATCCCGAGCCGGCCTGGTCGGCCAGGGATGTGGCGGCAGTGGCGGCGGCAGAAATTCATCCTGCGGCACCACGCCGCCCGAACTCAGCCGCGGCCAACCGTCCACCCACTCAATATTCTGCAGCGCGGTTTCCCTGCCGAGAATGGTGCGGCCGTTGTGCAAATGGCGGCGGCACAGATGGGCCAGGCTCCAACTGCCGTCGCGGTGCTGCACCAGTGATCCATGGCCGGCGGACTTGAGACGCAATTCAGGCTGATGCGCGCTGGTGATCAGCGGGTTGCCGGGCATGACCTCATAGGGGCCCTGGATGTCCCGCGACCGCGCCACA
Source organism: Marinimicrobium sp. (assembly GCA_050486405.1). GTDB lineage: Bacteria > Pseudomonadota > Gammaproteobacteria > Pseudomonadales > Cellvibrionaceae > JBJHDF01. The sequence goes on along the minus strand of JBJHDF010000002.1, from coordinate 32,043 downwards.
GTAGCGGCGTGAGTCAAAAAGGTACCGCCCTCGGCGGTGAGCAGGTAGTACCAGCCGTCTACCTTGTACAGGTGGGGGCCTTCCACCAGACCCAACTCGGTGCCGGGAAAGATATTGCGTACCGGCCCCGTCAGGCATCGCCGCTCCGGATCGTACTCCTGCAGCACAATGCCGCCAAATTGGGGGCGCTGGGGGCGGTGATCCCAGATCATACTGAGCAACCACTTGCGGCCGTCCTCGTCGTGAAACAGTGACGGATCAAAACCGGAGCTGTTCAGATAGACGGGCTCGGACCAGGGCCCCTCGATGTCCGGTGCGGTAACCAGGTAGTTGTGGGCATCCTTGAAGCTACCTGCCCAATTGCGGCTGTCGGTGTAGACCAGATAAAAGAGGCCTCGGCTCCAGGTCAGACAAGGCGCCCAGACGCCACCGGAGTTGGGGTGTCCGCGCAGGTCCAACTGCGAATAGCGCTGCAGGGGGAAAGCCACCTGGCGCCAGTGCGCCAGATCCCGGGAGTGCAGTATCTGCACGCCGGGAAACCATTCGAAAGTGGAAGTGGCGATGTAGTAGTCGTCCTCGACGCGCACTATGGCGGGATCCGGATTGAAGCCGCGCAATATGGGATTTCTGATTGTCATGAATAAAGTTGTCCATTGGTGTCCGGGTTCTATTCGACCCATATCGGCAGGTTTTACCTGCACCCAAACCGGGGGCGCGCCCCCGGTCAAGTCACTCCGTTACTCCGCGAGCAGATCCCGCACTGCGTTGGCCAGAAACAGATAGCTGGCACCGACGGTGATCACGTACTCGTTCTGCCCCCAGAAGAAGGGCCAGTTTTCCTTGTTTTCCGGGAAGTCCGGCGGCAGCACCAGAACACCGGGCACTATGCCACCAGGCACAAAGGAGAAGTCCGCCCGGTTCATGCCGTAGGCCACGGTTTGCGACCTGGCGCCCACCCCGGATACGAACGACATGTTGGAGCCGGGCCGGGTGCCGAGAATGTAGTTCAGCCCACGGTAGACCCGGTCCGCGTCAATCACATCGGGAAACGCCTTGTGCAGGTAGTAACTGGTGATGGAGGTGCCAATGACGGCACTATTGCCGGCCCAACCAAAGGTGGTGATGGGCACGCCGTAGGGATTCGCCTCATCGTGGCTGGTCAACTGCCGGGCGTACTCCACCGTCAGGGCGCGCAATTCGGCCCGGTAGTCGTCATCCATGTAGGGCAGCGCCAGCGCCAGCATGGCGGCGTTGAAGCCGAAGCGCTCGCGCACCTGGGGCAGCAGTTCGCGCACTGCCCGGGCGTAACGGGCGTCGCCGGTGGTTTTCAGCAGTTCCACCGCCGCTTTGAGTTGCTCCTCTTCCACCAGGCCGCCAGTGGTGTTGCCATGACGGAAGAGGTTCGGCTCCCGCCCCTGCTCGAATTCCCAGACACCCAGGGCGGTGGTCAGGCACTCTTCGGCCAACTCGTCGTTGTAGCCGCGCAGCGCCCGACTGGCCGCCGCCAGCGCCGCCGCCGAACCGTAGTTGAGAGCCGAGGTGTTGGTGGTGAATGCCCAGCGGTCATCGAAGGCACCGCTGGTGCCGTTTTCGGTGGCCACAGTGCGACGGTCGGGGCGCGGCGCATCGGTGCTGGGGTTGAACATCGCGCCCGGCAACCGCTCGTCCGCCCAGGGATCCAGAGCCGGGTTGTAGATCTTGTTATCCGACTTGGTGATGCCGTCACCCAAATGGGGATACTGGTACAGGTTGCCCGCCACTATGCCGGGAATGGCGTGCCCCAGAGCCCGGTGCTGGGCGATCAGCGCCAGGGTGCCGTGCTCGATCTGCTGCAGTATGTCGTTATTGCCGTCGGGCACGTGGATTTCCACGTAGCGTTTTTCCTGGCTGACGGTGGTGTTATCGCGCTCGATGCCGAACTGCTCCCAGGCGTGCACCAGGTGCTGCACGGTAAAGTATTGGGACTGGGTGCGGATATCGTAGTCACCGGCGTCGTACCAGCCGCCGATATTCAGCCCGGGAATGTGCTCGAAAGTCTCGAAGGGGCTGTCGGTTTCCTCGCCGTGCCGATAGAGGTCAAAGTGCTCGTAGTTCGGCGGCGCCTGAATGGCATCGTCCAGATGGGAAGCGCCATGCCAGACGCGGTAGGCTTCGCGCACCTTGACATGATCCATTTGAATGGGGAAAAACAGATCCAGGGTCAGATGCCAGATATCGTCGAACACATTGGGCGCTATGCGGAAGGCATTGGTGCGCTGCCCGCGGTATTCAATCATGTAGACGCCGGGATCGCGCACCTGGCTGAAATCGAAGGTGGCGTAGTCATAGCGCAGGTAGGAACCCCAGTCGCTGATGTTGGCCCGGTGCCGCTCTACCAGCTCGCCCTGCTCGTTGACCTGCAGCAGCCGCGCCTCGCCGCGGGCGGAATCGTTGCGATCCAGTTCGATCACGGCCCGCTTGGACTGGGCAGGATGATAGCCCACCTGGGAGTGGCTGATGACCGGCTCCCGGAGCCAGTTGTCCTGGGCGTGCACCCGCAGGTGCCACTGGGCCACGGTGCCGCTGCGGCCGGCCGGCAGCAGGCTGCGCACCACGTACCAGCCGTTCTGGGCCTTGTTGCGACCGTCGTACAGGTTCAGCGACGCCGTGCCCTCCAGGGCGGTGACACTTACGCGGCGCAGGGGATCTTCCGGTGCCAGTACCAGTGTGCGCCCGCTGGCCAGGGGCTGCGGCTGGGTGATGCCCCCCTCGTCCATGTCCATCAGGCCGCTGGGGTAGCGGGGGAAGGCGCCGGGGTTGCCGTCCATCAGATAGGTCTTGTCCCAGTATTCCGCCGGCAGAAACTCCAGGTTGAAACCGGCCCGGCCCACCAGCGCCTCGGGCAGCGGCTGGTCCAGGTGCACACTGAGTAACACGCCGCCATCGCGGATCTGGCCGCTGACCCGGTACTCAAAGTCCAGTTCGGCGTAGCGCATGGTGACCTCGATACGCTGCTCGTCGGCGTGCACCACCCGCTCCAGGGTTTCCGCCAGCGGGTCCCACTGCTCCGGGGTGCGCTGCAGGCGCACGTCGCCGTTGGTGGCGGTGCGGATGCCGTGATGAATGATCTCCACGCCGCTGGTCTTGGCGTCGTTGAACATGCCGCCGGGGGCGTTGCTGAAGATCAGCACATTGGCTCCCCGGGTCTCGAAGTATTCCAGGTCGTTGAGCTCCAGGGCCTGTGACGCCGGCGGCGTCAGCAGCAGGAGCAGAGTCGCGAGCCATCCGGCTGGCGGGGATTTCAGATGATCCACCATGTCCAGTACCTCTCAGTCAGTGCAGTGCTATTCAGGGCGGCGTTGAACCCGCCCAAGCATAATATAGTTCATATGACTATATGATGCACGTCGAATAATTGCCGAACAAGGTGTGGACCGTTGGCGGATTCCCTGCCAGCGGCCCCTGCACTTCGGTCACGGGAGGTTTCAGCAACGTCGCCTTGGGCTTGACTGCAACCCGTTAGTACAGGCTGTGCATCTGGCCGGCGTGGTGGCGGATCACTTCCAGGGTGTTCCTGTCGGTGTCGAACACCGAGTTGAGGCCCTGGGCTTCCTGGGGTGGATCGCCGGTAAAATCGTCGCCGGGCTGCCACCAGAAATCATCCCGGTGGCTGCGGCCGTAGCCGCCCCAGGTCCAGAAGTTGCTGCCGGCAATGGCGTCACCGTCGGCGGCGCGCTGGTAGATGAGATTGAACACCTGCCGGTAAATGCGATCGCGGTATTCTGTGGATGAATCGGGGTCGAAGACGCCGCCATCCCGTTCGGCACCAAACTCCGACAGCACCGTGGGCTTGTTCATCTTGTTGGCGATATCGATGTGCCGGTTCATATAGGCGCGGGCATTGGCGATGGCCTGGTCATAGGTTTCCGCCGGCCGGGTGGCGTCGAACCAGCTCCAGTTTTTCAGCCACAGGTGAAACGTCAGATAGTCCAGGTTGGGGCTGGCGTGGGCGATGATATAAAAATCCTCATCGCCCAGGCTGCCCATGGCGCCTTCGTTGCCGCTGCTGACCAGTTGGTGCGGCGCCAGGGACTTGATAAAGCCGGCGGTGTCGTGAAGCCACTGGCTGAAATAGTGAAAGCGTTCGGCATCCAGGTGACTGCCCGGACGCGGCTCGTTGGCCAGTTGCCAGGACATGATGGTGGGATCCTGATGGTAGGGTACGCCAGTCAGGGTGTTGGTGCGGGTCACCAGCGTTTCGATCAGATCGCGATAGATATCCTGGGCTGCCGGCAGGCGGTAAAAGCGGGCGGAATTGGACTGGAAGGTGTCCCAGTCGCCGGTCACGTCCGGATCCAGTACCGGCTCACCGGTGACCCAACTGACGTACTGGGACATGCCACCCGACCACTGCCAGAAGTTGGTGAGATAGAGCACGGCTTTCATGTCGCGCCGAGCCATTTCCTGCAGCAGGTAATCCAGCCCCACCAACAGGGCTTCGTTGTACTCGCCCGACGCAGTGACCATGGCCGGGCTGACGGACATGGTCAGCTCGCTCTGCTCGGAAGCGGCCAATACCCGCAGATTGGTGATACCGTTTTCCCGAAGCAGATCCAGCTCCCGGTGCAAGCGCTCGCGATCGCCCAGTTCGCCCTCAGCACCCAGATAGGCGCCGTACCAGAAGTTGGTGCCCACGAAATAGTAGGGCTTGCCATGCAGCATAAACTGCCTGCCCTGAACACTGACGAACTGTTCGGGCGCGGGCTGTGCCGGCGAAGCGCTCATCCTGACCACCGGCTCTGATGGACTGCGGACGTCTTCCGGCGCCTCGCCCCTGTTGCAGGCGGTCAGCGGCAACAGCAGCGACACTACACACAACACGAGCGGGTTTTTCATGGTCATGACTCCCGGGTCAGTTGTCCATAAAACAAGTGCACAGCCGCGAGGTGGCGGCTATGCCGTTCTGTGTAAACAGCGCCACGCGGCCCCAGGGCGACGGATTGGCGGGATTGAAATTCTGCACCATATCCAGTGAATCCAGCCCTCCCTGGGTGGTGTTTCCGGACCAGGACCAAGCCAGCCAGCCGATATCCAGCTCCTGGCTGTACTGCAGTATGGCCTGCTCCGCCACATTGCCGCTGTTGCCGTGATCGGCGGCGAACTCGCCGACGATCAGTGGCAGGCCGGTTTCCAGAAAGGTGTTGAAATAATTCTGCACACTGGCCTCGGTGCCGTACACATCGTACATGTGCACCGAGAACACCACATCTCCCTGGGGGTCGGCGGCGGCGATTTCCAGCGCACCGGCGCCGTTGCGCATGACGTTGCGCCAGTCCTGGCCCCAGTTGGGCGCATCCACGATCAACACATGTTGCAGGCCGGCGGCGCGCAACTGCTCGATGGCCTCCACATGAAACTCCACCCAGTTGCTGTAATCCTGGTTGAAACTGCTGAAGTTGCCCAGAGGTTCATTGGCGATGTTGATAATTACATAGCCTTCGTTGCCGTCGATGGCGGCGCGAATATCGTCACTCAACCAGTAATCCACGGCAGTTTGCGGGTGGCCCGCGCCGCTGCTTTCCGGCCAGCCGGTGGCGTCGTGCACTTCCAGTATGGCCACCAGGTTGTTGTCCTTGGCCCACCGAATGATATCGGCCACCTCGGCGCCCGGGACACGGCCCCATTGTTCGCCGTTGGCCAACACCACGCGAATACTGTTGGCGCAGGTACTCGCAATGTCGGCGAATTCCTGTTCGTTGTTGCGATGACGGAACCAGGCGTAGGGGTAATTGACGCCGCGCATGACGAAAGCCTCGCCAAAACCATCGTAGAGCACACCGTCGTTGACGTAAAACGCCGGCATGTCGGCGTGGATCGCGCCACCGGTGGTCAGACAGTCCGCGTGTTCGTAGCTGTAGTCATAGCCATCGTCGCCATTGCCGGGGCCATTGCCGCTGCCGTTCTCGTCGCCGTTCTGGTCGCCGTTGCCCGGGTCGTTGCCGCCATTGATTGGCACAGTATCTGCCGGTCCGCTGTTACTGCTGCCGCAGGCAGCCAACAGCAGGGAGCAGGCAACCGCGAAAATACCAACGAGCTGTACCAACCGCGTCTTGCGTCTGTTTTTCGTCACGTAGAACTCCAACAATAATTTGGTTCAAGGGACCAGCTTGGCGAGGTGCCGCCACAGCTCCAGCATGGCGCGGCCATTGTGATAGGGACATTTCCAGAAGCCCGCCTTATAGTGGTCGTCATGGCCAGGATCGAGCCGGGACAGCCAGCGCCACTCTCCTGTTTCGTGCAGTTGATAGCGCCGCACGAAACGCCAGACACCGTCGGCCGCCTGCCAGTAGCGTGCGTCACCCGTCAGCGCGTAAGCGTTGATAAATCCGACCAGGGCTTCGGCCTGCACCCACCAGATTCGCTCTTCGTGCCGCTTGCCGCTGGCCAGATCGCGGCCATCGTACATTTCGCCGTGCTCCCCCAACGCCTCAACCAGACAGACCTCGGCCATGTGCAGCGCCGTGGGCACCACTTTGGCCCGCAGAGCGTCATCGTCCAGAGCATTGACCGCCTTGATCAGCAACCAACTCGCCTCGATGTCGTGACCATAACTCAGCTCGGTTGAGCAATCGCTCCACTCCATGTCCAGAAACATGCGCAGGTGCCATCCGTCCCGGTTCACAAAATGCTCATCCAGCCAGGCTACTGCCTGGAGCAACGCCAGGCGGACCTCCGGCCGGGGGTCCACCTGGTACAACGCCGTGTAAGCCTCCAGCACATGCAGGTGGGTGTTCATGGTTTTGGGGTAATTCAGGTCCTTGTCGCTGAGGCGGACGTCGCGCAACGGCGTCCAGTCGCGAGCGAACGCCTCCAGGTAGCCGCCCCGCTCCCGATCCACCCCCCGGCTTTCCAGCAGGTCGAAACAGTGTTTGGCCTGAGTCAGCGCCCGCTCTTCCCCTGTCAGACGATAGTAGGCAGTCAAGGCATAAATGGCGAACGCCTGAGCGTAGAGTTGCTTCTTGCCGTCCTTGATTCGACCGCGAACATCCACGGACCAGACAACGCCGCCGTGCTCAGAGTCGAAGAAGTGTTCGCTCAAGGCTTCGTAGGCACGCGCTGCTGCCTGGCGATACTCCAGACGATCAATCTGTCCCGCCAGTTCGCTGAAGAACCAGAGAATACGGGCGCCGAGAACAGCGCCCTTATCAGCACCAGCGCATGGTGTATTGTCATTGTCGACCTGGCCATGAAAACCACCGTATTCTTTATCCTGACCATGGGCCAACCACCAGTCGGCAATGCTCATCAAATGATCGTAAAACTCCTGTTGCATCTTGTCAGGCGCATTCATTGCCACTGCTCCATCAGTTTCCGGTTGGCGTCGATCAGACGATTGCGCTCGGCCACCGAGGCTGCCGAACGCAGTCCGTCCTCCGGCGTGTTCTTCACATAATCCAGCAGTTTGTAGACGGCACTGGTCGCCACATGCAGTCGCGTATCCGACGAGGCGTAGTAGATAAATACCTCGTTATTGTCGTTGACGATCCAGCCGTTGGCGAAGGTGACATTGGACACATCGCCCACCCGCTCGGCGCCGCGCGGCGCAATAAAGTGGCCGCCCGGCCGGTGGCTCACCACCCAGGGGCGCTCCAGTTCGGTCATAAACAGGTAGAGTACATAGCGCAGACCGGCGGCGGTGTTGCGCACACCGTGCGCCAGATGCAGCCAGCCCTCGGGCGTTTTGATGGGCGCCGGGCCCTGGCCGTTTTTCACTTCCTTGATGGTGTGATACACCTTGCCGTCGACAATCACTTCGTCCTTGATTTCGGCGCCCTCCATGGTGGGCGTCAGACCCCAGCCGATACCGCCGCCGCTGCCGACGCTGATAAAACCGTCCTGCGGACGGGTGTAAAGGGCGTACTGACCCTGAACAAACTCCGGGTGCAAGACGACGTTGCGCTGCTGGCCGGAGTGGGTAACCAGATCCGGCAGCCGCTCCCAGACACGCAGATCCCGGGTGCGGGCGATACCGCACTGGGCCTCGGCGGCGGAGGTATCCTGTGGGCGACTTTCGTCCTTGCGCTCGGTACAGAAGAGCCCGTAGATATAGCCGTCTTCGTGGGTGGTCAGGCGCATGTCGTAGACATTGGTGTCCGGGCGCGCGGTTTCCGGCAGGGTAATGGGGTAATCCCAGAAGCGGAAATTATCCACGCCATTGGGGCTTTCGGCCATGGCAAAAAAGGACTTGCGGTCGTCGCCCTCCACCCGCACCGCCAGCAGATAGCGACCTTGCCAGTAAAGAGCACCGGCGTTGAAGGTGGCGTTGATGCCGAGCCGCTCCATCAGGTGGGGGTTGCGCTGCGCATTGAAGTCATAGCGCCAGTGCACCGGCGTGTGGGCAGCGGTGAGTATGGGGTACTGCCAGCGCTGGTAGATACCGTTGCTGGATTCCTGTGGGCTGTTCCTACGAGTCAGCAGAGTTTCCTGCTCACGAATCAGGGTTTGTACCGCGTCTTTGAACGAACTCATCTGGGTGCCTCAAATTCAATGCTGCCGCGCAGCGTCTCGGACGGTAGATCCTCGGGGAAATCCCGTAGATTCCGATACCAATTGAAATACAGGAACACGCTGGTGAGCACCACCACCGCCATGGCCGCCATAAATTGCGGCCAGTACTTGATCACCATAAAGATGGGCGCCGCCACCAGGGAAGTCTGCCAGACAATGCCCACCACCACGTTTACCGCATCCCGGCCAAACTCCTGGTTTTTCCTAAGATTCGGGTAATCTATTTTCAGTTCCTGATATACCGGCCCCCACCAACCCCAGGGTCGCACCCGTAGGTAGAAGGTTTTCAGCACTGCCATATCGTCCGGCTTTGTCAGCAGTGAACCCGCAATACAAGCCGTCGCCGTAGCTGCCAGCATCCAGGGGAAGAAAAACAGCGGATTGACATCGGTGATAGTCATGGGCAAAGCGATGGCCAAGCCCACCACCATACCAAAGAAGTATCCGTAGCCGTTAAAGCGCCACCAGTACCACTTGAACACATTGGAGGCGGCATAGGCGCCGTAGAGCGCGCTGACTATCCATTGCACCACGTTATTCAGGGTGGGAATGTACATGCCAATCAACACCCCCAGCACCACGAACACAATGCAGACCACGTAGCTGAGCCAGACATAACGCTTGGGGTCGGCATGAGGATTGATGTAACGCTTGTAAATATCGTTGACCACATAGGCCGGCGCCGCATTGGTGGTGGCGGCAAAGGTGGACATAAAGGCCGCCAACAGGCCGGCGATCAGCAGCCCCAGCAAACCGGCGGGCACGTACTCGCGCAGAGCAAAGGGCAGTATCTGCTCGAAATCCACATCCTCGCCCATGCCACGCAGCTCCGGCATAAAGAACACCAGCGCCAGCACCGTCAAGCCGGTGATCAGCATATAACGGGGAAACAGCAGTACCACATTGACGAAGCCGCTCATTTTGGCGGCTTCTTTCGGTGTTTTCGCCGAAAGCACCCGCTGCATGTCGTAGTTGGGTGCCGGCCCGGCCATGCTTACCAGAATGCCCTTGAGCAACATCAGCATAAAAACAATGGTGAACAGGGAATACCCGTCGTCAATAATTTTGGTGTTGGCCGCGTCGAGCCGGTGGGACCAGTCGATACCCAGTTCCCAGCCGAAGGTAATGCTGGTCCAGCCATCGGGAATTGCCGCCGCCAGCATGTCCGGTGAAACCGCCCGCATGGCGATAACGCCCACGGCGATACAGGCAATGGTCATGACAAAAAACTGCAATACTTCGGTGAACACCACGCTGAACATACCGCCCTTGACCACATAGACGGTAGTAATCGCGGTAATGATCAGACCATAGTAGATTTCGTTGATGCGGGCGCTCTCGTGCAGTTCCCAGGGCAGAAACACAGCGGCAAACTTGCCGATGCCGATAAAGCCGTAGGCGAGAAAGGCGATCACCCCCACCAGCGCAAACGCCACCACCGACAGGTGCGACAGGCGGGCACCCAGATTGTCACCAAAGCGGAAGGTGATCCACTCAGCACCGGTCATGACGCCCGAGCGGCGCAACCAGATGGACAAAAACACCATCAGAAAAATCTGGTTGAACACCGGCCAGAGCCAGGGCAGGTAGATACTGGTAAGGCCATAGACAAACAACAGATATACCAGCCACATGGTGCCGCTGATGTCGAACATGCCCGAAGCGTTGGAAATTCCCAGGGCGTACCAGGGCAGCTTGTTGCCACCGAGAAAGTAGTGCTTGATATTGCGCGAGGCGTACCTGGCCACCCCAAAACCCACGCCCAGGGTGGCGAGGATATAGATCAGGATGATGACGATATCGATGGTTGCAAGGTGCATGAGCCCAATTCCAATTATTATAAGTCTGGCCGGACCGACCTATCGCAGAACCCGGGCCTGGCGGTACAATACGCGTACAATTACAACGGGGCACAACCACAAGGGCGCTGCCAATGTCCAGTATTCGAGATGTCGCCCGCACTGCGGGTGTTTCCGTCGCCACCGTTTCCAGAGCACTCAGCGCGCCGGAAAAGGTGTCTTCGGCCAGCCTGGAGAAGGTGCGCAACGCCATCAAGGAAGTGGGCTACAAACCCAATATGCTGGCCCGCAACTTCCGCTCCGCCCGCTCCTACTCCATCGTGGTGCTGGTGCCGGACATCGCCAACCCCTTTTACTCCCTGGTCATCCGCGCCATTGAGGACCGAGCCCAGCAAAAGGGTTACGCCGTACTGCTGGGCGACACCCGGGGCACCCCCGAGCGCGAACAGGAGTACATCCGCCGGGTGGAAACCCGGCTGGCCGACGGCGTGGTGCAACTGCGTCCCCATTCGGAACACAGCAAGAACACGGTTCCCGACGACATCGCCTGCGTCAACGCCTGCGGCTGCGAATTCACCACCGGCCCTTCGATCCGCATCGACAACCGCGGCGCCGCCAAAACCATGGTCGAATACCTGATCTCACTGGGACACCGGCGCATCGGCGTTATCTCGGGTCTCAAGGACAACCCCCATGCCATCGACCGCATGGAAGGCTACCGCGAAGCTCTGCGCGACGCCGGCATCCCCTTCGAGAAGGAACTGGTGGCCGAGGGTGACTTCACCATGTGGTCCGGCCTCAACAGCGCCTTCCAGTTCTGCCATATGAAAAAGCGCCCCACCGCCATCTTTTCCATGAACGACGAGATGGCCATCGGTGCCATCCAGACCTTCAAGGCCCAGGGCATCCGGGTGCCCGAAGACATCTCGGTCACCGGCTTTGACGACATTGCCTACGCCAAATATTGCGACCCCAGTCTGACCACCATCTCCCAGCCCGCCGAGGAGATGGGCAAAATGGCCACCGACATGCTGCTGCGCATCATCGAGGGCGAAAAACTGACCCAGACGGAGTGCGTACTGCCGGCGGAGTTCATCATCCGTAAAAGCACTGCCCCGCCTCGGGACAACGGTTGATTCAGCGCTGCCCGGCGCCCCGATCACCGCCGCAGTAATCCGCCACCTCCAGCGCCGCCACCAGCAGGTGGTACAGCGAGCTGGCGGGCGCCAGATCCACCAGCCGCTCCCCCCGGGCATCCAGCCGGTCGACATAAGCGCCGGGTGTGGGCGTATTCAGATAGTGTGCGAACAGGGCATCGATGGCCGCCGCCGCCCGCTCCTCGGCATCCGGGTCGCCGGCCCGGGCCCGCACCAGACACGCCTTTATAAGCTCCGTCATGGGCCAACAGCGATGACTGGCTTGCAACACCCGCCCCCGAGCGTCCACCGCATCCCAGAGCAGGCCGCTGTCCGCCAGCCCAAGGACCAGTGCCTGGTCATACAGCGCATCGCTGTAGCGGCTCAGGTCGCGGCCGCTACAGCGGCCGTACCAGTTGAGCAGCCAGACCCACTCCAACATATGCCCCGGCTCCACCAGTTCACCGGCCTCGCCGGCGGCGGGCCACCAGTCCTCGGTGAAATATTCCCGCAACACCCGAGCGCCGGGATCGTAAAAACGGGTTTCAAACAGGGTGACGATCTCCCCCGCCCGGGCCAGCCAACGGGCGTCGAAAGTGGCCTCATAGAGTGACAGAAACGCTTCCAGCAAATGCATATGCGGGTTTTGCCGGCGGTGCTCCGCCGGGTAGTCGCCCTCCAGCCAACCACCGTGGTCCGCTGCCAGGCGCCGGTCAATGTGCCGCACCAGGGCTTCGGCCCGGGCCAGGGCCTCGGTGTCGCCCCAGGCGCGGTAAGCCCAAGCGTTGGCGAGGATGTAAAAGGCGTGGTCGTACAGATCCTGGCGGCGATCAAGCAACTCAAAACGATTATTCATCAGGTGGCCGTAGCCACCACCGGGCAGCGAAGCAACCCGATCCATCAACGCCAGCAGTTGCCGCCCCGGCGCTTCGCCCTCGGGATACCAGCCCCTGCCACAGGCGGCGGCAAACACGAATGCCTGCCGGGCCTGGACCCGCAGCCGCACGTTGGCGTCGCGGTCCGGCGTGCCGTCGGCCAGCAACCGCTCCCAGTGACCGCCCGGCTCGGGACTCATCCCCCGTTCCCGCCACAAAGGCAGGGCCTGATGGCGAATCCAATCTTCAAGGCGGGTCGCCGCCGCCAACAACCGTGGGTGTACTGTCACTACTACCGTTCCTGCTTTCATAAACGTGTGAGGCGCAGCATAACACCGCCGACCACGCGGCTGTTGCTCCGGGCCACCCCGGGGCGCAATCCGGGGCCGCAACCCGAAAATTCGATTGGGTGTCCATTCTGCCTCAAGATGTAACCGGTTTCAATTGTTTTGGTGCCTCATTTTGACGCATAGCGGATAAGGGCTATTATTAGCTGATGACTTCACCGACCCCCACCACCAGACTCAAGGATCGCGCCAGTTGGATTGCCGCCATGGTCTGCCTGTTGATCTGCTCCCGGGCAGCAGCGGACGGAGAGGCAGCGGCGCCTGCAGTCGTGGATACGGACCCCTACCAGGCGGTGTTGTGGATGGGCGGAATGACCAAGATTCGGCAGTCCTACGAGTTCGCCGTCGCCCAACTGGCCCTGGAGAAAACCCGCGAGCAATACGGTGACTACAGTCTGGTCAGGGACGACACACCCGTCAGCTCCGACCGCGCCGTGCGCGAAGTAAGGCGGGGCGAGCTGTTCAACATGGCGTCGGGGCCGGCCTGGATCGAATCCTTTGGTGAGGATCCACCTCTGCTGGTAATTCCCATTCCCATCGCCAAGGGCATGCTGGGCTACCGCTTGTGCGTGGTACGCAACGGCGACCTGGAGACGTTCAAACAGCTGGAAACCCTGGAAGAACTGCGGCAATACACGGCGGGCGTGGGCCGCGAATGGCTGGAAACGCCGGTGTTCGATCACAACGAGCTACCCTGGCTCGCCGGCCGCGATATTGAACAGCTCTATTCCATGCTGGCCCGGGAGCGCTTCGACTACCTGCCCCTGGGCTCCCTGGAGGCCGAGAGCACACTCGCGGAATCCGGCCTGGGGGAGCAACTCTCGGTAGTGCCAAACCTGGTAATCTACTATCCACTGCCGGTCTTTCTTCAGGTCAGTATCAACCGGCCGCAACTGGCCGAGCGCATAGAGGCTGGCCTCACCCTGGCCAGGCATGACGGCAGCCTGGACGCCCTGTTCGCTGAGTATTACGGCGATCTGGTCGCCCGCCTGCGCAGCGCCAACCCCACCGTGGTCACGCTGGAAAACCCCGACATGCCACCCTTCCTGCGGGACGAGGGGCCGGCGTTGCTACCTTCTGCCGCGCGGCGGCATTGAACGGCGTTAGCGCCGGCGTACCGACGACACGGGTACCGGGCTGAGTCCACTGCCTACCCGGGATAACACCCCCACCGCCTTGCCACCAACACCAGCTGCCAGTGTTGGCCGCCAACGCCGAGCAACAAAACCCAGCGCGAATGCCACTACCAACCCGCCGCGCAACAATGTCTCGGGCTGGGGCCGCCAGGACGCCTCTTGCCATCCTCGCCCCAGCACCTGACGCCGATGGTCAAGACTCCGGCTGGTTTGTTTCACCCGCTTGCTCAATTTCACGATGAAGACTCCCGATTACGATACTGATTTGCCGACGACTTTCGCGAAAACTCAAACGCGATCTGTAACGACGCAACAACAGGCAGCAGAGAATAACCGCCGACAACTGCACCAGGGTAAACGCGACAAAACCCCACAGGGCCGTGCCACTGTACTCGTAAGCACTCCAAGCCAACGTAGCCGAAACAGACACCCAGAGCAGGAAGCCCAGAGGCAGTAACACCAGACTCAGCGCCAGTGCCGGCCTCAGGCTGGCCAAGGCCAGGCGCGCCTCCAGCAGCATCAGTTCCGCTACACCTCCAGCGTACTCCACAAACTGCTGCCCCAGCTCCAACGGAGCAGCAGTGGAGGCAGTGGAATCGGTACGGGATTCGCTAGCCACGGGTTACTTCCCCGAACCCTGGAGCAGCCGTGACACCAGCCATCCCGTGGCAAACGCCACAGCTATGGACGTCACCGGCTTCTCCCGCACCAGCGATTCCGCCTTCTCAGTCAGTTCTTCGGCCTTGTGTTTGCCTTCGGCCACCTGGGATTTGGCGGAATGTGCGGACGCCGAACCGATATTACCCATGGCGTCGTATACGCCCACCGTGGCTTCCTTGAATTGATCCAGCGCTGCGGCCATGGTCTGATCCGCGTGCCGGGATTTTCCGTTTGCTGAACGAGCCGCTTGTCTGGCCATGTCAATCACCTCCAGTCAATAACGATATTAAACCATCCGTTTCGTCGCGCTATAACCTTGGTTTGCGCATAAACAGCGATACGATGAAAAGCACCAGGAAGATAACAAACAGGATTTGCGCAATTCCTGTGGCAGCGCCAGCGATGCCGCTAAAACCCAAAGCGGCGGCGATGATGGCGATGATGAAAAACAGTGCTGCGTAACCCAACATATCCGACTCCTATACTCGTCATTGAATCAATTGCTGTACAAGTGGAATTATTCAGGAACCGTGCCAAATTGAGCATTTGGCGACAAGCGCCTGGATATGGGGAATTATCGGTACTTTGTGGACATAGACGACGTAACGGATTGCAGAATTTACATATTTATGTAACTTTGACCATCAAAAATGACCACTAAAAATTCTCTTCAGCGATCAATCACGCCTTTTTACTTCGGCCGCTCTGGGTCCGTCCAAAACCTTTACCCAGTCACCCACCAAGTCCATATTGGTGGCGACAATCTTGAAGCAAACAAGCAGAGGAATGGCAATAAGCATGCCCACCGCCCCCCACAGCCAACCCCAGAGAAACAGCCACACAACCACCACCAGTGGGTTCATATTGAAACGTTTACCCAGCACTGTAGGCGTTACCAACTGGCATTCAATGAAATTTAATGCCATAAAAGCCAGCGGCACCGCTACAGTGGCCAGGGGTGTGGAAAACTCCGACAAGCCAACCAGAGTCAGCACAATGATCATGATCAGCGGGCCGACATAGGGAGCGAAATTCAGAATACCCGCCATAGCGCCCCACAACAGTGGATCTTCCACACCCAGCAGGTACATTGCACCGGCGGTTGCCAGGCCCAACCCGGTATTGATCATGGCAATGGTCAGAAAATATCGGGAGATGTCGTCGCGTATCGCGTCGAATATGGTTACAGCGAGGCGCTTTTCAGAGAAGTGTTTTTGCGCCCGCACCAAACCCAGCATGAGGTCGTGACCAAACACTAAGAAAAAGTAGGTGATGACGATTACCGCCAGCAATTGCGCGGCAAACATAGCCGTGCTCTGCGCCAGAAGCGCCACAAGTGAGGCAATGGCTGTATCCATGGTTTCAGCGAGCGTTTCCGGCGCGGAGCTGTTGCCGTTATTGTCGCCGTTGCCCGACAGCACCGTCTGCTTAATGGCTTTGACTGGTTCGGACATACCCTCAAGTCGCTCGGAAAGGTTTTCACTGATATTGGGCAGATCGTTCAGCCAGCGCCCCGCTGGCTCCACCAGAAAGCCTACGGTATAGCCGGTGCCCGCAATCAGCAACAAAATCACCAGCGCGGCGCCGAGCATCTTGGGTACCGCGACACGGGTCAACCAACACACCAATCGGCTTGAGAACAGTGCGATGAATGCAGCCACTACAATGGGAATAAATAATGTTTTGGCGAGATACAAGGTATAGAGTACTGCCACAACAGCCAGTACCTTCAGCGCCAAAGCCGCGCCTTTTGACAGGGCAGGAGTTTCAGAATGCGCAGTCTGTTCCATCCGTTTTGCCTCAACCGATCAAAAAAAAGCCCCTGCAAGAGGGGCAAAGCGGGGGTAGCTCGATGCAAATCCGGTTTCAGTCGTCGGTAAGGTCTTCGTAGGTATCGCGCATGCGGTCACCGGCGTCCTCCACCCGGTCACGGGTAGCGTCGTAGGCGTCCTCCATGGCGTCGCGGGCATCTTCGACTGCGTCGTCAATATTCTCGCCCGCTTCTTCGGCGGGACCCTGACGATCACAGGCCGAAATAAAAAGGGCAAACATCATCGCAACGAAAATACGCATCACGTGGGTCATTTTCCTCTCCTTAACTTCGCATCAATCGAAGTGGGTTGGTGTGTAGTCTCGATAATGCGCGATTCGTGCCAACTTTGTTTTCACGAAAAATTGGGCTCTGGCGATAACATGGGGATGAAAAATGCGTCGGGCGGGATGTAAAGCTTACAACAATGCGGAGCTGTTTTTACAAATGATCTGCTGCAAGGCGTCCAGCCCCACCGGTTTCAGCAGACTCTGGTCGATGCCCGCTGCCCGGGCTCGCTCCGGATCGGGTTCAGCGCCGCTGATCAACACCTTGCGACTGCCGGGCGCCCGGACCGTCAACTGTTCGGCCAGGCGGTAGCCGTCCATGTCCGGCAGGTGCAGATCCAGTAGTATCAGGGCGGGTGGCGAGCCGGCGGCGACATTTAGGGCCTGCTCGCCAGTCTTGACCCAGGTCACGCTGTGCCCCAGCAGTTCCAGCAGTTTGGTCATGGCCGTGCCGGCATCCGCATCGTCCTCCACCAACAGTATCGCGTCACTGCCGGCAGGCGCCAGATACCGGGCCAGACAGGTGTGCAGACGGTGCTGGTCCACGGGTTTGCTCAGATAGGTGGTGAAGCCCGCCGCCAGACAGGCATCGCGGTCCCCTTTCATATTGGCCGCCGTCAGGGCCACCAGGGGCCGGATAAAGCCGTCGGCGCGCAATGCCCTGGCCGCCTCCAGCCCGCCCAACACCGGCATGTGAATGTCCATGAGTACCAGATCGAATTCCGGTTCCACATTGCCGTTGGCCCGGGCGATAAGCCGCAGCGCTTCCTCGCCATGGCTGGCATAGCGCACCTCAGCTCCAGTGGCCGCGACAAAATGGCCCACCAGGGCGCGAATGTCCCGCAGGTCATCCACCACCAGTACACGCCCCCTCAGTCGGGGAGTACGGTTTGGAGTGTCCGCCGTGGCCGCCAGCGACAGCTCAAAAGGCAGGTACGGCACCCCGTCCAGATCACCCGGGTCCACCGTAAAGGAAAACTCGCTACCCCGGCCCGGCTGACTGCTGACCTCGATGTCACCACCCAAACGCTGCACCAACTGGCGGCTGATGGTCAGCCCGAGGCCCGTGCCGGTGTGGGACTCGGCCATGGATTTGCCGGACTGCACAAACGGCAGGAATATCTGCTCCAGGGCTTCCGGACGAATGCCCACCCCCGTGTCGCGGATGCGAAAGCCGATCAATGTCCGATCACCTTCCTGAACAGGGCTGACATGCAATACCACCTCACCGGTTTCGGTAAACTTGATGGCGTTGCCCAGCAGATTGAGCAATACCTGGCGCAACCGCGTGGGGTCGGTGTGAATACGCTCGGGCAGCGACTCCGGTGCCTCCACCCGCAGGTCGATGTTTTTGTCGGCGGCGGCGCCCTGCATCAGAAAGTAGACGTCGGTGACAAAGGGCAGAAACTCCACGCTCTGGGTTTCCAACTCCAGCTTGCCAGCCTCGATCTTGGACAGATCGAGGATATCGTTGAGCAGGCCCAGCAGGTGCTTGCCGTTGCGTCGCACCACTTGCAGGTAACCCCTGGACTCCTCGTCCCGGGCGGTATTGAGCAGCAGTTCGGTGAACCCGAGAATCGCGGACATGGGCGTGCGCAGTTCGTGGCTGAGGTGGGCAAGAAATTCACTCTTGGCCCGGTTGTCGGCTTCGGCACGCAGCCGCTCCACCCGCTCCAGTTCCGCCTCCCGCCGCACCAGGGCGTAGCGGATGGCCCGGGCCAGTTGCTCGGCGGTAAGACCGTCCTTGACCAGGTAGTCCACAGCGCCGGCCTCCAGCGCCTGAAGGTCCACTCCGCCCTGCTGCATGCCGGTGAGCAGAATTACCGGCCCGTTGAAGCCCAGAGCCTGGGCTTCACGCAGCAACTCGATGCCGTCCCGGGAACCCAACCGGTAATCCATCAGGCACAGGTGGTGACGGTTTTCACGCAACCGGGCCATGCCCTCTTCGTAGCTGGAAGCCCAGTCCAGGTTGTAGTCACCGCCGGGGATTTCATTCAGCAGGTCCCGGGCGAGGAAAAAGTCATCCTCGTCGTCATCGACTATCAGCAGGTTGCGGGTTTTGGCGTTCATGGCGGTCAGGGCAACTCGACAAACTCCACCCAGTATTTGCCCAGGGTGCGCATCAGTTCCACCAGGGCGTCAAAGGTTACCGGTTTGGTGATATAGGAGGCGGCGCCCAGTTCGTAGCCCCGGAGCATATCCTCCTCGGCCTTGGAGGTGGTGAGAATCACCACCGGAATGCGACGCAATCGAGGATCCTGCTTGATGGCCGCCAGCGCTTCGCGCCCGTCCAGCTTGGGCATGTTCAGGTCCAGCAGAATCAGACCGGGCATGGGGTACTGACTGCGATCCGAGTAGTGACCATCACCGCGCAGATAGGCCAGCAATTGAGCACCGTCCTCAACAAAACACAGAGTGTTGAGCACCCGGCTTTCCACCAGGGCGTCCTTGGCCAGCAGGCGGTCGTCGGCATCGTCGTCGGCCATAAGGATGGTCAGGGGTTTGACTTCACGACTCATCGGCGATCACCTCGTCGTCAAAAGTAACCGCAGGCTCTGCCTGTGTTACGGGCAAAAGAACTACGAACTCGGAGCCGCGCTCCGGTTCACTCTGCACACTGATGCTACCGCCGTGCAACTCCACAATCTTGCGGCAAAGGGCCAGCCCTATGCCGGTGCCCTCGTATTCCTCGCGCCCGTGCAGTCGCTGAAACAGATTGAATACCCGGTCGGCGTATTCCTGGGCAAAGCCGATGCCGTTGTCGCGAAATACCAGGCGGCACCAGAGCCGATCACTTTCATCGGCGACGGGCGCCAGAGCCGCATCCACCTGAACGTGAATTTCAAGCCGCGGCGGACGGTCGCGGTGACGAAACTTCAGGCTGTTGCCAATAAGATTGGCAAACACCTGGGCGATCTGGAAGGGGTCCGCGTCGATGGTGGGCAGATTGTCACTCACAACTTCCGCCCCGAACTCCTCAATACGCACTTCCAGGTCATCCAGCGTTTGCGCCAGCACATCGTTCAGCGCCACCGGCACGAAGGGATTGCGCCTTGTGGTGACCCGGGAAAAGCTCAGTAGATCCTCAATCAGTTGCGACATGCGCCCCGAAGCGCCCTGCATTCTGGCCAGATAGTCCGCGCCCTGCTCGCCGAGCACGTCCCCGTATTTTTGCTGCAAGCGATCGCCGAAGGCGCGAATCTTGCGCAACGGTTCCTGCAGGTCGTGGGAGGCGACAAAGGCGAACTCCTCCAACTCGCGGTTGCTGCGCTGCAATTCGTCGGAGTAGGTTTGCAGCGCCTGGGTACGCTCGGCAACCTTGTCCTCCAGCTGTTCGTGCAGCCGTGCCATTTTTCGCGCGTGGCTGTACAGCACGACAAACAGGCCGCAGGCCAGCAGTATGCCCAGCAGATTGGCGACCATGACCCCCAACAGAATGCGGGCACGGGAATGGGCCGCCTGGACGCGCCGTGCCTCCAGCAGCGCCAGACGCTCGGCCTCTTTTTCCGCAATCAACGTGTTTACACGCTCCATCAACTGCACTGCAGTGCCGGCATGGACGCGATTCAAGGCATTCAGGTAATGATCCTCGCCCACCATGGCGATGGTCGTGTCCATCTCCGCGAGCAACTCGGTAATGGTTGCAGCAATGGCGTGCAAACCGGCCTGATCCGCGCCCTCGGATTCGAGCGCGGCCGACAGAGACGCCAGCAGGCGATCAATGCCGCTCACTGTCTCGAAGTAAGGTTCCAGATGTTTCTCGTTGGTTGTAAGCAGATAGCCGCGCTGCCCGCTTTCCGCCCGGGCAATGTTCAGGCGCAACTCGTTCAACTCCGCCACCACCTGCAGGGAATGACTCACGGCGATGTTGTCTTCCTCGATTATGCCCAGGGAGCGATAGGACACGGATGTACTGAGCACAAAGTACGCCAACACCAGACCCAGGCCCAGTATCCAGGGCGTGCCGGGCAGATCGCCGGCAGCGCGGCGGCTAAACTGATCGGCGTTGTCGCTCACGGTCGCTCCGATTCATCCAGAAAGGTTTTGAGCCTTTCCAATTGCTCGCTGCAGCGGCGGCATTCACTGAGAATCATGTCAAATGCCGAGGTTGCCTGCTGCAGGTCGCCCTGGCGCGACAACACCAGTTTGCCCAGCTCGGCGTTGACGGAGATGGTGTTCAACGGGTTGCGGATGTCGTGGATCAGTCTGCTCACATCACTGCTCATGGCCGCACCTTTGTCGGAAACGAAGTTCAATGGTTGCCGGAGGAAGACTCCGCGTAACTGTTCAACCGGTTGTACAGCGTCTTGAGGCTGATGCCAAGCATTTCCGCCGCTTTTTTCTTGTCGCCGTTCAGGTGCGCCAGGGTAGATTCGATCAACTCGCGCTCCAGTTCCTCCACCGTCTTACCCACGGTCACACCCGCCTGATCACTACCGGAAGCCCGGGAAAACGGCGACGCCAGATCCTCCGGCAGGCGAATCAGGCCACTGTCATTGTCTGCCATGATGCAGGCGCGGTGAATAACGTGACGCAGTTCACGCACATTGCCGGGCCAGTCATAGGCCGCCAGCCGGTCCAGGCCCGCCTGATCAACGCCGATACCGGAACCGTACTGGTGATTGAAATCGGCAAGGAAGTGTTCCACCAGCAACGGAATATCCTCAAGACGCTGGCGCAAAGGTGGAATGTGAATGGGGAACACCGCCAGACGAAAATACAGGTCCTCGCGCAGGCACTGCTCCCGGGCTATGGCCGCCTCGCTGCGGTTGGTGGCGGAGATCACCCGGCAGTTGACCTCTATGGACGAGGTGGCACCCAGCCTGGTGACCTTGTGGGATTCCAGCACCCGCAGCAGATTGGGCTGCAGGTCCATGGGCATCTCGGTGACCTCGTCGAGAAACAGGGTGCCGTCCAGCGCCTGCTCGAACAGGCCCGGCTTGCGTTGTACGGCGCCGGTGAATGCGCCCTTCTCATGACCGAACAGTTCACTGCCAATCAGCTCGCGGGAAAAGGCGCCGCAGTTGGCCGCCACAAATGCCCCCGCCGCGCCGCTGGCGCCGTGAATCGCCGACGCCACCACTTCCTTGCCCACGCCACTCTCGCCGATCAACAGCACATTGGCCCGGGTGGCCGCCACCCGTCCGATCTGCTCGTACAGCTGCTGCATGGGCGCGGACTCACCCACCAGATGATCGAAATGGGCGGCAACTGCAGAATCCGGCTTTTGTCCGTCACCGAGCAGCGCTTCCAGCCGCGCCAGATCGATGGGCTTGACCAGATAGGAAATGTTGGGGCCGTGCAGATCCTTGAGCAGAGTCTTCACCGACGGGTGCCCGGTAATCAGCGCCACCCGCACGCTGTCCGGCCCCTGGGGCAGCGCATCCAGTACATGCAGCCCGCTGCCGTCGGGCAACATCAGGTCCAGCAACAGGTGAGTAAAGGTCTCCCGCGTGACTTGCTCCCGGGCCTCGGCCACGGTGCCGGCCGCCGACACCCTGTGCCCCAGCGCTTCCAGCAGCTTGACCGTGGCGTCCAGGAAGTTCTTGTCGTCGTCAACCAACAGGATATGGGCCAATACAGCATCCTCAACCGGGGGAATAAGCGTTGACCCGATTCTATACCATGCCCGGCAACCGGACTAGCGTGGGCCCAGCACCAACCATTGCCCCCAATAGAAAAAAGCCCTTGCGGACAAGGGCAAAAAGGCGGCACTGACGATGGAGAGAATACCGACGGTGAAAATAGTTAGTGCATAGCAGCCAGGATCAACGCGCCCAGTTGTCCGGCGTAACCCGCGCAGCCGGAGGGAACGATATACGACTCGGCATCCGTTAATACCTGCGCCCTGGCGTAGCCGTTGAGTAATTGGGAGAACTCCGCGTGAATCATTGGAAACAGCTGGCGCTGCGACATGACCCCACCGCCCAGAATGATTTTCTGCGGCATATAGCAATGCGTCAAATTGACGCACATCATCGCGAGGTAGTGTGCCTCCATGCGCCAGGCGGGATGCTCCCGGGGCAAGTCGGCGATTGGCGCCTGCCAGCGCTGAGTCATTGCGGTACCCGAGGCCAATCCCTCTAAGCAGTTGTCGTGGAAGGGGCAGCATCCGGCGAAAGGATCACTTACGGGGTCGTGAGGTATCAGCATATGGCCCAATTCGGGATGACCAACACCCTGCAATAATTGGCCATCGATCATCACGCCACCACCCAAACCGGTACCCACCGTGATGTATACAAAATGCTTTAAACCCCGAGCCGCGCCAAAGTGATGCTCACCCAGTGCCGCACCATTCACATCCGTATCAATCGTTACCGGCACTTGCAAGTGCCGGCGAAAGAAATCCACCAGATTGAACTGCCCCCAGCCAAGCTTTGGGGTATGCAGTATCTGGCCATATAGGGGTGAACTTTGATCCCTGTCCAATGGACCGAAGCTTGCAATACCCAGACGCTGAATGGGGCCTTCTTGCTCAAAAAAGGCCAGCACTTTCGCCAGTGTTTCGCGGGGCCGCGTCGTGGGAATAACCACGCTTTTCAGGATTTCTCCATCTGCTGTACCCACAACGCAGTTGAACTTGGTTCCACCGGCCTCGATTCCGCCAAGATACCTACTCGCGGTTGTATTCAACGCACTACTCATGATCGTGACTTCAAAAAAAGCGGCAACAGGGTGTTGCCGCACAAGCGGATTAAAAAGTATATCTGAGAGACAGGGTGGAGGAGCGTCCGTTGATGGAGCGTGCGGTGATAATGCCGTTATCAGGCACGGACCCCTGCTCAGCCTCGGTCAAACCAACTTCATCAAAAAGATTGTTGACGTTCAGTGACAGTGACAATGAATCTGTCAGATAGTAGTCCACGAAGGCATTGACCTGATTATAGGAGCGAAGCTTCAGATCATTGTTGTCCTGTGCATAGGAATCGGTCACCCCAATGATATTGGCGCCCACCTTGAATCGGTCCGTCTCGTACGCTGGCGTCATCGAGTATATGAAGTCTGGCTGGCGGCGCGGGGTGTTACCGACCACATCCGGATTGAGAGGATCGCGGACAATCTCCGCATCGGTATAGGTTACACCACCGTTCAGTACAAAGTTGCCCCACTGATAGGCGGCTTCGAACTCCAAGCCCATAGCTTCATATTTGCGGTCGAAGAATGTCTGGGTGGTTGCCTCATAGTTCTGCTCTTCGGTTTCCGCGTGGAAAGCCGTGATAAACAGGTTGAGGTTATTCAACTGGTATTTCACCCCGAGCTCGATCTGATCGACATGATCCACTGCCGCGTCGTCATCCAGCAACCGTCCGGAAGGCAGCACGTTGGGGCCAAATAACAAACGATCGGCATTGGCGCGGCCACCGTGACTGATGCGCCCAAACACCGCCAGATCGTTGTTTACCAGGTAATTGGCACCCAGAGAGTAGGAGACGTAGTCCCAGTCATAATTAATTGGGCTTGGGTTGGCAGTATCAATAAACGACACACTTTGCTCGGGTACGGAGATGACACCATCGTTATTCATATCGACATTTTCCCGCTGCACGGTGCCCGCGTAGGTACCGCGTGCCTGGCCCCGGTCATAGCGTACTCCCATATCCAACGTCACTGGCCCGAGCAGGAATTCCAACGCCAGATACGGCGCCTGAATATCATACCGCGCGTCGTAATTTCGGGTGCAGCAATTTCCCCAGAATGGCACGCCGTAGGCAATCAGGCCATTGTCGGTGACCAGGTCGCCAGCGCTGTTGGTAACGTTCAACAGCGCCGCATTGTTCCCCTTGACTTCCATCAAATAGGAGTTCCACAACCATGATTGTTCGATGTTTTGTGACCCCCGGTAATAACCCAGAGTGACATCCACCAGGCCGATGGTTTGAGTAAGTTTAGTATCGTTGCTGTAGCTTCCAAGATCATGCAGCTCCACATCAAACAGGTGTACACGCATGGCCAGGCCATTGCCATTCAAGCTGGAAGGATTAGCAATGCTTTCGCCCACGCGGGAACCGTTGGCATAGCTCAGGCTGGAACCCGCTCCACCAATATCATCCGCTATCAACTGAGCATCGTCCACTTGCGCCGGAAACGGAGAAACAAAGCGACCTCGGGCGCTGGTGCGCCGAAAGCGATTGGTCAAGGTCAGATCATCCGTCAGATCGAAAGAAAACTCCGCGCCAAAGGAGCTGCTGACGGGATTCATACCGTCCGCCACGCTGCTGCGCCGACGGTTGCCGTCACCATCCACCGTGAGATTGGATAGCAGATAGGCCGAATGCGGGGTGTCGTGCAGTGAATCGAATCCCGGCAAGCTGCCGCCGGTTGCGGTCATCGGCATGGGCAGATAGCCAATACTCTTGTCGTCCAGGTGCTTGGCATAGAGGCGCACGTAGCCATTGTCGAAATTCCTGGTCAGGTTGGCCTTGATCTGTCCGCCACTGGTGGCCGTATAGCCTGGGTCGCGGGGACCCGTACCTTCGCGCACATAGCCGCCAATATGGAAGCTCCAGTCCTGGCCAAAGGGCGACCCGTATTCAAATTCCGTCCGCTGGTTGTCGTAGTCCAGACCCAGCACCATGCTCAAGCTACCGCCCGCTTCCTCACCCGTTTTGCTGATGAAGTTGATGATGCCACCAGGCGAGTTGCTCGCCAGGGTTGAGGCCGAACCGCCGCGAATCGCCTCGATGCGAGCGATGGTTGCGTCGGCCCGTAAAAAGATATCCGCGTTGCCAAAGGCAATATCACCAAATTGCATGACGGGTAGGCCGTCTTCGTGCAGCTGCAGGAACTTGGCGCCGCCAGCAGCAACCGGCAAGCCACGGACGGCGATATTCGCGTTGCCCTCACCGCCTGACGACTCTGAGCGAATACCGGGAATGTTGCGGAGAATCTCCGCCGTGGAGCGGGGGGCGTACTGCCCGATCTCACTGGCATCCACCGTACTGACTGAGACACTGGTTTCCAACTTGGTTTTGGCACTGGTGGTACCGGTAATAATGATTTCGTCCAGGGCCAGCAACTGATTGGCGATCGCGCTGGGTGCCAGGGAAACCCCGGCAACGGCCAAGGCAATCAGAGTGGGGCGAAAAGGGAGTGTGCGTGACATAGTCTTCTCCAGGGTTCGATTATTAACCTTTATGTTTGTATTGCCTGAAATTTATCCAACCAAGGCATTGCTCGATATTTATTAAATCACTGTGATTTAATAAATGCAAGGCTCCAATAGAACTTTTTGTGCTTTTAACATTACTTCTAAATGCTTTTGCGACTATAGGACAACCAGCGCCAAGGACGCTCTCTGGCGCTTAAGCAGTTGGCAGGTACAGGCGTCCATCCTCCGCCTGAACCACTGGCAGGGGGTCGATAATGCCGCCAACGAATTCACCTGCCTCGTCGTAGCCCATAAAAGCCATCAGGTACCAGTCACCATTAGGTCCCCGGATAAGACGCCCCGAGTAAAGGCCTCGCTGGGCCGGGCCGGTCAGAAAGCCATTGCCCAGGACCTCCCAGGGGCCCAGGAGGTTATCGGAGACAAAGTACTTGACCCCGGTTTGCGGTTCGCAACCCGGCGACTGACGGTGCGCCTGGGCGTGAAAACGCTCGGAAACGGAGCAGAACAGATAGTAGCGTCCGCCGATGCGCTCGATTTGCGGCACCTCCATTTCACCGAACCAGCCGGGCGCCAGGAAGGGCTCTCTCACCTGCCATTCCAACAGGTTGTCGGAGCGAGCATAACCGATGGCACCGCGCCCGTCTGGCTCACCGCGGTTGGCGCGACTGGTGACCAGCATATGGTAGTGGTCGCCCGCTGGATCCTGGAATACCCAGGGATCGCGCCAGGAGGCGTCGTGCCAATAGTCCAGATTCAGGCCGTCGTACCAGCGCGGATCCAGCTCCACCACGGGGTTGCCGGTGTACTTGGACCAGTGGATCAGGTCTTCCGACTGCGCCAGACACACCCGCTGCACCAGGCCTTTCTCACAGCGCCGGGTACCCGTGTAGTACATGTACCAGCGCCCATGAGCCTTGATCACGCAGCCGGTCCAGGTGGTGCAGGAGTCCGGCGCCTCATCGTCATCCGGGGTGGGAGCCAGGGCGTCCGGGAGGATTTCCCAGTGTTCCAGGTCGCGCGAACGGGCGTGGCCTACCGACACGTTCCAGTGACGCAATTCCGGCTCCTTTAACGCCTTGTCGGCCTGAAGATAGAAGATATGGTAGTCATCACCGTCTACCGCAAACCAGAAATCCCAAACCCATTTGTCGCTGAGCTGTAACATGCTTACCTCGCTTGCCGGCCGTCACCGGCCGTCTATCAATCAGTCGGCACTGACCCGCTTGGGCACACCACCGGTGAGCATCACCGTCTTGTCCGGTGAAAAATTGGAATAGAAAGGCAGGATGGCGCCGCCAATGGCCCGGGCGTCCGGTCCGATGTTGCCCACCAGCACCTCCGGCACAAAGACCCCGCTGGGAACCGAGGCACCGAGATGTTTGCGCACTTTTTCCACCAGTTGCGCCACCAGATCCCGGGGCAAATTGCCGTCGATCACAATCGCCTCAAAGTCCAGCACCCCCATCGCCGACACAAACGCAAACGCCAGGGCGTCGGCACAGTCCTCCGACCATTCGTCGATGACGGGTTGCGCCACCGCCGGCAGGTCGGCCAGTTCCGAGATGCTGTTTATCGAAAAACCCCTGGCGTTCAAATGGCGCCGCAACACAAAAATCGACGCCCGGTTAGCCAAGGTTTCAAACGCCAGCGCTGGCGGCGGTGTGCTGTCCAGTCCTGACGGCAGCACCGGCATGGAAGCCAAGGCCCCGGAGTTGCCGTGAACACCACTTTCAAGATTGCCCTGCAGCACCACACCGCCGCCGATAAAAGTACCAATAAAGGCGTAGAGGAAGTTGTCGATCTGCATACCCAAGCCAAACAGCAGCTCGGCGATAGCGGCTGCGGAGCAATCATTCTCGAAAAACACAGGAAAGCGAGTACGCTTGGCCACTTCACCGCCAAAATCGATGGTGTTCCAGGCTTCCGCCAGGGCTGGGCTCATATTGAGCTCGCGGGCCCAGGCCCCCATAAACCAGGGCATGGCCACCCCTACCCCAACCAGCTTGCCAGGCTCGCCCGGCCCCAGCCTCGCTGTCAGCGCATGGATACCTTCCTCGATCCGGTCAAGCAGGAAATCTGGCTCCGGGCGCTCGAACTCATGAGCAACGTTGCCCTTGATGGCGCCACCAAAATCCATCAGCAGCATCTGGATATCCCGGCGACCCACATTCACCCCGATCGCATAGGCGCCTGCCGGATTGATGCCGTAGAGGGTGGACGGCTGACCCAGCCCACCAGTGCGCCGCCCCAATTGCCGTACCAGCCCCGCCTGCTCCAGATCATCCACAATACGGGTGGTGGCCTGCGGGGTGAGATTGGAAAGGCGCGCCATTTCCACTTTGGAGGCGCTACCCAGGCGGCGCAGTTGGGTAAGCAGTACCCGCTCGTTGTAGCGGCGCAGCCCACTGGAATTGCTACCTTTCGACATAACGAACCCCTGTATTGGACACCTGGGTATCATACCCTGGTTGACTTAATTAAACCACTGTGATTTATTATGTCAAGCGGGAATGCTCTGGCGGGACGCGTAACGGCGCGCTCTGAGAGTGGGTCACCTACAATAAGCCGAGGCCACAACCATGACAGACCAAGCACCTGAACAGCGCCACCTCACGACCATCCGGTGGCTGACCTATATGATGTTCCTGATGTTCGCCATGACCACCGATGCGGTCGGCGTCATCATCCCCGAGATCATCCGGGACTTTGATCTCAGCCTGACCCAGGCCGGCGCCTTCCATTACGCGCCCATGGCCGCCATCGCTATCAGTGGCATTCTATTCGGGTTTCTGGCCGACAAACTCGGCCGCAAACAAACCATTGTCATAGGCTTGTGCCTATTTGCCATCGCCAGCTATCTGTTTGCCGTGGGAAACACGTTTGAATTCTTCGTCGCCCTGCTGGCACTCTCGGGTTGCGCCATCGGGATATTCAAGACCGGTGCATTGGCACTGATTGGTGATATCTCCCGTTCCACCAAGGAGCATACGGGCACCATGAACACGGTCGAGGGGTTTTTCGGTGTAGGCGCGATTCTCGGCCCAGCGATCGTCGCCTATCTGCTTACCATTGGCGTTTCCTGGAAGTATCTGTATATCTTCGCCGGTGTCGTGTGTTCCCTGCTGCTACTCACGGCCCTGCTGGTACGCTACCCCCACACCCAAAAAGCCAGCGCCGAACCAATCGACCTCAAACGCACGCTGAAGATGATGCGCGACCCGCACGCCCTAGGTTTTTCCCTGGCAATCGCACTCTATGTGGCCACGGAAGTGGCGATCTACGTATGGATGCCCACCTTTCTGGCTAGCTATTCCGGCTCCGTCACCTGGCTTGCCACCTACGCATTGACTAT
The DNA here is from genome assembly GCA_050486405.1 of Marinimicrobium sp. Classification (GTDB taxonomy): domain Bacteria; phylum Pseudomonadota; class Gammaproteobacteria; order Pseudomonadales; family Cellvibrionaceae; genus JBJHDF01. The sequence goes on along the minus strand of JBJHDF010000002.1, from coordinate 2,982 downwards.
TTTCTTTATCCTGCGTGCAGGCGGCCGCTTTCTCGGCGCCTGGGTACTCAGTCACTTTTCCTGGACCAGCGTCATGGTGGTGTTCAGCGGCGTGATTTTCCTGTGTTTTCTCGGAAGCATTGTGCTCGGAGTGCGCGCAGCGGTGTTTCTGCTGCCCCTCTCTGGGCTGTTTATGTCCATGATCTACCCTACCCTCAACTCCAAGGGTATCAGTTGCTACCACAAAAACGAGCATGGCACCGTCGCCGGCGTCATCCTGTTTTTCACGGCGCTTTCCGCCGCCCTCGGGCCTCTGCTGATGGGCGCCGTGGGCGATCTATTTGGTGATGTAAAATACGGCTTTTACCTTGCCACCGGATTTGCCGGGCTGTTGTTTATCGGCATGATCTATAACTGGCTGCACAACCCCGCCGAGAACGCCCTGAACCTGGCCGAAACCAGCGAGTACACCCGTCCCGAGATGGCGGTATTGACCCAGGCTCATCTTCCGCCAGAATCCAGCCGCCACTCTTGACGGGGTGGCTTTACTACAAAGTGCCGATAGTGCATTTACGAAGTCACTGCTCGGCACTTAGCAGGTCGCTAAGAGAGCCCTACCCTGCTCAAACCGCTACCGAGCAAGCGTGCTTTTACTTCCAGCTATCCGGCCAACTTCCAATACGAGGGAGGCTCTTCTCGGATTTTCGCATCCAACGTAGAAACATCAAGCGGGCTGACGACGCCCCTCTCCTGCACACCTACCACGTGCGTATAGATCTGCGTGGTAGACAGATCCGAGTGCCCCATCATTTCCTGAATGTTTCTTATATCAACCCCCACCCGCAGAAGATTGGTGGCAAAGCTGTGGCGAAACGTGTGGCAGCCGGCTTTCTTGTAAATCCGCGCCGCTTCAATCGCCTTCCTGACCTGCCTCTGCACGGACTTTTCGCCAATGTGATGACGACGAATAGTGCCACACATGGGATCCTTTGATCGATTCGAGGCGGGAAACACATACTGCCATGCCGGACTAACGGAAGCATTTGGGTACTTCTTCGCCAATGCATTCGGCAGATAAACCGCGCCAAAACCCTCGCCAAGGTCCTTTTGATGTAGCGACAACGCATAGTGCATTTGCGTTTGCAGTTTTTCTACCAATGATTTCGGCAACAGTGTACGCCGCCATTTCAGCCCTTTCGATTCCCGTACAATAATACAGCCGTTTGCAAAGTCCACATCCTGAACCCGCAACCGACAAGCCTCGGATATCCGCAGGCCGGAACCATACATCAAGCACGCAAGCAACTGGTAGATTCCCGGCAACAGGCCGATCACGGTCATGGCTTCACCATGGGAAAACACCGTAGGCAGCGTTCTCACGCGAGTACTGTGTGCAAAATTCAAGGCGCCAACCTCAATGCCCAGAAATTTCTGATACATGAATACCAGGGCATTTAATGCCGTTTTCTGAGTGTTAACCGAACAACGGCGCTTCACCGCCAGGTAACTGAGGTACTCGTCAATATGCTCGGCCCCGAGTGCCTCGGGCCTGGCACGGTTGTGATAGCGAATATAGTCCGCAATCCAGGAGCAGTACGTTTTCTCGGTTTTGTAGGCCATATGCCGGGCCCGCATAAAGCTGCGCAAACGATCAAAGAACCGCGTGGGCTTATCCGGCAAAACACCTGGAATATCGTCCATAGTTGGCCAATCCCCATATATAACTGTTTATATATACAGTATATGCATTGGTGGCTGCATGTAAAGCACAATAGATGACTTGGTACCGTGAAAAGGATCCGCCAGGCAGCTGAGATGGAGTTTTTCCTTGTAAAACATAAAATTATGATAGCTTCACGAATACATAGACTGACGGGGATATGTTGCAAAGGCGGGCATTTGCACCGCGCGCCTTCCGGCAGCGGACGAAATAACTTATTATAAATCAAAGTGTTAGCGATAATCGGAACCCCAGTCCGGAAAAAATATACCGACACCTGTCGCAATTTCCCTGCAAAACGGTCACCGGGTTCCCTATCCCCTGGCAGAAAAATGCGCCACGCTCCCGAAGACGAGTGAAATCGCGCCCCTGCCATGTTATAAATGCCCAATTAGCTGAAATAGACGGACAGGCGTCGGGTGATCTGCGAATACGTCGCCTGAGGTCGCAGATTCAAATGTTAACTCGTCGAGGCCAGATGAATCTAATACTAGAGAAGACTAACCAAGTGAAGTTCTTCACGAACATGCTTGAAGTCATGCGCGCCCTAGCTATCAGGTGCACGGACTACGATTGGTATGTTAGCGATGTGGAGACGAATGGGTACGACTTGCAAGAAGGCTGGCACTCCGGCGAGGAACTTGAATCCGCCTTAGTAGGCAAAAATGTCCAATTCATTTGGGCAGTTTTCAGTGCATTCCAAAAAGGAGTTCGGGTGGCTGTGAAGGAAGATCCGTACGTCGATGGCAACCCTCACTACTGGGACGGATCTGATCCAGTGCCGCAGCTTGATGGCGCTATTTTTGAAATAGCTTGCTGGGACAGCAGCGCTACTATACTTATCGGCTTAAACTCCGAGCTGGCTGCAAATTTTCAATCAGCGTATTCAGATGCATTGGATCTTAGGCTGGCCGCAAGGTAAAAGTTAACAAGGCCAGGCACGGCGACCGCTAACGCGGCGCGTGCTGGCAACGTTATAGGGCTCAGCCTTAAAGCTCGTTCAGGCTTTTCTGGTAGCTGAAATTTCGCTGCCAGCGTCAAGTCTACCGGCGTTGAGCACCGGTTCAGAATC
>JBJHDF010000002.1:0-201 GCA_050486405.1 Marinimicrobium sp. | reverse complement strand
AGCAGCACTACGCCGCCCCCTTCGGGGTCGGCGGGACGCCAACCCGCTGCGCGGCTTGTCGCCCGTGTGCTTGGCGTTATAGGGCTCAGCCTTAAAGCTATTTCAGACTTTTCCGGCGGTTGAAACTTCGCCGCCAGCGTCAAGTCTACCGGCGTTGAGCACCGGTTCAGAATCTGCTTCGGCAGTTTCGTTCCTGGTGGC
>JBJHDF010000001.1:7500-241592 GCA_050486405.1 Marinimicrobium sp. | reverse complement strand
CGCACGGGTTCGTTGTGGGAGAGTCGGTACAAGATCAGCCCCATCGATACGGACGCCTATTTGTTGCAATGCTGCAGATATGTGGAGCTGAATCCGGTAAAGGCTGGCATGGTGGAAAAGGCCGAGCAGTATCGCTGGTCGAGCTATAGGTCGCGAATTGGCCTTGAGCCGTGCGGCTGGTTGGATGTCCCTCCCTGCTTTGAGGCCTTGGGCAATGACGAGCGGCAGCGCATGGATCGGTACCGGGACTACATCGGCATGTTTAAGTCGGCGCAAAAAGAGTCAGCATTTATCCGAACAGCGGTGGAACGCAACCAGCTGACAGGGGGGAGGCGCTTTATCAGTGAGGTGGAGCGGAAAATTGGCGTCAGAGTCGAATTCAGAGGTCGCGGTAGGCCATCGGCGGAAAATGATTCGGGAAAATAAATCTGTCCCCTTTTGCTAATCTGTCCCCTTTTGCTCGGCGAAGGTGACAGGGCGGATGCTGAGCTGGCTTCCACGCCAAGGTAGGCAATGGTGGAAAGGGTGATCGCTACGCGATCCAGATCACTGCTGGATGGGCTCATAACGCGGCTCCTTGTCGATCCGGGAAGCTCGCACCTTAGCAGTCGTACAGAGTCGTCGCAATCACCGGAATAAAAATAAATCTGTCTCCTGGCACGTTTTGGGTTACCATCCTGTCGAAAGCCTCGCTGGTCTGACTTGCAATTAACCGCTGGCAGGAGATCGGTATGACTCGCATATCAACATTGTTCCTGATCTGTTGCTCTGTTTTCTTGTCCGCCTGTACCCCGCGTCCGTTGATATTCAACGCTGACGATGACATTTCCAGCCCATCTCGGGATGCCGTGGTACGGTTGGGAAACGGCTGTTCGGGGGTGCTGGTTGCGCCCACCATGGTGCTTACAGCAGCCCACTGCCTGGGTGGTTTGGCCGAGTTTGGAGGAGATGCGGATATCTGGCGCACGGACGATCCCCACTGGCAGCCGCTGACTGGCACCATGGTTGTCAATTTTGGTAATGACGTCGACAATCTCCGCGGTCAGGCCATAGCTGACGCCTATTCCATGCCCGGTTTCGACGATATTGCGGCCCTGCGTCTGACACAGGTCGTGCTGCCCAATCTTGGCGAGCCCGCCCTGGTTTACATCCGTCACCCCGATGTGGAAATCAACAGCCTGGCGTTTCGCGACTATTTGCGGCTCCGCCGTTTTACAATCGCTGGCTGGGGTGGTGGTCGACCCATACGGCAAATCGCCAGTGCCAGTTATGGTGACTTCCCAATGGTTTCCTTCGGCACACTACAGCCCAATCTCATGCGTCTGCAGGGTGCCGATGGCGCGACCCTGGAGCCTGGTGATTCCGGTAGTCCGGCTTTTATGCAGGTGCGTCTGGAGCGGGGCTTCGATATCTACGCGCCCTACTACCAACGCCTGCGCTTCGAGCGCTACCTTATGCCCCAGCACAGTAACCTGGTGGTGGTGGGGATTGCTCAGGGTGTGGAAGCTGGCGGTGGCCGTTATGTGGTGACTTTTGGCGACGGAGGGCCCACAGGACGCGACGGCGCCGGTAACGCTAAGCCCAATATCGGCCAGTGGTTGGACAACCTGCTGTATGAACAATGGCGGCGCGTTTCACGACATGTGCCTATTCCTTGAAAATAAATCTGTCCCCTTTCTCCTTCTATCCTGTTTCACACCAACCTGACCACCCCCACATCCGGATCCCGCGATGCTCCCACCTGCTCCAGCGCCTGCAGGTAACTGTCCCAATACGCCTCCCGATTCACACACAGGTCGTGCAGATAACCCCAGGTATAAATACCGGTATCGTGGCCGTCGTCGAAGGTGATTTTCAGGGCGTAGTTGCCGGCCTTTTCAATCTGCTTGATGCCGACATTTTTCTTGCCGGTTTGCAGTATCGCCCTGCCGTGGCCGCGGACTTCGGCGCTGGGGGAGTGGACGCGCAGGTATTCGGCGTCCAGGCGCCAGGATTCTTCACCGAAGTGCAGCTCCAGTTGCCGGGATTGCCTGTGTAACTGGATTTTGCCGGGTGTGACTGGCGCGGCCACTGGCTGTGCTCCCTTCAGAGAATGTAGCGGCTGAGGTCTTCGTTTTTCGCCAGCTCGCCCAGGTGTTCGTCCACATAGGCGCCGTCGATGGTGACCGGCCCCTGACTGCCATCGGCGGCGAAGGAGATGTCTTCCAGCAACCGTTCGAGAATGGTGTGCAGGCGACGGGCGCCGATGTTTTCCGTGCGTTCGTTCACCTCCCAGGCGGTTTCGGCGATGCGGCGGATGCCGTCTTCGTTGAAACGGATTTCCACGCCTTCGGTGCGCAGCAAGGCCTGATGCTGCTCGGTGAGAGAGGCGCTGGGTTCGGTGAGAATGCGCTGGAAGTCGTCCGGTGTCAGGGCGGTGAGTTCCACGCGAATGGGCAGCCGGCCCTGTAGCTCCGGTATCAGATCCGAGGGTTTGCTGACGTGGAAAGCACCGGAGGTGATGAACAGAATATGGTCGGTTTTGATCATGCCGTGCTTGGTGCTTACGGTGCAGCCTTCGATCAGCGGCAACAGGTCGCGCTGCACGCCTTCCCGGGAGACGTCGGCGCCGCCGCCGGTTTCGCCGCGCTTGGCAACCTTGTCGATTTCGTCGATAAAGACGATGCCGTTCTGCTCGGCCGCCTCCACCGCCTGGGTGCGGATGTCTTCGTCGTTGATCAGCTTGCCGGCCTCTTCGTCCTGCAGCAGTTTGAACGCCTGTTTGACGGTGAGCCGGGTCTTTTTGGTCTTGCCCTGGGACATGGAGGAGAACATCTGTTGCAACTGGCTGGTCATGTCTTCCATGCCGGGCGGCGCCATGATTTCCACGCCCATGGTGGTGGCGGCCAGGTCGATTTCGATTTCCTTGTCATTCAGATCGCCTTCGCGCAGTTTCTTGCGGAAAACCTGCCGGGTGGAAGAGGCATCCTTCGGGGGCTCGCCGCCCCGGGGTGGTGGTAGCAGGGCGTCGAGGATGCGCTCCTCGGCGGCCTCGGCGGCCCGGTGTTGCACACCCTTGAGTGCCTGTTCCCGGTGCATCTTGATGGACATGTCCACCAGGTCGCGGACTATGGATTCCACGTCGCGGCCCACGTAGCCGACTTCGGTAAACTTGGTGGCTTCCACCTTGATAAAGGGCGCATTGGCCAGTTTCGCCAGGCGCCGGGCGATTTCGGTTTTGCCGACGCCGGTGGGGCCGATCATGAGAATGTTTTTCGGGGTGATCTCGGGGCGCAGGTTTTCATCCACCTGCATGCGGCGCCAGCGGTTGCGCAGGGCGATGGCCACGGCGCGCTTGGCGTCCTGCTGGCCGATGATGTGTTTGTCCAGGGCGTGGACGATTTCCCGGGGGGTCATGGCAGACATGGTGTACAGCTCGCTCGCGGTCAGTATTCCAGCACTTCGATGGTCTGGTTGTGGTTGGTGTAGATGCAGATGTCGCCGGCGATGGTCAGCCCTTTCCCGACAATGCTGCGGGCATCCAGTTCGGTATTGTCCAGCAGTGCGCGCGCCGCAGACTGGGCGTAGGGGCCGCCGGAGCCGATGGCGATCAGGTCGTCTTCGGGCTGGATCACGTCGCCGTTGCCGGTGATGATCAGTGACGCCTCCTTGTCCGCCACCGCCAGCAGCGCTTCCAGCCGACGCAGGGCGCGGTCGGTGCGCCAGTCCTTGGCCAGTTCGACGGCTGCTCTGACCAGTTGCCCGCCGTGGGCTTCCAGCTTGCTTTCAAAGCGCTCAAACAGGGTAAAGGCGTCGGCGGTGCCGCCGGCAAAACCGGCGATCACCTGATCCTTGTAGAGGCGGCGCACCTTGCGGGCGTTGCCTTTCATGACGGTGTTGCCCAGGGAGACCTGGCCGTCCCCGCCAATCACCACCTGATTGTTGCGGCGTACGGAGAGAATGGTTGTACCACGGTATTGTTCCACAGGGAGTCCTTGGAAATGCTCAGGGTGAAACACCAAGGTGGGGGCGGCCGGCCGGATTTCAATGTCAGGGCGCCGGCGTGTCCAGGCTGCGCTTGAGGACCAGGGCGTTGTACTGGTTGGACACCAGGGTGGAGCGGGCGCTGGACAGGCGCGACTGGTTGTCGAAGGGGCCCACCAGCACCCGGTGCCAGCGCTCACCCTCGCGCAGCGTCACCTGCTCGGTGTAGGCGGTGAGATTGAGCAACAGCAGTTCCGCCCGCAGGCGATCGGCGTCGGCGGCGTTGCGGAAGGAGCCCACCTGCAGCACATATTCCACACCGGGTTCGGCTGGCTGGGCGCTCGGCCGTTCATCCTGGGTGGGCGCCGCCGGTTCGGTGGCGGGTACGATCACTTCGCTGTCCTGCAACAGTTTGTAGAAGTCGAAACGCGGCTTGGGGATTTCCCGTTCGGGGCGGGTGTCGGGCTGTACCTGTTCGGGTTCTTGCGGCGCCAGGGCCATGGGTTGCTCCCGGGGGCGATCGTCCGGCGTCAGGCCCCAGAGGTAGACCAGAAAGGCGATAAAGGCACCCAGCACACAGCCGGTAAACAACCATACCCAGCCGGGCACCTGACTTCTGGGGCGGCTGCGTTTCTGCGGGGGGCGCTTCTTGGCAAAGTCTTTGGTCATAAACTCATGTCTTGGCGATGGCGTCGCCATTGTAAATCAGTTTTCATTGGAGGGTTACCAGCACCTTCGCATTCCAACAGTTCGGGAGATTGGGGTGCAGCTTCCGGGACCATCGCCGACAGGACGTCGGCGGCGAGCTACAGGGAAGTACTTGCGGCGTGTCCCGGAAACTGTACCCCAATCTCCGCCGTTGGCAGCTACCCCATCTCCTGCGGGTCAACATCAATGGACCAGCGCACGCGCCGGGCCAGGGCGTGGTTTTCCAGTTGCGTCGCCAGTTGCTGCAACAGCGCCTGCAGGGGTCTGCGCTGGCTGGCGCTGAACTGCAACTGATAGCGGTAGCGGTTGTTGCGCTTTTCCAGCATGGCCGGCAGCGGCCCCAGATAACCCATGGCGGGGCTGGGCGGGTGAATCTGCCGCGCCAGCAACAGCGCCGCCTGCAGAAACGCCCGGGCGTTTTCGGCGCGCTTGGATTCGGCGCGCAGCAGCCCCAGGTGGCGAAAGGGTGGCAGCCGGGTGGCCTGGCGCTCCTGCAGCACCCGCTCGGCAAAGGCGTGGTAGCCCTCGTTCACCAGAGTCTGCACCAGCGGGTGGTCGGTGTGATGGCTCTGCAGAATGACATTGCCGGGCTTTTCCGCGCGTCCGGCGCGGCCCGCCACCTGCACCAGCAACTGGCCCATGCGCTCGGGGCCGCGAAAGTCGGTGCTGAACAGGCCGGCGTCGGCGTTGAGAATGACCACCAGGGTGACATCGGAAAAGTGGTGACCCTTGGCCAGCATCTGGGTGCCCACCAGAATGCAGGGCTCGCCGCTGTGTACCTCTTCCAGCAGACGGTTCATGGCGTTCTTGCCCCGGGTGGAATCCCGGTCGGCACGGATCACCCGGGTGTGGGGAAACTGCGCTGCCAGCAATTCCTCGCTGCGTTCGGTGCCCGTGCCCAGGGGTTCCAGCCGGCTGCTGTGGCACTCCGGGCAGCGCCGGGGCAGGGGGCGCTGGTGGTCGCAGTGGTGACAGTGCAGGTGAGGGGGCGAGTTGTGCACCGTCATGCGCGCGTCGCAGTGGTTGCATTCCGCCAGCCAGCCGCAGTCGTGGCACTGCAGGGTGGGGGCGTAGCCCCGGCGGTTGATGAATACCAGCACCTGGTTGCCGGTGGCGATTTCGGCGCCGATGGCCTCCAGGGTGTGCTGGCTGAAGCCCTCCTGCAGGGGGCGGCTGCGGATGTCCTGCAGATGAACGACCGGCGGTCGCGCGGCGCCGGCCCGGCGCGTCAGGCGCAACTGCTGGTAGCGGCCCAGCCGGGCGTTGTTGAGGGTTTCCAGGGAGGGAGTGGCGCTGCCCAGCAGCAGGGGAATCTGTTCCCGGTGGGCCCGTACCGCCGCCAGATCCCGGGCCGAGTAGCGAAAGCCGTCCTGCTGCTTGAAGGAGCCGTCGTGCTCCTCGTCGACGATGATGATGCCCGGCGTGGGCAGGGGCGTGAAAACAGCCGAGCGGGTGCCGATCACCACCCGGGCCTCGCCGCTGGCGGCGCGCAACCAGGCATTGAGCCGCTCGCGGTCGTTCAGGCCCGAGTGCAGGGCCACCACCGGCTGGGCAAAGCGTCGCTCAAAGCGAGCCAGGGTCTGGGGAGTCAGGCCGATTTCCGGTACCAGCACCAGCGCCTGGCGGCCGGCCTCCAGTACCCGGGCGATGGCCTGCAGGTAGACCTCGGTCTTGCCGCTGCCGGTGGTGCCATCCAGCAGACTCACCTGAAAGGTCGACGGGTCAATGGCCTCCAGCGCGGCGCTCTGCTCCCGGTTCAGGGTCAGGGCTGCCTCGCGCAGGACGGGCGCGCCCGGTTCCGGCAGTTGGGGTGGGGCGCTCTCCAGGGCGCGCACCAGCCCCTTGTCCTGCAGGGCACGCAGGGCGGCGGTGGGGATATCCAGGGCTTTCAGGTCGGACTGGTGCAGTTGCTGGCGCTCCTGCAGCAGCGCCAGCAGTTGCGCCTGGCGTTTGGCTTTTTTCAGGGCGCCTTCGGGCAGGCCCTTGCCTTCGGTGGTCAGGCACCAGACCGGGTCTTCCTTCAGTGCCGCCGCTTCGCCCTGGCGCAGCAGAGCCGGCAGGGCGGTGTGCAGTGCTTCGCCCGGCGGGCACTGGTAGTAGTCGGCGGCCCAGAGGCACAGGTCCAGCAGTCCCGGGGGCAGCACCGGCTCCGCGTCCAGACGCGCCAGGGCCGGGCGCAGTTCCCAGTCGCTGGGGGGGGTGTAAGGCACCACGGCCAGCAGCACGCCCACCAGCTCCTGGGGGCCGAAGGGCACCCGGATGCGGCAGCCCGGCTGCCACTGCCAGACCTCAACCGGGTCTGCATCCTCCGGAGGCAGGTAGTCGAAGCGCCGTCGCAGGGGGACGGGCACGGCCACCTGCAGGCAGGGTTGGGCATGGGTGTCGGCGGCTGGCACGGTACGCGGGTCTTCCGGATTCGGCGGAGGGGCACTATAGCAGTTGCTGCTGGGTGCTGGCCACGCGGGGCGGATTTTCCTTGCGTCCCGGCGTATTTCTGGTAGTATCCGCGCTCCTGACAAAACGCAGGTGCGGTGCCCGGCTCAAGCCCGGGTGGCGGCGCCAGAGACGAAAAGGTTAACCCATGAAAGCTGATATCCATCCCGCGTACACCGAAGTGACGGCCACCTGCAGTTGTGGCAACACCATCAAGACCCGCTCAACCCTGGGCAAGGACTTCCACGTCGACGTCTGCTCCGAGTGCCACCCTTTCTATACCGGCAAGCAGAAAATCGTGGACACCGGCGGCCGTATCGACCGCTTCACCAAGCGCTTCGGCAGCCGCATCGGCGGCAAGAAGTAAGCGCAGAGTCTGCCAGGGGCAAGGGATGCTCACTGAATTCCGCAAAAAGCCAACGCCCTGGGGCCTTGGCTTTTTGTGTGTGCGCTCTGTATGGGCGCTCACTGCCTGCCTGTTGTTTGTTCCCGCCGCCTGGTCCGACGACTGCCCGCCCGAAGGGGCTCTGGAACAGGCCCGGCTGGAACGGGTGATCGACGGCGATACCCTGCGTCTGGAAGATGGCCGCCGGGTGCGGTTCCTGGGAGTGGATGCGCCGGAACTGGGACGCGACGGCGAGCCGGACGAGCCATTGGCCCGGGAGGCCCGGCGGGCGGTGATGGATTTCTTCGCTGACGACAAGCGGGTTTATCTGTCCTACGACGTCCGGCGCGAGGATCGCTTCGGCCGCACCCTGGCCTATATCTACGATAGCCGGCAGCGCAGCCTGGAAGCCCATCTGTTGGCCCGGGGCCTGGCGTTTCAGGTGGTGGTGCCGCCCAGCCTGGCCCAGGCAGACTGCTTTGCGCGGCAGGAGTTGCGGGCGCGGCAGCAGGGGTTGGGGGTTTGGGCTGTGCCGGCCCTGGCGCCTGTGGCCGCGGGCAATCTGAACCGCTCCCACGCCGGTTTTCGTCTGGTGCAGGGGCGGGTTGCAAAGGTCACCCGCGCCGGCGGCAGCGTCTGGCTGGAACTGGACGGCCCCCTGGTGTTGCAGGTGTCAGCGGAGGACCAGGAGCGCCATTTCCCCGGTGAAACCTGGTCCGACTGGCTGGGCCGACGGGTGGAGGTGCGCGGTTGGATCGTCGACCGCTCCGACTCCGCTGCGGCCCGACGTGGCTTTAAGCCCCTGATGTTGCCGCTGCGCACGCCCCATTCGGCACACTTCCTCGACTAAAATAACTCATCTGGCAAGCGGTCGCTGTCGGACCTGTCGTCTTCTCCCGAACTTCCGCTTTCCAGGGGCGGTGCGTCCTCGGCGCGGAAAATCTCGAAAATGGCGTTGCTGTCGCCGGGGCGGGCGCGTCGACCGGTCTCGGGGTTGATGCGCACGGTCACGATACCATCCGGTTGCGGCATGTGGTTTTCCGGCTTGCCCGCCAGCGCCTCGGCCATAAAGTCGATCCAGATGGGCAGGGCGGCGACGCCGCCATATTCACCCCGACCCAGGGAGGTGTTCTGGTCGAAGCCCACCCAGGACACCGTCACCATATCCGGGCTGTAGCCGCCGAACCAGGCGTCCCTTGGGCCGTTGGTGGTGCCCGTTTTGCCGGCGATGTCCGCCCTTTCCAGCACCCGCGCCCGCCGGCCGGTGCCCCGCACTATGACGTCCTTGAGCATGGAGTCCAGGATATACATGGTGCGGGGGTCAAACACCCGTTCCGCCTGGGGTAGGGGTTCTGGCGCGCTCAGTGGTTTGCCGCCCGGGTTGAAGCCGGCCTGCTCGGAAAGAATCGTCAGGCGGGCGGGTGTGGCCGGAATCAGTTGCGGACTCTCCTCTTCCTCCGGCGTTTCTTCCTCACTCTGTGGCTTGGCGTCACAGTTGCGGCAGACAGTAGCGGGTTTGGCCTCATAGACCACACCGTCGCGCACATGCTCAATGCGCTGAACGATATGGGGCTCCACCCGGTAGCCGCCGTTGGCGATGACGGCGTAGCCGCTGGCGATTTGCAGCGGCGTCAGGGCGTGACTGCCCAGCGCCAGGGTCAGGTCCCGGGGCATGCGCTCCACGTCGAAGCCGAAGCGCTCCAGTGCGCTCTGGGCGTTGAACATGCCGATATCGCGCAGTACCCGGATGGAAACAATGTTGCGCGAGCGATACAGCGCCTGACGCAAGCGGGTGGGGCCGTAGAATATGCCGCCGTCGTTTTCCGGGCGCCAGGCGCCCTCCAGGCTGGCGTCCTCAATGACGATGGGAGCGTCGTTGACAATGGAGGCCGGCGTAAAGCCGTTGTCCAGGGCGGCGGCATAGATAAAGGGCTTGAAGCTGGAGCCCGGCTGTCGCGTCGCCTGGCTCACGCGGTTGAAATGGCTCTGGCGAAAATCGAAACCGCCCACCATGGAGCGGATGGCGCCGTTGTTTGGGTCCAGGGCAACCATGGCGCCCTGCACGGCGGGCACCTGGCTGAGGTGCCAGCGCCCGTCATCGGCGACGGACAGGCGGACCACGTCCCCTGGGGTGAGAACGTCCTCTGCGTTCTGTGGTGCCGGTCCGCGGCTATTCTCGTTGATGTAACGGCGAGCGGCGGACAACCCCTGATCCCACTCCAAGGTGATCTGCTCGCCGTTGGCCAGCAGCAGTTCGGCGGAGCGTTCGTCGACGGACATCACGGCGGCGGGCAGCAGGCCGCCATAGGCGGGCAGGCTGATGAGACTGCGAAGCCAGTCGCTGTAGTCGTCATCCTGGGGCAAGTCAAGGGTCTGTTCCGGCCCCCGGTAACCGTGGCGGCGGTCGTAGGTGAGCAGGCCGTCCACCACCGCCTGCTGGGCCCGGGACTGAAGGCGGCTGTCCACGGTGGTGTAGACCAGATAGCCGTCGTTGTAGGCGTCGTCGCCAAAGCGATCCAGGGCTTCGCGGCGCGCCATTTCCGCCACATAGGGCGCGTAGAGATCCAGCGTCAGGCCGTGGTAACGGGCGGTGTTGGGGGTGGCGACGGCCCGGTCGTGGGTCTCCTGATCGATGTAGCCCAGGGTCAGCATGCGGCCCAGTATCCAGTCCCGGCGGATCATGGCCCGCCGGGGGTTGGCCAGGGGGTTGAAGGCGGAGGGGGCCTTGAGCACGCCGACGATCATGGCAAAGTGTTCCACGTCCAGATCGCGGATATCCTGGCCGTAGTAGACCTGGGCCGCCGCCTGGATGCCGTAGGCCCGGTTGCCGAAGAACATCTTGTTGTTGAACAGCTCGATGATCTCCTCTTTGCTGAACTGCTTTTCGATATGCAGCGTTAGCAGAATCTCGTTGAACTTGCGGGTAAAGGTCTGACGGCGGGTCAGGAAAAAATCACGCGCCAACTGCATGGTGATGGTGCTGCCCCCGCCCTGGATCTGCCCCGATTGCAATAATTGTGATGCCGCTCGCAAAAGTCCCCGGATAGAGACGCCGCCGTGCTCGAAAAACCGGTCATCTTCGGCCGATAATAAAGCTTGGATAAACAATTCCGGTGTGTCTTCGTAGCGAATGGGTTGCCGCCGCTGCTCGCCGAACTCGCCGATCAGCAGGCCATCGCTGGAATAGACCCGCAGGGGGGTCTGCAGGCGCACGTCCCTCAGGGTCTCCACATCGGGCAGTTTTGGGCTCAAATAGAGGTAGAGGCCGCCAAATGTGACCGAGATAACACTGATTCCGGCCAGTGAAAGCCAAAAAACGACGGTGAGCCAAGAATTTTTTAGGGGCATTTTTTCTATGATAATTAACAAGTTAGCTGATTTGAGAGGCCTTAGACCGCATTATACGGCGTTTTTCTCTGTTTACATATGCGCGATCTTGTTGCAGGCTTAACTTAAAGTGCTATAACATAAACAACGTCTAAGTCACGGAAATAGATAGAAAAATGGGCATTCTCGGAATCCTGGATAAAAAGGCTAAGCCGGTTCTGGGGCTTGACATCAGTTCGACCTCGGTCAAATTGTTGGAGCTCAGTAAACACGGCGATCGCTATCGCGTCGAAACCTATGCGGTGCGGGCACTGCCCCCCAATGCGGTGGTGGAGAAGAATATCAACGACCAGGATGCCGTGGCCGATGTGATCAAGGCCGTGGTAAAGCAGTCCAAAAGCCGCCTCAAGCACGCCGCCGTGGCGGTGGCTGGTTCCGCCGTGATCACCAAGGTCATCGAGATGGACGCCGGCCTCAGCGACGACGCCATGGAAGACCGCATCCATATTGAAGCCGACCAGTATATCCCCTTTCCCCTGGAAGAAGTGGCCATTGACTTTGAAGTCCAGGGTGAATCCCCCCGCGATCCCGACCATGTGGAGGTGCTGCTGGCGGCCTGCCGCCGCGAGAACGTTGAAGTTCGGCAACTGGTATTGGAGATGGCCGGGCTGTCGGCGGAAAAAGTGGATGTCGAGGCTTACACCATGGAGCGGGCCTACGAACTGATCGCCGAGCAACTGGAGGATCAGGAAGGGCAGGTGGTGGCTGTGATTGATATCGGCGCCACCATGACCACGCTCAGTGTGCTGCTCGATGGCAAGACAGTATATACCCGCGAGCAGTTGTTCGGTGGCAAGCAGCTCACCGAAGAGATTCAGCGCCGCTACGGACTCTCCATGGAAGAGGCCGGGCTGGCGAAAAAACAGGGCGGTCTGCCCGACGATTACGAAAGCGAGGTGTTGCAGCCGTTCAAGGAAGGGGTGGTGCAGCAGGTAACCCGTTCGCTGCAGTTCTTTTTCTCCGCCAGTCAGTACAACGAGGTCGACTACATTATTCTGGCCGGCGGCGTGGCCTCCATGGAAGGGCTGGCGGGGCTGATTGAAGAGAAACTGGGAACCCAAGTGGTGGTGGCCAATCCCTTTGCCAATATGTCTCTGGCATCGCGGGTCAATGCCGCGGCGCTGGCTAATGACGCGCCCTCGTTGATGATAGCCACGGGGCTGGCGATGAGGAGCTTCGACTGATGGCAAAGATCAATCTACTCCCCTGGCGCGATAAGTATCGCGAGGAAAAGAAAAAGGAATTTCTCACCATTCTGGCTGGCGTATTTATCCTCGCCGCCGCGGCTTCGTATTTGTGGGTTGCCAATGTGCAGGCTCGCATCGACGGGCAGCAGGAGCGCAACCGGATGTTGCAAACAGAGATCGATCAGTTGAACCGGCAGGTGGCGGAAATCGCGGTTTTGCAGCGGCGTCGCGAAGAACTGCTGGCCACCATGGATGTGATTCAGCGGCTGGAAGGTACCCGCTCCCATGTGGTGCGCTATTTCGATGATCTGGTTAGGGCTGTGCCGGAAGGTGTGTTCCTGAACCGGTTGGAGCGAAGCAACAACGTGTTCATCATTGAGGGAATCGCCGAGTCCAACAGCCGGGTGTCGAATTTCATGCGCAACCTGTCCCGCTCGGACTGGTTTATGGAGCCCAGCCTGATCTCTGTTGTCGCCGTGCCTGCCGAGGGCGAGCAGGCCAACCGCTTTGAGATGCGGGTTCTTGCTACCGCGCCTGGCGCTGCCGACGAAAATGGGATGAACTAACATGGCCTTGTCAGATTCCCTGGAACAAATCAAAAATTTCGAATTCAGCGCCGACGAGCTGCAGCGGGCGGGGGTTTGGCCCGCGCCCATCAAAGTCATAGCTTGTGCCTTACTCGCGGTTTTGGTGGTGGCGGCGACCTGGTGGTTCTTTGTTCGCGGTCTCGAAGGTGACTGGCAAAGAGTGGTGGCCGAAGAGACGCGCCTGAGATCCGAGTTCGAGTCCAAGAGTTTTCAGGCCGCCAACCTGGAGCCCTATCGTCGTCAGGTGGCGGAAATGGAGCAAACTTTTGACGTTTTGCTTTCTCGGTTGCCGGAAAAAACTCAAGTTCCGGATTTGCTGGAAGATATAGATGCTCGAGGTTCGGAAAGCGGTCTTACCATCAATCGTATTAACCTCGAAGCCGAGCGCGATGCCGAGTACTACGTTGAGTTGCCTATCAGTGTCGACGTTGATGGTGGCTATCACGATCTGGCTGGCTTTGTCAGCGGTGTGGCGGGTATGCCGCGAATAGTCACCTTGCACGATTTTGTCATCCGCCGTCGTCAGGGCAGCAACGAATTGAACATGACGGTGGATGCGCGCACCTACCGCTACAGAGCCGGGGAGGACGAGTGATGAGCAGAAGTCTGTTGTCCGGTGCTCTGTTCACTGCCCTGGTGCTTTCCCTGACGGGGTGTAGCAGTTGGGGGCCGGACCAGGAATTCCGGGACTATATTGAAGAGCACAAACGGCGACCCGAGGGTACAATCGAGCCTCTGCCTCCTTTTCCGACGCCGGAGACGTTTGCCTACAGTGCCATGACACTGCGGAGCCCCTTTGAACGGCCTGTGCCGGAGTTGCCACGCGAAGCCATTGATGGCCGCGAGGTTGTGCAGCCGGATCCAAATCGTCAGCGTGAGTTGCTGGAGAGTTTCAGTATCACCAATTTGCGCATGGTGGGCACCATGACGGTGGGCGGCACTCTCTGGGCGCTGATAGACGACGGGCAGGGCGGCGTGCATTCCGCTACAGTGGGTAATCATATGGGCAGAAACCACGGCCGGATCGTTGAAGCGACCAATACTCAGATCAGGGTTCTGGAAATCATCTCCGACGGCGCGGGCGGTTGGATAGAGCGACCCAGAATCATCACATTAGAAGAAAAGGAATAAGCCGATGCGTGCTTCGTTCTCATTGGGGTTTATCATGCGAAAACTAGCAGCCTTACTCTTTCTCTGTCTGGCGTCGCCCCTGCTTTGGGCCAATACCCTGGATGATATCCGCTTTGCCGAGTTGCCTGGCGACCGTTTCGAGGTGCGAATGTCCTTTGCCCAGCGACCACCGGAGCCCACGGGCTACGCCATTGAAAGCCCGGCGCGGATCGTGCTGGACTTTCCCGGTGTCGAAAGCCGCCTGCCGGAGCGTCGTTACCCCCTCGCCTTCGAAAGCGGTCGTACCGCTGTGGTGCTGACCAGCGAGGGCAGGACCCGTTTGGTGATCAATCTGGCCAGCCCGGCAACCTATACCAGCCGAGTCGAGGACAACACCTATATTGTCGAAGTGGATGCACGCCGCACCACGGTGCAAAGAGATACCCGCGCTGAGATACTGGACTTGTCAGAAGTCGTGTCCACCGCTGCTACGGATCGCCGCGGTCCTTCCGTACGTGATATCGATTTTCGTCGGGGTGTAGAAGGTGAGGGGCGGGTAATCATTGCCCTGTCCACGCCCAATGTCGGCGTCAATCTGGCGGATACCGCCACCGGTGTGCGCCTGACTCTGACCGACGTCTATCTGCCGGCGGAGCTGCGCCGCCGCCTGGATGTGGTGGATTTTGCTACGCCGGTTTCCCAGGTGGCTGCCCGGTTCACCGATAACAGTGCTGTGCTGGATATTGCCGCCAGCGGTAACTATGACTATTTGGCGTACCAGACCGACACTCAATACGTATTGAGTATCAAGCCACTGACTCCGCGTGAAGTGGAAGCGCGGCGCGATGAGTTCTCCTTTACCGGCGACCGCCTGTCCCTGAGCTTTCAGGACATCGAAGTCAGGGCGGTTTTGCAGTTGATTGCCGACTTTACCGAGTTGAATCTGGTGGCCAGTGATACAGTAACGGGCCGCATTACCCTGCGTCTGGACGGTGTACCCTGGGATCAGGCGCTGGATCTGGTGTTGAAAACCAAAGGTCTCGACAAGCGAGTGGTGGGCAACGTTATGATGGTGGCGCCGGCTCACGAAATTGCCGAGCGCGAGCGTCAGGAGCTTTCCACCCGTCGTCAACTGGAAGAGCTGGCGCCGCTGCGTACCGAGTACATCAGGGTCAACTACGCCAATGCGGCCGATCTTTTTGAGCTGTTCACCGCCTCTGCCGAAGGTGCTGGCCAGGCGCGGGATCGTGGCACTCGCGATCCGTCGGCGGGTCGTGTGCTCTCTTCGCGGGGCAGTGCCATTGTCGACGAACGCACCAATTCCATTATCGTTACCGATACTTCCGATCGCATCGAGGCACTGCGGCGTTTGATCGAGCAGTTGGACATTCCCGTCCGGCAGGTCATGATCGAAGCCCGTGTGGTGATTGCCCGTACTGATTTCAGCCGCGCCATGGGTGTGCGCTGGGGCGGGGTGGGTGCCAACCTGTCTTCCAATGCGCTGTTTGAAGTGGGCGGCTCCACTCAGGCGTTGACCCCCGGGGCGTCTCCCGCAGACTTCCTGTACGGTAGTGCACCGCTCAATCTGCAAAACAATATGATGGTGGATCTGGGTGTATCGGAGGCGGTGGGCAGCATAGCGTTCGGGCTGTTGACCGATAACGCTTTCCTGGACCTCGAGCTCTCGGCACTGGAGCAGACCGGGCTGGCCGAAATCGTGTCGCAACCTAAAGTGATCACCGGTGACAAGAGTTCGGCGACCATCAGCACGGGTATCGAAATCCCCTATGAAGTGATTCAAGCCACTGGGGGCATGGCCATGGCCACAGTGGAGTGGAAGGATGTGCTGCTGAAAATGGATGTAACACCGCAGATCACTCCTGACAACCGGATTATCATGTCCCTGCAGATCAACAAGGATACCCTGACCGGCTTCTTCTCTGGCGCGACGGGCACCCTGCCAATCGTTGCGGCTTCGAACCTCAATACCAACGTATTGGTGGCGGATGGAGAAACCCTGGTGTTGGGTGGTGTCTTCCAGGTTGAACAGCTGCAGGATCAGGACAAGGTTCCTCTGCTGGGCGATATTCCCTTCCTGGGGCGCCTGTTCCGCCGGGATATTCAGAGCCAAAACAAGGAAGAGTTGATCATCTTTATCACGCCCAGAATCATGGCGGACAGCCTGACCAACTGATGCTCAAAGCCAACCTGTTTCTTGTCGGCCCCATGGGGGCCGGCAAGTCCACCATTGGCCGCATGCTGGCCGACGAGCTCGGCCTGGATTTCCGCGATAGCGACAAAGTGATTGAGGAGCGCACTGGCGCCGATATTCCCTGGATATTTGATGTCGAGGGAGAGGAAGGTTTCCGCGATCGGGAGTCGGCCGTCATCCGGGAGCTGGCGGAAACTTCCGGTGCTGTGATCGCCACTGGCGGCGGTGTGGTGCTGAGGCCCGAAAACCGCTCTGTTATGCGGCAGTTTGGTATTGTCTGTTACCTGACCGCTGGCGTGGATCAATTGGTGGAAAGAACGGCCAAGGATAAGCGCCGCCCCCTGCTGCAGGTGGCGGACCCAAAGGCGCGCATTTTGGATCTGCTGGCACAGCGCGACCCGCTTTACCGCGAATGTGCCGACTTCATTGTGAATACCGACCGTCGCTCGCCCAAGGCCGTTGCCCAGCACATCGCGTCTTTGGTGAATGCCTCCTAGCAATCCTGCCTGCTGTGGTAAACTGCCCACTTTGCATTCCGAGGAAAAGCGGACCATGACGCTGCTGACCGTAGAATTGGGGGAGCGCAGCTATCCCATTCATATCGGCGAGAACCTGCTCGCCGACCCAAGCTGTCTGACCTCACGTATTGCCGGCCGCCAAGTGTTCGTTGTCAGCAACGAAACCGTGGCGCCTTTGTACCTGCCGGCGCTGGAAAAAGCGCTCGCAGGCTACCAATTGGACAAAGTGATCATCCCCGACGGTGAAGCCTACAAGTCCCTGCAGACGCTGGAGACCATTTTCGATGCGTTGCTGGAGGCTCGACACAACCGCACTACCACGATTATTGCGTTGGGTGGCGGCGTAGTGGGCGATATGGCCGGATTTGCCGCAGCTTGCTATCAGCGGGGCGTCGCCTTTATTCAGGTGCCCACCACCCTGTTGGCCATGGTGGATTCTTCCGTGGGGGGCAAGACTGGTGTGAATCACCGGCTGGGCAAAAATATGATCGGCGCTTTCCATCAGCCGGTGTGTGTGTTGGCGGACACTTCCTGCCTGCAAAGCCTGCCGGGGCGGGAGCTGTCCGCCGGCCTGGCGGAAGTGGTGAAATACGGCTTGATCTCGGATGCCGAATTTTTTGTATGGCTGGAAGACAATATGGATCGATTGATGTCCCGCGACAAGGAGGCGTTCGCCTACGCCATCGAGCGGTCCTGCCGGAACAAGGCCGATACCGTGGCCAGGGACGAGCGGGAAGGCGGTATCAGGGCGATCCTGAATCTGGGCCACACCTTTGGTCACGCCATAGAAACCGCTCAGGGCTATGGCAACTGGCTGCATGGCGAGGCTGTTGCGGCGGGCATGGTGATGGCGGCGGATTTGTCCTGTCGCCGTGGTGCCATAAACGGCAATGAACTGGACCGTATCATATCTTTGTTGCAGCGGGCCAAGTTGCCGGTCAAACCGCCAGCGGATATGACACCAGAGCAGTTTCTGTCGTTGATGGGTGTCGACAAAAAGGTCATCGACGGCCGCCTGCGCCTGGTGCTGTTGGCGCGTATTGGCGAGGCCTTGATTACCGATCAGGTTGAGATGGATCTGCTGATGGAAACGTTTCGGGCCAGCCGCCTTTCAACAATTGAAGGGGGGCATAAAAACCGGTAGTCTGATCCTGCCCGTACTGCCCCGAGGTATACACCATGCATGACCCGGAATCCCGCCCACGCTCCGAGGCCTCTGCAACCAGTTATCTTCAGCATTATGGCCTCGCTGCCGATCCGTTCGCCGCGGACCCGGAATTTCCCTTCTTTGGTGGCGGCGGGCGCAGCGAACTGCTGGAGCAATTGATACACCTCTGCCAATTCAGCGCGGGACTGGTGACGGTGACGGCTGGCAGCGGCGTAGGCAAGACCCGCCTGGCCAGAGCCCTTTATCAAACGCTCGATTCCGACGATTGTTGCCTATTGCGCGCCGAGCCTACGCTCGAGCGCTCGGCACTGTTGGAAGCGCTGGCCGCAGAATTGGGCATACCCTGGCAATTGGACGCCAGTGGCGATCACTGGTTAGCCAGATTGCACAGTTTTCATCAGTGGGTGTCCGAGTCGGATTCCGCTGTTGTGCTCCTGATAGACGATGCCCACCGGCTGAGTGACGCATCGCTTGAGGCCCTGCTGGGTCTGTTGTCGGCACAGTTGCAGAGCAGCGGCGACGAGCGGGAAAGCCGTTTGCGCCTGGCACTGTTTGGCGAACCACAACTGGTGTCGCGGATTACGGCGGTTGATCCGCAGCTGCCCGCACAGCATTTTCGCCTGGACCCCCTGAATCCCGATCAGGCGGCCAGCTACCTGAATTTCCGCATGGAAATGTGCGATTACCTCGGCCGGCCTCTCTTTCCCCGCGCTTTGGTGGAGCCCTGGTGGCGCAGTGCCCAGGGTGACCTGGGCGTGCTGCACCGCGCAGCGGCGGACTGGTTGGCCAGTACCCGGCAACCGAACGGTGTGGCGAAAGCAGTATCCTCCGTCAAAGCGGCGTCTTCGGTTCTGCCGCTGCCCCACATTCTTGCCGTGGCGGGCTTGCTGACGCTGTTGTTGATGCTGGTGCTGTATCGCTCCGGCCGGGACACAGAGCACACTCGGGAAGTGGTGCTGCCGCTGCCTACCGAGGCGCCAACTGACGTTATGGCTCCCGCTGATACCGTGCCACGGGAAGAGCTGGTGGTGGCGAGTGGGCGGGTGGACGAGCCGCGTGTGCAGCAATCGGTAAGTGACCCAGAGCCAACCGACACTCTGTCACCAGTGGTCGAACCCTTACCCGAGGCGGAACCAGAAGTGGAGCCTGCTGTAGATCCCGCCTTACCGGCTGAGCGCGTTGCGCCTGTGCCGGTTGAACGCGAGCCCGCGCCTGCTGCAGTGGCGCCCCGCCTGGATGATCTGACCGAGGACGAGCAGGTGCTCCTGTCCTGGCGGAGTGGGGACTACACCCTGCAATTGCTGGGCGCTGGCTCCGAGCAGACGGTAAGAGAATATGTCAGCCGACAGCCAAACCGTGGGCAACTGCTGGTTTATCGCACCAGACGTCAGGGCAATGATTGGTTTGTGATAGTCACCGGGCGGTTTGACAGCGCCGAGGCGGCGCGTCGGGCAATCGAAGAGCTGCCAGGTCACCAGAGGGGAGAAGGCCCCTGGCCCCGGCCTTTGGCCGGGGTTCAGGAGGATATTTCCAGCGCCAGACGGCGCTGATCAGTTGATGACAATGGGGAAGTTGCGGGTAACGCCGCCCGAAGACACCTGCACCCAAACCACGCCGCCGGCTGGATCGGAATCATCCGCTTCCAGAAACAGGCTGATGTAAGTGGGTTCCGCAGAGCCGGGCAGTTGCTCGGGTCCTGCGCTGGCATCGACATTGACCGCCTGGCTGGTACTGGCTGAAATCTCCGTACCAGCCGGCATACCGTTGCCGTTGCAGTCGGCCAGCAACATCGTGATCAGACGAATTTGCCCTGGCGCCAGCGATATATTGGTCGGCTGCCCGGGCAATCTACCGTCTGGCATGGTCAGCGGACGATGGCAGGACATGACCAGTCTGATGTCGTCGCGGACAGTGACGGTATTGCGTGTGCAGAGTCCGGCAGCCAGGGCGCTGTCGCTGCAAAGAATACCATCGTAGATGCCGTTGCCGCCGTCGTGGACGCCGTTCTGGTTGAAGTCCACGAATTCTTCGTCGGCGTCGCGCACACCGTTGAAGTTCTTGTCCAGATAGGCTTCGCCGAGGTCATCGCAGCCCGCAGCGCCGACTTGAGCGGAGGAGGCGGGCACATTGGCCGAGCAGTTTCCGGCCGTGGCAAAAATGTCCGGTGGCCCGTCATAACGGCCGGTACCGGTGGTGTCGATAAAGGACTCGTTGCCCACGGCCGTGGCCAGGATAGCGACGCGACCGGCCCGGCACTCGGTGCCTCCCGAGCAACTGAGCGAAAGCGTGCTCTCGTCGATCACCAGTTCGCCGGGCCGGCCCATGGGGCGCGGATTCTGGCTGCGCCACTCAACCGTGCACTGGCCGCCCACGGTGGAACAGTTGGGCTGAATGGAGCCGCCACTGGTGGTAAAGGATACCGGGGTGCCGTCCGGCACCGGGTTGTTGAAGGCGTCCGCCATGCGAATGGTCAACTCGGATAGCACGCCGTCAGTGTTCCAACTCGCTGGGTACAGATCCGAGGCCGCCAGGCTCATGCTGTTCTGGTCAGGCAGCCCGGTGGAAACAACGGGGCCGCGGGATTGAACCGAGATGGTGCCGCCAGGAAGGTTGACCGTGGCGGTGACCTGAGCCGGCGTGGCGACGGTGCCGGAGCGCACCGTGGTGGACGCCCGGCCGTTGGTGCCCGTTACGGCGCTGGTGTTCAGCAGCGAGAGGCCGCCCACGCTGGTGTTCAGGGAGAACTGAATTTCCACGTCCTTGATGGGAGCCCCGGCCTCCCCGCGCACCTCGAATACCACGGTGGACGTCTCGTTGCCACCAGTGCCACGCAGGCTGATGATTTCCGGGGAGGCACTGACAAAGGAGAGGCTCTCTACCGTGTCGGCGGCGATTTCCAGCGTGGCGCGCGCGGTGAGCACGCGGCCGTCGTGGCTGGCAGTGGCGGTGACAGTGTCGCTGCCAATGCAGCCGTTGGCGCGGTACATCAGGGACGCCTGGCCGTTGTTACTGGTCACTGTATTGGTAAATTCTTCATCGACCACGCCCAGCGGTGGCGACAGTAAGGACTCTCCGGCAGCGATACAGGGTGAATTGTAGGTCACCTCAATATTATCGGTAACCAGGTCGCCATCGCTGTTGACCAGATTGATGGTCAGCATGGTGCTGCCGCCCGCTGCCAGCGCTGTGT
The DNA here is from genome assembly GCA_050486405.1 of Marinimicrobium sp. Taxonomy (GTDB): domain Bacteria; phylum Pseudomonadota; class Gammaproteobacteria; order Pseudomonadales; family Cellvibrionaceae; genus JBJHDF01. Next base: position 220,744 of record JBJHDF010000001.1, on the reverse strand, counting down.
CGCCGATGCCCACTTCAATCTGGCCGGCTACGAAGCCACTGCCGTGACCCTTGCCAATACGTACCGTGGTGGGGCCGCTGGGGTCACTGGGACCGCCGGGAGAAAAATCGTTGGCCCTGTTCTGTACAGCATCCCCACCGCAGGCAGCGAGTGTGAGTCCCAAAGTCAGCGCGCCAGCCATGCTTGCGAGCCGCAAGAATCTGTCGATCCTGTTTATTTTTGTCTGCATGGTGTCTTCCCAGGTAACCAGTGTACTTGTGCCAGTCTTCTTTATAATGGATTCGGCCATAAATATCAAACAATATCAATGCCTTTTGGCCGAAAGTTAATCCGATTTCACAAACCCGGGGCGCTCGTGCCGTACGCCGTGCGCGGCGGTCCGCCGCAATGCAGTGGGGCCACTAATCAAACTTAGCCCATCCCGTGGAGGCAATAAAGGCGATTACGGCTGAAAAAGCGGGGAAATTGGCCGTTTTGTGGCCGATCTGGCATTTTTGCGTGCTATTAGCGGTGCATAGAGGGGGCCTTGCGGGCAGCCTTGTCCGGCGGTATGCTGAGGCCCTTGATCACGTCATCCCATCCTCATTCTAGAGGGTTTTCACGCCAAATAAGGGTAGATGTCAGGGTGTGGCTCCGCTTGCCAATAGGGGTGTGAGCGGGTAACATTCTGCGCCCATTTGCCCGGCCCCTTGATCAGGGGCTTTTTTGTCTGAACGCCGCTGCTCGCTCCCGGAGCCGGGCCAATTAACTGAGAGATTGTCTATGACCACTGGCCTCTACAGGTTGGACGAGTTCAAGGACAACTGTGGATTTGGACTGATTGCCCATCTCGAGGGCCAGGCCAGCCACCGTTTGTTGCAGACCGCCATCGAAGCCCTGACCTGCATGACCCACCGGGGTGGCATTGCCGCCGACGGCAAGACCGGTGACGGCTGCGGCCTGTTGCTGCAGAAACCCGACGGTTTCCTGCGGGCCTTGGCAAAAGAAGCCTGTGGTGCTGAGTTGACCTCCATCTACGGTGTGGGCGCCATTATGCTCAGCCGGGAAAAGGCAGTCGCAGAACACGCCTGCAAGGTGCTGGATGAAGAGCTCAAAGCCCAGGGCCTGATGGTGGCCGGTTGGCGCGATGTGCCGGTGGACAGCAGTTGCCTGGGACCCATCGCTCTCAATTCGTTGCCACTGTTCCGACATGTATTTGTCAACAGCGACGGCCTGGACGAGAGCCAGGTGAGCGCGCGCCTGTTGATGGCGCGCCGCAAGGCGGAAATGCGCCTGGAGGACGATCGCGCCTTCTATATCGCCAGTCTCAGTACCCGGGTGCTGTCCTACAAAGGGCTGATGATGCCGGTGGATCTGCCGCGGTTTTTTGCCGATCTGGCCGACCCGCGCCTGGAGACCGCCATTTGCGTCTTCCACCAGCGCTTCTCCACCAATACCCTGCCCGAGTGGCCCCTGGCCCAGCCCTTCAGGCTGCTGGCCCACAACGGCGAAATCAATACCGTTACCGGCAACCGCAACTGGTCCGTGGCCCGCACCAGCAAGTTCAGCACCGACCTGCTGCCGGATCTGGAGTCGGTGGCGCCCCTGGTCAACCGCACCGGTTCCGATTCCTCCAGCCTGGACAATATGCTGGAGGTATTGACCACTGGCGGTATGGAACTGCACCGGGCGATTCGTATGCTGGTGCCGCCGGCCTGGCAGAACGTGGAGAACATGGACCCCGATCTGCGCGCTTTCTACGAATACAACTCCATGCACGTGGAGCCCTGGGACGGCCCGGCGGGCCTGGTGATCACCGATGGCCGCTACGCCGTGTGCACTCTGGACCGCAACGGCCTGCGCCCGTCGCGCTGGGTCATCACCAGGGACAAGATCATTACCGTGGCTTCGGAAGTGGGGGTCTACAGGTACCGCCCGGAGGATGTGGTGGCCAAGGGTCGCCTCGGGCCGGGCCAGATACTGTCGGTGGATACCGCCACCGGCAAGCTGCACCACACCCGGGATATCGACGAACAACTCAAGCGGGGACAGCCCTACAAGCAGTGGCTGCGCGAGCGCGCTCTGCGCATCGAATCCACGCTGGAAACCGATGTGGCGGAAAATGGCCTGGATGAGGAGCAACTCAAGGCCTACATGAAAATGTACCAGATCACCTTCGAGGAGCGCGATCAGGTGCTGCGCCCCATGGCCGAAGGTGGCCAGGAAGCGGTGGGCTCCATGGGTGATGACACACCCATGGCCGTGCTCTCGCGCCAGCAGCGCCCCCTGTACGACTACTTCCGCCAGCAGTTCGCCCAGGTCACCAACCCGGCCATAGACCCGTTGCGCGAAGCCATTGTCATGTCCCTGGAGACCTGCCTGGGACGCGAGCTGTCGGTGTACGAAGAGACTCCCGAACACGCCGACCGGGTGATCCTCACCTCGCCGGTGCTCTCGCCGGCCAAGTTTCGTGCGCTGCTGGACATTCCCCGGGAAGGCTATCAGGCGCAGTTGTTCTCCCTGCACTACCGGCCGGAGGAGAAGAGCCTGCAACAGGCTATCGCCGATCTGTGCCAGCAGGTGGCCCAGGCCGTGCGCGGCGGCAAGGTGATCATGGTGTTGAGCGACAATGGCTGGCAGAAGGGTCAGTTGCCGATTCACGCCCTGCTGGCCACCGGCGCCGTGCATCACCACCTGACGGCCCAGGGTCTGCGCTGCGAGGCCAATATTCTGGTGGAAACCGGCACCGCCCGGGACTCCCATCAGGTGGCCGCCCTGATCGGCTACGGCGCCACAGCGGTCTACCCGTACATGTCCTATCAGGTGCTCAACGATCTGATCGAAACCGGCGAGCTGCTTACGGATGTGGATCAGGCCTACAAGAATTACCGCAAGGGTGTGGACAAGGGTCTGTTGAAAATCCTTTCCAAGATGGGTATTTCCACCATCACCTCTTACCGGGGCGCACAGCTGTTCGAGGCGGTGGGTCTGGCGGACGAAGTGGTGGATACCTGCTTTACCGGCACCACCTCCCGCATCCAGGGTGCCCGGTTTGCGGATCTCGAAACGGACCAGAAAGTGCTGGCGGACAGCGCCTGGAAGCCGCGCAAGCCCATTGCCCTGGGCGGCCTGCTGAAATACGTGCACGGCGGCGAGTACCACGCCTTCAACCCGGATGTGGTGCAAACCCTGCAGCGCGCTGTGCAGACCGGCGACTATTCCCTGTGGCGGGACTATTCCGGCCTCGTCAACAGCCGCCCGGTGGCGACCTTGCGGGATCTGCTGCGCCTGCGTCAGGATGTCACTCCAGTGCCGCTGAGCGAGGTGGAACCGGTCGAGTCGATCATCAAGCGTTTCGATTCCGCCGGCATGTCTCTGGGTGCCCTGTCGCCGGAGGCGCACGAGGCGCTGGCCGAGGCCATGAACAGCCTGGGCGGTCGCTCCAACAGCGGCGAGGGCGGTGAAGACCCGGCCCGCTATGGCACTATCAAAACCTCCAAAATCAAGCAGGTGGCGTCCGGTCGTTTTGGTGTGACACCGCACTACCTGGTCAACGCTGAGGTCATCCAGATCAAGGTGGCCCAGGGCGCCAAACCCGGCGAAGGCGGTCAGTTGCCCGGCGGCAAGGTCAATCAGCTGATTGCCCGGCTGCGCTACTCGGTGCCCGGTGTCACCCTGATTTCACCGCCGCCGCATCACGACATCTATTCCATCGAGGATCTGGCGCAGTTGATCTTTGATCTGAAACAGGTCAATCCGGACGCGCTGATCTCGGTGAAACTGGTGTCGCGCCCGGGGGTGGGTACCATCGCCGCCGGTGTAGCCAAGGCTTATGCGGATCTCATTACCATTTCCGGCTACGACGGCGGCACGGCGGCCAGTCCGCTCACATCCATCCGCTACGCCGGCTCCCCCTGGGAACTGGGTCTGTCGGAGACCCACCAGATGCTGCGCGCCAACGACCTGCGCGACAAGGTGCGGGTGCAGACCGACGGCGGCCTGAAAACCGGTCTCGACGTGGTCAAGGCGGCCATGCTGGGTGCCGAGAGCTTCGGTTTCGGCACCGCGCCCATGGTTGCCCTGGGTTGCAAGTACCTGCGTATCTGTCACCTCAACAACTGCGCCACCGGTGTCGCCACCCAGAATGACCGGCTGCGGCGGGATCACTATATCGGCACTGTGGAAATGGCCAGGAATTTCTTCCTGTTTGTGGCGGAAGAAACCCGGGAGCTGTTGGCTTCCCTGGGTATGCGCAGCCTGGCCGAACTCGTCGGCCGCGTGGATCTGCTGGAAGTGCTGGAAGGCGAAACCGACAAGCAGCGGCAACTGGATCTCAGCCCGGTGCTGCACACCGACGACTTTCTCGCCAGCAAACCCCAGTTGTGCGCCGTGGAGCGCAACGAGCCCTTCGACAAGGGCGAGCTGGCCGAGCGCATGGTGGCGGTCGTGCTGCCGGCCATTGACAGCAAGTCCGGCGGCGCATTCGAGTTCACAGTCACCAACTGTGATCGCTCCATCGGCGCGCGCATCAGTGGTGAAATCGCCAGGCGCCACGGCAACCAGGGCATGGCGGACAAACCCATTCGCCTGAACCTCACCGGCGTGGCCGGTCAGAGTCTGGGGGTGTGGAATGCCGGGGGTCTGGAAATCTATCTGGAAGGCGACGCCAACGACTACGTGGGCAAGGGCATGGCCGGCGGCAAGCTGGTGCTGCGCCCGCCGCGCAACTCCAGTTTTGCCTCGAATAACACCAGCATCATGGGCAATACCTGTCTCTACGGCGCCACCGGCGGCAAGCTGTTCGCCTCGGGCGTGGCTGGCGAGCGCTGCGGCGTGCGCAACTCCGGTGCCCACGTGGTGGTGGAAGGCGCGGGCGATCACTGCTGCGAGTACATGACCGGCGGCGTGGTTACCGTGCTGGGCCGTGTCGGTGTCAACTTCGGCGCCGGAATGACCGGCGGCTTTGCCTATGTGCTGGACGAAGACAACAGCTTCAGTGATCGCTACAACCGGGAACTGGTGGAGATTCACCGTATCGACAGCGAATCCCTGGAAGCCCACCGCAACCACTTGCGGGGTATCATCGACGAGTTCGTGCGCGAAACCGGCAGTGCCTGGGGACAGAAGCTGCTGCAGGACTTTGACGACTGGGTCGGCAAATTCTGGCTGGTAAAACCCCGGGCGGCCAGCTTGGCCGGTCTGCTCAACGCCATGCAGCAGCGCGGCGAGTAACTGCTCACCAGAGCGCGAATCGAGACGGTTATTATGGCTGAACGTTTAAACAACAAATTCCAGTTTATCGATGTGGGTCGCCAGGATCCCGCCAAGAAGGATATGGCCGCCCGCACCGGCGAATTTGTGGAAATCTACGAGCCCTACACCCAGGATCAGGTAGCCGGACAGGCGCATCGCTGCCTGGAATGTGGCAACCCCTACTGCGAATGGAAGTGTCCGGTACACAATTTCATTCCCAACTGGTTGAAGCTGATCGCCGAGGGCAATATTTTTGAAGCGGCGGAGCTGAGTCACCAGACCAACTCCCTGCCGGAAGTCTGCGGCCGCGTCTGCCCCCAGGATCGTCTGTGTGAAGGTGCCTGTACCCTGAACGACGGCTTTGGTGCGGTGACCATCGGCAATGCGGAAAAGTACATTACCGACACCGCCTTTGCCATGGGCTGGAAGCCGGACATGTCCAGGGTGGTCTGGACCGACAAGAAAGTGGCTGTCATTGGCGCCGGTCCCGCCGGTATCGGCTGCGCTGATGTGCTGGTGCGCGCCGGTGTCAAGCCGGTGGTTTTCGACAAGTACCCGGAAATCGGCGGCCTGCTCACGTTCGGTATTCCCGAATTCAAACTGGAAAAAAGCGTGATGGCCCGCCGTCGCGAAATCTTTACCGAGATGGGCGTGGAGTTTCGCCTGAATACCGAGGTGGGCAAGGATGTCACCATGGAAGAATTGCTGCGCGACTATGACGCCGTATTTATGGGCATGGGCACCTACACCTATATGAAGGGCGGCTTCCCCGGCGAGGATCTGCCCGGCGTATACGATGCGCTGCCGTTTCTGGTCGCCAATGTCAATCGCAACCTCGGCTTTGAAAAGGATCCCGCCGACTTTATCAGCGTCAAGGGCAAACGTGTGGTGGTGCTCGGCGGCGGCGATACCGCTATGGATTGCAACCGCACCTCCATTCGCCAGGGTGCGAGCAGCGTGATCTGCGCTTACCGTCGCGACGAGGAAAATATGCCCGGCTCGCGGCGCGAAGTGGCCAACGCCAGGGAAGAGGGCGTGCAGTTCCTGTTCAATCGCCAGCCCGTGGCCATTGTCGGCGACGGCAAGGTGGAAGGTGTAAAACTGGTGACCACCCGGTTGGGCGAGCCCGATGAAAACGGCCGCCGCCGGCCCGAGACGGTGCCCGGCAGCGAGGAAATTCTCGACGCGGACCTGGTGCTGATTGCCTTCGGTTTCCGTCCCAGTCCCGCCCCCTGGTTTAACGACCACGATATCAGGGTCAACGATTGGGGCGGCGTCGAAGCGCCGGAGAGTCAGCGCTACAAATTCCAGACCAGCAACCCCAAGGTGTTTGCCGGCGGCGACATGGTGCGCGGTTCGGATTTGGTGGTGACGGCGATCTGGGAAGGGCGGGAAGCGGCGGAAGGTATTCTCGATTATCTGGAAATATAATACGTTTCCACCAGCCGAGTGTATTTATGTCAGAAACCTCACCACCCCTGAAAAACGATCGCTTCCTGCGCGCTCTGCTGCGCCAGCCCGTGGATCTGACGCCGGTGTGGATGATGCGTCAGGCCGGTCGCTATCTGCCGGAGTACCGGGCCACCCGGGAGCGGGCGGGGGACTTTATGGGGTTGTGCACCAATCCGGAACTGGCCTGTGAGGTGACCCTGCAGCCGCTGGAGCGCTACCCTCTGGACGCGGCCATTCTTTTTTCCGATATTCTCACCATACCCGATGCCATGGGGTTGGGCCTGTATTTTGAAACCGGAGAAGGCCCCAGGTTTCACAAGCCGGTGCAAACCGAAGCGGCGATCAACGCACTGCAGGCCGTCAACCCGGAGCGGGATCTGCCCTATGTGCTGGATGCGGTAAAAACCATTCGCCGGGAACTGAATGGGCGGGTGCCGCTGATCGGCTTTTCCGGCAGTCCCTGGACGCTGGCCACCTATATGGTGGAGGGCGGCTCCAGTCGGGATTTTCGCCGCGCCAAGCAGATGCTCTACAACCAGCCCCAGGTGATGCACCGATTACTCGATGTTCTGGCTCAGTCGGTAACTGCCTACCTCAACGCCCAGATTGCCGCTGGTGCCCAGGCGGTGCAGATTTTTGACACCTGGGGAGGGGCCCTGTCCGACGCCGCTTACCGGGAGTTTTCCCTGAACTATATGCAACGTATTGTCGCCGGACTGACCCGGGTCAGCGAAGGGCGCCAGGTGCCGGTGATACTGTTTACCAAGGGCGGCGGTCAGTGGCTGGAGGCCATGGCCGACACCGGCGCCGACTGTCTGGGCCTGGACTGGACTACCGATATCGGTAGCGCCCGGACCCGGGTGGGGCAGCGAGTGGCGCTGCAGGGCAATATGGACCCCACCATTCTCTACGCTGAACCAGGGCGAATCCGCGCCGAAGTGGCCAATATACTGGCCGCCTATGGCAAGGGCAGCGGCCATGTATTCAATCTGGGCCACGGCATTACCCCGGAAGTGGATCCCGCCAGTGCCGGCGCGTTTATCGAGGCAGTTCACGAACTGTCTGTGAGCTATCACTAACCCCCATTCCCACGGCCCCCGTAGAGGCGTTATACTGGCGACGGGCCGCTCAATTCCGGCGCCGAGCGGTGTTTGGGCAACTGGTTCTCGTGAACGGTTGTGATTACACTGGCACCGGAGGGACAACATCATTCGCTTGCCGAGTGGGTGCGAGGAACAGCAGTGGGTATCAAACAGGTCAAGCTGGACGTCAACGAAATCACGGTGGGTATGTTCATATCCGGCCTGGATCGCCCGTGGGGACAAACACCCTTTTCCCTCCAGGGTTTTTACGTGCGGGACATGGATGAAATCCGCCAGTTGAAAAGCCTCTGCCGTCACGTCTACATTGACGTGGTGAAGGGCCGCGGCCCGGTGACTGCCGCCAATTTGAAAGCTTTGCCGGCCGTGGACAAGCGCGGTAGCAAAGCGGAGGTGCGCTCCAGTGGCAACGGCCGCGCCGGTATCCCCGTGGCACCGCTGAAAATTCAGCGCGGTGTCTATCGCCATGTGGAACCCTTTGGCAAGGAAATCAAGGCCGCGAAAAAACTGCACCAAAGGGTGTACCGGGCCGTGGGTGAAGTACTGGAGCAACTGGAGGGCAACCAGTTGCATGGCGCTTCCATAGAAGACACCAAGCGTCTGGCCAGCGACATGGTCGATAGCGTACTGCGCAATCCCGACGCCTTTACCTGGCTGTCCCGCGTCCAGGAAAAAGACGAATACACCTACAGCCATGCGGTGCGCTGCTCTGTCTGGGCAATACTGTTTGGCCGTCATATTGGCCTGCCCAAAAAAGACCTGGATGTACTGGCCATGGGCGTACTGCTCAAGGATGTGGGCAAGACCACTTTGGCGCAGGAGCTGTTGGTCAAGCCTCAGCGCACGGATGAAGAAGAGCAACAGTACGAGACTTTCGTTGAGCGGGGCGTGGAAATACTGCGTAACACGCCAGGCGTTGAACCGCGGGTTATCAGTGTGGTGAAAACCCACTGCGAGCGTCTCAACGGCAGCGGTTATCCCCAGCACCTGCAGGGTGACAAGATTCCCCTGTTGGGAAAAATTGCCGGCATTGTGACTTTCTACGATAACGTTACCAATCCCCGTGGTGCGGCGCACCCCATCGCTCCCTCCAAAGCCGTGGCGCAACTCTACGACCTGCGCAATGTCCAGTTCCAGGAGGAGCTGGTGGTGGAGTTTATTCGCTCCATCGGTCTTTACCCCACCGGCACCCTGGTGGAACTGAGTACTGGAGAAGTGGGTGTGGTGGTGGAGCAGAACTTTGAGCGCCGCCTGAAGCCCAAGGTGATGCTGGCACTGGATGCGCGCAAGCAGCCGCTGGACCGGCATCGCTTGTTGGATCTGGGTGAAGACGATCGGCGCAAGCAGGCGCTGATAGATTCGGGGCGCAAAACCGCCCAGGAAGTGGATAAAATTGAAATTGCCAGGGATCTGGAACCAGGAACCTACGATGTTGATATCGCCGGCATCCGCGATGCCTATCTGATGGGCAGTGAGCGGGGCGGCCTGCTGGGTCTGTTGGATCGCCTGCGCCGATAACCCCTGTGGGTGTTTCCTCCAGCGGCTCGGGTCGTTATCCTGAGAGCTGCCACTCTCAATCGGAACCGCCATGCGACTGCTTTACACTCTGCTGCTCTATCTGAGCCTGCCCCTGGTGCTGTCGCGTCTGCTCTGGCGGGCCCGGCGGTCGCCGGGCTATGCCCGGCGCTGGCGTGAACGGTTTGGCCACTGTCCGCCTGTGCAAAGTGATAAAACGGTGGTCTGGCTGCATACGGTATCGGTGGGAGAGTTTCTGGCAGCCTTGCCGCTGATTCGCGCCCTGCAACAGCAACCCGACCTGCAACTGGCTATCACCACAACCACGCCCACCGGCTCCCAGCGGGTACGGGCCGAACTGGGTGACAGTGTTTGGCACAGCTACACTCCCTACGACCTGCCCCACAGTCTCTCCCGCTTCCTTGACCGGTTGCAGCCCAGGCTGCTGGTGATTATGGAAACCGAACTGTGGCCCAACACTATTGCCGCTTGCGCGCGCAGGGAAATCCCCGTACTGCTGATCAACGCCCGCCTGTCCGCACGCTCGGCCAGGGGCTACCAGCGGATCGCGTCGCTGAGCAAGGGAATGCTGCGGCAGTTATCGGCGGCTGCCATTCAGCATCGCGACGACGCCGCACGCTTTCAGGCGCTGGGGCTGCCCATGGACAGGGCTCATATCACCGGCAATATCAAATTTGATCTGACCTTGGATGAAGGTCTGCGTCAGCAGGCGGCAAGGTTGCGCCAGCAGTGGCGCATGGCCGGCAGACCATTGGTTTGGATTGCCGCCAGTACACATCTGGGTGAGGACGAGCAGCTGTTGGAAGCGTTCAATCGCGTGCGAGACTCCCGGTTGGGCCGTGATTTGTTACTGGTGCTGGTGCCTCGCCACCCGGAGCGCTTCGATCGCGTGGCACAGCTGTGTGAAAACCGCGGGCTTGTGGTTGCCCGGCGCGGCCTGGGCGAAGTGGTACAAAGTGACACCGATGTGCTGCTGGGTGACACCATGGGCGAGTTGCTGCTGCTGTACGGTGCCGCCGATCTGGCGTTTGTCGGTGGCAGTCTGGTGCCCAGCGGCGGCCACAATTTGATTGAGCCGGCGGCCTGGGGATTGCCGCTGATCAGCGGCCCCCACCTGTTCAACTTTGCCGAAGTGTCACGTTTACTGGAAGAGGCGGGTGGTCTGTTGGTGGTGCACAATCTCGATCAGCTGGCGAACGGCATACAGAATCTGCTGGATAACGCACAGCAGCGAGCCGCTCAAGGTGAGGCGGCGCTGGCCGTTGCCAACGCCAACCGTGGGGCTCTGGAGAAAACGCTGGAGTTGATCCGGCAATATTTATGAGGTCGCTCTATCTCAGGGCTTTTCCAGCCACTGATCAATCTGCTGTACGTCCACCGGGCTCAGCATGCCCGCCACTTCGCGCAGGCGAATGGTGTCTATGACATAGTCGTAGAGGGCGTTGGCGTAGTCCCGCCGCGCCTGAAAGACGGCCCTTTGGGCCAGCAGTACTTCCACCAGATTGCGGGTGCCCACTTCATAGCCGGACTGGGTGGCCTCCAGGGCGCTTTCGCTGGAGACAATCGCCTGTTGCCGCGCGCGGACGCGGGCCACACCGGTTTCCACGGACAGGTGCAGGCTGCGGGTGGACTGGATCACACTGCGCTGGAAGTTGTTGAATTCCTCGCGGGCCTGGTCCTGCTGCGCCCTTGCCTGACGGGTGCGGGAACTGGCGCCGCCGCCGGAGTACAGCGGTACTTCCAGGTTCAGCGCCATCCGGGTGCCCCGGTTCAGAGTGTCTGATTCGATGGGGGTGCCGAAATACTGAGTGCCCTCGTCTTCAGTGCGGGTATAGCTGATACTGCCGGACAGGGAGGGCAGGCGATCCGAACTGGCCGCATTGGCGGTTTGCCGGGCGGCTTCGGCGGATAGACTGGCAGCCTTCAACTGGTAGTTGTTTTCCAGGGCAAACTGTACCCATTCATGGCGGTCCGCCGGTTCCGGCATCAGCACCGGAAATCGCTCGGACAAGGGCGCGATACGGTGGTGAGGGCGGCCGGTAAGTACCTCCAGGGCCTCGTAAGTTATGGCCAGATTGCCGCGCGCTTCCAGGGCCAATGCCGTTGCGGAGTCGTAGGCAGCCCGGGCTTCGTGCACCTCGGTGATGGCGGTGAGTCCCACCTCGAATCGTTGCCGGGTCTGTTCCAGTTGCTGCTCCAGCGCCTTTTCTTCCGCGTTGGCGGCTTCCAGAAACTCCCTTGCCCGCAACACATTGAAGTAGGCTTCTGCTACCCGGACGATCAGTGCCTGTTGATCGGCGGCAAAGCGCGCCTCGGCCTGTTCGCTCCGCCGGATGCCTGCCTGGTAGCTGTACCAGCGGGACATGTCGAACAGCGACTGACGCAGTGATACGGACCAGGACAATTGGTCCCTTTCCAGGGGCGCGCTGCGATTGGGGTCTATGTTGTCGGTCAGCCGGGTGTCGATACGCGAGAACTCTGCGCCCGCGCCCAACTGCGGCAGCAGGGCGGAGCGGGCCAGGGTGCGCTGTTCTCTCCCGGCCCTGAACGCGGCTTCGTCGGCGGCCAGTTGGGCGTCGTGCTCCAGGGCGAGTTCGTAGATATCCAGCAGCGAGCTGGCATTGGCGGACAAAGAGCTCAGGGCAAAGGCCCCGGCCAGCAAGGAGAGTTTTATCAGGTTCATGTAAAGCGTCCAGTCTCTGTGCGGAAGTGCCGTTGCCAGAGTGTAACGGGTGGCGCATGGCAGGTCGAGGCACACCGGTGGAGTTTGGTGTTAAAAACCGTAAAATTCGTCAGATTCCTGTCACTAATTGACAGTGACTGGTTGACAGTGACCAGCCTGAATCCCAGTCTTTTTGCGTCACCCTTTACTCACTGGGGTGAAATCCTTAGACTGAAGGCCTCTTGTCGGGGTGCCCGGCGGTGCTGCCTGTTGCAGTGCGGCCCGAGCGCTGAGAAATACCCGCAGACCTGATCCGGTTAGCACCGGCGTAGGGAACGAGAGCCGCAACCGCAACCCCGCTCTTGCACACTCCGCGCAAGGCGCCTGCCATCCGCGTCACCTCGTTTTCCTTATCGCTCACTACAGGCCACACCAGCAGAGGGGAGCCATGCCCGCAGCCAGAACCGCCACAGCGCTCACCGTCGCCGGCAGCGACAGCGGTGCGGGGGCCGGTATCCAGGCGGATATCAAGACCTTTGCCGCCCTGGGCGTCTATGGATGCACCGCCATTACCTCGCTCACCGCCCAGAATACCCGGGGTGTGCAGGGTGTCTGGCCGGTGGCGCCGGAGGCCGTGACCGGGCAGATGCGTTCGGTGCTCGACGACCTGCCGGTGGCCGCCGTCAAAACCGGCATGCTGGCCAATGCCGGGATCATCGCCGCCGTGGCCCGGGTGCTGGCGGTCTACCCACAGGTGCCGCTGGTGCTGGACCCGGTGATGGTGGCCACCAGCGGTGATCGCCTGCTGGAAGAGGACGCGGTGTCCCGTCTGGTGACCGAGTTGCTGCCCCGGGCGACGCTGCTGACCCCGAATCTGCACGAAGCGGCCGCTCTGCTGGGCGAGCCTCTGGCCACTGATGAGCAGGCACAGCGCGACCAGGCCCAACGGCTGTTGGCCCTGGGGCCTGCAGCTGTTCTGGTCAAGGGCGGCCACGGCAGCGGCGCCGAGGCGGTGGACTGGTTGTGCTGTCGGGATGGCGACGGGCTGCGGCTGGCGCGTCCGCGGGTGAGCACAGTCAATACCCACGGCACCGGCTGCACCCTGGCGGCGGCGGTGGCGGCCGGTCTGGCCCTGGGGCGGCCCCTGCCGCGGGCTGTAGAGGAAGCCAGGAACTATCTGCACGGCGCCCTGAAGGCGGCCGACGCCCTGTCACTGGGCAGCGGCCGGGGGCCGGTGCACCACTTTTTTCAAATGCCGGCAGGTCCGGACCTGTCACACGGGAGTTACCATGAGCAATAACAGCAGCGCCGAAAAAATCCTGAGCGAATCCGCCACTGTGGATCAGGCGTCGATTCAGCCCTTCCCCAAATCGCAAAAGATTTACGTCAGCGGCTCCCGCCCGGACCTGCGTGTGCCCATGCGCGAGATTTCCCTGGACGACACGCCTACCGACTTTGGTGGTGAAAAGAATCCGCCGGTGCGCGTTTACGATACTTCCGGCCCCTATACCGACCCGGCGGTGAAAATCGATCTGCGCGAGGGCTTGCCCGACCTGCGCACCCCTTGGATTCTCGAGCGCGACGATACCGAACTGCTCAACGAAAACAGCTCCACCTTCACCAACGCGCGGCTGCACGACCCCAAGCTGGCACACCTGCGTTTCAACCTCAAACGCCAGCCGCGCAAGGCCAAGCCGGGTAGGAATGTGTCCCAGATGCACTACGCCAAACAGGGCATCATCACCCCGGAAATGGAGTATATTGCCATCCGTGAAAACATGGCTCTGGCCCAGGCGAAAGAGCGCGGCGACGTGCAGCACCCGGGGCAGAGTTTCGGTGCCGCCATTCCCGATGAAATCACCTCGGAGTATGTGCGCGATGAAGTGGCCAGGGGGCGTGCCATCATTCCCGCCAATATCAACCACCCGGAACTGGAGCCGATGATCATCGGCCGCAACTTCCTGGTGAAGATCAACGGCAATATCGGCAACAGCGCCCTGGGCTCGTCCATCGAGGAAGAAGTGGAAAAACTCACCTGGGGTACCCGCTGGGGCGCGGACACCATCATGGATTTGTCCACGGGCAAAAATATCCATGAAACCCGCGAGTGGATCATCCGCAATTCCCATGTGCCCATCGGCACCGTGCCCATCTATCAGGCGCTGGAAAAAGTGGACGGCATCGCCGAAAACCTCACCTGGGAAATCTTCCGCGACACCCTGATCGAGCAGGCCGAGCAGGGTGTGGACTACTTCACCATCCATGCCGGCGTCTTGCTGCGCTATGTGCCGCTCACCGCGAAGCGGGTCACCGGTATTGTTTCCCGCGGCGGTTCCATTATGGCCAAGTGGTGCCTCGCCCACCACAAGGAAAATTTCCTCTACACCCACTTCGAGGAAATCTGCGAGATCATGAAGGCCTACGACGTGAGTTTTTCTCTCGGCGACGGCCTGCGCCCCGGTTCCATTGCCGACGCCAACGACGAAGCCCAGTTCGGCGAACTGGAAACTCTGGGCGAGCTGACCAAAATCGCCTGGAAGCACGATGTGCAATGCATGATCGAAGGCCCCGGCCATGTGCCCATGCACATGATCAAGGAGAACATGGACAAGCAGCTGGAAGTCTGTGACGAAGCGCCGTTTTACACCCTTGGCCCTTTGACTACCGACATAGCGCCCGGCTACGACCACATCACCTCGGGCATCGGCGCCGCCATGATCGGCTGGTACGGCTGCGCCATGCTCTGTTACGTGACGCCGAAAGAGCATCTTGGCCTGCCCAACAAGGACGACGTCAAAGAGGGCATCATCACCTACAAGATCGCCGCCCACGCCGCCGACCTGGCCAAGGGTCACCCGGGCGCGCAGTTGCGCGACAACGCCCTGTCCAAGGCGCGCTTCGAGTTCCGCTGGGAAGACCAGTTCAACCTGGGCCTGGACCCGGATACCGCGCGCAGCTACCACGACGAAACCCTGCCCAAGGAATCCGCCAAGGTGGCCCACTTCTGTTCCATGTGCGGCCCCAAGTTCTGCTCCATGAAAATTTCCCAGGAAGTGCGCGACTACGCCGCCGGCCAGGGCACGAACCTGCCTGACGAGGCTGTGGTCACCCTGGTCGACGTGGAAGCGGAGATGCAGGAAAAGGCCCGGGAGTTCCGCGAGCAGGGCAGCGAAATCTATCACAAGGTGTAAGCTGCAGACTCCGGACAACATCTGAACGAGGATCCGTTGCCATCATGTCAGACGATACCGACTGGATAAAACCGCGCTTTTCGGGCGAGGACGTCGAGGTGTTGGGCCGGGAGGAGCTGTACAGGGACTTTTTTCGTGCGGAAAAGGTGCAATTGCGGCACCGGCTTTTTGCCGGGGACTGGAGTGGCGCCATGAGCCGCGAACTGCTGCTGCGAGGCGAGGCGGTGGCGGTGCTGCTCTATGACCCGAAACGCGATCTGGTGGGCCTGATTGAACAGTTTCGCGCCGGCGTGGTGGGCGATCCCTCCGGCCCCTGGTGTATGGAAGTGGTGGCGGGCATGGTTGAAGCCGGTGAGAGCCCGGAAGATGTAGCTCGTCGGGAATTGGAGGAAGAGGCGGGCATTACCGAAGCGCGGCTGGAGTACATTTGCCGCTACTACCCCAGCCCCGGTGCCAGCGACGAACGTCTCCACCTCTACTGCGCCCTGGCCGATTTGAACGGCGAGGGTGGTATTCACGGCCTGGATGACGAGCACGAAGATATACAGCTGCATATCCTTCCCGCCGAAGCAGTGCTGGAGCGGCTCTATGAGGGGCGCTTTAACAACGCCGCCGTGCTGCTCGGCCTGCAGTGGCTAAAAATTAACCGTTCCGATTTGCAGGCGAGAGAGTTGGACGCAAGTGTGCAAACCGATGCAGGCGATTGACTAAAGTGGTTGGGTGGTCGAGACTTCATCTATACCGACCGGACTGAACAAGGTAACCCGAACTGATGGTAAAAGCCCGCTACAAGGTGGATCTGGCCCGGCAGCACGCCCAGTGCGAGGCCAACTATGCCCGTCTGCGCCAACTGATGCCCAGGGGGCTGGACGATCAACACAGTTTCTCGGTGCGCGTTGGCGATGGCCTCTGGCGCACCCGCATCCAGGTGGTTGAGCGCTCGCCCTATACCACCACCGTGCAATTGTTCCGCACGGATGCCGGCGCATTGGCGCCCAACTGGTTGGCGGTCCCCAGGCTCACCGTCCGGCTCTACCACGACGCCCGCATGGCTGAAGTGCTGGCCTGGGAGCGACATCGGCGGATCCGCCCCCGCTACGACTATCCCAACCGGGCCATGTACCAGAGTGACGAAAAGGCCCAGATCAACCGCTTTCTCGGCGAATGGCTGGCGCTGTGCCTGCATCAGGGCTATGCCCAGTTGACCGCTCCCCTGCCGGGAAACCCCGAATAGCAGACGCAGTTACTGGTAGAATCCGGCAATTCCGTATATTGTTGGTGCCAGTTGCAACCCACCCGAATTATCAAGGATAACCCCGGTTACAAATGGAGAGGCAAGCGACCCGCGACAACCGCCCGATACACCTGGTGCAGATCACAGATACTCATCTGGGTTTCTCCACCGGGGACGAACTCTTGGGCCTGAATACCGACGAAAGCCTCGATGATGTACTGAAGTTGATCAGTCGTGAACGGGGCGAACCGGATGTGATGGTCTGCACCGGGGATATCGCCAGTGCCGGTCACCACGACTGCTATCATCGCCTGGTCGAGGCTGTGCGCCACCATTTTTCCGGCCCCCTGGGCTGGCTGCCCGGCAACCACGACTCCGCTGAGGCGATGTCCGCCCCGCAACTGGCAAAACTGGCCGAGGCGCGGCTGATGGATCTCGGACCCTGGCTGCTGGTGCTGCTGGACTCCAGCGTTCCCAGTCACGTTTACGGCCAGTTGGCGGACAGCGAACTGGCCTTTCTGGAGCAGACGCTCAGCGCCAGCCCCGACAAACACGTTATGGTCATGCTGCACCACCAGCCCGTACCCGTGGGCAGTGCCTGGATCGATCAGTACATACTGCGCAACGCCGACGCCTTCTTCACTGTCATCGATCGTCATGCCCAGGTCAAGGCTGTGGTCTGGGGGCATGTGCATCAGGCGTTCGAAAAACAACGACGCGGTGTCAGTCTGTTGGCCGCGCCGGCCACCTGTATCCAGTTCAAGCCCAACAGCGATGAGTTTGCCGTGGATTCCGCCATGCCCGGCTACCGCTGGTTTGAACTGCATGCCGACGGACGTTTCAGCACCGGCATTTCCCGGGTCAGTGGCAAGACCTATGCCATCAATTACCAATCATCCGGATATTGATCGAACGCCATGTCGTCGTTGCTCTATATTCACGGCTTTCTGAGCTCGCCCCAGTCTGGCAAGGTCCAGCAACTGAAACAGTGGCTGCACGACAACCGGCCGGACATCGGCCTGCATTGCCCGCACCTGCCGCCCTACCCGCGTCGCGCGCAGATGCAACTTGAAGCCCTGGTGGAGTTTCTGCGGCCGGAGCCGGTCGGCCTGATCGGCAGTTCCCTGGGCGGCTTCTGGGCCACCTGGCTGGCTGAAAAATACGATCTGCCCGCCGTGCTGATCAATCCGTCGGTGGCACCCTGGGAGTTCATGCCGGACTATCTGGGGCGGGAGATTACCGGTTACCATACTGACGATCGCTACTGCCTGGAGCCGCACCACATCGACGAGGTCCACAGTGCGGCGGTGCCTGAACTGAAGCACCCGGAACACTACTGGTTGCTGGTGCAGACCGGCGACCAAACCCTCGATTACCGCAACGCCGTGGAAAAGTATGCGGGCTGCAAACAGACGGTGGAACCCGGCGGCAGTCACGCGTTTGACAATTTCGAAGCCCGGATTCCCGAGATCGTCGGGTTTCTGGCTCCCCGATAACCATAAACTGATTTTATATGGCCAACTACTCCGCAGAAGATATCGAAGTTCTCACCGGGTTGGACCCGGTCAAAAAGCGTCCGGGCATGTACACCGACACCACCCGGCCCAACCATCTGGCCCAGGAAATCATCGACAACAGTGTGGACGAGGCGCTGGCCGGCCACGCCAGAACCATCGAAGTGGTGCTGCACAAGGATCAATCCGTTACTGTCAGCGACGACGGTCGCGGCATGCCGGTGGACATCCACCCGGAGCAGCGCAAGCCCGGCGTGGAAGTCATTCTCTGTACCCTGCACGCCGGCGGCAAATTTTCCAACAAGAACTATGAGTTCTCCGGTGGTCTGCACGGCGTGGGTGTATCCGTGGTCAATGCCCTGTCCAAGGTGCTGGAAGTCACCATCAAGCGCGATGGCAACGTCTACCGCATGGGTTTCAAAAACGGTGACAAGGCCAGCGAACTGGAAATCATCGATACCTGCGGCAAGCGCAATACCGGCACCAGTATCCGTTTTTTGCCCGACGGCAAATACTTCGATTCCACCCGTTTTTCTGTCAGCCGCTTGCGCCACGTGCTGCGCGCCAAGGCGGTGCTCTGCCCGGGGCTGACGGTCAACTTTACCGACGAGCAGACCGGTGACAGCGACAGCTGGTACTACGAAGACGGCCTGCAGGATTATCTCGGCGGTGCCACTCAGGGCTGGGAATGCCTGCCGGCCCAGCCGTTTACCGGCGACTTCGCCGGCAAGAGCGAGGCGGTGAGCTGGGCGGTGCAGTGGCTGCCCGAAGGCGGTGACCTGGTGCAGGAAAGCTACGTCAACCTGATTCCCACGGCTCAGGGCGGCACCCACGTCAACGGTTTGCGCACCGGTCTGCTGGAAGCCATGCGCGACTACTGCGAATTTCGCAACCTGATTCCCCGCGGCGTCAAGCTGGCGCCGGAGGATATCTGGAACAGCTGTTGCTACGTGCTCTCGTCCAAGCTGGCGGACCCGCAGTTTTCCGGTCAGACCAAGGAACGACTGTCGTCCCGGGAGGCGGCGGCGTTTGTGTCCGGCGTGGCCCGGGACGCTTTCGCGCTCTGGCTGAACCAGCACACCGAAGACGGCGACAGGCTGGCCGAGCACTGCATCAACAACGCGCAAAAACGCGTGCGCTCCAGCAAAAAGGTGGCGCGCAAGAAAATCACCCAGGGGCCGGCCCTGCCCGGCAAGCTGGCGGACTGTTCCAGCGCCGACCCGGCCCGCGGCGAGCTGTTTCTGGTGGAGGGCGATTCCGCCGGCGGTTCCGCCAAGCAGGCCCGGGATCGCGAGTTCCAGGCGGTGATGCCGCTGCGCGGCAAGATTCTCAACACCTGGGAAGTGGACTCCGGCGAGATTCTTGCCAGTCAGGAGGTACACGACATTTCCGTCGCGCTCGGTGTGGACCCGGGCGCGGAGAATCTGGAAAATCTGCGCTACCACAAGGTCTGCATACTGGCCGATGCCGACTCCGACGGGCTGCACATTGCCACACTGCTCTGCGCGCTCTTTGTGCGTCACTTCCGCCCGCTGGTGGAGCGGGGCCATATCTATGTGGCGCTGCCGCCACTGTATCGCATCGACGTGGGCCAGGACGTTTACTACGCCCTGGATGAAGGTGAAAAGAATGGCGTGCTGGATCGCATCGCCGCCGAGAACAAAAAGGGCAAGGTCAACGTCCAGCGCTTCAAGGGTCTGGGCGAGATGAACCCCATGCAGTTGCGCGAAACCACCATGGCGGTGGACACCCGGCGGCTGGTGCAGCTCACCATCGACAACGATGATGACACACTGCAGGTGATGGACATGCTGCTGGCCAAAAAGCGCGCCGGCGATCGCAAGACCTGGCTGGAGACCAAGGGCAATCTGGCCGAAGCGGTGTTGTAACGGGAGCGAGCCATGGCCGCAAAAAGCAAAACCGCCTTTGTCTGCAACGACTGTGGCGCCGACTACGGCAAGTGGCAGGGGCAGTGTACCGAATGCGGCGCCTGGAACAGCCTGGCGGAAGTGCGCCTGGGCGCGCCCAAAGCCGGTGTCCGCAAGGATGGGTATTCCGGCAGTGCCGGTGGTCAGGTGCAGACGCTGGCGGACATCAGCCTGGAGGATCTGCCGCGTATTGCCAGCGGCGCCAGCGAATTCGACCGCGTGCTGGGCGGCGGCTTTGTGCCCGGTTCGGTGGTGCTGATCGGCGGCAACCCCGGCGCCGGCAAGAGCACCCTGTTGTTGCAGACCCTCTGCCATCTGGCCAGTGATCTGCCGGCGCTCTACGTCACCGGCGAAGAATCCCTGCAGCAGGTGGCCATGCGTGCCCGGCGCCTGAAACTGCCCACCGACAAGCTCCAGTTGCTCAGCGAAACCAGCGTCGAAACCATCTGCCAGACCGCGGAAAAACTGGCGCCAAAAATTCTCGTTGTGGACTCCATTCAGGTGGTGCAGATGGCGGACATCGCCTCGGCGCCGGGTTCCGTATCCCAGGTGCGCGAGTCTGCCGCCTATCTGACCCGCTACGCCAAGCAGACCGGCACCGTGCTGGTGCTGGTGGGCCACGTCACCAAGGACGGCACCCTGGCTGGCCCCAAGGTGCTGGAGCATATCATCGACTGCTCCATACTGCTGGAAGGCTCCCACGACTCCCGCTTTCGCACCCTGCGCGGCAACAAGAACCGCTTCGGTGCGGTGAACGAGCTGGGGGTGTTCGCCATGACCGAGCAGGGATTGAAGGAAGTGCACAACCCCTCGGCAATTTTTTTGCAAAGAGCAGAGGAGATTTCCTCCGGCTCGCTGGTGATGGTGATGTGGGAGGGCACCCGCCCGCTGTTGGTGGAAATCCAGGCGCTGGTGGACGACAGTCACCTGGGCAATCCGCGCCGGGTGGCGGTGGGGCTGGATCAGAACCGGCTGGCCATGTTGCTGGCGGTGCTGCACCGCCACGGCGGCGTGATGGTGGGCGACCAGGACGTGTTCGTCAACGCCGTGGGCGGCGTGCGCGTCATGGAAACCAGCGCCGATCTCGCGCTGCTGCTGGCGGTGGTGTCCAGCTTCCGCGACCGGCCGCTGCCCGAGGATCTGGTGGCTTTCGGCGAAGTGGGTCTGTCCGGTGAAATCCGCCCGGTGCCCGGCGGCCAGGAGCGCCTGCGCGAGGCCGCCAAGCACGGTTTCAAAAAAGCCATAGTGCCCTACGCCAACGCGCCCCGGGACAAGCGGCAGGATATCGAAGTGATTGCGGTTAAAACGCTGGCCGAGGCGCTGGCGGCGATCTGAAGGGATCCTTACAGAGACAGCGCAATATCCGGCAACCAGCTCAGTGCCCAGGCTTCGAGTATCTTGTCCGCTCCGGTAAGTGCCATGACGCCCAGCAACAGCAACATCCAGCCGAGTATTTTCTTGCCCCGGCTAGCGCCCACGGACAATCCGGGCGCAGCCTTGGTCAGCAGTTTACGCGATGCCAGGCCGGCGGCCAGCAGTACGGACGCCGTTCCCGCGCCGAAGCTCAACATCACCACGAAGGCCGTGCCCATCTGCTGGCCCATGGAGGCAAGCGCAATGGCCGCGCCCAGTGTGGGGCCGACACAGGGCAGCCAGACCATGCCCAGCAAAAAACCAACGCCGAACTGGCCGCTCCAGTGACTGCCGTTCGGACCGGCGCCAAAGCGGGCGGTCAGCATGGACAGCCGTTCAGTCAGCCAGTTGCCTAGCGGTGCGATCACCAGAGGCAGGCCCACAACCACCAGCAGCAGCGCCGCCATATAGCGGAACAGCTCCGGATCCAGCCCCGCGTTGACCAGAAAGAAACTGAGCAGGGTGCCGGCCACCGCAAACGACAGACTCAGGCCCAGCGCCAGCGCATAGGGGCCGAAACGGCTGCTGCTGGCCGCCGACCCCATGACAATGGGTACCAGTGGCCAGACGCAGGGCGACAGAATGCTCAGTCCCCCGGCCAGCAGAGCCAGGGGAATGGCAGCCAGTTCCAGCGTCATTGCGCCGCGTCGTTCAGGGCTGTGTAGATGGCGTCGGCCCGGGTCTCAGCCACGCTGAACCAGACCCGTTCCTGTCCTTTGTACAGAATCAGGGTGGACTGGCGCGGTGCCCTGAAGTGGGTGACCCACTCCTTTTGATTGTCAAAATCCACTTCCAGAATCACCAGGTCACTGTCCGGGTGGTCGGCCTGGTACTGGGTCAGAACCTCGCGCTGCTTTTTGCAGGTGGGGCACCAGGTAGCCCAGACGTCCAGCAGAACCAGCGCATTGTCTTCCTGCAGTTGCTGGAAGCGCTCTTCACTAAAGGGTTCCGCCTCCAGTGCCGAGGCGCCGGTGGCCAAAATCATCAATAGGGTGAGTGCCAAAGCGCTGGCGAGGGTGTGAACGGGGCGTTTCAGGTTGTTCATGTTTGCGTGCTCTTGTTGCCATATTTGTGGATATACGGCGGTTGGTCGCAGTTGTGCTTGAATTCTTACACGGCATCCCTCACCGCTGCCGCGACTGGAAGGCTAGCACTGCCCGAGGGCGTGGCGCTGCCTTCGCAATCAGCCAGGATGGCAACTGACTGAGCTGCGTCCGGATGTAATATTTTCATCCGCTGCGCGACTGGCCTTCAATAGACCATCACGAACAAATGGCTGAAAAACCGAATGACTGGCGATCAACCCGTTCGCGGCACGGTCCATCGGGTGACTTTTGGTTAGCGTGGGGAAGTGTCAAAGACGCGCAGGCATGAATATGACTGAATTAATTCAGAGGTTTTCCGGAATAGTTACTTCGTTGTTGTGTGTGGCATGGCTGTGCGGATGCACAACGATGGCTGAATATCCCTACGATCAGCCCGGCGCGGGTCCGTCACCGGCGGTGTTGGCGGTGGATGCCTGCAATCTGAGAGGCCATTTGCAGTGCATTCACCTGACGGCCAGGGACACACTGGCCGACGGCGCACAACTGCAGTGGACGCGTCACTGGTGGCGCATGTCCTACATCGGGCAGGCCTGCGAACGCCAATACGGACGTACCACCGGCCTGATTGTGGAGAGTCTGTTTGCCATTCCTCATTACTCTGCCATGGCAATAGGTAACGGCCTGGCGACTTTTGCCTACCCTTTCCGCCGGCGCGAAGACCCGGAGGAAGACTGAGTAGCCGCGCCCTAACCCGCGCAGCAGGACAATTTGGTGACATCCCGGGTAAAGGTCTGGGCACAGAGCTTCAAACCCTCGACGCCGGTGAGGTAGGGAAACAACTCCTCGGCGATGGCTTGCACGGTCATGCGATGACACAGGGCAAAGACTGCGGTCTGAATAAGCTCGCCCGCCTCGGGCATCATCGCCTGAACGCCCAGCAAACGGCCGCTGCCTTTTTCAGCGACCATTGTGACAAACCCCCGCGTATCGAAATTCACCAGTGCCCGGGGCAGGTGGTCCAGCGTCAAGGTACGGGCGTCCACCGCCATGCCCTGGGCCTGAGCCCGGGTGGCACTCAGGCCGGCGGTGGCGATCTGCGGGTCGGTAAAAATGACGGCGGGCAGGGCACTGAGATCCAGTTCGGCCTCGCCCCCGGTCATATTGATCGCCGCCCGACTGCCGGCGGCCGCGGCCACGTAGACCAACTGCGGTAGAGCCGTGCAATCGCCACCGGCGTAGATGCCGGGCGCGGACGTTTCCAGGCGGTGGTCCACGACTATGGCCCCCTCGTGGGTCTGAACCCCCGCCGCCTCCAGGTTCAGTATTTCGGTATTGGGTGTTCTCCCCGTGGCAATCAGCAGTTGGTCCGCGCTCACCAGCCCGGCGGGGGTGTGCAGCACAAACTCACCACTGATGTAATCCACCCGGGTTGCCTGGGCCTGCCGCTTTACCCCGATGCCCTCCTGGTGGAAGATCGCCTCCAGAGCGTCACCCAAGGCCGCGTCCTTGTCCGCCAGCAGCCGTCGGCGAGCCAAGAGTGTCACCTGGCTGCCGAGTCGGGCGAAAGCCTGGGCCAGCTCCGCCGCCACCACTGAGGCGCCGATCACCGCCAGCCGCCGGGGAATGTGATCCAGTGTCAGGGCTTCAGTCGATGTCAGATAGGGCGTATCGGCCAGACCGGGGATGGAGGGAATCCGGGGGCGGGCACCTGCACCGACAAAGGCGCGATCAAAGTCCAATTCGCGCTCGCCGCCTTGGTGCAGGCACACCAGCAGGCGGTTGCGGTCCAGAAAGCGGGCCTCACCCCGGATCAGATCGATATTCGGGTGGTCCCGCAATATGCTTTGGTACTTGCTCTCCCTGAGCAGTTCGACCCGCGCCTGCTGTTGCGCCAGGAGCGCCGCACGATCCACGGTGGGCGGGTGGGCGCTCAGGCCGCCGTCAAAGGGGCTTTGCCGTCGCCCATGGGCAATATGCGCGGCGCGGAGCAGAATTTTGGAGGGCACACAGCCGGTGTTGACACAGGTGCCGCCCGTGATGCCCCGTTCCACCAGCGTCACCCGCGCGCCCCGCTCGGCCGCTTTCAGTGCCGCCGCCATGGCGGCGGCGCCACTGCCAATAACGGCAATACGGGGATTATGACCGGCGTTCACTTATTAACCCGGCAATCAAATAGATCGTCCTTGATCTATTTGATTGTCGCCCAAGAAATACTGGCGCAACTGCGTGGACTTGCTGGTATTTCCTGGGCTCGCGCTGGCTTGCAGCCAGCGGCGGCACATCCCTGCGCCGCATTATTAACCCGGCAATCTTAATTGCCGGGTTAATAGTCGTCACCGGACTTGACGGTGGCGGGAAAGCCGACATTGGCAGTGGTCTCCAGCAGCGCTGCCACCGAAGTCTGTTCGCTGTCAAAGGTTACCATCAGTTCCCGTTGCCGGTAGCGGACTTCGACCGCCTTGACACCTGGCTCTCGGTGCAGGGCCTTTTGCAGGGTGATGGGGCAGGCCGGGCAGTTCATGTCCGGCACCGAGAGTATGACCGTCCGCGCTTTCGTTTCCGTCAGGGCGGGCAAGGCCAGCAGGCTGACGCAGATCACTATTGCCTGAAGAGCTTTCATTGCATACTTCCTCAGTAAAACCAAAGAATCATCAGGTATGGGAAGAGGGCGCCGATCACCACCAGCGTGGCCGTCAGCCAGAAAAGCACTTTGTACAGTCTTCTGACCGGCGTCGTGGCGCAGACCTCTCCGGGCGAACACTTCCCGAGTGGACGAAAAATTCGCCGCCAGGCCAGTGCCATGGCCGCGACCGCCACGGCGATAAAGATTGGCCGGTAGGGTTCGAGAGCGACCAGGTGACCGATCCAGGCGCCGGAAACACCCAGCGTCACCAGAACCAGAGGTCCCAGACAACACGCGGACGCCAAGAGCGCTGCCGCGCCTCCCGCAGCCAGGGACGCCCGGCCGGTTCTGTCTTTGAGCATCATTGGCCTCCTGGTGGTGTGTCCCCTATGGACTGAATCTACACCCGTACCCAACTACGGGGTCAAGGCTCACAGGGCCGATAAAATTTTTTTGGTATCGGTGTAACAAACCTTGGCGCGAATCGACTAAATCCACGCAAGCGTATCTGACATCCGCTCTGCATGAGAAAGCGGTCATCCAATTGAACAGAGAGAATATGGCATGAACAAACAACTTCTTATCCGTGTTTCGCTGGCCTCATCCGTGGCCCTGACGGCGGCGGCCGCCATGGCCCAGGCCGAGGTCAACCCCTTCCAGTCCAAGCACCTGCCCAGCGGCTATCAACTGGCGGCGGCCGACGACAAGTCCGAAGAGGGCAAGTGCGGCGAAGGGAAGTGCGGTGGTGACGCCGCCTCCGAGAAAGACGCCGAGGGCAAATGCGGTGGCGACGCTGCCACCGACAAGGATGCGGAAGGCAAATGTGGCGAAGGAAAATGTGGCTCCACCTGATTATCTATTGTCAACATGGTCAGAGTGGGCGATCTGCGGCCGCTTCTGACCATCCATACTCAGCAAGGTGAGAATGCTATGGGCGCCGGACAAACACTCAGGGGCGCGGGGCTCGGATTGCGTCGCGACCTTATTCCAGAGCTAAAGCAACGGGACCAGTTACCCGTGGACTTTTTTGAGATTGCGCCGGAAAACTGGCTGGGCAAGGGCGGCAGATACCAGAGTGATTTGCGCTATTTTACCGAAAAATACCCATTCACCTGCCATGGATTGTCGCTGTCAATCGGTGGTACCGAATCGCTGGATGTGGACCTCCTGAGAAACACCAAGGCGCTGATGCGCGCACACGATATTGCGTTGTACACGGAGCATCTGTCCTGGTGTTCCGATGACGGTCACCTGTACGATCTATTGCCCATTCCCTGTACCACGGAGGCGGTCCTCTGGGTGAGTCGGCGGATAAGGCAGGCGCAGGATATTCTTGGCATGCGAATTGGCATAGAGAACGCGTCGTATTATCTGCAACCGCCCCAGGCCGAGATGAGGGAAGAAGAGTTCATCGCCGCCGTGGTGCGGGAATCGGGTTGCTTTTTACACCTCGACGTGAATAACGTCTATGTCAACAGCCGGAATTTCGGTTTTGACCCTATCGCCTACCTGCTGGCATTGCCGCTGGATCAGGTGGGCTATATGCATGTGGCCGGGCACTACACCGAAGACGACGGCGTTTTGGTGGATACCCACGGCGCGCCGGTTATCGACCCGGTGTGGCGCCTGCTGGAGTTCGTTTACCAGCAGATCGATACCCCCGCCCGGAGAATTCCTACCCTGCTCGAGCGCGATTTCAACTTTCCACGGCTGCAGGACCTGTTGGATGAGGTCGATGGAATCCGCCGCTGCCAGCAACGGGCGGATGCTGTGTCCGGCCGCCAAGAGTCCGCTCGCTGTGGTTGAGTCATTGCGGGAATTCCAGTTGTCCCTGGGTCGCTATCTTCGCGATCCGCGCAACGTGAAGCCACCGAAGGGCCTGGATTCGCGCAGGCTGAAAATTTACGAGGATCTGCTGTTTAACAATATCAGTGGGTTTGTAAACGGTTGCTTTCCGGTCTGTCGCCAGGTTCTGGGCAGCGACCAATGGCAAGCGTTGGTGCGCCGGTTTTTTTGCGACTGGCGCTGCCAAACCCCGTATTTCCATGAAATACCCCAGGAGTTCCTGTTGTTTCTTGGCGAGCAATCCAAAGTGCCTTCGCCTCCCTGGTTGGAGGAGTTGGCACACTACGAATGGGTTGAGATGGCGGTGGATACCCGGGACGAAACCCTGGCTGACTCTCCGCAAGAGCCTGGTGTCATCAGGGTGAACCCCACGGCTTTCAATCTCCAGTACCAATGGCAGGTTCACCTCATTGATGCGTCTTTTCGGCCACGAACACCCCAATTGACATGTCTTGTGGTCTATAGAAACAAGAACAGCAAAGTCCAGTTTGTCGAAGTCAGTGCCGCCACTTCCCTGCTGATATCGATCCTGGAGAGGCGGGCGCTGACTCGTGGGGAACTGCTTTGCAAACTTGCTGACGCCATGAACTGTTCGCCAGAAGATAGCCAGTTTCACGACTTCGCCAATCAAGCCCTGGACAGCTTGATCGATCAGAATATCCTGTTGGACCTTGAGAGTATGACATCATGATTGCAAGAACTTTACAAATCTATACCTCGACAGTGGCATGCTTGAAGCGCCGGGATATTGTTGCGCTTCTGCTGTTGCGTATCTATCTGGCGCCCATTTTTATTCTGGCCGGTTACAACAAACTGACCGGACTGGAAAACACGGCCTACTATTTTGGTGAAATACTGGGTATTCCAGCCCCCATGTTTATGGCTCTTCTGGCCGGTTCGGCGGAACTCTTCGGGGGCATAGCGCTGTTGTTTGGCCTGGCCACAAGACTGATGAGCATCCCCTTGCTGATCACCATGCTGGTGGCCGCGCTTACCGCCCATTGGTCCAATGGCTGGCATGTATTGCCGGAATCGACGCTGACCGTTCCCTGGGAGTGGCGCATGGACTTGATCGAGGGCGCCCAGGAGCGCAGAAGCATGGCGGTATCCATTCTCAGAGAGCACGGCAACTATCGTTGGCTGACCGAAACCGGCAGTTTCACGGTGCTGAAGAATGGCATCGAGTTTGCTGCCACCTATTTTGTTATGCTGATGGTACTGCTGTTTCGTGGCCCCGGCGCCTGGCTGAGTGTCGATTACTGGGTTGCCAGGAAGCTGCGGCGAGCCGGAAATATTCGGGCTGACTGACTACGGAGGCAAGTTCCGTGAGCAATGAGGATATCTCCTTAACCATTGGTGGCTTGGCCCGGGCGGCTGGTGTTGGCGTTGAAACCGTGCGTTACTACCAGCGGCGCGGTTTGCTGGCCGCGCCGGCGCGGCCGTTTGGCGGAGTACGCCGTTACCAGGGAGCGGATTTGGCCCGCTTGAGATTTGTGAAAACGGCTCAGAAGTTGGGTTTCAGCCTCGACGAAGTGCTGGAGCTACTGTACCTGGAAGACGGTGTTCATTGCGACCAGGCCGGCGAGTTGGCCGAGCGCAAGTTGAGCGATGTCCGTGTCAGGATCGAACGCCTGCGGCGCATCGAGAAGGTTCTGGCCGAGCTGGTGTGTGCCTGCCACGCCAACCGGGATCATGTCTCCTGCCCCTTGATCGCATCCCTTAAGGGAAATCTTTCCGAATTGGAGTCCCCGCTGCGCGCGGCGCCACGCTAGCCCTTCTGGCCGGATACATAAGCGGCGGTCAGCCGGTTGGCCGGCGCTTCGAACACCTGCTGGCACTGGCCAAATTCGACCAGGCGACCCACGCGTTCCTTCATCCAGAAAAAGGCCGCGTAGTTGGCTATGCGGCGTGCCTGGGCCAGGTTGTGGGTGACCACCACCAGGGTATAGCGGCCCCGCAAGCGCTGTATCAGCTCTTCCACCACGCCCGAGGCGATGGGGTCCAGGGCGCTGCAGGGCTCGTCCATCAGCAGCACTTCCGGCTCCAGCACCAGTGCCCGGGCGATGCACAGGCGCTGTTGCTGGCCGCCGGACAGGGACAGGGCCGGCGCGTCCAGGCGATCGGAAACCTCGTCCCACAGCCCCACGTCCCGCAGCGCCCGGGTGATCCTGTCCCGCGCCAGTGTCCGGCTTTTCACGCCGTGCTCGTGCAGGGGCAGGGCCAGATTGCGCCAGATGGACAGGGGAAAGGGGTTCGGCTTCTGGAAGATCATGCCGATGCGCCGGCGCAGGGTCAGCAGATCGCGATCCCTGGCCAGAAGGTCCTGCCCTTCAAAGGCAATGCTGCCGGACACATGGGCGCCGGGTATCATGTCCGTCATACGGTTCAACGCCGACAGAAAACTGGTCTTGCCGCAGCCGGACGGACCGATCAACGCCGTAATGCACCCCTGGTAGATATCCAGTGAGACATCCTCGAGCACGGCGCGCTCGCCGTAGGCCACCGACAACTGGCGAACGCTCAACTGCGGCACCGGGTCGCAGCAGGGCGGCCCCGCCTGCACGGCGCCCAGGGTGTAGGTGACGTCATTCATGGATTTTCCTCCGTTTTTGCCACAACCCGGACAGCAGGGCGGCCAGGGCGTTGATGAACAGGATCAGGACGATCAGCACCAGCGCCGAGGCGTAGGCGGCCGTGTCGCCCCCGGTCACATTCATGGCCAGATCGTAGATATGCACCGACAGGGCCCGGCCCGAATCGCTCAGGGATTCGGGCATGCGGGTAACATAACCACTGGTAAACAGCAGCGCCGCTGTTTCCGCCGTGGCCCGGCCGATACTCAGCATCAGGCCGGCGCCCAGAGCCGGTGCGGCGGCGGGCAGCAGTACCTGCCGCAGGAGTCCGGCGCGGGTCATGCCCAGGGCTGCGCCGGCCTGACGCCAATCCTGCCCCAGCGCGGCCAGGCCCGATTCGGTGGTGCGGATCAACAACGGCAGGATCATGCACGCCAGGGTCAGTCCGCCGGACAGTATGGAAAACCCCAGCCCCAGAAACAGTCCAAAAAAGGCGTAGCCAAAGAGTCCGAAAACAATGGACGGCACGCCGGCCAGGATGTCCAGGCTGGCGCCTACCCAGGCGCCGGTGGCGGTGCCGGGGCGGGTGTATTCGTTGAGCCATATGGCGCTGGCCAGGCCAATGGGCAGGGCGGTGGCCAGGGCCACCATCAGAATCAGCACGGTGGCGACCAGAATGGGGCCTATGCCGCCGCTGCGGCCAGCGTCCAGCGGCTCGCTGAGCAGGAATGACCATGACAGCCCCGACAGGCCCCGCCAGAGGATGTCCCCCAGCATCCAGGCCAGCGCACCCAGTGCCGCCAGAGCCGACAGCGCCAGCCAGGCGCCGTAGAATCCGTCATGCCACCGGCTGTGCACGGTCACCACCTCGGTTGAGGCTCCGGGTGAGCAGCACCAGAGCCGCGACCAGCAGGGTCAGCAGCCAGCCGGATAAATAGAGGGCTGCCCGGTGTTCGTCCATGGCGTAAGCCATTTCCAGCGCAATGTTGGCGGTCAGCGTCCGCACCGGGTCAAACAGACTGGCGGGCATTTGCACCACATTGCCCGCCACCATCAATACCGCCATGGTTTCCCCCAGAGCCCGGGCCAGCCCCAGCAGGGCGGCGGCGATCAGGCCGCTGCGGGCCGCCGGCAGGGCGATCCGCAAAATCGCCGCCCGCCGCGACAGCCCGCTGGCGGCCGCGGCGCGCAGCCAGTGGGGGGAGACCGCCCCCAGGGCGGCGGCTGCGATCAGTGCCAGAGTGGGCAGAATCATCAGCGCCAGCACTACCATGGCAGCCAGCAAGCTGGCCCCCGGGGCCTGCCAGCGCCCGATCAGGGGAACGAGCACGGTCAGGCCCCAGAGGCCGATGGCCACCGACGGCAGTCCCGCCAGCAGCGCCAGGGCGCCGCGCAGGGCGCGTGCCGCCCAACCGTGCAAATGAAAGGCGATCAGTATGGCCAGCGCCAACCCCAGCGGGGCGCTGAGTAACAGTGCACCCACGGCCGCCAACAGGCTGGCCCAGAGCATGGGCAGCATTCCATAGTAGCCTTCCAGTGGGTACCAGGCATGGTGAGTCAGAAAAGCCGCCCCCTGTTCCGCCAGGGCCGGCCGGGCCTCCCACAGCAGAAACGCCAGAATCAGCGCCAGTACCACCACCGCCAGGGCGGCCAGCAGCGCCAGTGGCGGCGCCAGCCACCGGTCCTTATTCCATCGTGGCAAGGGGAACAAAAAAATGGGCCTCGATCAGTTGTGATGCCGTGGGTGAACGGACAAAGTCCAGAAATTGCCGGGCCGCTTCTGCCGGTTCCCCGGCGCTGACCAGATTCAACTCCCGCGACAGCGGGTAGTCGCCGCTGCGCACCGCTTCGGTCCGTGCCGGTACTCCGGCCATGGGCAGCAGTTTGAGGGGTGAGCCCCGCTCGGCTTCGTGGGCTGCGGCACCAATGGAAACGTAGGCGATGGCATCCCGGTTGCCGACCAGCGTGCGAATGCCCTGTTGATTGTCGCCGATGACCACCTGGGGGCGGATCTGGCTGTTGCGCAACGCCAGGTAGTCCAGAAACACCTCCAGCGTGGAGCGCCCCTCCGCTTTGTGGATCACTGTTATGGGCCTGTCCGGCCCGCCCAGGGCCGACCAGTTGCGAATGTCTCCGGTGTAGATGGCGCGGATCTGCTCCCGGCTCAGTTGCTCTACGGGGTTGTCCCGGTGGACGATCATCGCCACGCCGTCCCGGGCGATGGTGTGGGCCAGCAGGTCCTGCTCCCGCTCACCCAGGGCCCGGGAAACCATGCCCAGGTCCGCCAGGCCGCGCCGGACATCCACGATGCCTCGGGTGGAGCCGCCGGTCTGCACATCGATGCGTACCCCTGGATGCACTTGTTCATAGGCCCTGGCGATGTCCTGCATCAGCGGGGCGACGGTACTGGAGCCGGTGATGTGCAGCCGCTCCGTGTTCTGGCCCCAGGCTGCTGCGGTGAACAGGGTAAGGCCGAGAGAGATCAGGGCAGTGGTCCAGCGGGTCATGATGTTTTCTCCGGTAGTGCGACGCGTTGCATGGCGTCGGCGAGGTCTTGCCGGGTCATCACATCCAGCGGCAGGTCCGCCAACCTCAGAACGCGTTGCCGCAGTCGTTCAAAGCACTCGGCAAAGGCGGCCCGAAGGGTGCCGGGATCGCCCTCGACCGCCGCCGGGTCCGGCAGTCCCCAGTGAACCTTGTACGGTTTGCCGACGAAGTGCGGGCAGGCTTCGGTGGCGGCCCGGTCGCAGACAGTGATCACAATATCCAGGGGCTCGGCATCCGGTCGGGCGAATTCCAGCCAGCTCTTACTGCGAACGTCGGTATCCGGTCTGTTGAGACCGCGGATTTGCTCCAGGGCATAGGGGTTGACCCGGCCCGTGGGCCGGCTGCCCGCGCTGCGGGCATGGAAAAAATGCCTGCCGTAATGGTTGAGCAGAACTTCTGCCATGATGCTGCGGGCCGAATTGCCGGTGCACAACACCAATATCCGCCAGGGTTCGCGCTGCCCGGTTTCGTTGCCAGTATTCGGGAACATGGTGGGCTCCTCGATTCAGCAAAGACCGGCCAGCAGCCGCGACTCCACGGGGGGCGCCGTTGGCTCCGGTCCATTCGCCATGCGCGCCAGAGCGCCGGGAAAGGTGCGATCCGCACCCAGAGACAACATGGCCAGTATCACCGGGGCCAGCCAGGGCTTGCGCGGGGCCAACTCCCACCAGATGGTGACTTCGGTATGGTCGCCCAGGGGCGACACCCGCCACCCGCCGGTCATGTGTTTCACCGGAAAGGGGAAGTCCGGCTCGGAGGCCAGAAAGCGCAGGCGGACTTCCCTCCCGGGGTCGAAGCCGATGCACTCCTCCGCCCACTGTTTGCCGGAGTGGTTGGCGCAGACCCGCACAGCACCGACACCGGGCGCCAGATTGTCCCGGATATGGGAGCTTTTCAGCATGGGCATATAGCACTGAATGTCACCCAGTTGGCTGATGGCCTGCCACATGGCCCCGGGCGGTGCTGCCACGGCCACCTGCAGGCAATGACGGTAGTCGCCCGTTGCCAGGCGATGCAACCGGTGAATACCCCACAACTGCCAGATGCCCATTCCAAGCACGGCCGCCGCCACCGTCAGCACCAGTATTTTGCCCTCGGGCGAGAACAGGTTGGTCATCACCAGAATCAGGGACGCCAGCACCCAGAGGAAGTCCGCGCTGCTGGCGTAGAGCGCGCGCCAACTGGCCATGCGTGGACGCGTCGCCTGGTGAAGTAAATCCGCGGCAAACAGGAGCAGGCCGACGCCCAACAGTGGCAAAATCAGGGGCGCGGAAATGCCCAGCCAGGCACCCACCCAATCGGGCCGGGTGATCATCACAAGGGCGCTGAGCGAGGAAAAAAGCGCGTTGCCGATCAGGGCTGAGCGCAGTGGCCGGGTGTTTGGGTAGGGTTTCATGGGTAGATCCTCAGCAGCAGGGGGTGGGTGATCCGGGGGATTCCGCGACACCGTCAAAGGGCAGACCGCCGCCGCAGCCCTCGAACAGGCCGTAGTGACGGCTGAAATCGCCGATAAAGTCGAAATGCGGTGCAAAACGGCTGTCGTGCAGCATGCGCCAGGTATTGCCGCACACGGGAAACACGCAGCCGGCTTCCATGGCGTGGTGCTTGTCGAGCACGAACCGGTGCGGGTGATGGCGAATGCTGCCGCGATAGATCACCGCCTGGCCATAGTCTTCACAGTCGCTTTCCAGACCGTCCAGTTTGAACAGTCGATAGGTGGCCGAGAAAAACGCCAGGTTGCCCAGTTTTTCCGCAATCGCGGCATCCGCAATGGATAGGGGACGGTCCTCCACCAGGCGCGGATCGGCAAAGCCGTGGCGTTTGGCCAATTGCAGGAAGTCGTTCCAGTAGAGGGCGCCACCCAGGCATTCGCCATAGATTTCCGGATCGCGTCGTATCGATGCGGGTATGCGGCGGTCGGCGTAGACATCGGAAAAGTAGAATTCGCCGCCGGGTTTGAGCAGTGCCTGCACGCCGGCCAGTACCGCGTCCTTGTCCGGCGACAGATTGATCACGCAGTTGGAAACGATCACATCAAAGCTGCCGATATCCAGGGGTAGCTGGTCGAGCTTCTCGATATAGCCCGGCAAAAACCGCACGTTGCTGTAGCCCAGTTGCGCGGCGTGATAGTCCCTGTGACTGCGGGCAACAGCCAGTTGCTCATCGGTCATGTCCACCCCCACCACTTCACCGTTGGGCCCCGTCAACTGCGCCAGGGCGTAGACATCCCGCCCGGCGCCGCAGCCCAGGTCCAGCACCCGGCAGCCTTCCAGCAACGGGGGGCAGGCCAGGCCGCAGCCGTAATAGCGCTGCAGTACTTCCGGATGAATTCTGGCCAGCAGCGGTTTAAGCCAGTTGGGTGTCCGGGATGTATCGCAACAGGCGTCGGTCTTCAGGTCAGCGGAACCTCGCAGTCGGGTGCCGTAGTAGTTCTGGACGATGCTGTGCGCCTCTGGTTCAGTCACGGGGAATTCGCCTAAAGGGGGTTGATTCAAGGGATGGCTCCTTGGTTGTTGTTCGCCGTTGCCGGATGACCCTTGGTCGTATGGGGGTGGGTCATCTTACAGTTTGACGCTGTAATAACTTCCGCTGTGTTATCGACAAAGGTGAGCTTGCTGTCATACTTCGCTGAGAATTGAGCAGCGATGTTTTGACGGGTGTTGAGCACTGCTGGACAAGACTATGCGCTGGACATGACTATGGATGTATCGCGAGTGGTACCAATGGGAGCTGCCGACAAGACGATTTCCCTGGCCCGGGTGTTGCCGGCGAAAAAGCCCGCCGCGTTATGGCGCGGCATCTGTTGGCTGCTCGATCGCTGTCTGGGGTTGGCGCGGTTGGAGGCGCTTTATCGCGCGCACCGATTGGCGGGCTTGCCTCCGGGCGAATTTGCCTGGCGTACGCTGGAGGTGCTGGGGGTGGAACTGCGCGAAGGCCGTCCGCTGCTGGCCCAGATACCTGAAAGCGGCCCCGTGCTGGTGGTGGCCAACCACCCGCTGGGTGGCGTCGAGGGGGTGGCGCTGGCAGCGCTGCTTTCCCGGCGACGCGCCGATGTAAGAATTCTCGCCAACCGGGCTCTGGCTATCTTCCCCGAGTTGCGGCCATTGTTTATTTTCACCGACCCGTTCCGGGCAAACGGCGCGGGCAATTCGGGATCGCTGCGGCAGTGCCACCGGCACCTGGCGCAGGGCGGAGTGTTGGTGGTGTTTCCCGCCGGGCGGGTCAGTTTTCACGACAAGCGCCGCGGCCTGCTGGTCGATTACCCCTGGCATCGAATGCTGGGTCAATTGCTGCAGCGCCACCCTGCGGCGGTGCTGCCACTGCATATCGGCGGGCGCAACTCCCCGGGCTTCTACCGCCTGGGCAAGGTGCATCCGCGCCTGCGCTTACTGTTGCTGGTGCGCGAAATGCTTGGCTACCGTGGTAAGGCCCTGCTCCTGAACCCCGGTCGTCTGGTTCAGCGTCGCCTGCCGACACGCGACACCCGGCAAACCACCGAACTTCTGCGCTTGCTGTGTTACTTGCAAAAACCTGAATATCAGCGCGCCTGGCCCCCGCTCGGTCCCGCCAGGTTGCAGCCGCTGGCGCCACCGGTGGCCAGGGACAGACTGGTTGCCGATATCGACGGTTTGCCCGGGGAACAACTGCTGCTGCGGCAGGGCGATTTTTTGGTGTACTACGGCAGTGCCGCCCAAATGCCGTCGGTGCTGGCCGAGATACGGCGCCTGCGGGAGTACACTTTTCGTTTTCTCGACGAAGGCAGTGGCCAGCCCGCCGACGGCGATGACTACGACAGTTGCTATACGCACCTGTTTATCTACCACCGGGGCGAGGAGGAAATCGTTGGCGCCTACCGCATGGGGCAAACCGACCGTCTGTTGTCACGCGGTGGTTTGGAACAGCTCTATCTGAGCCGGGTGTTTGACTTCGGTGACGAGTTTGCCAACCGCTACAGCGCCTGCCTGGAAATGGGGCGGTCGTTTATCGTGCCGCAGTGGCAGCGCAGCTATCAGAGCCTGCTATTGCTGTTCAAGGGAATTGGCGCTTTTGTCAAACAGCATCGGCGCTACAGAACCCTGTATGGCACCGTGTCTCTGAGTCGGCAATACGATCCTCTGAGTGTCTTGCTGATTGAACAATTTCTGGTGGATGCCGGCGAGTCGGTCACCGCGAAAACCCCCTTTGTGCAACCGCTGCCGCCGGAACTGGAGGACTATTTAGGCGCCTGTGACAACCTGACCCGGGAACAGCGGCTGGCGGTGCTGGAGTGGTTGGTGCGGCAGATCGAAGAGGATGGCAAGGGGCTGCCGGTACTGCTCAAGCAGTACCATCACATGGGTGCCCGTTTTCACGGTCTGGCCCTGGATTCGGGTTTTGCCCACACCCCGGGGCTACTGTTGAGTGCGCATATTCCTTCCGTACCACCAAAACTGCTGAAGCGCTACCTCGGCGACAACGCCCTGGATTACGTCAACTCGACCATGAGCGATTTAGAGCTGTTGCAAGGTGAGCCGTCGTAATAGGTGAAACGGCGCTGCTCACCATGCACCTGGATATGGCTGAGGCTGTGAGTCTCCGCGTCCGGGCGGTGCATGCACACCGAACAGGCTCCGGCTTGGGGGCGGTGTGAGCGGTGTAGAGCCAGTAATCCTTCCGGCGTTTTTTGGGATGCTTCAAAGCTGTGGTTGCGCCATTGCCGCACTGCCTCCAGGGACACGGCGGAGGATACCAGCGGTGGCCGGGCGTCTTCAGTCAGCAGCGTCCGCCCGTTCCAGTGCACTGCTCTGGGTTGTGCCTGCTGGCGATGAACCTGTGGAGCAAAGCAGACGCAGATAAAGGGCGCAAAGCGCTCCGGCCGCAGGGCCTGTATGGCCTGTTCCGCCGGGCCCGGGCCGCTGTCAAGAAGGTCCAGTATCAATTGTCCGCGACTGATCAGAGAATTCCGGCGTTCGGGCAGCGCTTGGGCCTGATAGTTGTTGAGCAGGCAAAAGCTGACGCCGCTTCGGGTCAGCGCCACCCAGGTGCCGCCGCCGGATGGGTCCACCGGGTAGACGGCCTGCCTACCGGCGTCCAGGGCCGGCGGTCTGGCCCGGGGGCGGCTGCGCTGTTCATCCCGATTGAAGAACAGGTCGTAGCCATGGTCATGCAGTAACCAGGTCAGGGTACACATGATACAGACGATGCGCCCTGCCGGTATCTGAGGGTTCCCGGTGCCACGCCAAAGTCGGCGGGCAGTGGCTGCCCGAGTCGCTCGGCCAACAGGGCGATCACGGCGTAGTGGTGAATGGCGTGACTGCAAACGAAGGCCAATTCCCGGGCCAGGGTACTGCGGCTGG
This sequence comes from Marinimicrobium sp., assembly GCA_050486405.1. Taxonomy (GTDB): domain Bacteria; phylum Pseudomonadota; class Gammaproteobacteria; order Pseudomonadales; family Cellvibrionaceae; genus JBJHDF01. The sequence continues at coordinate 183,512 of JBJHDF010000001.1, read as the reverse complement.
CACTGGGGCCGCCGCCGATATCGCAGAGCACCCGCAGCGGTTGTTCCAGTTGCGCGGCGGGCAGTGAGCGTAGCCAGTTGTCGATACCGGTGAGCAGTTCCACGGCGAATCGCCGGTCCTGTTCAACCGGGGTGCCCCGCAGTCGCTGCTCATAGTCCACCTGACCTCGCGCCCAGCCGTTTTTAAGGGCGTGAAAGTGATCGATGATATGGCGGTAGTGGGCGCCGATGCTGCCAGCCTTCGGGATGGGTGCCTGCCGGTAGGTGGCATCGCTCAGTTGCTCAAGGGCTTCCAGGCCCTGAGCGAGGGTGCATTGGTAACGGTCGGTGCTGCTGGGCAAAACGAAATCCCCGGGATTACCCTTTGTCATCTGTCGCTGGTTTGTCAGGCTCTTCAGGCTTCGTTTCTTCCACTTCACTTTGCGCGTAGTGTCTGCCGGCGCGTTGCAAAAAGCCCAGGTGCTGGTCGAAGTGGCGGCAGCCCGCACACATGGCCTTGTGCAATTGCAGGGCAAGCTTTTCCCGCAGGTTCAGGGGGCGCTCCCGGGCCTGGGACATCAGTTGGGTGGCCTTGTAGCAATTCATTGTTGGGTCTCCCCGGTGAACCAGTGGTTTTCCAGACACTCGCGCAGGCGCAGCCGCGCCCGGTGCAGCAGCACATGCAGGTTGCTGATGGAAAGACTCACCGATTGACAGATTTCGTCGGTATTCAGGCCGATAAACTCCCGCATCATAAAGACCCGGGCCTGCCGGGGCGGCAGGTGGTCCAGGCAGGTTTCGAATACCCGCCAGAAATGGCCGTTTTGCATGGAGGCTTCCGGGTCGCCCCACTGGGTGGGACGTTCGTCCAGGTGCCAGAATCCCCTGGCATTGAACAGGTTGGTGAAATCCTCCGGTTCGTCGTCGTCCTGGCCCAGCAGGCTGCTGGCGTTGACCAGCCGCTGGCGTTTGCGCAGTATATCCACGATCTTGTTTTTCAGAATGGCAAATACCCAGGTTTTGAAGGCGGATCTGCCGCCGAAGGATTCGGCATTTTTCATGGCGCCCATCAGCGCTTCCTGGACGGCGTCTTCGGCGGCACCGGGGTCATCCAGTTGCAGTTCAGCGAAGCGCAGCATCTGCCGGCGCAGTTCCTCCAGGTACGAGGCGTCGTTGAAAATGTCCATATGCTCCCTGAGTGGTTGCAGGTTTGTCGTGGATAGGGTCATGGGTTGCCGCTGTCGCGCTGATATCGCTTGAGGGCTATTGTCGCGGTTATCGCTGAATTATTACAGGGTTTTGGGCAAGTCGGTCGTTCGGGAGCCCTGCTATCCACTTCCATGTTAACGATCCACGGGGTCGTTCCGGTCAACTCAGCGACAACCCCTTGTACGCCAGGTACTCTTCCAACAACTCGCGATCTTCCGCAGTGACGGGAGCATAATTCACGCCCAGTATGTGTTCTCTCAGGTGCACCACCTCGGCCTGCAATTGCAGTCGCCGCCCGCCAGTGTCCTGACTGTCCAGCTCGAAGGTGAGGTTGACCTGATCGCCGGGGCGCAGCAGGTGTTCATCCAGCACCGCCAGCCGGGCACCGCTGACGGAAATGTCCAGCAGGTGCGCCTCCCAGTCTCGGGTGGAATAGCCCAGACGGGCGTAGCCGCGCAGGGCCAAGCGCGGGTTGCGGCGCTGGTCCTGTGGTTTTTGCGGTGCGGACGGCTCGGGGCTTTCCAGCGGGATCAGTTCCGACAACTCCCGCTCGGCGGCGTTAGCGTCGGCCAAATTCAGCTCCAGCAACCGGCGCAGATGGCTGATGCTGTCCAGATCCATACTGACGCAGGTCAGCCCCAGCAGGCCATCGGGGCGTGGCAGCATACGGGCTTCCATGGCAATGCAATCTTCGGCGGTCAGTTGGGCGAGCGCCCACACCGACTGGGCTGCATCGAATTGCGGCGGCTGCTCAGGTTGCAGCAGCATGCCTTTGAGAGAAATGTCCAGCAGGTGCGCCTGTTGCACCAGCTTGCCCTGGGAGACTTCCACCGGGGCATTGAGGTGGATGCGACTGAAACGCCGTCTTTCCTGTGGGTTGGCCATGAGTTTCCGTCGTCAGTGTTACTACCTTACTCTAAGTGTAGACTGTCGCCGAAAAATTGCCCGTCAGAGGGAATTTTACGGCCTGTTATAATCGTCACATAATCGAGGGGGAACAATGACTCGACTGCGCATCGGCATTGATCTGGGCGGTACCAAAACCGAGGCCGTCCTGCTGGATGGTGATTTCGGCGAGCAATTTCGCGCGCGCATACCCACCGCCCGGAATGATTACGACGCTACCATCGAAGGCATAGCGGGGCTGGTAGCCAGGGCCGAAGCCCACGCTGGCGAAGAGTCTCTGCCGGTGGGGGTGGGTATTCCCGGCACCGTTTCCCGGCGCACCGGACTGGTAAAGAACGCCAACGCCACCTGGCTCAATGGCCGACCCCTGCAGCAGGATCTGTCCACCCGTCTGGAGCGGCAGGTGCCGGTCAGCAACGACGCCAATTGCCTGGCCGTGTCCGAGGCGTGCGACGGCGCCGGGGCCGGCCATGCCGTGGTCTTCGCTGCCATTCTCGGCACCGGCTGCGGCGCCGGTATCGCCTGCAACGGCCGCCCTCTGGTGGGCCCCAACGGTGTTGGTGGCGAATGGGGCCACAACCCGCTGCCCTGGACCACCGGGGACGAACTGCAATCGCGCCCGTGTTATTGTGGCAAGCACGGCTGTCAGGAAACCTTTCTCTCCGGCACCGGCCTGTGCCTCACTTACCAGCGCCTGAATGGTGAGACGGTGGACGGCAGTGAACTGGCGCGCCGTGCTGCCGCCGGAGAAAGCGCGGCTCTGGAAGCCATGACTCAGTACACCGACATGCTGGCCCGGGGGCTCGCCGGTGTGATCAACATACTGGACCCGGACGTGATCGTGCTCGGCGGCGGTGTTTCCAATATCGACAGCCTTTACCGCGACTTGCCCGGCCTGCTGCCACGCTACGTATTCGGCGGCGAGTGCGACACGCCGGTGCTGCGCGCCCGCCACGGTGACTCCAGTGGCGTGCGCGGCGCCGCCTGGCTGAACAGCAAATAAACTGGTTACAGTGGGATATCCGATAATGAAGCTTTGCAACAGATGGATTGGCTGGGTCTTGCTCGGTGCTGCGGCCCCGGCGACCGCCATTGAATTCAACCCCAAACCGGCGGTGGAAGAAATCTATGTCAGCGGCACCCGCAGCGCGAGCACGCTGCCGCCGGTGGCAACCAACCTCACCGTGCTGGACCGACAGCAGATAGAGCTCAGCGGCGCCCAGCAACTCACCGATCTGCTGCGCAGCCAGCCGGGTATCCAGTTGCGCGACGCCGATGGCAGCGGCGGGCGCAATGTCGTCCTGTCCATGGGCGGTTTCGGCAGCAACGCTACCAACAACACCCTGGTGCTGGTGGATGGCCGCCGGCTGAATAATCCCAGCCTGGCTGGGCCGGCGCTGAACAGCATTCCGCTGGGGGATATCGAACGGGTGGAAATCATCCAGGGCAGTGCCGGGGTTCTCTACGGCGACCAGGCGGTGGGCGGCGTGATCAATATCGTCACCCGCCGGGCCAGACCGGGGCGGGCGCTGGGCTATATGGAGGCCCACTGGGGCAGCCTTGGGCAAAAGGGTTATGGTTCGGGCGTTATGCAGTCGTTTGACAGCGGCTGGGACTATGGCCTGTCCCTGCAGCACCGCCAGGCGGACAACTACCGGGAGAACAACCAGCGTCGCTTTACTGGCCTCAATGGCCACCTGGGTTATCGCTTTGCCAGCAGCCGCCTCTATCTGGATATCCAGCGCAGTGACGACAAGCTGGAACTGCCCGGCGCACTGAATGACGAGCAACTGGCCGAAGACCGCCGGCAGGCATCCACGCCGGAGGATTTTTCCGATCTGGACACCCGGGTGTGGCGTCTGGGCTGGGACTGGCAACTCTCGGAGCATTGGCAGTTCCTGGTGGAATACAGCGAGCGGGAGGAGCGGGCCGACGGGGTCATTTCCGGTGAATTCGAGCAGATTACCGAGGTGGAGAACCTCACCCCGCGGCTGGTGGGCAGTTTTGGCGCCCCGGGTGGTCGCGCCACCACAACGCTGGGGCTGGACCGCCAGGACGCCGATTTCCGCCGCTCCAGCGAATGGGGCGACACTCTGGCAACCCAGGAACTGGACGCCTGGTACGGCCAGGTCATCTACCCCCTGACCGCCAAACTGACCGCCAGCGGCGGTCTGCGCCGGGAGTCAGTGACCGACAGCCACCCCGAAGAAGACTGGCGGCGCAGCCATCGCGTGTCCGCTCAGGAGTGGGGGTTGAGCTACCGCTTCAGTCCAGCCTGGCGGCTTTACGGCCGTCTGGCCGAGGGCTTTCGTTTTGCCAATGTCGATGAGTACAGCTTCACCGATGAAGGGGTGGAGTACCTGGAGCCCCAGGAGAGCCGCTCCCTGGAATTGGGCGTGGAATGGCAGGGAGAAAAACACCGACTCAAGACTGCCTGGTTGCAGATGGATCTGGACAACGAAATCGTTTTCGATCCCGCCGTCGGTTTTGGCGCCAACGTCAATCTACCCGCCTCCGAGCGCGACATCCTTCTGTTGGAACTGGACTACCGCTTCAATCCCCACTGGCGCTTGCGGCTCAACCACAGCTATACCGACGCCCAGGTGTTAGAGGGCAGCGCCGCCGGGTATCAGGTGCCCTTTGTGGCCAGGCACGCCGCCAACGGTGTTCTCCTGTATACCCCCATGCCGGAGTGGTCCTTTTACCTGGATGCCAGCTACACCGGCCCGCGCTATCGGATCGACGACGATTTCAATGAGCAGCCCCGGCTGTCCGGTCGTGTGTTGGTGAACGCCAATATCGGCTGGCGGGACGATCGCTGGGAGTTGGGGCTGCGGGTGGACAACCTCACCGGCGAAACCTACTCGGACTATCAGGCCTGGTCGGCTTTCAGCGGAAACTACGAATACCCCAAATCCGGCCGCACGGTGGTGGGGCGCTTGACCTATCGTTATTGATAGCCGCTATTGATTGGGCCCGGCGCGGAATTCGTTTCGCGCCGTGATCCGCTTCGCAAATTTTCAAGAAAGGCCCCGGACTGCCTCCTCGCCACTGCGACAATGTTGTCTGGATCACGTTGTGATACTGCTGCTGAGTGTAATCTGGCTCCTCAAGTATCCCGTGATCGACAACAGAGGTATAAAACAATGCTGTCAGTCCGCGCTGGTGTCCAAGAAGAATACCGAGGTGGCGAAGCCGCCCCCGCCAAGGAGTCGGCAACCCGGCACCTGGCTGATATCCCCTTTTCCCTGCTGAGCGAGCACAGTCACTGGGTGCCTAATGGCGCCTGGGAAGGCCGCTTCGACGCCGCCGTTTGGCTGCGGGCGCCCGCCGGCCTGTCCCAGCCGTTGCAACTGGCCCTCCGCTACCGGGACAGCGGTGGTGAAAAAATGCTGGTTATCGATCGCTGCCACCCCGGCAGTCACCGCTCGGTGCTGCTCAACGGCAGCATTCTGCTGGAAGTGGTAGGGCGGGTCCGGGAGATGGCCCTGGTGCTGCTGGATATGGACCGGGATACCCAGGTGTTGCTGGACGAGTGGCACCTGGTGCCACAACTGCGCCGGGAGCGCAAGGTCGCCCGCGCCTGATTGGATTAAGAATTGGCAAAAGCCGCGCCGGGCAGCTCTGCACAAGCCCCGAAGGATTCGAACCCGGCGCGGCCTTTTGCCATGTAGTGGATTGCGGCCTCCGTGCCGCGCTTGCCTCTCCCTAAGTGCTTCAGTTTCCTCAGTGTTTCAACGGCTTGTACTTCACCCGCCGGGGCTGGGCCTGCTCGCCTTTGCGCTTGACCAGATCCTCGTGGTAATCGGTGTAGTTGCCCTCAAAGAACACCACCTCCGAATCCCCCTCGTAGGCCAGGATATGGGTGGCGATCCGGTCCAGGAACCAGCGGTCGTGGGAGATCACCAGCACGCAGCCGGGGAAGGCCAGAATGGCATCCTCCAGGGCGCGCAGGGTTTCCACGTCCAGATCGTTGGAGGGTTCGTCCAGCAGCAGCACATTGGCGCCCTGCTTCAGGGTGTTGGCCAGGTGCAGCCGGCCGCGCTCACCGCCGGACAGCTCGCCCACGCGTTTTTGCTGGTCCGAGCCCTTGAAGTTGAAGCGGCCCACGTAGTTGCGTGACCCCACCTCGTAGTTGCCGATGCGCAGCACATCCTGGCCGCCGGAGATGGCCTCCCACACGGTCTTGCTGTCGTCCAGTTCTTCGCGGCTCTGCTCCACATAGGCCGCCTTGACGGTCTCGCCCAGGGTGATCTTGCCGCTGTCCGGCTGCTCGCTGCCGGCGATCATGCGAAACAGGGTGGACTTGCCCGCGCCGTTGCCGCCGACAATGCCCACCACCGCGCCCTTGGGCACGCTCAGGCTCAGGTTGTCGATCAGCAGCCGGTCGCCGTAGCCCTTGCTCACCTTCTCCAGTTCGATCACCTTGTCCCCCAGGCGCTCGCCCGGCGGAATGTAGATCTCGTTGGTCTCGTTGCGCGCCTGGAATTCCTGGGATTGCAGCTCGTCAAAGCGGGCCAGGCGCGCCTTGCTCTTGGCCTGGCGGCCCTTGGGGTTCTGCCGCACCCACTCCAGCTCCTGCTTCAGGGCCTTCTGGTGCGCCGCCTCGGTGCGGGCTTCCTGGGCCAGGCGGGCTTCTTTTTGCTCCAGCCAGGAGGAGTAGTTGCCCTCGTAGGGAATGCCGTGGCCCCGGTCCAGCTCCAGAATCCAGCCGGCGGCGTTGTCCAGAAAGTAGCGGTCGTGGGTAATGGCCACCACGGTGCCGGGGAAGTTCAGCAGAAACTGTTCCAGCCAGTGCACGCTCTCGGCGTCCAGATGGTTGGTGGGCTCGTCCAGCAGCAGCATGTCCGGGCGCGACAGCAGCAGCCGGCACAGGGCCACCCGGCGGCGCTCACCGCCGGAGAGCTTGCTCACGTCCGCATCCCAGGGCGGCAGGCGCAGGGCGTCGGCGGCCACCTCCAGCTTGTGCTCCAGATTGTGGGCGTCCCAGGCCTGGATGATGTCTTCCAGTTGCCCCTGGCGCTTGGCCAGGGCATCGAAGTCGGCGTCCGGCTCGGCGTAGGCGGCGTAGATCTGCTCCAGCTCCGCCAGGGCGTCCACCGCCTCGCGCAGGCCGTCTTCGACGTTGCCGCGCACATCCCTGGCCGGGTCCAGCGCCGGCTCCTGGGGCAGGTAGCCCACCTTGATGCCGGGCATGGGCCGGGCCTCGCCGTTGTAGTCCTGGTCGACGCCGGCCATGATACGCAGCAGGGTGGATTTGCCCGAGCCGTTCAGGCCCAGCACGCCGATCTTGGCCCCGGGAAAGAAAGACAGGGAGATGTCCTTGAGGATCTCCCGTTTGGGTGGCACCACCTTGCCAACCCGGTTCATGCTGTAGACGTATTGCGCCATGGGGTCTGTACCTTTAAATTGAGAAAGGGAAGTCTGCGACCGGAAAACGCGCAAGGTACCTGAAAGGGGTGGTGCAGTGCAATCAGCTTCGGTTCAATCCCAGGTGATCTCCAGATCTTCGTCGGCCAGCAGGGTGAGTTGTCCGCTCTCTACCAGTTTCAGAATATTTTTGCTGATCTTTTTGTGTAGGCTGGCTTCGGCTGCATTTGGCCCAGAGAATAGACCTATATGGCAGTTGCGCCCAGAGCGCTTGGCGGCATAAAGCGCCCGGTCCGCCGTATCAATGACTTGCTCCCAGCTCATTGCCTGTGGATCGTCAAGGCTAAATGGAAAAGCCGAGTAGCCTATTGAGCATGTTCTATAGATTATCCGGCCATCTGGCAGCCTAAGCGCATGTTCAGCGATGGCTGTGCGGATCCGCTCTGCCATTGGCTGGGCTTCTCGTCTGTCGTAAAAGTGCCCAACGATCAGAAATTCCTCTCCTCCCCAGCGAACCAAGCAGTCTGCCTCCCGGCATGCTTTGCGCAGCAGCGACGCCAACTGAATGAGAACCTGATCTCCCGCGCCGTGGCCATAGGTATCGTTCACCGCCTTGAAGTTGTCTACGTCAAGCAGCATAAAGACAAAATTTGATGTGTCTATTTGGCGCTGGCGTTTTAGCCTGGATACGTCCAAGGGCATGTGCTGCTGCAGGTAGCGCCGGTTGTGCAGCCCTGTCAGCTGGTCGGTTAGGCTTATGTCCTCCATTTTTTGGTAGGCTTTTTCCAACTGAATATTTTTGTGCTCGAGCGCTTTGGTTCTTTCGGAAACTTTTCTCTCCAGATCGCGGTTGATATCCAGTAGATCCAGGTGCATTTTTACTCGTGCCAGCAGCTCGTCTCTGTTTACTGGTTTGGTCAAGTAGTCATTGGCTCCCATGCTGAAGCCTGTGACAACGTCATCTGTTCCGCTTTTTGCGGTAAGAAATATGATGGGGAGTTCGTGTGCTGGAAACTTTTTTCGCAGCTTTTGGCATACTTCATAGCCAGACATTCCAGGCATCATGATGTCCAGAAGTATCAAATCAAAATCTTGCTTATGGGCAAGGTCAATAGCTTCCTTTCCGCTGGAGGCTTGCGTCACGTCATGCTTTTCAAGAAGTAGATGGTTTAGAAGTACTTGCCGGTTGACGGCTTCGTCGTCCACCAAAAGTACTCTATGATTCCCGTGTTGCATTACTTTTGTGTTGTCGTTAGTGCGTGCCGAAAAGTTGGCATTTTGGTCCGCTATTGTTCCCAAGCCATGAGGGATTTCATGTGCTGTTAGCGCTGATTTTCTGCGTTCTGAATGCACTTCGTCCGGCGCAGCACTGTTTTCGGGTGAAATTGGCAGTGTAAAGGAAAAGGTGGATCCCACTCCCGGTGTTGACTGCACTGAAATGGTGCCGCCATGAAGTTCGACGAGCTGCCTTGTTACGGTAAGTCCCAGGCCAGTTCCTGCATGGGCTCGGTCGATTGATCCGTCCTCCTGCTCAAATGCGTTGAATATGCGCTGCAGGTTTTTCTGTTGAATTCCCATTCCGGTATCGGTTACTGATATTTCGACGATATCGTCTTTTGATGAGGCGATAATGGTGATAACTCCCTCATTGGAAAACTTGATGGCGTTTCCCAAAAGGTTGTACATAATTTGCTGAACCCGATCTTCATCGGCGTGCACTCTGGGTGTTGTTGGGCTAATGTTGTTAATTATCTTTAGGTTTTTCTCTCCAATAAGATGTCTGGATAGGGCGCAGACCACGTTGGTCAGGCTGCATATGTCCACCGGCTTCTTGTCTAGGTTGAGTGAGTTATTTTTGAGCTTGGAAAAGTCCAAGATGTCGTTGACCAGTCGGTCGAGGCGTCTGCCGCTATCGATGATCATCTTAAGGTTATTTACGCTTGCCTCGGATTGTTCTCCGCCTATTCCTGCGACCAGGGACTCGGCAATGCCAATGATTCCATTCAGCGGTGTTCTCAGCTCGTGAGACGTATTTGCCAGAAAGTTGTCTTTCAGCTTGTCCAGCTGTTTCAGCTGTGCGCTTACTTTTCTCTCCAGGGCAATTTCCTTGCGATGCCTGTTTACGTACCACAAGATAATTGCGGCAAATGCAAGAATGTAGAGACTGTATGCCCACCAGGTTTTCCAGGGCGGGGGAAGGATGCGTATATTCAGCGTGGCGCCTTCGTTGTTCCAGACTCCTTGGCTGTTTGCGGCCTTGATTCTGAAAACGTAATCTCCTGGACTCAGGTTCGTATACGTTGCGGTGCGGCGGTTGCCTATGTAGTTCCACTGGTTTTCGAACCCTTCGAGCATGTATGCGTACTGGTTGCGTCCCGATCCGGTATAGCTGATGGCAACAAACGTCAGGGAGAAAACTGAATCTCTGTGCGACAGGGTGATTCTGTCAGTTTGCGATATTGCCTTCTGAAGAATTGAGTCTGGGGTTCCTGGTCTGATGGGTTCATTGAATATCTCCAGCTCCACGATATAAACTTGAGGCGGAGACTCGTCGGCGGAAAAATTCGACGGATCGAAAATAGTCAATCCGTAGGTTCCACCAAACGCGATTTCCCCGGAGCTCAGGCGCAGACCCGAGCCAATATTAAACTCATTACCTTGTATTCCCGCTGCTTGATCGTAGCTGATTATCTGCCCGTTTTCCGGAGTGTAACGGCTGATTCCGTTTGACGTTCCCAGCCATATGTTGCCCTGCATGTCAGGAACAACAGATGCAATCGTATTGCTTGGCAACCCGTGACTTTGGTCGATATGAGTGAAGTTTTTTTGGGTTCTGTCGAACAGATTAAGTCCGCCGTCACGCGTTGCAATCCATAGGTTTCCGAGCTCATCTTCTTTAAGATCAAAAACCGCATCAGAGCTTAGTGAAGTAGGATCTTCTGGCGAGTGCTTGTATACGGTAAAGCTGTCGGTTTCCGGGTTGTATTGAGCAAGTCCATCGGCGGTGCCAACCCATATTTGTCCAGATTGGTCTTGATATATTGACCATACGACATACGACGGAAAGTTGTGCAGGCTATCTCCGTCGTTTTGATACCAGAGCAAATTTCCTGTTATGGGGTTGTACTTCCCGAGGCCGCCGCCGGTGGTGCCAATCCAAAGTATCCCTTGATTGTCTTGTAAGGTGGCCCAAACGTTGTCCATGGGGCCTGGCTCCCACTTGTCAAAGCGGCTGAACTGGTTGTTACTGGGGTCAAACAGGTTCAGTCCGCCATTCCATGTTCCAACCCATAGCTTGTCGCCCATGGCCGGCATGATTGTGAGTGCGGCCGGCGCACTCAGGCTGTATGGTTGTTGCGGATCATGCCGCAGGTGAACAAATGTATCGGTCGTTCTATCGAGGATGTTCAGGCCGCCGCCGTCAGTGCCAATGAACAGCTTTCCCTGTTCAGATTCATGCAGTGACAGGACGGAACCCTGGGACAAGCTATTTACGTTGTTTGGTTCATGGTGGTAGGTTGTGAACAGCATGGTGGTACGGTTCAACAGACTTACCCCTGAGGGAAAATGGCCCAGCCAGAGGTCGTCTCGATTGTCGAGAAAAAGGCTTCGCACGGCGTTGTGCGTCAGGCTGTGCGGCTTGTTGTGGTCGTACAATGAGACTGTGAATCGGCCTGTGTCGCGGTCAAAATAGTATAAGCCAAGCTCCGTACCGATCCACAGGTTACCAATGGTGTCTTCAATGATTGGGCCGACAACATCGGCTTGAATGGTGCTGTTGTTGCCGGGAATGGGGCCTAGCCGTAAGGCTTCATCGGTGGCAGGGTTGATGGTGTGTAGCCCATCGTCGGTGCCAACCCAGACCGTTCCGTCGCTGGTTTGGTGCAGGCCGAGAACGGTCATGTGGGATGAAGGCTGGCCTTCCCGGTTGCTGAGATCATAGTGAATGAAACGCTCCTTCCGGATGTCAAACCGGCTCAGGCTTTCGCTGTCGGTTCCGATCCAAACGGCACCGTGCTGACCCGCGTGGAGGACGCGGATATTTTCCGAGATGACTGTGCTGTCGGATCTTTGCCCGCGAAGGTAAACGTCAAATACACGGGTGTCAGGGTCAAAGCGGCCCAGTCCACCCATAAACCCTACCCACAGGATGCCATCGCTGTCCTCTGATATGGATCGTGCGAATGGGGCTGCCAGGTCGGATGCGTTTGGGGTGTAGGGTTCGAATATTCCCTGTTCCCGGTTGAAGCGATTGATGCCGACGTCGGTGGCTACCCACAATTCGCCACGGCTGTCTTCAAAGATATCCCAGACCACGCCATTGCTCAGTCCGGGCTCCCCGGGGCGCGCAGGAGGATGGATCACAAAATCGTAGCCGTCGTATTGGACCACGCCTATTCCGGCGGTCCCTCCGAACCAGGTATAACCGAACCTGTCTTGAATGATGGCTTCAACGGCGCCGGTTGCCAGACCGCGCTCTGCCGCTACCCGGGTAAATTTAAGATCGGATACTTCCAGTTTGTCCTGGTTGGCGAAGACGCCGATCGACAGACTCAGAAGGCTCAATAAAAAGTATTTGGTCAAGGTACATTCTCCCGGTTGACCTGTCTTATCGGGCGTTTGTCCCCAACCGTTGTAGCGGGTGGTCGCGGCGCTTTTGCTTGAGCGGACGGACTCTGTGAGGGTTTTACCACAAGGCTCGCGCTTGTTGACACCAGGGCCAATCATCAGGGGCCGATCAAGGCGCCCTGCACAAGAAGGTCGTTTGTAGAGAGTATAGGTCAAATGTGGGAAAATGCGCCGTTCATGTCAGGGTTTGAGAACGTTCGGCGGCTTGGGTGTGGGGTTGCTCGTGAGCTTGGGCGTTTTATTCAGTGTGCCGCCACCGTTCGCTTATGCTGTTTTTGCCGGTCCTTGGTGGTACTTGCAAACCAAATGGTCTTTTGCCAAGCGGAATACCGCGATCACAACATGCGCGGCAGCACATCCTGGTCACCAGTACGCACCCGGTGCCAGATAGCCATGAATATATGGCCGACGATCAGGGTTATCAGCGTCCAGCCCAGGGAACTGTGCAGCAGATTGCCCGGCTCCACCAGCCAGTCGATGCGCCCGTCAAAGCCGCTGAACAGCGGGATGCCAAAAGGTTCGAAAGAACGGCCGGCACCGTAGTGACGCGCCAGGCCCAGAGCGGGCACCACAAACAGCAGCACATACAGGGTAACGTGGCCCCACTTGGCAAACACGTTCACGGGCGGTGGCCGGTGCGAGCGGTTGATCAGTGCCCAGATGATACGGATGCTGGCGAGTAACAGCAGCAATGCTCCGAAAGGCCGGTGAGTGGACCACATGAAGTCGTCGATGGCAGAATCTTTCATCAGGACCCGGACGCCCACCGTAAGAATCTGCCAAAGCAGCAACAGAGCCATGCCCCAGTGCAGGGTTCTGCTGACGGTGCCGTAGCGGTACTGATCATCAAACATGGCGCGGTTTCCTCGGCGGTGGTTGTCAGCCTAGCATACCGAGTGTGCCATCGGTTACCAACCGCACGCCGGCCACCGCCAGCAGCGCGTAGCAGGCCCAGTAGAACCACTTGTCCGAGAGCCGGTGGTGCAGGTGGATGCCCAGCAGCACGCCCAGGGGGGCCAGCGGCAGCAGAATCAGGGAACTGAGCAGACTGCTGGTGTTGAGCTGGCCAAACCAGGCGTAGGGCACCAGCTTGACGTAGTTCACCGCTGTGAAGAACACCACGGTGGTGCCCACAAACAGGGTCTTGTCCATACGCTGCGGCAGCAGGTAAATGGAGATGGGCGGTCCGCCGGCGTGGGCGATGTAGCTGACATAGCCGGCCAGACTGCTCCAGAAGCCACCGCGTATCCGATCGGGCTGGCGCGCGTGCAGCTGCTGGATCACATGCTTGCCCCACAGGTAGTGGCCGACAAAGTACAGGGCCATGATACCCACCATCAGCCGGATCATGTCCGCGCTCATGTACTGGAAGGTGAGGGCGCCGCCGACTATGCCCAACATGGCCCAGGGCAGCATGATTTTGAGGTTGGTGGGGTCCCAGTTGCGCCGGTAGCTCCACAAGCTGACCAGGTCCATGGTGCACAGAATGGGCAGCAGCACCGCCGCCGCCAGCCGCGGGTCGATCAGCAGCGACAGTACCGGCACTGCCAGGGTGCCCAGGCCGCCGCCAAAGCCGCCCTTGGACATGCCCACCAGCAGTACCACTGGCACGGCCAGCAGGTAAAAGGTCCAGCTCTCTATCATGGCTTTTCGATCATGGGGTTGGCCCACTCGGGGTGAAAGGCCGGCATCTTACCGGTTTGTTCGGACACCGTCACCGGCGTGGTAAACTGCCGCCTTTTTCGTCCAGCGAGAGATGCCCCATCCATGTGGTTCAAGAACCTGCGCCTGTACCGCCTGACCCAGGATTTCACCCTGCCGGCGGAGGATCTGCACCACCGCCTGTCCGAGCATTGCTTTCAGCCCTGCGGCAGCCTGGATCTGCACAAGTACGGCTGGGTGCCGCCTCTGGGGCAGGACGGCAGCGAGTATGTGCACACGGCCGGCGGTTACATCATGGTGTGCGCCAGGCGGCAGGAAAAAGTATTGCCGGCGGCGGTGGTCAACGAGCACCTGGAAGAAAAGGCGCTGGCCATCAGCGCCGAGCAGGGCCGGCCAGTGGGACGCAAGGAGCGGCGCGACCTGAAGGACGAGATAGTGTTTTCCCTGTTGCCCCGGGCCTTTGCCAAATCCTCCCTGGACTACGCCTATATTGCGCCCCGGGAACGCCTTGTTGTGGTCAATGCCGCCTCGGCCAAGCGCGGCGAAGAGCTGCTGTCTGCCCTGCGCGAGGCGCTGGGCAGCCTGCCCGCTGTGCCGCTGGTGCCGCGCCAGGCACCGCCGCAGATGATGACGCACTGGCTCCGCGACGGCGATCTGCCCGCAGAGTGGGAGCTGGGCGAAGAGTGCGAGCTGCGCGGCGGCCGCGATGACCGCGTGGTGCGCCTGAAGAATCAGGATCTGCAGGCCGACGAAGTGCGCGCCCATCTCGACAGCGGCATGCATGTTACCCGGTTGGCACTGTGCTGGCGCGAGGGGGTGCAACTGGTGCTGGATGAACAGTTTGCGCTCAAGCGCCTGAAATTCGCCGATGCTATTGTCGAACGCGCCGGTGAGGGCAACCCCGGGAGCAGGGCGGAAGCCTTCGATGCCGACTTTGCCGTGATGACCGTGGAGTTGACGGCGCTGATCCGCGACTTGTTGGCCGCCTTTGGCGGCGTGGAGGATGATCAATGAGTACAACCTTGCCCGTATCTCCCGGCCCGTCGTCCGGGCGCGCCTTGAGCAACCAGGGCCTTCAGGCGCGCTTCTACCAGTTGCGCAGCAACAAGGCCTTCGAGCTGTTTGTCATATTCATCATTATCTTTTCCGCGCTGGTGATCGGCGCCAAGACCTACGCCATTCCGCCGGCGGTGGACAAACTGATTATCGGGCTGGACTGGTTTATCACCCTGTTCTTTCTCACTGAAATTACCATTCGCTTTTTCGGTGAGCCGCGCAAGCGGGACTTTTTCAAATCCGGTTGGAATATTTTCGATACCTTGATCGTCACCGTCAGCCTGATTCCCATCGAGGACAGCGAACTGGCACTGATCGGCCGCCTGGTGCGGATTTTCCGCGTGCTGCGCATGGTGTCCATCATTCCTGAGTTGCGCACCCTGCTGGGGTCATTGTTGCGCGCCATGCCGCAACTGGGTTACGTGGCGCTGATGATGTTCATCATCTTCTATATCTATGGCGCCGTTGGCAGCATGTTCTTTGCGGACATCAACGAGTTCTATTGGGGTGATATCGCCATCAGCATGCTGACACTGTTCCGTATCATGACCTTTGAAAGCTGGACCCTGATCATGTACGAAACCATGGAGGTGTATCCCTTCAGTTGGATCTACTATGTCAGCTTTATTTTCCTGGCGGCCTTTGCCTTTCTCAATATGATCATCGGCATAGTGGTGAACGTGATGGAGTCTGAACACCGTCGGGAGCGGGAGCAGGAGGCACTGGCCGCAGGCGAGCCGACCTTGAAGGAGTTGCAGGACGAACTGCGGGAGCTAAAAGCGCTTTTGCAGAAGCAGCGCGGCTGACAGGCTTCTAGCCCGAATATTTCACCAAATCGCTCGGTAATCGTCGCTATGTCTTTGTCGGCGTGGCCTGCGGGCAATTCAGGGACGGTGACATTTTGTCACCAGTCACGCTTGCCAGTTGCTGGACTGGCTCCGAGGCCTTGTGAGCGGACATGCTCCTTACGCCCTGTAACCAACAGTGCTCCAGTCGCGAGCCCGCTCACAAGGCCCCGGCCCGTCGCCAGCAAGCTGGCATTTGGTGAAACATTCGGGCTAGCGCAAGTCGTCACCAGCTGTAACCCAGGCGCACATAAGCCGCCGGACTCAGGGAAACCCGCTGCCAGCCCAGGTCCAGATCCCGATAGACCAGGCGGCTGTCGAAACTGATGCCGGCGCCGGCCCGCAGCCGGCTGCTGCCCCAGCCACCGGGTAGGCTCGCCTCGCCACCCAGACGCCATTCCTGCAGCCGTACTTTGGATTTCACCTCCCGTTCGGCATCCAGCGCGCCCCATTTGTCGCCGTGTCGCTCAAGGCCCAGTTGCCAGTGCCCGGCGCGGCTGCGCCAGAGCAGCGCCACCGGCAGATCGATCAGCCATTCACTGGTGGCCGTGGCGTCCAGGCGGCTGGTCAAACGCGGATAGACCCGAAAGGGGCCGAAGCGGTAGTCGCCGGTGAGGCCCGCTTCCGCGTCCTGTGCCAGAGGCAGTTGCCGCATCACCGTGAAGCTGGCCACCAGCGCTTCGCGGTGTGGCTCCTGGTATTTGAAGATATTGGATGATCCCTGCATGCCGGCCTCCACTGCTATCCGGGTGTCGCCCCTCTGCGCCCGACGCTGCCAGCGAAACTGGTGAAAGTAGCCGTTGTGAGCTGGCTCACCCACCCGCACCAGCAGCGGCTGGTGCTCGTAGGTAAAGGTGCCCCTTTGGCCACTGTAGCTGAAATGGTAGAGCTTGCGTTCCAGGGGTTCAGGCCCCCAGGCTGAATCCAGTTCGATCTCGGGCCACTCCTGGTACCAGAGTTGCCAGCGGTTGCCGGCATCGGCCAGGGCTGGATAGAGCAGCAGACAGAAAAAACCGGCCCGGGCGAGCAGCCCGGGCCGGTAATCGCAGAGGCGGGTGGAGTGGGCCACCGGTTCAGTTGCGGCGGCTGCCCCGGGTGCTGGAGCCCTGGCTGCGGCTGCTGCCGGAACTGGCACGGGAAGAGCTTCGAGATGTGCTGCCGCTGGCACGGTTCGAGCCGCGTGAGGTGGCGCTACTGGAACCGGAACTGCGGGTCGTGGCACTGCTGGAGCCGGAGCTGTCGCTCTGCGAGCGGGCGCTGCCGCTGTCAGTTCGAGCTCGACCGGAGGGTGCGGGCTGGGCAGAGGAAGCCTCCGGTTGTGCCTGGCGTTGCTGGCGTATCTCCCGTCGGTTGGTGGGAGATGCGCTCTCGGCGCCGCTGTCACCTTGTTGCAGGGTTCTACGGGTCCCGGTTTGACCCTCACGGCCGCTTTGGCTTCTCGCGCGGCTGTCGCCTGCGCCAGTGCTCTGCCGCCTGTCGCCGCGAACGTTGCTGTCGCGACTGCCGGTGCCGCCGCTGTGTTGCTGCTGGCGCCGACGATCGCCACCGCTGATCTGTACGTCCTGGGCACGGCGGGAGCCGCGAATATTTGAATCACGGGACTGCTGGCCGTGGGAATAGCTGCGATTGACGTTGTAGGTGCGGTTCAGTTCGTGGTGGTGATAGACCACGCCGCGTCTGTGCCGAGGGTTATGGCTCCAGCGGTGTGAATCGTGGTAGTGCACTATCTGCCGGCTGCCCCGGTAGCGGGGGTGGCGGCGATCCACCACCACAACGTGGCGTTGAGGCCAGTAGACCGTGCTGAAGTAGAAGTGGGGAGAAACCCGCACACCGTGGCCCCAGTAGACATAGGTGGTGGTGTAGTAGCCACCGGGGTAGTACCAGTACATGGGCGGATAATTGGTCCAGTACCAGTGGCCGTAGACCACCCGGGTGTCGTAGTAGGGCACGTAGACCACTTCACGCACCGCCGGCTCGATGATGATGGTCTGCTCCTCGCGTTCAATGGCCAGGTGTTCCATTTGCTCCAGATGGCCGGAATCATAGGCCATGTGGCGCAGGCGCTGAATGGTATCAATCACTCGCGCCTCGTCCAGCAGGAAGGCTTCGCCCAGGTCCTGGGTCCAGCTCAGGTCTTCGTCCATGCGCTCCAGTATCTGGGGAAAGGCGGTCAGCGCCGTGACGCTGGGGTCCCAGCCCTGGTTTTCGGCGGCGTTCAGCGCCTCTTCGCCCTTGAGATTGGGGTTGTTGCGGGACCAGCGGGCCGCCTGCACTACTTCCAGCGGATAGGTGGAGGCAATAAGGATGTGGGACAGCACTGTGTCCGGGTAGAGGGCAATGGGCGCCAGAATCTGCTCCAGTTCCCCCTCGGAGAACTCGGCAGAGGGGTTTGCCTGCAGCGGGCCAGCCAGCGCCAGCAAGGCGCCCAGCAGCAGCGCCCGGCTCAGGGTCGCGAAACGGTGGGTGGTGGTTTGCAGGGTTCGCATAAGTCGTTCCTCCCCTCTCGGGTGGGCTGCGCGCGTTTTGCGCCATGGTCAACCCATTTATAGCCCATGGTGCCTTAACGGAAACTGAATGGCCAGAAGGTATCCAATATGGGTTTCCCCGGCCCTGGCTCTTGGACTGCCCGAAAGCCGGGGAGTTTAGTTCCTCCCTTTCGTCTCGGGGAGTCCCCCTTTGCTTTGCGGAGGGGGCTAGGCACCGGGATCCCTGCCACATGAATCCCCATCCACTTGAAGATGAAGAATCCGCGTGGCAGCCGCCGGAGCGGTTGGTGTACAATTCGCGCCTTTATTCGACTCTTCTATCCCACGCAGGCTCAGGGCCTGCCGGCCCCGTGAGAACACTGTGAGGACACCGCATGTTTGACCCCAAACAGACCATCGCTGACTTCGACCCGGACATCTGGGCCTCCATCGAAAACGAGGGCCGCCGCCAGGAGGAGCACATCGAGTTGATCGCCTCGGAAAACTATACCAGCCCTATGGTCATGGCCGCCCAGGGCACCAAGCTCACCAACAAGTACGCCGAGGGCTACCCCGGCAAGCGTTACTACGGCGGCTGTGAATACGTGGATCAGAGCGAGGCTCTGGCCATCGAGCGGGCCAAACAACTGTTCGGCGCCGACTACGCCAACGTCCAGCCCCACTCGGGCTCCCAGGCCAACAGCGCCGTCTACGCCGCCCTTTGCGCCCCCGGCGATACGGTGTTGGGCATGAGCCTGGCCCACGGTGGCCACCTGACCCACGGCGCCAAGCCCAACTTTTCCGGCAAGATCTACAACGCCGTGCAGTATGGCCTCAACCCCGAGACCGGTGAGGTGGACTACGACGAGGTGGAGCGCCTGGCCCTGGAGCACAAGCCGCGCATGATCGTGGCCGGTTTCTCCGCCTACTCCCAGATTATGGATTGGCAGCGCTTCCGCGATATCGCCGATAAAGTGGGCGCTTACTTACTGGTGGACATGGCCCATGTGGCGGGTCTGGTGGCGGCGGGTATCTACCCCAGCCCGGTGCAGATCGCCGATGTCACCACGTCCACCACCCACAAGACCCTGCGCGGCCCCCGGGGCGGCCTGATTCTGGCCAAGGCCAACGAAGAGATCGAGAAAAAGCTCAACTCCGCCGTCTTCCCCGGCGGTCAGGGTGGCCCGCTGATGCACGTGATCGCCGCCAAGGCCATCAGCTTCAAGGAAGCCATGACCCCGGAGTACAAGGCCTACCAGCAACAGGTGGTCAAGAACGCCAAGGCCATGGCTGCCACCTTTGTCGAGCGGGGCATCAAAATCGTCTCCGGCGGCACTGAAAACCACCTGATGCTGGTGGACCTGATCGGCAAGGAATACACCGGGAAAGACGCCGACGAAGCCCTGGGCAAAGCCAATATCACGGTCAACAAGAACGCCGTGCCCAACGACCCGCGCTCGCCCTTTATCACCTCCGGCCTGCGTGTGGGCACACCCGCCATCACCACCCGCGGTTTTGGCGAGGCGGAAACCGTGCAGCTCACTCACTGGATGTGCGACATTCTGGATGCCCTGGAAAGCGGCAATGCCGACGCGGTGATAGAGAACGTGAAAGAGCAGGTCTTGGATATCTGCCGACGGTTTCCGGTTTACGCCAGCTGATTCATGCCAACTGATTCATGCCAGTTGATCCATAAAGGGGCCGAAAGGCCCCTTTTTTTCGCACGTATCCCTGTAGAATGGAAAAGCAGTCCATCTCAGCTATAATAGCTATTACGCCCATATTGTATCGGGTAATCCCATGAAAACCATTACCGCCATTGAAGCCAAGAACCGTTTCGGGCAGCTGATTGATGCCGCACAACGGCAGCCCGTCATCGTGACCAAACAGGGCCGTCCCAGTGTGGTGGTCATGTCCGTGGAAGACTATCAGCGGCGCAAAAAGCACGCCTGGAAGAATCTTCTCAAAGTGATGCAGGAAGCCGGCGCCGAGGCGGGCGGGCAAGGGCTGACCGAAGAGCAACTGGACCAGTTGCTGGCCGATGAAAGCTGAGCGGGTGGTTGTTGACAGCAATGTGCTGATCAGCGCCTTATTGTTGCCGGAGAGCAAGCCTGGGCAGGCGCTGGAACGGCTGGCAGACCATAACGCGGCACTGCTGTTTTCTGACAGCACCTTTTCCGAACTGACCGCACGACTGGCCAAGCCCAAGTTCGACCGCTACCGAACGCCAGCGCAACTGGACGCCTTTCTGGATTGGTTGACGGAGATCGGCGAGTGGGTGGTGCCAAATCTGCACGTCGACGCCTGTCGGGACCCTGACGACAACAAGTTTCTGTCTCTCGCCCTGTCAGGCGAGGCAGATTGCCTGATCACAGGAGATCAGGATCTGCTGGTGCTCCACCCTTTCGAGAACATCCTGATCCTGTCTCCTGATGCGTTTTTATCTGCAGCCCAGTAGCGTTGGTGGCGGCTAAAATATTCGGGTCAGGGCAGCAACTCCACCGCCTTGATTTTCAGCTCGGCAAAGCCCCCCACGGCATCGTCCAGATTCGGTGCGAAATAGAGCGCATCGATGTGGGCGGGCAGAAGGCCTACATCCACGGAGTCACTGGGCGTCCAGGCCGGGCGGGCAAAATCACCGAGACTGAGCGTGACCTGCCGCCACTCGTCGGCTGCGGGCACCAGTGCCTGGTAGTGGGCATAGCTCTCATCGCCCTGTTCGCCAAAGTCCCGCTGCGACAGTTTAACCAGCAAGGGTTCGGAACTCTGATAGGTCAGGGCTATGCGGTCTACGCCGCGCAGGTCGCCCTGGGGCAGGTCGTAGATGAGCTCAATCCAGGAGTTTTCCTCGGGGTTGGGGCGTGGCACCCGGTTGAAGGTGATATGGGCGACGCCATTGCTGACCAGCTGCTCGCCATAATCGGCGCTGGTGCCGTGGGGGTCTATACCGTAGCGCCACTGCGCCGGGGTCTGCAGGGATGGGTGGATGGCAGGGGCATCGCCGAGCGCGCTGGCACTGGCGGTCAGGGCCAGGACAGCGGCAGCGCAGAGGGCTGAAAGGTGTCGTTTCATGGGGCTTCCTCTTTGTTTGACGCGGCACTATTTGCTATGGCGCCAGGACAACGTTGTCTTTTGGGCCGCTAAAAAAGCCCGTCGGGGCGGGCTGGGTTCCACTATAGCAGATTGAGCGCCCCGGGACAGGATAAATACGATGGTCGGTTGACATGTCGGCAAGGGTGCTCTACGATTTGAGACAACGTTGTCCTGCTGGGCTATAGTTACAGCTGCTTGCGATTAAAAACGAATAGGGAGTCAGTATCATGAGAACCTGCCTGGCGCTGCTAATGGGGGCGTTCATGAGTTTGTCGACACTGGCGCACGGCATGAGCCAGCGCGATGTGGATGCCTTTGCCGAGGGCGCCAGTCTGCGCTTTGAGGTGCTCAGCAATCTGGACGAGGCCGGCCCCCACATCCAACTGCGGTTGGATAACCCCACGGCGGTGCCACTGCCTGCCGGCGATGCCGGTTGGGCCATTTACTTCCATTCGGTACGCCGGATTGCCACGGTGGAGGAGGCTGGGCTTCACCTCAGCCACGTTCAGGGTGACTTGCATCGCCTGGTGCCAACCGCCGATTTTGCCGGTCTGGCCCAGGGGCAGCAACTGTCCCTCAACTACCGGGCGTCCGCGCATATGATCAGCTACACCGATTTTATGCCGCGGGCATTCCTGGTGAGTGACCGGGGTGAGCCCGCGGTGTTTGCCAATACCGATACCGAAGATATTCGCGCGTTTGTCGCGCCTATAGCGCGCGAGGATCAGCGTCTGCGCTCACACTCGGATGTGACGCCGCCGGCCACTGCCGCGAGTCGCTACCAGGCCAATCAGCGCGTCAATGGGGTGGAGGTCAGTGCCGACGATATCCACCAGCGCATTATCCCCAGGCCCCACTCGGTTAGTAGCCGCCGGGGAACGGTGACGGTGAATGGCGACTGGTCCATCCGCTACGCCGGTCGACTTGCCAGCGAAGGCGCACTTTTACAGGCTGCCTTGAGTCGGGTGTTCGGCACCGAGGTTGCAGCGGGTGTTGCTGCCGACAAGATCGACGGTCCGGCGATTGTCCTCAAGGTTGACCCCGACGCCCGGGGGCTGCCCGAGGTGGCGGAAAGCTACACACTGACCATCGAACGCGACCGCATCGAGATCATCGGGCGCGACAACGCGGGTGCCTTTTACGGTGCTCAGAGCCTGCTCAATCTGTTGCCCGCGCGGGTTCAGGGCGACTATGCGCTGCCGCGCCTGACGGTGGTTGACTACCCGCGCGCGAGTTGGCGTGGCATGCACTACGACATGGCGCGCAACTTCCACGGCAAAGAAGTCACCCTGCGCCTGATCGACCAGATGGCGCGCTACAAACTCAATCGTTTGCACCTGCACCTGACCGAGGATGAAGGCTGGCGTCTGGAAATCCCTGGCTTGCCCGAGTTGACCGACATCGGCGGGCATCGCTGTTTTGATTTGAGCGAGCGCCGGTGTCTGTTGACCCAACTCGGCACCGGCCCCCACACCACCGGTTCCGGTAACGGTTACTACTCGCGCGATGACTTTATCGAGATTCTTCGATATGCCGCTGAGCGGCATATCGAGGTAATTCCCGAAATCGACATGCCCGGCCATGCGCGCGCGGCGGTCAAAGCGATGGATGCGCGTTATGCGCGCCTGATGGCGGCGGGCGAGGAAGTCGAGGCGCGTCGCTATCTGTTGGCCGACCCGGACGATACCTCTGAGTACATGACGGTACAGAATTATACAGACAACTCCATCAACGTCTGTATGGAATCCACCTATGCCTTTATCGATAAAGTGATGTATGAGCTGCAGGCCATGTACCGCGAGGCCGGGCAGAGTTTGCGGGTGTTCCACCTCGGCGGTGATGAAGTCGGCAGAGGCTCCTGGACCGGATCGCCCGAGTGCCAGAACTTGATACGCCGCGAAGCCGGGCTCGCCGGTGTCGGCGATCTGATGCCCTACTTTGTCAGTCGCGTTGCCGACTTGGCAGATCGGCGGGGTTTGGCAGTGGCGGCCTGGGAAGATGGCATGATGTACGACGCCCGGCAGCCCTTTAACCGCGAGCGTTTCGGTAGCGATCAGGTACTTGTCAACGCCTGGGACAATATTTGGGAGTGGGGTGCGGGCGATCGGGCTTACCGGCTTGCCAATGCCGGTTATCAGGTGGTCCTCTCGCACGCGACGCACCTTTATTTCGACCACCCTCACGAGCCGCATCCGCAAGAGCGCGGCTATTACTGGGCGACCCGCTATACCGATCTGGCAAAAGTGTTCGACTATTTGCCCGAGCATGTCTACGCCAATGCGACCACCACCCGCGATGGCGCCGAGATAACCGATCTCGAGGCGCTGCTGGGGCGTCCGGTGACACCACTGCAGAAGCCGGACAATATTCTCGGCATTCAGGGCCAGGTGTGGACCGAAACCATTCGCACGGCCGAGCAACTGGAGCCGATGCTTTATCCGCGCGTGATTGCCTTGGCCGAGCGCGCTTGGCATAGGGCAGCTTGGGAGGCTGACAGGCCGGATGCTCGCGCACGGGAACGCGATTACGCCACTTTTGCGCGGGTACTGGTACAGCGCGAACTGCCGAAACTGCAGGCGGATGGCGCCGGCTTTCACCTATTGCCGCCGGGTGCCCAAGTGCGGGACGGCCGGCTCTATGCCAATGCGGCGCTGCCCGGTTTGGCGATCGAATACAGCAGTGATGGCGGCGACACATGGCTGCCCTTACGCGAGTCCATGTCGGTGCCTGAGGGAGCGGTGTTGTTGCGTACCCGTTTGGGTGAAACTGTGAGTCGTTCTACCATCCTGGATTAATCTCTGGCGCAGGGATAAGTTGCACATCGATGGGTCGCCGCATGCTCTTGTGAGGCAGCGGCGGGGGTCGGTGTGCATGCTTTTGTCCTGGGGAAACGTACAGGCAAATCTTGAGAGAAAATATATAACATTTTATCTGTTTATGGTTGATAGTTTCTATCTTTGCTGGTATGTTCGCGATGTTATAACTGAATGAGGACTAGCGCTCAGCGGTGCCGCTGACGCGGGTTCACAACAACCGGGGCAAAAAACTGTAACTGGGGAGTTAAGATGTTATGCAAAAAGTATTCAATAAGCACCTGTTAAGTCTAGCCGTTTGTGCGGTGGCGGCTGGGGTCTCAGGCCCGGCCGTCGCTCAGGCTGAGCAAGAGACGGCGCTGGAGGAAATTGTGGTTATCGGTATGCGCAGTAGCCTGCGCAATGCCCAGGAGCTCAAGCGCGAAGCCAGCACTGTGGTCGATGCCATTACTGCGTCAGATATTGGCGCCCTGCCCGACAAGAGTGTGACCGAAGCACTGCAGCGGGTTCCAGGGGTCACCATCGAGCGCTTTGCCGCGTCCGAGGATCCCAATCACTTTGCCGACGAAGGTACCGGCGTATTGATTCGCGGCCTGGATCGGGTGCGCAGTGAAATCAACGGGCGCGACGCCTTCAGCGCCAATCCGTTCGGAGGCCTCAACTTCGAGGATATCCCTCCGGAGCTGTTGGGATCGATCGAGGTTTACAAAAACCAGACGGCCGACATGATAGCCGGTGGTGTGGCCGGTACCGTCAACCTGGTGACCCGCAAGCCGTTTGACAGTCCGGGACGGGTGGCTGGCTTTACCGTGAAAGGAAACTACGGCGATCGTCGCCAGGAGTGGAGTCCCTCTGTGTCGGCGCTGTTCAGCGACATCTGGGAAACCAATGTGGGTGATTTCGGTTTCCAGATTTCGGCCTCTCACTCCGACCTGCGCACCACCGGTGATGGCATTGGTGTTGCCAACTTCTATTCTCGCGGTGATTCCTTTATCAACGTGCCTCCGGCCTGGGATGCCAGCGGCGAAGTACTGGGTTCGCCCGCACCTGACTCGCCGGTTGATGGCCCAGCCGTGGCCGGTCAGGCGGCGGGTACTGTGGTACATATTCCCGGTCAGTTCTCACTGCGGCGCGCGGATAATGATCGCGAGCGCACGGGTATGGCGGGCGCCTTGCAGTGGCGCAATGTTGACCGCACCATCCAGACCACTCTGGAGTATGTGCGCTCTGACGCCTCACTGACTTACCGGGAGAATGTGCTCGGCGCTCAGGCCCAGGGCTTTGACGACGCCATCCGGGTACACCCGAACGTGGGTACCGAAATTGACCCCACTTACGACGCCAATGGCTTCTTTACCAGTGGCATTATCACTGTAAACAATGACCATCCGTTCCATGCGTCATCCCGGTTCAATGAAACCGAAACGTCGGTTGAGGATTTGTCATTCAATATTCAGTACACTCCCACCGAACGTTTGAGTCTGGAGCTTGATATCCAGCGCGTTGAATCTACCGAGAAGGTGACCAACAACGGCATCAACTCCCGTTACTGGGCCGGCCTTGGCAGCGCCTTTCTGGATCTGCGCGGTCGTTACCCTCATATCGAGTTCATGAATCACGGGCGCATGCTGGAGCCTGGCGGCGCGCCCCACTGGTCGGGCGTCGAGGCGCCGGACTTTTTCCTGGCCAGTGGTCTTGACCAGCACGTGGACTCCAAAGGCACCCTAAATGCCTACAAGTTTGATCTGGAGTACGAACTGGATCAGGGCTGGGCACGCAGCGTGCGAGTCGGCTTCTACCACTCCGACCGGGACCTAGTGATTCGCGATACCGAGTACGCTAACTGGGGCACGTTCAATATTCCCTGGGTGATCGAGTCCGCGGTGAACGGTGATTACCGCCTGATTCCAGGTGAGTTTGAAACTCAGACCTGGGACAACTTCTTCCGGGGAGGTCATCTCGTCGGTGGCAATGAGTTCCTGTTTATCGATATGGCCAGTGCTGAGGATTTCCTCGGGTTTGCCCGCCGCAGTTGTGCAGAGGGTTTTAATACCGGTGCCTTCGGTGGTGGTGGTGAAAACCCCAACGGTCAGAATAACCCCGACTGCTATCTGGCGTCGCAGGACCTTGGCGGCCGCATTGCCGCAGGCTCGCCCTTTGCACCCCACGATGTAACCTCCACCAACGAGCAGCGCAACGAAGCCTATGTGCGCTTTGATTTTGGCGACGATTCCCTGGACATGCCCTACCGCGGTAATGTGGGCCTGCGTTATGTAAGTTATGAACTGGAGTCAACCGGCTTTGTGGTGCTGCCCGAAGTGGGCGGTGAAGGTTCGCAGTTCATTGTTGAGGAGCGTCCCAACCTGGCTCAGTTCGCCGATGGTCAAGGCGAGCGAACCACGGTCAGTGGTACCGACTACAGCACTGTATTGCCCAGCTTCAACCTGGCTGTCGACATCACCGATGATGTTGTTCTGCGTTTCGGTGCGTCCCAGGGGCTGTACTTCCCGACGCTGCAGGATACCCGCAACTCGCGCATCGTGAACCTCAGCTGGAACAACCTCCGCGAAGAGGAAGATGGTCCGGTGGTTGGTATTGATAATGTTCAGCTCAACGGTACCGCGCGCAACCCTTTCCTGGAGCCGGAAAAGTCGACCAATCTCGATCTGAGTGCTGAGTGGTACTTCGCGGACACGGGCTCTGTCTCGCTGGCGTTGTTCTACAAAGATATCGACAATCTGTTCCGCGAGCGGCCGTTCCGTGAAGTGATCGAAAACCCGCGCACCGGTGTCTCTGAGGAAGTGTCCTTTACCGGGCCCTCCAATGACGGTTCCGGTTCCATTCGGGGGTTTGAGTTCGCCTACACCCAGTTCTTCGATATGTTGCCGGGTATCTGGAGCGGTTTAGGTGTGCAATTCAACTACACCTATATCAGTCAGAGCGATCTGGAGGATCCCGAGAGCAGCGCGTTGCTGGGTGAGGTCCGCTTCGATTCGGCGGGCAATCCGATCAGTGATAATCGCAACAGCTTCCGCGCGTTCACTGATCTGCCGTTGCCCGGCTACTCGGATCAAAACTTCAACTTGGTGGGTATGTACGAGTATGACGCCATCTCCGCACGCCTGGCGTACACCTGGCGCTCGGACTACCTGGTGACCCGTCGTGACTCAAACGAGTTCGCGCCGATCTATGCCAAGTCCAGTGGTTACCTGGATGGCTCCATCTACTACAACGTGACCAGTAATATTCAGGTCGGTTTTGAGGCGAGCAATATCCTGAATACCATTACCGAAACTCAGGCCCAGTACAACCAGGAGGGATTGCGCACCGATGCACTCAACTTCCGCACCGATCGCCGCCTGGCCTTAAGCCTGCGCGCGAGTTTCTGACAACCCTGCGATATGCATCGCACGCCTTGGGGCGTACCGGACAGCCGGTACGCCCCCTTTTTTAGTCGATAGAAAAGGTCTCGATAGCACCGCGCTGCTGCATGGTCACGTAGACCTGCGTTGTTTCGCCTTCTTTCAATGCCAGATTGGTGGGGTGTTGCCCGCGCAGGGGAAAGCGGTTGATGACCTCGCCTTCAGGTGATAAAACCGTGATCCGGCCGGCACCGTAGCGTGCGATATACAGGTTGCCAGCGCGGTCGGTTTTCATGCCGTCCAGACCATGGTCGTCGAACTGGTAGAACAACCGTTTGTTGCTCAGGTTGCCCTCGGGGCTGACATCGTAAACCCAGACTTTGCGCTGCACACTTTCGTTGACATAGAGCCGGGTTTCGTCCGGGCTCAACTCAATGCCATTGGTGGTGCCCATGTTGGGTTCGAGCAGAAACACCCGGCCCTCGGGGCTGATGCGCCAGAGCTGACCGGAGTCGGTGGCCCAGTCGGGATCGCTGGCGTAGATCATGCCGGAGCGGGCCACGGCAATATCGTTCGGTTGATGCATGCCGCAGTGGTGATGGGTGTGAATGATTTCCCGGGAATCGAGGTCCACCAGATGCACGTTGTTGCCGGTGTAGTCGGCGATCAGCATCTGACCTTGCGCATTGAAACGAATGGCGTTGCCAATACTGCCTTCGGGCAGGTGCATGAAAATCTCCGCCTCTCCCTGGGCGCTGATCACACCGATGGTGCCGTTAGTCTCGAGGTTGGGTACGTAGAGTCGGCCGTCTGGACCGAAGGCTGGCCCCTCTATGCCATCGGTAAAGCGCCCGGCGTCAATGTAGTCCTGGGTTGGGGGTGCGGCGTGGCTGCTGTTCAGCGCCGCCAGTAGCGCAACAGACAGCAGGGTGCGTCGTTTCATGGTTGATCCTCGTGTTGCGATAGCGCTTTGTTATAAAGTACCAGATTATATTTAAAGCGCGTGTGAATAACAATCACGAGAGTGTGGCGCGCATCAGCCCCTTAAGCCGGGCAGCAATTCTTGGCTTGGCACAAAATTCAGCGCCAAGCCATTGTTACACCACCGCCGGCCGGTGGGCTCGGGGCCATCGTTGAAGACATGGCCCTGATGGCCGCCGCAGCGGACGCAATGATATTCGGTGCGCGGCCAGAGCAGCTTGAAATCCCGTTTGGTGCCGATGTGCGGCTCGTGGGGCTGCCAGAAGCTCGGCCAGCCGGTGCCGCTGTCGTACTGGGTGGCTGATGAGAACAGCGGCAGGTGGCAGGCGGCGCAGACGTAGGTACCGTCCTCGCGCAGGGTGTTCAGTGGGCTGGAAAAGGGCGGTTCCGTGTCTTCCCGAAAGAGCACCTGCCAGGCGGGTTCGTCCAGGTACCGCCGCCAGTATTCCGCCGGGTGGTTCAAGCGGACCAGTGTCTCGGGATCTACGTCGAAATCGTGAAAGCGCTCAAACTCGCCGTCGGCTGCGCCCAGGCGTGGTGCCAGGGTGAGAGCGCCGGATGCCAACAGGTGCGAGAGAAAGGTGCGGCGTCGCATGGTGCCTCTGATTTGATTGGGGACGTTGAAGGTTCAGGGTGCCAGAGGGACCCGTTGGGAATTGGACCGCTGTCGACGCGGTAATATCCGCCCTTGAACTCCCCCTGGGTTTCACGAGACACTGTGGCGATTGTGTGTCGCGACTGACCGGACGGAGTTTTTCATGGCTGAAGCAAACAACCGCTGGCGTTCCGCCATTCTGTTGCCGGTTTTTCTGCCGGCAGTGATAGTGGTCTTTCTGTTGGTGGTGGGTACCGTCAGCAATCCGGAAATGGCCGGCGAGGCCTTCGCCCACACCCTGTCGTACATCACCCGCACCTTCGGCTGGTTTTACATGCTGGCGGTTGCGTTCTTTCTGGTATTTGTGGTGTCAGTGGCCCTCTCGCGCTGGGGTCGTATCAAGCTGGGGCCGGATCACGCCGATCCGCAGTACAGTTTTCCCGCCTGGTTTGCCATGCTGTTTTCCGCCGGCTACGGCATTGCCCTGCTGTTTTTTGGTGTTGCCGAACCGGTATTGCACTACGCATCGCCGCCGGAGGGGGCGGCCCAAACGGTGGATGCCGCCAAACAGGCCATGCAGATCGCCTATTTCCACTGGGGCTTTCATATCTGGGCCATTTACGGTCTGGTCGGTCTGGTGCTGGCCTACTTTGCTTTTCGCCACGGTCTGCCGTTGTCGATCCGCTCGGCACTCTACCCCCTGATCGGCGAGCGCATTTACGGTCCCATCGGCCACACTGTGGATGTTTTCGCCATTTTGGGCACCCTGTTCGGTATCGCCACAACGCTGGGCCTGTCCGTGGCGCAGATCAACGCTGGTCTGCACTACCTCTGGCCGGTCATCCCGGTGGGTGTCACAGTACAGATTCTGGCCATTGCCATCATCACCGGCCTGGCGATCATCTCCGTAGTGGCGGGGTTGGATCGGGGCATCAAGCGCCTGTCCATCGTCAACATGGTATTGGCGGTATTCTTGATGAGCTTTGTGTTCGTGGCCGGGCCGACGATCCATATTCTGGAAAGTTTTCTGCAGAACACCGGCAGCTATCTGAACAATATCATCGAGCGCACTTTCGATCTGCAGGCGTATTCGCGCAGCGACTGGATCGGTAACTGGACGCTGTTCATCTTTGGCTGGACCATTTCCTGGGCGCCCTTCGTCGGCCTGTTTATCGCACGAATCAGCCGCGGCCGCACCATCCGTGAGTTTGTGCTGGGCGTGATGACGGTACCCACCCTGTTCACCTTCCTGTGGTTTTCCATCTTTGGCGATACGGCGCTGCACCTGATCATGAACGAGGGCTATACGGCACTGATTGGCGAAGTGCAGGAAGACCACGCTGTCGCGCTGTTCCGGCTTTACGAACGCCTGCCCTGGTCCGCACTGGTGTCCTTTATCACGGTGGTGCTGATCATCACCTTCTTTGTCACCTCGTCTGACTCCGGCTCCATGGTGATTGACTCGCTGGCCTCCGGCGGCAACACAGCTACACCGGTCTGGCAGCGGATATTTTGGGCGTCGTCCCAGGGTATGGTGGCATCGGTGCTGTTGCTTGCCGGCGGTTTGAGTGCCCTGCAGACCATGGCCATCACCAGCGCCCTGCCGTTTTCCATCATCATGGTGATCGCCGGTGTGGGCCTGTGGCGGGCGCTGATCATCGAAAGCCACCATCGCCGCAGCCTGCTGGAAATCCCGCAATCCACCCGCGCTTCCATGAACGCATCGGGCAGCGTCTGGCGCCGTCGGCTGGCCGGTCTGGTGCGCTTCCCGCGCAAGGGGCAGGTGGAGGAGTTTATGGCGGGCGCCGTCACCAGCGCCCTGCATCGGGTAAGGGAGGAACTGAAGCAGATGGAGTGGGACGCGGAAGTGATGGCCGAGGAAAACCATGCCCGGGTATACCTGGAGGTGAAAAAGGACGATCGCGTCGACTTCCGCTACGATATCCGCATGGTCGAACACCCGGTGCCCGACTACGCCTTTCCGGAAATGAATCACCGCGAAGATGGCCACCACTATTATCGTGCCGAGGTATTTCTGCGCCTGGGCGGGCAGTCCTACGACATCTACGGCTACGATGAGCAGGACATCATCAGCGACCTGCTAGACCAGTTCGAGAAGCACCTGAACTTCCTCAGCGCCTCGCCCGGCAGCCTGCCCTGGAAAACCGAAGCACATGATGACATGTTGCAGGAAGATCCCAAGTCGGGATGACGGACTGTGGAAAAGAAAACCAACATAAGACTAACGATTTCTCTTTTGGTAATTGCCATTCTCATGGTGTTGCTTGCGTACCATCCGGGAACGTCGGTTTATACCATCTGGGCTTACAAAAGACTCTTGCACGGTGATAGTCTGACTTTTCACGGTCAAGAGTTGGTGTTGCCAAGGAGCCAGGTCTTCTACCGGGTCGCAGACAACAGTGTGCAGATTGTCGCGATGGAATTTGATGACGAGTCCGGTGTCAGGGGATTGCTGACGATGTCGTATCTGGACGACAAGGCGAGTATTAACTTTCCCTCCCTGTATCGCCACTTTGCTGATTATTGCGCCGAAGCAACCTGTTCCTGGGCGGTTGACGAGGAGGGAATGATTGCCCTCGACACCGAGTATGATGACCGGGAACCGATGATCATGCTTATGTACGAAGGCTGTCCAAGGATGATTACGGTGGGTAGACATCACTTGTGCCGCTACCAGAATATCATCAGTGACTGGAGGGCGGTCTGCAGGCCGGACGCCCGGCCGTATACTGACAGTCCGGGGGAGGGGGTCACCCTGGACCCGATGCCCCTGGCCCACACCATCTGTCTCCAGCTGTGAGCGGCCCGCCCCGGGGCTAAAACCCGACAAATCCGCGCTGCCGGGCGGGTAGGGGTTTTGCTTATTCAGTTCACCCAATTGTCCTTCATTTTATTTATACTTGCCGGGTTTTCTGGCGCACCCCCCTTACGGAAGGACACATGTCAAACAGGCTGATCCCCCTCTGCGTTACGGCCCTGAGCCTGTTGCTGTGCATCGTGGCATATCAGGCCTATATCCATATCGCCTCCCCCCAGGTGCCTTACATGGATACCATGCGGTTCCTGTGGCAGATTGACGGGTTGCTGCGCGGAGAAGTTTCCTGGCGCAGAATCTACCACTTTGGCGATCACCGGGGGCTGATCTACCCGATGGTGATTCTCGGGCAGTGGGTCCTGTGGGGTCTGGATACCCGAATTACCGCCGTGCTGACGGGGTTCGTGGTGGCAATTACATTCTGGCTGTGGCTGAACGTGCTTTGGCGGATGCGTGACGAGTCTCCGGGTGAGGGGCGTCAGACCGCCTGGGTGCCGCTGGCGGTGCTGGCGGTGGCTTCCGCCGGTGTCATCGTCAGCCCCGCCGGGTTTGAGTTGTGGCTGCTGGATCTGGGATTCGCGCAACTGCTGAAGAATCTGCTGATAGTCCTGTTCCTGTATGAACTGGCAATCAGAAAATCCTGGGCGAAAAGCGGGGTGGCACCCTGGGTAATCGGATCGCTGGGCGGCTTCCTGATTCTGTTCTGCACCTACGGCTGGTCCTACCCCTTCTTCCTTGCATCCGCCGCTGTATTGGCACTGTCTTGCCTGGTGTCGCCCCGGGACAGAGTTCCGGCGCTGGTGGTTTTTGGCATGCTTGCCCTGGCCCAGGCGATTTACGTCTATGCCGGGGATGGTATCTTTTCGGCGCAAGAGAGTGCCCCGTCGCTGACTACGCTGGTCAAATCGCTGTTCTACGGTGCGGGCACGGCCTTCATGGGCAGTGAAGCCCAGGAGGTTCTGGGAGTTCCCGTTGTGACTCTCGTGGTCCTGGGCTTTCTGTTGTTGCTGGCCTGTCTGCTGACTTTGGTTTTCACACTGGCAGCGCCGACACCGGCTCGCAATTTCATGGCCGGCCTCACCGTGTTTTCGCTGATGACCCTTGCGGGGGTGGTGGTTGCCAGAGGCGGCGTGAATTTCCTGGGGTCCGGTTCTTCCAGATATTTTGTCGACTATGTCTGGCTGGTGCTGGCGCCTGCGGCTATTGCGCTGTCTGCTGGAGTCGGACCCTGCAAGCTGCCCTTTGTGGGCTGGACGTTGACGGCGCCGGCAGTGATGGCGGGAAGATATCTGGTGGCCGCTCTTTTTCTGGTTGCGCTGTTGGGCCATGGGGCCACCTGGGCGGTAGAATTGAAAACCGCTCCCTATAGGGCTAAATCATTCAGCGCCATGGAATTGATCTACTGGAGCGGGGTAGAAACCGAGGAGGATGCTGCGTCGTTACAGGCTCCGTTCCATGACGCGAAACGTGGAGTGGATGTAGCCCGTGCCTACAATCTTGCCACATTCCGGCGAGCGGCCTGTACGGTAGACGACACCGGCTTTCAGGGCGACTGGTATGCTCCGGAGCCCGGCGGGTCCCGCTGGATAGGCGGCGAGGCCCGCTTTCTGGTGAATACTTGTCGGGCGCCTGTTACGCTGCAAGGTTTCCTGCCCGACTCGTTTGCGGCCAGAACCCTTCGGGTTTTCTATGGTGACCACGAGGAAGAGGTCCGGGTAATGCCGGGGCAGAATTTTCACCTGACTCTGGTCGGGTTTGACGGGTTCAGCACCTGGGTGACAATAACAGTGGACCACACCACCAATCCACAAGCTGAGGGGTTGAGCTCTGACGGCAGAGACCTCGGGGTATTGATTACCCGGCTTGCGAACCGGTAACGGAGACAGCTCAATGATACTGATCAACGACCTGGGCGCTCACGCCCGGGCCCGGCAAGACGTCATTCGTCAGGCGCTGGAGCGGGTGGTGTCCAGCGGCTGGTTTGTCATGGGGCCGGAGGTGAGGGCTTTTGAAGAAGAATTCTCCACCTGGTTGGGGGTTTCCAGAACTCTGGGTGTCGGCAATGGCACTGACGCGCTCGAGCTGGCCCTGCGGGCCTTGGGAGTGACGAGAAATGATACGGTTGCTACCGTTGCCAATGCAGGCATGTATACCTGTACTGCGCTGCTGGCCATTGGTGCCAAACCGTTCTTTATGGATGTAGACCCGCAATCCGGGTTAGCGAGTCTGGTGGAGTGCGAGCGCGCCCTGGACGCCGGCGTCAAGGCGGTGGTTGTCACTCACCTGTACGGTCTGGCTGTGCCGGACATCGAGGCTATTGCCGATCGGTGTCGCCGCAGCGCAGTACCCCTGATAGAAGACTGCGCCCAGGCGCACGGTGCAGTAATAAACGGCAGAAAGACCGGCACCTTTGGCGATATTGGCTGTTTCAGTTTTTACCCCACCAAAAATCTGGGTGCGCTGGGTGACGGTGGCGCGGTGGTTGTGCGGGATGCCGGGTTGGGGGACAGGTTGGCGCAACTGCGCCAGTACGGCTGGTCCGGCAAATACACGGTGAGTCAACCCGGTGGCAGAAACAGTCGACTGGATGAGATGCAGGCGGCGGTGCTGCGGGAGTTTCTGCCCCTGCTGGATGGCTGGAATGAGCGTCGCCGGCAAATCGCCAGGCGATATGCCAGCCTGATTACCCATCAGGCGGTGAGCCTGCCGCGCTTCGAGGCTGATGAGTATGTGGCGCACCTGTATGTGGTGCGCACCCGCAACCCCGCCGGATTGAAAGATCACCTGCAGGCGTACATGGTGG
Organism: Marinimicrobium sp.; assembly: GCA_050486405.1. Classification (GTDB taxonomy): domain Bacteria; phylum Pseudomonadota; class Gammaproteobacteria; order Pseudomonadales; family Cellvibrionaceae; genus JBJHDF01. The sequence goes on along the minus strand of JBJHDF010000001.1, from coordinate 148,909 downwards.
GCAGCGACGTGCACTACCCGATACCCGATCACCGGCAATCCGTATTTGCCGGTGCCTACGACGAGGTGGCGCTCCCGGTTACCGAGCAGCTGGCCGGTGAAATTCTGACGTTGCCCTGTTATCCTGAAATGTCAGATAACGACGTTCAACAGGTTGCCGAGGCGGTGAATACATGGAAAGCGTAACCCATTCCCTGGTCATCCCGGTTTACAGGAATGAGGAATCCATCCCCCGCTTGCTCAATGCCTTGCACGATATGAACAGGCAGCTCTCGGATGCGCTGGAAGTGGTGTTTGTGGTGGATGGCAGCCCCGACAATTCCTTTGGTTTGCTCAAGGCAGCGCTGCCCGGGCTGTCCTTTCGCGCACAGTTGCTGGCGCACTCTCGCAACTTTGGCTCTTTCGCCGCCATCCGCACCGGATTGGCGGCCGCCAAAGGCCGGTTTTACGGTGTCATGGCGGCGGACCTGCAGGAGCCGCCGGAGTTGCTGGTGGAGTTCTTTCAGGCGCTGAGCGCGGACGAGTGCGATGTGGCCATCGGAGTGCGCAGGGGGCGGGCCGACCCTTTTCTTTCGCGACTGGCTTCTTCGCTGTTCTGGGGTCTGTACCGACGCCTGATTGTCAAGGACATGCCTGAGGGTGGTGTCGATGTCTTTGGTTGCAACCGGGTGTTTCGCGATCACCTGCTGGCACTGGGTGAGTCCCGCTCGTCGCTGGTGGCGCTGATTTTCTGGTTGGGGTTCCGAAGGAAATTCTTCCCCTATGTCCGTCTGGCCCGCCAGGAGGGAAAGTCCGCCTGGAGCTGGCGCAGGAAGATCGACTATATGCTGGACAGCGTATTCGCCTTTACCGATTATCCCATTCGACTGTTGATGCGCATCGGTGCCTTCGGCATTGCCATGTCGGTGATTCTGGCGCTCGCGGTTCTGGTGGGGCGGTTGACCGGGGCCATAGACGTGCCGGGTTACGCGGCCACGGTGTTGACGGTTTTGTTTTTCGGGGCGCTCAATCTTTTCGGTTTGGGGTTGGTGGGTACCTACGCCTGGCGCGGTTATGAAAACAGCAAGCAACGCCCTTCGGCGGTGGTGGCGGTGCAGTTTAAAAACGATTCGGAGCAGCAGCCATGACAGGGTATTTTGTGCACGAGCTGGCCGATGTACAGACTGCAGAGATCGGCCAGGACACGCGCATCTGGCAGTTCGTGGTGATTCTGCCCGGCGCGAAAATCGGCCGTGACGTCAATATCTGCGCGCATTGCTTTGTTGAGAATGACGTTGTGATCGGCGATCGCGTGACGGTAAAGAGCGGCGTACAGCTGTGGGACGGGCTGCGGGTGGCGGACGATGTGTTTATCGGCCCCAATGTGACTTTCACCAATGACAAGATGCCGCGCTCCAGAGCCTACCCGGAGAAGTTCCCGGAAACTCGGATCGAGAAATCGGCGTCTGTGGGTGGCGGAGCGACCATCTTGCCGGGGGTGGTCATAGGCCAGGGAGCCATGGTTGGCGCCGGGGCCGTGGTGACGAAATCGGTGCCGCCCTGGGCGATCGTCACCGGGTGCCCGGCCCGTATCATCGGCTATGTGGACGGCTCACGGCCGAAAGAAACCGGTGTGGAACCCGCCCGTGCGCCGGACGCCAGCGAGGAGGTCGTCCGCATCGGGGTGGGCGACGTTACCCTGCACAGGCTGAAGCATGTTGGCGATATGCGCGGAGACTTGTCAGTGGGCGAGTTTACGCGGGATATTCCGTTCGACCCGAAACGCTATTTTCTGGTGTTCAACGTGCCGTCGGAAAAGACCCGTGGCGAGCACGCCCATCATCGCTGTCATCAGTTCCTGGTCTGCGTCAAGGGCAGTTGCTCGGTGGTTGCCGACGACGGCGTCCGCCGCCGCGAGATCAGATTGGACCGGCCCAATATGGGGCTGTATCTGCCGCCCCTCGTCTGGGGTGTACAGTACAAGTATTCGCCGGACGCCGTGCTGCTGGTATTTGCATCGCACTACTATGACGCTGCGGACTATATTCGCAATTACGATGACTTTATGGCCCTGGTGCGCCCCGGCAACATCGGCGATTCGCCATGAAGTCCACCCATGTCCTCAGGGATGCAGGCCGGTTTCTGCTGGCCGGCGGCCTGAATACCCTGTTGAGCTACCTGCTGTACCTGCTGCTGTTGCTGGTGGTGAGCTATCAGGTGGCCTACGCCCTCAGCTGGGTGTTCGGGGTTCTGTTTATCGCCCTGGTCTACCCCACCAGGGTCTTTCCGGGCAGCGAACGCAGTACCCGCAAACTTCTTGTGCTGGTGGGGCAATATGTCTCGGTCTTCCTTTTTGGCCTGTTCTGCATCACCTTCACAACCGCCAGTCTGGGTGTGGACGAGCGCCTGTCGGCGCTGATCACCATGGCCATCACCACAGCGTTGAACTTCTTCCTCGGCAGGCTGCTGTTTCGCGGCAGGCTGCTAGGGGCGCAATGAGGGGCAGGTCATCGTATCCTGGCCCCATTGCATCTTTTTTGCAAAGTCCCTAGAATACCCGCCCCTGTCGGTCCGCCCAGCGCGGTCCGAGGTGAAACCGGCCGGTATTTTCCTCTGAGAGTCCGGTCACTCCTTGCCCCACCGCCCGAGCGGGGGGCTGTAACCCGTAAGGAGCAACAATGCGTCATTACGAAATCGTGTTCATGGTCCACCCGGACCAGAGTGAACAGGTGCCCGCCATGGTGGAGCGCTATACCTCTGCGGTGAAAGCCAGCGGCGGTACCGTGCATCGCCTGGAAGACTGGGGCCGCCGTCAACTGGCCTATGCCATCAACAAGATCCACAAGGCTCACTACATTCTGATGAATGTCGAGTGCACCGACGAGGCGCTCGAAGAGCTGACCACCAACTTCCGGTACAACGATGCCATCCTGCGCAATCTGGTGATTCGCCAGGACGAGGCCGTGACCGAGGAGTCCTTCATCATGAAGGCGGAGAAGGAAGCCAAGGAACGCAAGCCCCGCGCACCTCGCCCGGAGCGCCGCGACGAGCAGGATTCCGGCGACGACGCGTCCGACGACGCGGATGTGGACGAGGAAGAACTCGAAGAAGACGAAGAGCTGGAGAGGGGGGACTAGGCCATGGCACGTTTTTTCCGCAGACGTAAATTCTGCCGTTTCACGGCTGAAGGCACCAAACAGATCGACTACAAGGATCTGGAAACCCTGAAGGCCTATATCACGGAAACGGGCAAAATTGTGCCCAGCCGTATTACCGGCACCAAGGCCAAGTACCAGCGTCAGCTGGCCACTGCGGTCAAGCGCGCCCGTTACCTGGCCCTGCTGCCTTACACCGACGGCCACGAGTAAGCTTTCGCTGTGCGCGCGCTGGCCGAGTTCATTATGCGCGGTCGCGCGCAGGCCGCGGTGGTGGCCCTGGCCGGCAACTGGATACCCCTGCTGACCCCCGCCACCGTGGGCCTTGTGACCCTGCGGCAGGGAGTTGTCAACGGGCTCCAGGTTCTGACCTGGGCGTTGCTGCCGGCGCTGCTGATGCTGATTTTCAGCCCGGTGGAGCCGCTGCTGCCCCTGCTGGTGGTGACCAGTGGCCTGCTGGCCTTCGCTACATCCCTGGTGCTGCGGGCGACTGCCTCCTGGGCGCACACGCTCATGGTGCTGATCGCCATGGCCTGTGGCCTGGCACTGGCCATCGGCGTCTTTTCGCCGGGAGCCCTGAATCTGGCTCTGGAGATGCTGGATCAGTGGCGGCACCAGCTGCACGGCGACGAAGTACCCGAGCGATTGGCTGCCGCCGGGCGCGGTTTTGTGCTGGGCATGATGGCTTACATCATGGCTTTCAGCAGTGTTGCCGGATTGATTGTGGCGCGCTGGTGGCAGGCACTGCTGTACAACCCCGGTGGTTTCCGTGAGGAATTTCACCGGTTGCGGCTGCAGGGGCCACAGGCGCTGTTGTGCCTGCTAGTTGGCGTTTATTGCCTGCTGCAACCGCTGGATATCAGCGTCTGGGCAGCCCTGTTTACCCTGCCGCTGACGCTGGCCGGGTTGGCTCTGGTGCATCGGTTGGCCGCCATAAGGAATCTGGCCGGGCCTTGGTTGGTACTGTTTTACGCGGCACTGATGATTTTGCCCTTGGTGGCTCAGTTATTGGTACTGGTGGCTTTTCTGGATAGCTGGTTGGATTTTCGCGCACGGTTGCAGCGGGGCGAAGACGTCGATCCACCACCGAACAGTTGATATTTTAAGAGGATAGTAACGATGGACGTAATTTTGCTTGAAAAAGTGGGAAAACTGGGCGATATCGGCGACAAAGTGGCCGTTAAAGCCGGTTTTGGCCGCAACTTCCTGTTGCCCCAGGGCAAGGCCGTGCCCGCTACTGCCGAAAACCTGGCGGAATTTGAAGCCCGCCGGGCCGAGCTGGAAGCTGCCGCTGCCGAGCGCAAGGGCGAAGCCGAAACCCGCGCCGCTGCTCTGGCCGAGTTGAGTGTCACCATCGCCAGCAACGCCGGCGAGGAAGGCAAGCTGTTCGGTTCAGTGGGTACCAAGGACATCGCCGAGGCCATCACGGCCGCCGGTGTGGCCGTGGCCAAGTCGGAAGTTCGTCTGCCCGAAGGTGCTCTGCGCGAAGTGGGTGAGTACGAAATCGACATCCAGTTGCACGCCGAAGTCACTCAGGTCGTCAAGCTCAGCGTTGTTCCTGAGTAACATTGTACCTGAGTAACAACGCCGTCCGCCCCGCTGCGTGCGCACCGGGATGGGGGGGCGTGCTACACTGGGCACAGCCGCCCTGACGGGCGGTTGTGCCCATTTTGCGTCTGACCCCCAAGTCAAACCTCAGGATGTCACGCTATGCCTGAAGCCTCCCTTGATGTTGTGCGATCGGAGCAAACCGCCGAATCGCAGCGCGTCGAGCCTCACTCGGTAGAAGCCGAGCAGGCGGTACTGGGCGGCCTGATGCTGGACAACCAGCGCCTGGATGCGGTGCTGGAAATTCTCGCCGAAGAAGACTTCTACCTGCCGGGGCACCGGCTGATTTTCCGTACCATGCTGGCGCTGGCCGAGGCCGACCAGCCGCTGGACGTGCTCACCCTGTCCGAAGATCTGCACAATCGCGGCGAGTTGGATCAGGCCGGCGGTCTGGGCCACCTCACCGAGTTGGCCGCCAATACCCCCAGCGCCAGTAATATTCTCGCTTACGCCCGCATAGTGCGCGAGCGTTCCACCCTGCGCCAGTTGATCAAGGTGGCGGCCAAGATTGAAACCGCCAGCCGCAGCCCCGGTGGCCTGGACTCCGACGATCTGCTGCAGATGGCCGAACGGCTGGTGACCAAGATCGCCGAGGAGCGCCCAAAGGAGGGCGGCCTCACGGAGGTCAACCGTCTGATCAAGGCCACGGTGGAGCGTATCGACGAGCTGTTTCGCTCCGATTCTGCAATTACCGGTGTCTCCTCCGGGATACACGGCCTGGATGACAAGACGTCCGGCTGGCAACCGGGCGAACTGATCGTGCTGGCCGCGCGGCCCTCCATGGGCAAAACCGCCCTGGCCCTGAACTTTGTCGAGACCGCCATCTTTACCCAGACCAAGCCGGTGCTGGTGTTCAGCATGGAGATGCCCTCCTCGGCGCTGATCATGCGCATGCTGTCCTCCGTGGGCCGTATCGATCAGGGCCGCTTGCGCAACGGCAAGCTCACCGAGGAGGACTGGCCCAAGCTGTCCGCCGCGGTTACCAAGCTCAAGGACAAGCCCTTGTTTATCGACGACACCCCGGGCCTGACGCCCCAGGAGCTGCGCGCCCGGGTGCGCCGTATCGCCCGCGAACACGGCAACCCCGGCCTGGTGATGGTGGATTACCTGCAGCTGATGCAGGTGGCCGGCTCCCGGGAGGGGCGCACCCAGGAGATCTCCGAAATCTCCCGCTCCATGAAGGCCCTGGCCAAGGAGTTCGACTGCCCCGTCATCGCCCTGTCCCAGCTCAACCGGGGCGTGGAGCAGCGACCCAACAAGCGGCCCATGAACTCGGACCTGCGAGAATGCGTGACCGGCGACACCCTGGTTTCCCTGGCGGACGGGCGCAGAGTACCCGTGCGCGATCTGGAGGGGCAAACCCCGGATGTGCTGGCGCTGGACACATCCGGTCGTCTGCTCAAGGCCCAGGCCAGTCAGGTGTGGCGGGTGGGATGTAAACCGGTCAAGCGGGTGTACCTGGCCAGCGGCCGCAGCCTTAAAGCCACGCCGGAGCACCGCCTGATGGCGGACATGGAATGGAAAACCATCGCCGAACTCAAACCCGGTGACCGCCTGGCGCTCGCCCGCAAGTTGCCGGAACCTCAGGCACCCCTGGCAATGCCCGATAACCGGGTGTTGCTCCTGGCGCACCTGATTGGCGATGGCAGTTACCTGAAAGGGCAGCCGCTGCGTTACACCACCAACAGTGAGGAGAGCAGTCAGGCGGTGACGCGGGCCGCCGTGGACGAATTTGGTGTTACCGTCAATCGGCATCAATATCGGGACGCGAGCTGGCACCAACTGGTGTTCAGTGGCAACGGTAATCGCTGGCGTCCGGCTGGTATCAATCTCTGGTTGCGGGAGCTGGGTATTTTCAATCAGCGCTCCCACGAAAAATGTATTCCCGAGTGCGTCTTCTCCCTGTCCGACCGCCAGATCGCACTGTTTCTGAAACACCTGTGGGCTGCGGATGGCACCATCTACACCCGTCCCGAGGGCAGCCGTGGCAGTCATGTCATTCATTATTCCACCAATAGCCCGGCGCTTGCCCGGGGTGTGGCAGCGCTGTTGCAGCGGCTGGGTATCATTGCCCGCGCCCAGGGTCAGCAAAAACAGCACTACCGGCCGGGTTACCTGGTGTGTGTTACCGGCGCTGATATGCAGCGGCTGTTCCTGCAGCAGATTGGCGGTTTTGGCCCCCGGGCCCAGCAGGCCAGTATGCTGGCACAGCGCCTGAGTCTGGTGGCGGCCAATACCAACGTGGACACCCTGCCGTTGGCGGTGTTCTCCCGGGTCAAGGAGGTTATGCGCGACCAGGGAATTTCCCAGCGAGCCATGGCTTCGATGCGCGGTACTTCCTACGGCGGTTCGTCACATTTCCGTTTTGCGCCTTCCCGGGCAACCCTGGCCAGTTACGCCGGTTTGTTGCAGGATGAGGAGTTGGCGCAGGTGGCCGACAGTGATCTGTTCTGGGACAAGGTGGTGCGCATTGAGGATGCCGGTGAGGAAGAGGTGTTCGACCTTAGCGTACCGGTGTATGAGAGCTGGCTGGCCGACGGTATTGTCAGTCATAACTCCGGTGCGATCGAGCAGGATGCGGACATCATCCTGTTCATTTACCGCGACGAATACTACAACGAGGACAGCCCCGAGAAGGGAGTGGCGGAGCTGATCATCGGCAAGCAGCGCAGCGGTGAGACCGGTACCTGCCACGCCGCCTTTATCGGCAAGTACACCCGTTTCGACAACCTGGCCCCCGAGTACTTTCAGCAACAAGATTGATGCCCATGCAGGTCTTCCACCACATCCATACTTTGCGCCAGGCCCTGGCCGAGGCGCGCCGCGCCGGCCAGCGCATCGGCCTGGTGGCTACCATGGGCAACCTGCACGACGCCCATATCGCCCTGGTGCGCCAGGCCCAGGCCAGTTGCGACTGCGTGGTGGCCAGCATTTTTGTCAACCGGTTGCAGTTCGGCCTCAACGAAGACTGGGAAAAGTATCCGCGCACCCTGGCCGAAGATACGGCCCGGCTGGAAAAGGCGAACTGCGACTTTCTCTTTTGCCCCGAAGAGACGGAGATGTACCCCAACGGCATGGACGGCCAGACCCGGGTGGTGGTACCCACCATGACCGATATTCTCTGCGGCGCCAGCCGTCCCGGGCACTTCGAGGGGGTCACCACGGTGGTGAGCAAGCTGTTCAACATCGTCCAGCCGGACGAGGCGGTATTCGGTATCAAGGACTTCCAGCAACTGGCGGTGATCCGCCGCATGGTGGAAGACCTGTGCCTGCCGGTGGAAATCAGCGCCAGCCCCATAGTGCGCGCCGACGACGGCCTGGCTCTGAGTTCGCGCAACCGCTACCTGGAGGATGACGAACGCCCCCGGGCCAACCAGCTCTACCGCAGCCTGTGCTGGGTGGAGGAGCAGATTCGCGCCGGTCGTCGGGATTACCGCGCCCTTGAGCGCGACGCCGGGGAACAGATCCGGGCCGCCGGTTTCAAAGTGGATTATGTCAGTATCTGCCACAGCCGCACCCTGATGCCCGCCGCTCACGACGACCGGGCCATCACCATCCTGGGCGCCATCTATACGCGCGGTGCCCGTTTGATAGACAATATATCCCTGCAGGTGCCCCTGGGCGCCGCAGATGATGCGTCGGAGGACTAGAAATCATGTTTTCAACCATGCTCAAGGGCAAGCTGCACCTGGCCTGTGTCACCCAGGCGGAACTCTGGTACGACGGTTCCTGCGCCATCGACCGGGATCTGGTGGAACTGGCCGGGCTGCGCGAGTTCGAGCAGATCGACATCTACAACGTCAACACCGGCGAGCGCTTCACCACCTACGTGATCCTGGCCGAGGCCGGTTCGCGCACCATTTCCATGAACGGCGCCGCTGCCCGCAAGGTGCAGGTGGGCGATCGCGTGATCATCGCCGCCTATGGCCAGTACGACGAGGCCGAGCTGCGCCAGCACAAACCCAAACTCGTCTACCTAGACGAACGCAACCGGGTGGAGCGCACCTCGCACAGTATTCCGGTGCAGGTGGCCTGAAGGCCGGTTGGCGATTTTCCGGCGGGCCGTGTGCGCGGCCTGTTTGATTGACCGGTTATAAGAGTTATCCTTTGGCTTCCATAACGATTACTAACTATAGGGAGCTCCGCTTATGTCCGAACAGCACGTCTATTCCGTACCGGAAACCTTCAAAAAGCACGCCGCCATCACTTGGCAGCGCTATCAGGAAATGTATCAGCAGTCCATTCAAGACCCGGATACATTTTGGGCCGAGCAGGCCCGCGAGTTTCTGAGCTGGGACCAAACCTGGCAGACCGTCTGCGACGCCGATCTCAAAGAGGGGCGGGTGCGCTGGTTCGATGGCGGCAAACTCAATGTCAGCGTCAACTGCATAGATCGCCACCTTCCCCAGCGGGCTGAGCAGACGGCTATTATCTGGGAGGGTGACGATCCGAACGACGACCGGAAAATCACCTACGCCGAATTGCACACCCAGGTCTGCCGGCTGGCCAACCTGCTGCGCCAGCGCGGTGTGGGCAAGGGCGACCGGGTCTGTATTTACATGCCCATGATTCCCGAAGCGGCTTACGCCATGCTGGCTTGCGCCCGTATCGGCGCCATTCACTCGGTGGTGTTCGGCGGTTTCTCGCCGGACGCCCTGAAAGACCGCATTCTCGATGCCGACTGCCGCACCCTGATCACCGCCGACGAAGGCGTTCGCGGGGGCAAGCGGGTACCGCTCAAGGCCAACGCCGACAAGGCTCTGGCCCAGTGCCCCGGTGTCAGTACCTGTCTGGTGGTGCGTCGCACTGGCGCCGAAGTGGGCTGGCAGGAGGGGCGGGATATCTGGTACCAGGAGTCGGTGGCGGGCCAGGCGGACCAGTGTGAGCCGGAGTCCATGGACGCCGAGGACCCCTTGTTTATTCTCTACACCTCCGGCTCCACCGGCAAACCCAAGGGGGTACTGCACACTACGGCGGGCTATCTGCTGCAGGCGGCCATGACCCACAAATACGTGTTCGACTATCAGGAGGGCGATGTTTACTGGTGTACCGCCGACGTCGGCTGGGTCACCGGTCACAGCTACATTCTCTACGGCCCCCTGGCCAACGGCGCCATCACACTGATGTTCGAAGGTGTGCCCACTTACCCGGATGCCTCGCGCTGCTGGCAGGTGGTGGACAAACATCAGGTGAACACCTTCTACACCGCGCCCACCGCCCTGCGGGCGCTGATGGGTGCCGGCGACAAGTGGGTGCGCAATACCACCCGGGAGTCGCTCAAATTGCTGGGCACCGTGGGCGAACCGATCAACCCCGAAGCCTGGGAGTGGTACCACCGGGTGGTGGGTGAAGGTCGCTGCCCCATCATGGACACCTGGTGGCAGACCGAGACCGGCGCCCATATGCTCACGCCGCTACCGGGAGCCATTGACTTGAAGCCCGGGTCGGCAACCCTGCCATTCTTCGGGGTGCAGCCGGTGCTGCTGGACGCCGACGGCAACGAGATCGAGGGCGAAGGCGCGGGTGTGCTGGCCATCAAGGCCCCCTGGCCCAGCCAGATCCGCTCGGTGTACGGCGATCACCAGCGCTGTGTGGACACTTACTACAAGGCGTTCCCCGGCTACTATTTCACTGGCGACGGCGCCCGCCGCGACGCCGACGGTTACTACTGGATCACCGGTCGCGTGGACGACGTGCTCAATGTTTCCGGGCACCGCCTGGGCACGGCGGAAATCGAAAGCGCGCTGGTGTTGCACCCGGACGTGTCCGAAGCGGCGGTGGTGGGTTATCCCCACGACATCAAGGGGCAGGGCATCTACGCCTATGTCACCCTGATGCAGGGCAGTGAGGCCAGCGACGAGCTGAAAAAAGCGCTGGTGAGCCTGTGTGTGCAGGAGATCGGCCCCATTGCCAAACCGGACATTATCCAGTGGGCGCCGGGTTTGCCAAAAACGCGCTCGGGCAAGATCATGCGCCGTATTTTGCGCAAGATTGCCGCCAACGAGCTGGACAGCCTGGGTGACACCTCCACTCTGGCTGACCCGGCGGTGGTGGATGACCTGATTGCCAATCGGCAAAGCTGAGTGAGGGGGCGCACGTGGCGGACGACGAATCTTTTCGGCGGGCCATGGGCGACGTGCGCCCGCTCAACGCCAAACCCCGGGTGCCCCTGACCGAGGAGCAGGCGCACCCGGAGGCATTGGCGCGCCGCCGTCAGGCGGCGGTGGCCGAGAAGAACAAAGACGACAACTTCCTCGCCGGTGAACACATTCCGCCGCTGGACCCCCACGACTTTTTGGAATTCAAGCGCTCTGGCGTACAGCACGGCGTTTACCGCAAGCTGCGCCTGGGGCAGTACCCCATCGATGCCCGTCTGGACTTGCACCGCATGACGGTGGAGCAGGCGCGTGTGGCGGTATTCCGTTTTATCCGCGATTGCATGCAGCACGATATCCGCTGCGCCCTGGTCACCCACGGCAAGGGCGTGGGTCGCGCCCAGCCGGCGCTGCTGAAAAGCTGCGTGGCGCACTGGCTGCCCCAGTTTCCCGAGGTGCTGGCCTTTCACACCGCGCAGCAGCAACACGGCGCCAGCGGCGCCACCTACGTGTTGCTGAAAAAGAGCGAAAAAAAGCGCCAGGACAACCGGGAAAGGCACCAGAAACGCTAGTCCGCCAGTATGATCCTGTCGCGCCCGGCCTCCTTGGCCTGGTACAAAGCCTGATCGGCCCGGGATAACCAGCTCATTGCGTTTTCGTTTTCGTTCAAAATGGCCACACCGAATGACGCGGTGACGGGGCCGGCCGGGCTGGCAAGTGAGGTACGTAAGACATTTTGAATATTTCTCATTACTGTCAGTACGCTGTCCTTGTTCACCCCGGGCAGCAGTAACAAGAATTCCTCGCCACCATACCGAAACAACTGATCCGTGCGACGAATGTTGCTTTCCAGCAGATGCACAAGACTCAGCAGCATGTCATCGCCCACGCCGTGACCGTAGGTATCGTTTACGCGTTTGAAGTGATCCAGGTCCAACAATGCCAATCCATAGGGGGTTTGGTTGCGGGCGTACAGATTGACGGCCTTGTTCAACTCTTCGTCCATGGCGCGCCGGTTTTTCACGCCGGTCAGCGGGTCAAGGGTTGCCAGCTGTTCCAGGCGTCGGCGCTGCTGCTCGGTGCGCAGGGCAAAGGCAAGAGCACAAGTGCTCACTACTACCGCAGTGGCGGCGAACGCCATCATCTGCTCGGTGGACGTAAAAGCACTGCCCACCGCAATAAGCAGCAATACGGTGCACAGATTTGCCACTATGGCGACCCGTGCCAGGGTGAGAAAGAAGGTGGAAATCAGCGCGGGGTAGAGCCAGAACAGCCCGAGGTCGCCAATCAGCGAAACGATCACAACGCCGCTGACACAGATGATAAAGGCCAGCACCAGTCCGGATCTGAGCGTGTCGCCGGTGCGCCAGGCGTAGCCCACGGTGCTGACAATGCAGGCCAGCAAAGCCAGATCCAGCACGCCAATCAGAATGTCGCCGCGCAGGAATCGCCATATGGCAAAGGGGGTGATCCCCACAACAGCGCAGGCGCCCAGAAGGGTAATGATCGAGAGGCGATAATCGCTGCGCAGCCGGTGGAGCATATTTGTCTGGTCTGCCTTTTCCCGTCAGGGTCGGTTGTTTCTATGTAATGGCGTCAAGGGTTCAGTGCTGTCGATATAAAGCAAGGCGTCGTAACGCCAGGGGACGATACTGGGTACATAGGCTTCATGAGGTGGCCGATAGATGACGCCAATGGCGCGGTGATTGAGGGCTACCAGAAAGTCGTCGCTGCTGCGGAATTGATCGTCAAACAGAAACAACGCCTGCTCGATTTCTGATTTGTTCAGTATGTATTCCAGGCTGCCGCGCTGTGCCGGCAATATGTCAATGGTCTGTCGTGCGCCGCCCCACTGTTGTCCAGCCATTACCTTGCCTGAGTGGGTGGCGAAACCGAGGATGAAAACCTGATCCATTCCGGCGGATTCCCGCAGCAGTTGGCCGATATTAACTTCGTTGCGGTTGCGCATATCCGTGGCCCGGGCATCGCCAACATGAGTATTATGTGCCCAGACGATACCCCGGCTGTTGTCGCCGTAGCGCTGGGCGATGCGCCAGAATGCCTGTTCCATGTGACTGGCACGCAGGTTCCAGGAGTCTTCGCGGGGGCCGCGTGCCGAGGCGTGAAACTGTGCTTCGGCTCGTTTGACGGCCAGGGCATTTTGCTTGGCGGCCCACAATGCCTTGTCTATCTGTGCGGCGCTCTTGTCTCCCTGATGCTGGCGCAACAGCTCTACCGGCAGTCTGACCGCCTCGTCCAGCCGGTTGCCACCCTGAGCGAGATGTTGCGCGTAACCGCGAAACGTTTCGGGAAAATCGAGGATGCTGCCATAGGCGGCCCGCACCGCCGGCAATTGCTCTGAGTCCTGCGCGGTGAACCAGTTGATGACGGCTTCGACGGAGTCTTCCGGGTCCTGCATGTCCAGACCGAATACTCCAACCCGGTCCTGCGCTTCCAGCGGCTCGTTGTACTGCCGCAGCCACTCGATCAGGCTTTCGAATTCCTCGTTGGCCCACATCCACTGGGGCCAGCGCTCCATCGCCAGCATCAGATCCCGGGCACTGGTTTCGTCGTCGGTGTGATGCTTGACGTATTGGTTCAACCGGTAGATGTTTTCCCAATCGCCTTCCACACCAATAAAGCGAAACCCTTTGTGCTCGATCAGATGGCGGGAAATGTGTTTTCTCCAGTAGTAGTATTCGTGGGTGCCGTGGGTGGACTCGCCCAGTAGCACGAACCGGCGCTCACCCACCGCGCGATAAAACGGTGCGAGATCGTCGAGTTCCGACAGGGTGACAGCATTTTTGCGGAACCAGTCGCGGTAGAGCTCGTCGACGCTGGGTGTTTCAGCGGCCGTTGCGGCGAGCGCAAGTATCAGCAGCAGTGAGGTCAGTGGCATGCCTTTGGTCGTCATGATCTGTTCTCCCTAATGGTCTATTGCGGCGGCAGCGCAGTAGTTTTGCAGAAAGCGGCCGTGTTCGGGCATTTGTTCGCTGATCTGCGCATAGAAGGCCCGAAAGCGCTCGAGATTGCTGCACAGCAGATTGAAATCAACGCTTTCGGCAAGCGGGTCGTAACCCTCGGGGTCTATGCCCTGGCCCAACATAACGGCCAGCCAGTTTGCCTCCTGAAAGACGGTTTGATCGGGAAAATTGGCCAGCCCTCTGCGTTTGAACAGCGCAATTTTTTCGCGCAGGCTGTCGGGGATGTCCATGTGTCGCAGGTAATCCCAGAGCGGTTCGCCCAGCCGTTGGTTGGCGTGATAATGAAAAATAATAAAGTCGCGAATATTTTCCATTTCCCGGGCCATGGTCTGATTGTATAGCTTGGCGGCGGCCTCGTCGATGCGGCTCAGGGGAAAGCCGGCCGCCAGTCTGATCAGTCCGTGTTGAATCAAATGTATGGAGGTGGATTCAAGCGGTTCGAGAAAGCCGCTGGACAGTCCGATGGCCACGCAGTTTTTTGCCCAGGATTGATGCCGCCGCCCGGTGGTAAAGCGCAGAAAGCGCGGTTCGGCCAGGGGTTTCCCCTGCAGATTGGCCAACAGGGTGTGTGCCGCCTCGTCGTCGCTAAGGTAGTTGCTGGCGTACACATAGCCGTTGCCGGTGCGGTGTTGCAGCGGAATGCGCCACTGCCAGCCGGCCTTGTGCGCCAGGGCGCGGGTGAAGGGGTGGGGCGCACCCGCGTAGGAGTCGGCCAGCGCCACGGCGCGGTCGGCGGGCAGCAGGGCGGACCAGTCGTGATAGGCAACTCCCAGAGCTTCGCCAATCAGCAAACTGCGAAAACCGGAGCAGTCGATAAAAAAATCGCCGTGCAGATGATGCCCGTTACTCAGTACGAGATGGCTGATGCCACCGTCCTCGGGGTTCAGGCAGACCTGCTCCACAGTGGCTTCGATACGGACAACGCCGCGCTTTTCCGCGTAGGCGCGAAGGTATTGCCCGTAGAGGGTGGCGTCAAAGTGATAGGCGTAGGACAGTGCCGGTTGATCTGTTCGGGCGTTCGGGGGTGGCAGCGTGAAACGCCCCCGGCGGGCCGCCTGGGCACTCAGCGAGTAGTCGCTGATGTCGGGCATGGGGCGCTGCTTGCGGGCTCTCAGCCACAGGGAGTGGAAAGCAATGCCCTCCAGCGGCGTGCCGAACACGCCGAAGGGATGAAGGTAGCTGTGGCCTTCTTTCAGCCAGCCGTTGAATTCGATGCCCAGTTTGAACGTTGCCCGGGTGGCGCGCATGAAGTCGGCTTCGTCCAGCCCCAGTACGCGATTGAAAAAGGCGATGGGCGGTATGGTGGCCTCGCCCACACCCACAGTGCCTATGTCAGCGGACTCGACCAGAGTGATGCCGGGTCCCTTGCCGTTGAACAGTTTCGCCAGAAAGGCTGCCGACTGCCAGCCGGCGGTACCGCCGCCGACGATGACCAGTTGCCGAATGGATCCTGACTGCATGGCTTTTTCTCTAGTTATGTTTGGCCTGGCTTGCGTGCCTGGGCAACCCGCGAACTGTTGCGCCGACCGAGCTGTGTGCAGATGTCGTTGCCGGCCCAGACCAGCCGGTCGAGATCCACGCCGTGATCAAACCCAAGCCCATCGAGCATATACACCAGATCCTCCGTGGCCAGATTGCCCGCGGCACCTGGCGCATAGGGACAGCCGCCGAGGCCGGCGACGGAGCTGTCCACCACCCGCACCCCAGCTTCCAGCGAGGCGTAGACGTTGACCAGTGCCTGACCGTAGGTATCGTGCAGGTGCACGGCCAACTGCCGCACGGGTATCTCGGCGGTCAGAGTGTTGACCAGGTCGCGAATCTGTCTGGCGGTGCCAACCCCGATGGTATCACCCAGGGATATCTCCCGGCAGCCGAGATCCAGCAACTGCCGCGCCACGGCCAGCACTTGCCGTGGCGCAATGCGGCCTTCGTAAGGACAGCCGGCGATACAGGAAATATAGCCGCGTACCGTAAGGTCTGCCTGTCGGGCAGCGGCCGTCAGTGGTGCGAAGCGCTCGATACTCTCGGCGATGCTGCAGTTGATGTTCTTCTGGCTGAACGTCTCCGAGGCAGCGGCGAATACCGCCACTTCGTCGGCCCGGGCCTCCAGAGCGCGCTGCAAACCTTTGACGTTGGGTGTGAGGGCGGCGTAGGTAACGCCGGGGCGGCGCTCTATGCCGGCAAAGACCTCGGCGCTGTCGGCCATTTGCGGCACCCATTTGGGGTTCACAAAAGCGCCGGTTTCGATGTAGTTCAGCCCAGCGTCGGCCAGCGCCTGCACCAGCGCAACCTTGGTGGCGGTGGCAATGGCGCCGGGTTCATTCTGTAAACCGTCCCGGGGGCCGACCTCGACAACACGTATCCGCTCGGCCATCAGTCCTCACCCCAGCGCGGCATGAGGTCCTGCTCGATGCCCAGTTGGTCCAGCACTCGGGCGACGATAAAGTCCACCAGCTCCTCCACCGAGTTGGGTTGCATATAGAAGCCTGGACTGGCGGGGACAATCACCGCTCCCATGCGGGTGAGCTTCAGCATGTTCTCCAGGTGGATTTCCGAGTAGGGCGCCTCCCGTGGCACCAGGATCAGTTGCCGACGTTCCTTGAGAGCGACGTCTATGGCTCGCTCGATCAGGTTGTTGCTGGTGCCGTGGGCGGCCGCGGACAGGGTGCTGCCGCTGGCGGGGCAGACCACCGTGGCCGTGG
The DNA here is from genome assembly GCA_050486405.1 of Marinimicrobium sp. Taxonomy (GTDB): domain Bacteria; phylum Pseudomonadota; class Gammaproteobacteria; order Pseudomonadales; family Cellvibrionaceae; genus JBJHDF01. Next base: position 132,387 of record JBJHDF010000001.1, on the reverse strand, counting down.
GTGAACTGGAGCCGGAGGCCACCGGCGAAAACCAGTCGTCCCGGGCGAACAACTGCAATTGGTCCTCGGCGGCGCCGTAGCGCTGGGCCAGGGTACGCTGTTGCTCTTCCAGGGTGTCCGGCAACTCCAGGTTGGTCTCGGTGCGAATGACCACCTCGGCGGCGCTGGACAGCAGCAGATAGACCCGGCAGTCGGCGGCCAGCAGACACTGCAGCAGGCGCAGACCATACTGGGCGCCGGAGGCCCCGGTCATGGCCAGGGTGATGGTGCGGGTAAATTCCATGGTTATTGTCCTCGCGATACTGGTTATAGCTTCCCATTACCGCTGTGGCAGTGCAACTCCGCAAGCCCCCTTCCGGCGGGACCTGGCAGGCTTGCCAGACGACCCCCCAGCCGTTTACCCTCCGTTACGGGTCGCCCGCCCGCACAATAACTAAAGAGGACATCGCGCAAAATGACATTTCGCAGACTGATCGCTTCGTGCATGGTGGCGCCCGCGCTGCTGCTGGCCATGGCCGCCGACGCCCAGGAACCCGCCAGCTTCTACCCCGCCGAGCGCAACTGGGACCGCCCCACTGGTGGCAGTGTCAACGTGTCCGGCTATGCCTTCCGGGACATCAACCGCAACGGCATTTACGACCTGGGTGATCAGGCCATGTCCGGGGTGGTCTATCTGCTTGATGGCCCGGATGGTCGGCGCAGCCGCTCCAGCACCAACCGGGCGGGTTTCTCCAACTACCGCATGTCCCTGGGTCGGGAAGACGGTATATTCAGGCAGCCCGGCCGCTACCGCATGGTGGCCATTCCGCCGCCCGGGTACAAGGTCTCCACAGGCAATGCCGAACAGGTGATGACCGTGCACGAGTTGCCCGGGTCTCCGGCGGACCTGTACGTGGAACCCTTCCCCGAGCCGGTGGGTTTTGTACCCATTCTCACCGTGCGCGGCTCCGCCACAACTCCGCTGGAGGTCAGTCTGCGGCCCTACGACGCCGATGTGGCGCGCGCCATCGCCGTCGACGGCAACGGCGACTTTTCCGCCGAGGTGGACGCCGGCGTTCTGACTCTGGTGCAGACCAGCGATGACGGTGCTGCCCGCTTGGAGCGGCGCATAGAGGTGGACCGCGTGCCCGTTCACGTGTCGCGCATCGAGGATGTGGCCCGCCAGGCGGCGTTGCTGGAGGCGCGGGCTGCGGGGGACGTGATCACCCTGGATTTCGACGATCTGATCACCGGTACCGAGGTGCGCAAGATTCCCAACGGTTACAGGGGGCTGCGCTGGAGTGGGCTCAACGCCATGCACAACAAGTTTTCCAGCGCCGACGGCTACCGCAATGCCACCATGTCCGGCCACTACATTGTCTACGGCAGCAGCGGTCACCCGGGCAAAGTGGCAAAAATGGACGCGCCGTTTGATCTGGTGGGCGTCTACCTGACTTCTGGCAGGAATCAGGCATCCGGCGAAGTGCTGCACATTTCAGGCTACGCCGATGGCGAGTTGGTGTACCGCGACAGTGTGACGCTGTCGGTGTTCGGCCCGGTGTACTTTGCCGCGGATTATCTACAGGTGGACGAGGTGCACTTCGTGACCAATCGCTACTGGCAGTTCGCCATGGATAACCTGAAGATCCGCCACTGACGGCCGTTTACAGACTGTGTCGGCGCAGTTGCTCCACCAGTTTGTGGTGCACGCCGCCAAAGTCGCCGTTGCTCATGATAACGATATGACTGCCCGGTTCACTGAGGGTGAGCGCGCAGTGCAGCAACTCGTCCATATCCCGCACCAGTTTGGCGGGCACCGGACTGTGGTTGACCAGCGCTGACATGTCCCAGGTTGCGTCTGGCGGCTGATACCAGAGCACATCGTCGGCCGCGCTGCAGGCCAGTGCCAGACTGTTGGCGTGCACACCCTGGCGCATGGTGGCCGAGCGAGGTTCGATCACGGCAATGATTTTTTCCTCGCCCACCCGGGCGCGCAGTCCCTCCAGAGTGGTGGCGATGGCGGTGGGGTGATGGGCGAAGTCGTCGTAGACGCGCACGCCGTGCAGATCGGCGAGGCACTCCATGCGCCGTTTGACCCCGGCAAAGCGATTCAGGGCCTCGGCACTCACCGCCGGGGTGACGCCCACATGGCGGGCCGCAAGCAGTGCCGCCAGAGCGTTGCTGACATTGTGCCGGCCGCTGTGCTGCCAGCGCACCCGCGCCACCTCCCGCCCCTGTTGCAACACCGCAAATTCACTGCCGTCCTGATGCAGCAGTTGCGCCTGCCAGGAGGCGTCGCCAGCCAGGGAAAAGGTTTCTCTCGGGCTCCAGCAGCCCTGGGCAAAGACTGCTTCCAGCGCCGGGTCGCCGGTGGGTGAAATCACCAGGCCGTTGCTGGGCAGGATGCGCAGCAGGTGATGGAATTGCCGCTGGATGGCGGCCAGATCCGGGAAGATATCGGCGTGGTCGTACTCCAGATTGTTGAGAATCAGGGTGCGCGGCTGGTAGTGAACAAACTTGGAACGCTTGTCAAAAAAGGCGCTGTCGTACTCGTCCGCCTCCACCACAAAAAAGGGTGTCTCGCCCAGCCGCGCCGAACTGGGGAAGTTCTGCGTGACGCCGCCGATCAGATAGCCGGGCGCCAGCCCGGCGCAGTCGAGAATCCAGGCCAGCATGCTGGCGGTGGTGGTCTTGCCGTGGGTGCCCGCCACTGCCAGTACCCATTTGCCCGGCAGTACATGATCGTGCAGCCACTGGGGACCGGAAGTGTAGGGCAGCCCCTGCTCCAGCAGATATTCCACCGCCGGATTGCCCCGGCTCATGGCATTGCCCACTACCACCAGATCCGGCGCCGGTTGCAGGTGCGCCGGGTTGTAACCGGTGCTCAGAATAATGCCCGCCGCCTCCAGTTGGGTGCTCATGGGCGGGTAGACATTGGCGTCGCTGCCGGTGACCCTGTGGCCCATGGCCTGGGCCAGCTGCGCCAGGCTGCCCATAAAGGTGCCGCAAATGCCGAGAAAATGTAAGTGCATGGAGCGCCCTTGTCTGATGAAGTAAATATCCGGGTTCAAAGAACCCGGGCTCTAACCGCTCCGTTGGGGCCCTAGTAAGGGGGCTTGCCGCTTCTATCGCCTTGGGTGCCAACGGCGGAGGTTGGCGCAGTGCTTCCGGGACTCGCCGTGAACCCATCCCTGGGGGCTCGCACACCGCATCCCTGCGGTGTACGGTCCCGGAAGCACTACCCCAACCTCCTTAAACACCGGTACTTCGAACTCCAAAGAACAGAGCACCGGGATATCAATCAGCACTGAGGACAGGGAGGTTGGGAGCGTCTTTGGCAACCCTCGCGTCACGGAGGACGCGCGGGAGCTACAGGGATGTATTCACCGCTTTTGCCAAAGGCGCTACCGACCTCACTGGCCGACCAACTTAGTGGCACCCAAACCTCGTCACTGATCGTAACAGGCCGAGTCTGGCACTCATGACCACGTCCTAAGGACGTGGTTTTTCACGTTAAACTAATGCCGGATATCGATACGCTGTATTTCTTCAAGGAAGTCACCTGACAGTTTACCTTCCAGGAGCTCGTATTTCAGCAGTGCCAGAAGACGATCCTCCCAAAAAATCGGGCGTGCCGAACCGTACCAGTCGTAACAGGATACATCGCAGTCACTATAGCTGTACCATTGCTCTTCCCGACTTCCCTGCAGCGCGCCCAGTGGTTGCAGCTGTAGATTGGCGCTCACCCTGGAGAACTGCATGTCGACAATACCTTCAAGGTAATAGGTGATTCCCCCTTCCCGCTTTCGTTGGTACAGCGGGTGCGCAATGGGAATGCCGAACAGACCGCCGTGGCTAGCCTGGTCGGCTCGATAAAAGAACGCGTGACTGCGGCTTTCGGCCAGTTCGCCCTCGGACTCGACCAGATAATCAGCGACAAACGGTGTGTGTGACAGATTCATTGTGACGTAGTTCAGGTGTCCATCGTGATCTTCCCCGATCAGTAGTGCATGACGTCCAATGGGGTGTACCTGATGCACATGGAAGTCTGTGTTGATGATATAAGGCGCTTGATGTTCATTGGCCGGGACTATATACACATCAGATACCATAGCGCTATGGTATTCGGCGCTAACAAAAACAAGCTTGTCGTCGATAAATCGATTGATATAGCGGGAGCGGTCATCGTCAGCTGTCTGTATCAGATGCAGGTAATGCGAGGGTAACGAATGAACCCGGCGAGTGAATTGGGAAAATGGCACCTCCGCGAGAAAGGTGTGGCCGGCGTCGTAGTGAGGACTGAACCAACGGTGGGCGCCATCCGGCTGGCGGGTTACCACCAGTAGACGACCATCGGTTTCTTTGAAGGAAAATTGATCCAGAGGCTCGCCGTTCATCTTCACAGCGCCAACAGTCAGGTCCGAAAAAGATATTCGGTACAGGGCAGACACGGTTTCCCGCATGCGATCTTGAGCGTTGGTCCGGGCGATATGGTTGAGAGTTTCTTCGGGCATTTTCTCGTATTCCAGATTCCATTCGTTGCCGGTCATCCAGAGGTAGTAGGCTTCAGCGGTGGCATAGTGTTCGCGCACCCCGCCGCCAAGCAGACTTATCGCCCGGCACGAGAGTTCTTCTTCCCGCAGGGGGCAAATGGCGATTACGGTTGCGGACAATCCATGGTCGGACAATATGGGACTATAGACGTCATTTTGACTGAAAAGCGGATGAATTTTCTCGGGAAGACCGTTGCTGTCAAACTTGAGTGCCAGTGGCGACAAAGGGCTGCCGCCATAGTATTCTTTGAAATAGGATTCGAGGTCCGTAAAATCATGGGTCTTCCTTGAATCATAAGTGCTCTGATCCTGGTCAATAGCTTGCAGCTCAACGTCGGTCATGTAAAAAATCAGGTTGTCACCGATCAAGCGGCTGGCGTAGTTGTTCCCAGAATAGTAGTCGCCAGCGTCCATAAAGTAGGCTCCGCGCCAGTTCAGTGTGCCATCTTCATTGATGCGAATGAAAATATACTCGCTCATTTCTGTGTCGTAGCTGTACCCGGTAACGATGAGAAGCCCATCGTGTATCAATATCTCGTCGTACCAGGCGTCGTGATTCCAACTGGCGGGCTGTACGGGGATTTCATCTGCTTTTTCCAGAACTGCTCCAACGCGAATGCTGTAGAGAACGCCTCTGCGCAAAACCACCAAATAGTCGCCATACCGTTTTACAATGCCGCCCTCGTCGACGCCGGCTTCCTGGTTGTTGGTAATGCCTTCTGGTGCGCTGCTTCGTATACCTGCGACTATGGCTTCTTCCAGAGGCGCGGGTGCGCCCTCGGTTGTCGGCTCTTCCGCAGTTGTTGATTCCACCACCGGCGGTGGCTCCACGGATAGAGCGCGGCTCTCCTCGCGGCTTTCCTCAAGGTATTGCCGGCGGTATTCCCGGGTAAGTCGTTGCAACCTTCTCAGCGCCTCTTCGCGTGCCTGGACGTAGGCGATGGCTTCGCTCTCCGACTCGAAGCGGCTAAGTGTATCGGTGCTGTGCTGCGGTTGTGGTGCGGCGCAAGCGGTTAGCAGGACAAGCGTGGCGAGCAGGGATGTGCGCAGGAGCTGTGGCATATTGATATCCTCTATCCAAAGAAGCCCCGTACCAGCGCCCCCAACCCTGCCAGCGCGGCAATGGTCAGGACGATGGGGGGCAGTATCCGCAGCGGCACGCGCCTTACCAGATACTTTGACAGCCAGAAGCCCAGTATAACGCCTGGAAAGGTGACCGCCACCAGATAGAGTTCGCGCGCACCCACATGGCCGGTGAGCGTCAGGGCCGCCACGGTGATGCAGCTGACCACAAAGAAGAAGGCCGAAAGGTTGGCGCGCATGGTCAGTGCCGGCTCGTTCTGGTAGATCAGGGCCATGGGTGGGCCGCCGACGGCGGTGATGGTGCCCATATAGCCGGACAGACCGCCGGCCAGAACGCTGCTGCGCCTTGTCAGGCGCGGTTTGAAGCCGGCAATACTCAGTGCCACCGCGAGCAGAATCAGCGCGCCAAAGGTGAGATCAAACCCCCGTGTGGACAGGGTATGCAGCGTAGTGCTGGCGAGAAAAATACCCACCAGGGCACCGCCGATGGCGTGGCGCACCGGTGCCAGTTCGACGCTGGCCCGGTGTCGCACCAACATCAGGACATTGAGCAGCGTGGCGTTGATCACCATGGCGCCGGGCAGGAAGGCCGGGTTGATCAGAAATACCAGCGGCGCCGACAGTGTACCGATACCGTAGCCGGCCACACCCTGCAGGCAGGCGCCCAGGGCCAGTGCCAGATTGGCCAGCAGTATTTCGGTGAGGGAGAGTGAGGCCAATGGGGATCCCGGTGGAATGTTGCAGGGAACGCCATTGTAGCGCAAAGCTGGTCAGTGCAGCGTCATCAGTTCGTTGGGGGTGGTGTTGAACAGTTGCCCCAGATCCAGTACCGGGTAAATCTGTTCATCGTGACAGAAGGCGGCGGCGGCCAGCAGTTGCCAGATACCCTGCAGGCTGTTGACGTCCGCTGCCTGGGATCGCGCGTCGAGCTGAATATGTCGCGGGATGCCGCGCAGGCAGATAGCGCCCAGGCCCAGTTGCAGATCGTTGCGCTGTTCGTAGGCAACGATGGCGACAGTGTTGTCGCCGTCGGTTCCCGGGCTGCGTCGGCGCGTGGCGAGACTGAGCAGGTCCAGGGCCGGTACAAAGCGCCCGCGCCAGAGAAAGCCCTGTTTGCAGTAAGCGGGCAGGCCCGGCAACTCCACCGGCTGAGTGAGGTACTCGATGTATTTCAGCTCCCGTTGGCCGATGGCCACCTCCATGCCTTTGCCGATGGGCAACAGCCAGGCATCCAGGGGAATCCGGGTGGGCGTCTGCTCTGCCATCATCCGGCGCTCCGCTGACTGGCCACTGACACAGTGGGCTGGCACTCGACGCCCTGTTGCAGCAGCAGTTGCAACAGAGCATAGGCATCGCTCAGCGCCACGGCTTCGCCCTCCAGCAGTACGAACTCCCGGTAGGGAAGACGGCGGCTGAGCATGCAGTTGGGCAGGGCCCGGCGCTGTGGAATACCGTCGTCCAGGCGTTCGACACCCTTGCAGGCCAGCGCGAAGATGTCGTCTCCGGCGCGTAACAACAGGGCCAAGCGGCACTGTTCGCCGGCCCGGGTCTGCAATCGCAGTGCCGGGTCCAGGGCGAACACCGGGTAGTGCAGTCCTTCGTGGGCGGCACAGTCGCAGGCGTGACGGCGATTCGGCGCCCGCTGTTCCAGCGGCGTCAGATTCAGGCTGTCGTGGCCGGGCAGCAGCAGGGAAAAATACTGCAGGTCCACTCGCAGCCAGGGGCCGTCGGGCGTCATGCTGTCGCTGGATAAGCTGTGCATTGCTCCATGCTCCGTTGAATGTGTTGCATCAGTTCGTCTTCGGAAAAAGGTTTGTTCAGGTAAGTGTCCACGCCGGCGTCACTGGCCAGCCGGCGATGCTTGTCGGTATTGCGCGAGGTGATCATGATCACCGGAATGTGTCGGGTGTTGTCCAGGGCGCGTACGTGGGCGGTCAGTTCCAGTCCGTTCATGCGCGGCATTTCCATGTCCACCAGCAGTACGCTGGGCGAGACTTCCTGGAGTATGTCGATTGCCTCGAACCCGTCCTTGGCGGTGCGCACGTCCATGCCGATATCGCTGACCAGTTGCGCCAGCGAGCGCCGGGTGCTGAGCGAGTCGTCCACCACCAGCGCCAGTGGTCTCTGGGGCAGGGTGCTCTGTTGCTGGGCGATTTTCGCCAGCCAATCTCTCTGACCCTGGCTGGTTTTCAGGTGTTCGATCAGCATCTGTTGAATATCGACCACTGGCGCCACCCGGCCATCGCCGAGTACGGTGGCGCCGATCACCCCGGGCGGGCTGGGCGTGAAGGGTGACAGCGGCTTTACCACCATTTCCCGGCTGGCAAGCACCTGCTCGAGCAGTATGCCGCCGAGCTGCCGCGACGGCTGCTCCACGAGCAGCAGCGCCCGGGCGTGACTGGTTTCCGGTATCTGGGCGTCGGGCAATTGTGCCAGGTGCGCCAGATGATGAACGCGAATGTCGCCACCTGCGTGAGCATAGAACAACTGATCGCCCTCGCTGCGCAGCTCGCCGTCATTGAGATAGAGTAGCTGTTGCACACCCCGGGAGGCGATGGCCAGTTGATGGGAACCGCTGCATACCAGCAACTGATGCTCGGCGATAACCGTCAGAGGCAGTTGCAGTGTGAAAGTGCAACCCTGTCCGGGTTCGCTGTCCAGGGTGATGCGGCCATTCAGTCTGCCGATGGCCTCGGCGGCCACGTCCAGCCCGATGCCCCGCCCGGACGTCTGGCTGATCTGACTGCGGGTGGAAAATCCGGAGGAGAAAATCAGCTGTTGCAGCCACTGTTCATCGACTTCGCTGTCGTCCTGGGGCAGTGCGCCCAACTCGGTCGCGCGTCGAACTATGCGTTGGCGGTCCAGTCCGGCGCCGTCGTCCCGCAGCTGCACCTGAATGGTTTGTCCACGATTGGCGAAGCTGAGAACGATGTGTCCTGCCTCCGGTTTGCCGTTGGCCAGCCGCGCCTGGGCACTTTCGATGCCGTGATCCACCGCGTTGCGCAGCAGGTGCATCAATGGGTCCACAAGATCGTAGAGCAGGGGGCTGTCGATCAGGGTGTCGGCGCCCTCCAGCGTCAGTTGCGCCTGCTTGCCGGTCAGACGGCAGGCCTGGCGTACGCAGCGGGTGAAACGGGCTTCCATGGTGCCGGCGGGCACCATGCGCATTTCCAGCAGATGGCCGTGGCTTTTGCGCTGGCTCTGTTGCTGTTCAATGGCCAGTTCCTCCAGCTCCCGCACCTGAGTGTGGGTTTGCTCAATGGCGTCCCGGGTATCCAGTTCCAGCTCCTGCAACTGGTGAAAGAAACTGTGCAACTCGTTGTAATGGTCCAGCTCCAGTGGGTCCAGTTCGCCGTCCCTGGCATATTTGCCACGATCACTGAACAGGTTGCGCACTTCAATCAGTTGTCCGAATTCCTCACTGAGATGATTAAGTTTCTGGTGCAGTTGTCCGATCAGCTGCAGTTGTTGTCGAATGTGTGACGCCTGGTTGAGCAGACGGTTGGTGCCGATGGTGCTTTCACCGGCCAGCCGCAGCAATTCCTGGGCGGTCTCCTCCTTTACCCGCAACTGGGACGACAGGGTTTCCTGCAACTGCGCGCGCGCTGGTTCCGGTGTGGGTTGTGTCGTCACGACCTCCGGGGTTTCCGGCGCGGTGGTCGTTTGCGGCAAGGGGTCGGTTTCTTCACCGATGTCGCTGGGCGACGATCCAGACAGCTGATGATAGTGATCCAATATCTGCTGCATGATCGACAGCTCATTGTCGCCGGCGGGCGTGCCATCCATAAGGCTGTCGGTGAGGCTGGCCAGGGTGTCGGCCATATCCACCAGCAAGGCGTTGATCGGCTGTGGCAGGGGTTGCCCTTCCCGGGCCAGAAGATCCAGTAAGTCCTCACTGAAATGCATGAAGTTGGCCAGACCACTGATGCCCACCACGTTGGCGGAGCCTTTCAGGGTATGAGCGATGCGTCGGGCGTGAGCCAGGGCCTGGCTTTGAGAGGGAATCTGCCGCTCGGTCACCAGGATGTCGATCTGCTCGGCAAAGCCGCTGACCTGCCCGGGCAATTCGATCATGAGCCCTTCGAACAGGTCGGGGTTGAGGTCATCCCCCAGCGTCAGCGACAGCAGCGATGGTTCCGCCTTGCGGGGCAGGGAACGGGTTGTTTCCGGTGCAGTGGCGTCGCCGGTGGTCGCTGCCAACAGCAGCGGCGCCAGTTGTCGACACTCGTCATCGCTCAGTGGGGTCGGCCAGGCGGGATCTGCCAGGAATTCCAACAGACCGGCAACGCATTGGTGATCGAGCCGGCCCTCGACGAGGGCTTGAATATAGTCCAGCAGGCAGACAAACCAGGCATCCACCAGTAGCGCGGACGCCGGCTCGGGCGCAACTCCCACCAAGGCGGTGAAGTTATCGTTCAACTGGGTAAAGACGCGCGCCAGACCGGGCATGCCCACGGCCGCAGCGGTCTGGCCAATATGTTCGTTCATTTCCGCCAGCAGAAGCAGTCGCTCACCCAGTGGTGTATTCGCCGCCGCCACCGCCGCCTCTAACTGTTCATGCAACTCGCTGGCGATCAGTTCGAGAAACTCGAGCTGATCGCGGTTGAGAGTTGGCGTGGGTGAGGCGCTCACGATGGTCTGCCTCAGGCGGTGGCCGGTATCTTGTCGTGATTGATCGCGGGCTGCCGCACGAGATCCACCGCCTGCTCAGCTTCGGCCCGAAACTCGGGCAGGGTAAACACCTGAACCCGATCGACCAGAGTGCGTGCGCAAGCCTTCAACTCATCGGTCTGACGCTGCTGCTCTTGCAGCTTGCTATGCGTAATGTCGGCGGAGTGACTGATGGCGTTGGCGCCGTCGCGCACCCGGCCAGCGTTGTTGGCTTGATTGATGGAATTGACCGCAATGGATTTAACGTGGTTTACCAGTTGCCGCGTGGCCGCTTCGGTGTCGTGCATGCGCTGCCCCGAGTCTTCGGCCATGCGGGTGCCGTCGGCCACCTGGGTGATCAGCTTGTTCATGATGGCGACGGTATCGGAGGTTTCGACACGGATGTTATTAACCATCGAAGAGATATCCGAGGTGGCACTGCGGGCGTTTTCCGCCAGGCGCTGCACCTCCTCCGCCACCACGGCAAAGCCCTTACCCGCTTCACCCGCTGACGCGGCGTGCATGCTGGCGTTCAACGCCAGAATGTGGGTGCGCTCGGCGATGGTGTTGATCAGGTTGACAATACTGGTGATTTCCTGGGAGCGATCACCCAGACGCTTGATACGTTTTTCCGTTTCGGCGATGGTGCCGCGAATGGTCTGGATGCCCGATACCGTTTGGGTCACTGACTCCTGAGCCTTCAGCGTATGCTCGATGGTGGTTTTGGCAATGTGATTGGTGGTGCGGGCCTCCTGGGCGATGTCGTTCATGGCTTTGGCCAGCTCCTCCAGTGAGCGGGTGGTGTCGGCCACCTGTTGGTGCTCGAGCTCGGCCACCTGCATAACTTCCCGGGACTGCTCCTGCAATTGATCGGAAATTCTGTCCACCTGGGCGGAAATGCCCGTGACCTGGTGCAGGGTGCGGGCCGTTTCCGAGGTAAAGAGATTTACTGCATCGGATACGGTGCCGGTGACATCGGCGGAAACCGGCACTTTTACGGTAAGGTCTTTCTTGGCAATCATTGCCAGCGATTTGATCAGGGTGATAATAGACTTGTTCAGTTGTTCGTTTTCCCGGGCCTGGTTCTGCAGCACCTGAATGCGTTCATCCAGCAAACGGTTGAAAGCGCGTCCCAGCGTGCCCAACTCGTCCTGGGTGGTAAGGGACACCCGGGCTTGGTCGTTGCCGCGGTTTTGCTGTGCGATAACCGATTGAATGTGCCAAAGCGGCAGAACGATGCTGCGATAGATCAAGTAGACGCCGGCTGTGGTGCCGATGGCGGTAATCAACAGCACGGTGGCGAACACCGCCTGGGCGATGGTGCGCTCGGTGGCAGCCAAATCGAGCCGCTGGCTGACGTTGTCGTGCAAAAACGCCTGATAGGCTGCCAGTTGATCGTTCAGTCCGTCGGCTGCCTGTTCGACACGCGCCCTGGCGTCAATGGATCTGGCCAGGGCATTGAGTTCCGCACCGGCGGTGGTGATGTCTGCCAGCAGAGCGCGGTTGACGTAGCGCATATCCATACCGCCAAGTGCGGCGATATGTTGCTCAAAGAGACTGTATTCGCTTTGGTGGGCATTGAGTTGTCTGGTCTCGCCGGTGGTGTGCCAGGCAATGGCCGACTGGCTCATGGCGGCGGCGGACTGTTGCAACTGATCGAGCAACTGGTTGGCGGTATCGCCCTGTTGATTGACCTCCGCCACTTTAATGTCCGCGCTGATCTGGGCGTAATAGGCAACCCCCATCAGCACGAACCCCATGACCAGGCCGATCATGAGGCTTATGATCTTGTGGTAAATCCTGATTCCGGAAAACGGGCTCATAGTCTTCTCCTGGAGTAAGCTCCAATCAATGTTCAGGTGGTGGCTGGTCCCAACGTTGGCACAAGGCCAGCAACTCAGGGCCGAGACGCACCGGGTCAATGCGATACCAGAGTGTTCCCTGATGCAGGCAGCTATCAAGCAGCACTGGCGCCAGCGCCGTATCGGCGGTGGCGAGCGCCGCGTCCGTTGTCAATGGGAGGTCGAGACTGACCGGCAAAGAATCGACAAGCAGACCCACGGCGTTGTGTTGGCGTCCCAGCAGCAATACCCGGTTCTGGGGTGCGCTGTTCCCGTTGAGCTGGTGCAGTTCGAAGACCGGGATCAGATTACCGCGCACATTGCATAGACCGCGCAACAGCGACGGCGCATTGGGCAGCGGTGATATATTGGGGTTTGCCAGCAGTTCGCAGAACAGGGCAGCTGGCGCGGCGCAGTGCCAGGGACCAAGCTGAAAACCGAAGTGCCGCTCCGTGGGCGCGGCTATAGCGTTGGCGGCATCGTCGGGGAGTCCGTCTTCCTGGGGGCGGTCCGCTAGCCGGGTCAGAGACCTGATCAGTTGATCTTGGGGACTGTCCGGCTGGGTGTTCATGTCGCAATCACAATGACGAGATGGTGTCGAGAATCTGTTCCTGGGTGTATGGCTTGGAAATCATCGCCTTGCCACCCTGCAACTCGCCCCAGACGCGGTCTGCTGTCTGGTTTTTGCTGGTGACGAACACCACGGGAATCGCCTGCAGGTCTTTGTCCTGGGTGATGGTCCGGCAAGCTTCGAAGCCGTCGACATCCTCCATGACCACGTCCATCAAAATAACGTCGGGACGATACGACTTGGCCTTGTCGTAGGCCTCGCGGCCGCTGGTGGCGGTGATGACCTGATAGCCGGCATCGGTGACGATATCCTTTAGGTGTTTCAACTCAATGGGCGAATCGTCGACGATCATGACTTTGCTCGGTGTCATTGTTACTTCTCCTTGTTTTCCAGGTGTTTTCGGGTGATTTCCACAAATTCGTTATGGTTGATGGGTTTTGTCAGATAGGTATCGCAGCCGGCAAGTTTGCCCTTGAGCTTGTCGAACTTGGATGAACGACTGGTCAGCATAACGACAGGCGTGTTGCGATTATTGGCGGTGCGGCGAATGCTCTTGCAAACGCTGTAGCCATCCAGGCCGGGCATTACCACGTCCAGAAAGATAATGTCGTAAGTGTTGCTCTGCGCCGCCAACAGGGCGGCCTCACCGTTTTCGACGAGATCCAGCTCGGAACCCAGCATATCGAACTCGATCTTGAGCTGGCGGCGCACGGGTAGGCTGTCATCGGCTACCAGCGCCCGAATCTTTTGGGCATCGGTCTGTGCCCGTTTGCGGTGTTTGCTGATATAGGCGACTTTCTCCAGGGTCTGATCCCCGGTATCGCTTTCGGAGCCGATTTCAAATTCCGGCATGAAATCCAGGTGGGCAATGGTATAGCTGTCCAGCGTATGCAGCACCTTGGCGGGATTGATAGGCCAGGTCAGGGTCAGATCATTGCGGCTTTCCGCATTGACGTGCCGGGCAATGCGGATCACTGGACGCTTTTGGGCAGCCGGTATACGCGCCGCCACCCTGCTCCACAACACTATGGCCCTGGGGTTCTGTACGTTCACTATATGAATGTCAGCCTTGCCTGCCCTTACAACCTGCTCGTCGTCGCTCTGGCTGGTGTCCAGAGGGATCAATTCATAGCTGCGCGTGCGGTATCGGGTGATGCCGAAGATGCGATTGAGGGTAACCTGATCGCTTTGCTCAGCACCTATCAGGGCCACGGTAAAGGAGCGGTGGGAGCTTTGCGGGGCGGTTTGTTGGGCGGACATGGTCGACAATCCCTGTTGGTGATATGTGGCCACCGTCGCCGGAGCGCGTATGCGGTGGGTAAGGAGAAGTGTAGATCACCCTGTATAAGCGGCAACCGGTTTGGATCACTGTAGACGAAAAATTTGAACTGCGTCAAAAAACGGAAAACTGGAAGCAGGGTGCCGGCGGCGTAAATTATTGCGCCAACGGGTGAAAAAGCGCGCCACTTGTTCGGGTAAATGATTATTCTTGTGACATTTGAAAGAAAATCATGCCGATTCATTATTTTGATTCTTAATGCCGTTTACGCATTCCATAGCAAAAAAGTCTAATCAGAGCGGGCGTTGCATACCGAGCACAAATAATTTCTTGCAGTTCCCCAAACCCTGCACTAGGCTTTCGTGGTTCGCGGATGTATTCGAGCGCACGACCATCTATGGAATCCCAAGGGGATTTGGGTGACAATTATGGAAGTAACATACAATTGGTTTCTGGTTATTCTCTCCTTCCCTTGTTTCAGCCTTCGGGGCTTTTACTGCCCTGCAAATCACCAATAACATCAAGTCGGCCGCCAAAGGAGTATCCTGGCCCTGGGTGGTTACTGCCGCGATAGCATTGGGTGGTGGTGGCATCTGGACCATGCATTTTATCGGCATGCTCGCCTATCAGGTTCCGATGGACGTGGGCTATGCCCCGGGTCTGACTTTTCTCTCCCTTGTGGTAGCCGTGGCGGTGGTCGGTATTGGCCTTTCGATCGTCGTATCCGGTCGGGTATCACTGATTAGATTGGTAAGTGCCGGTGTGTTCACCGGGCTCGGTGTCGCCAGTATGCACTATATGGGCATGGCGGCCATGGTGATGCCTGGTGAGATGTACTACAACAATGTGCTGGTGGGCCTCTCCATTCTGATTGCGGTAGTGGCCGCTACGGTTGCGTTATGGTTGGCGGTCAACCTCAACGGCAGTCTGCAGATGTTGGGCGCTGCTCTGGTTATGGCCACCGCCGTGTGCGGTATGCACTATACCGGGATGGCCGCCATGAGCCATGAGTACTCGGCCGATGCCGGTGCTCACGCCATGATGCACGAAGGCATCACACCCATGACTTTGGGGCTGTTTGTCTTCTGCGCCAGCATGGTGCTGTTGGTGCTCTGTCTGATCGCCGCCTTGAGCCAGCTCAGCAACCGAATGTACGCGGAGCTTGATGACGAAAGCGCAAAGCAGCCGGTTTGACATGATTTGATCGCAGCCCGCTCGTGGCTGCAAGTCCAGAAGGGGCGCGCCGACTGTGCCCGAAAGGGATTGACAAGGAGTTTTCGTGAATATCTTACTTTTTTCGTCCGCCTACAATGGCATGTGTCAGAGGATCCATCGCGAACTGCTGGCGGAAGGTTGCCGAGTTGCCATCGAACTGTCCGCCGAGGAAGAGGATATGCTGGATGCAGTGGAGCAGTTTCGGCCGGATTTGATCGTGTGCCCCTACCTGAAGCATCGTGTTCCCGAGCAAATCTGGCGGTATACCCCCTGTCTGATCGTGCACCCCGGGGTAGAGGGAGATAGGGGACCCTCGTCACTGGACTGGGCGATCACCGACGATTGGCAGCACTGGGGAGTCACCCTGTTGCAGGCCGATGCCGAAATGGACGCGGGCGCTATTTGGGGTACCCGGGAATTTGTGCGCCGCAATACCGCTAAAGCCAGTCTTTACAGACGAGAAGTTATCGCCGCTGCCAGTGCTTTGGTGCGCGAGGCGTTGCTGCAGTTTCGCGATCCAACTTTTCTTCCCCGCCCGCTAGACTACTCCCTGCCCGGTGTGCAGGGTCGCTTGCGTCCGCTGCTGCGGCAGAAGGACCGGGAAATCCACTGGCACACGGATTCCACTGCGGATATCGTGCGCAAAATTAACGCCGCCGACAGTTTTCCCGGCGTATTGACCCAAGTGGATGATAATCACGTTTACCTGTTTGGGGCTGTGGGTGAGTTTGAACCTGTGCCTGGCTGGGACAATGGTCGAATCGTTGGGCACAAAGACAGCGCCGTCTGTTTTGCCGCCAGAGACGGGCGCGTATGGGTGCGGCAGATGAAAATGGCACCCCGCGACGGTCAAAAGTATTTCAAGTTGCCCGCGCTACAGGTGGTGAAGCGGCAGTTTGGCAACGCCGACGACTACCTGTCCCTGCCAATGCTTGCTTCCGAACTACTTGGCGATATTGATTATGTGGTCAAGAACGGAGTCGCCTACCTGAGCTTCAATTTCTACAACGGCGCCATGAATACTGTTCAGTGTCGCAGTTTGCTGGCAGTCTACCGGGAGCTGCTGTTGCGCCCCGATGTTCGCGTCATAGCCCTGCTCGGGGGAGAGGACTTCTGGAGCAATGGTATTCACCTCAACTGTATCGAAGCTGCCGATAATCCCGCCCGGGAATCCTGGCAGAATATCAATGCCATTGACGATCTGGTCAGGGATATCCTTCTCACCAGCAGCAAAATGACAGTGGCGGCGCTGCGCTGCAATGCCGGTGCCGGAGGTGCCATTGTGCCGCTGGCCTGCGATCGGGTACTGGCCCGGCAGGGCGTGGTGCTCAACCCGCACTACCAAACCATGGGGCTCTACGGTTCGGAGTACTGGACCTATCTGCTGCCACGCAGGGTTGGTCAGGACCAGGCGCTACGGCTGACTGAACAGTGCCTGCCGGTAGCGGCCGACGAGGCGTTGACTATGGGTATGGCTGATCAGGTGTTGCCCGAGTCCTGGGAAGAGTATCACCAGCACCTGCAGGTATACTGTGAAAAACTGGCGTCTGATCGCAGTTTCGACGCCATGCTGGCGGCCAAGGCCGCCAGCCGGCAGGCCGACGAGCAACAGCGTCCGCTGGACGCCTATCGGGCCGAGGAGCTACGCCGGATGAAGGCGGTGTTCGACGATCCCGACAGCGATTACCATCGGTTGCGCTACCAGTTTGTGCACAAGATCGTTTGCGGAAAGACGCCCGAGCGCCTTAGGGCGCCGCAGATGGAGAAAAGGCAGCTGGCTATCGCCTGAGTGCTGCTTCGCAAGCGGGGCCGCATCGCATTTGGCCCCGCGATTTAGTTATGTGTCTTTGAGGTAGCGCTTTCTCTTGCTTGCCTTGAGGCGGGTTAGATCGCCCATAAACAGTCCGTCAAGGCAATCGCCAAAATCTGAATCCACACTGAACGCCAGTAACTGGTAACCGCCCTGTTCGTACAGGTTGGCGTACTGCTTGAACAGCACCGGTATCTTACAATTCTGCTCGGCAAAGGCGCTCTGCAGGTAGCTGAAGCCCTGCTCCCGATCCATGTCCTGGAATATTTTACTTAGGCGCTGGTGTTCTTCCGGTTCGATAAAATGGGGGTGGCGGCCACTGGCGAGAGCGGGTGGCGCATAGTAGTAGCGCTGATAGTAGTACACCAGAAGATCCTTGAGCGGCTTGGGATAGTTGGCGCTCATGCTTACCGGCCCGAGCACGTAGCGCACTTGCGGGTGGTGCTTTAGATAGGCGCCCAGGCCCTGCCACAGGTAATCCAGGCTGGCTTTGCCCCAATAATCGGGGTGCACAAAACTTCGGCCAAGCTCCACCGCCTGCAGCAGGTAATCCCGGGCGCTGGGACGGTAGTGGAAAAGGTCAGCGGTGTAGAGTCCCTCCTGCCCCTGCCAGCGCATGATGTTGGCAGCATCGCCGATGCGATAGGCTCCGGCGATGGTCAGCCGCTCCGGGTCCCAGAGCACCAAGTGACGATAAGAAGCATCGAAACGATCAAGATCACGGCTGCTGCCAGTACCTTCACCCACCAGACGAAAGGTCATTTCCCGCAGTCGGCCCAGCTCGCGCATAACGCTCGGCTGTTCGTTGTAATTGCACAGGTAAATGCGGTGTTTTTCGCGGGTAGTGCCCAGTAGCTGCGCGCTTTGTAGTTCCCGGTGCAGGGCGATGGGGTCCTCGGGGTGGGCTACGGTTTTTTCCGTGACGAAAATGGCCGGGCGGCCGCGACCTATCTTGTACAGGTGTTTTTTCAGTCGCTGAATCAGCGCCTTGTCCGCCAGCCGCTTGCTGTCCAGGGCGCGATTGGGGATGACCTCGCCGATGCGAAAACGGATTTCGGCGGAGCGCTTGTTAAACATTTCCCGGGCCAGCAGTACCGTCGAAAAGGGTTTGAACAGAAAGGAAGCGCTGTAAAACAGCAACGAGTTTTTGGCGCTGGTGTGAATGGGCAGAATGGGGGCGCCACTTTTGCGCGCAAAGTGCAAAAATCCACCCCGCCAGCTGCCGTCGCGGATGCCTTTTGGACTGGCGCGGGAAACTTCACCGGCGGGAAAGAAAATAACCGCTTCGTCATTGTGCAGCGCTTGCAGAATTTTTCGATAGCTTTGACGGTAGGATTGTCGGGTCAGGTTGTCCAGTGGCAGCAACAGCTCGTGCAGTGGCTGGAAGGCCATCAGCATGTCGTTGGCAACAATCTTTACATCTTTGCGCACTTCGCTGACCAGCCGCAACAGGGCCAGCCCATCCAGCGAGCCAATGGGATGGTTGGCGATGATCACCACCCGGCCCTGGGCGGGAATATTGCGGCGCTCCCGGGTCGATGTGCTGTAGCTGAAGTTGAAGTAGTCGAAAACCCGATCAATGAAGTCCACTCCGGACAGACCGGGGTTCTGCTGCAGGAAGGCGTTGATTTCCTGCTCCCGGGTGAGCTTGCGCAGCAGGGTGACCGTGGAGTGGCGGATCAGTTCGGGGCGCCGGGCAAAGCCGGGAAACTTGTCGATAAGAGACTGTTCAATGTTCAACATGGCCGCGTATACCTTCAGCAGACGAGCCGGCAGATTGCGAGCCGGAAGGATCGGTGGTCGAGACTACACCATTCGTCGGAAAGGTTATGCTGTGGTGATTACGGTTGTGTGAACGTGAGGTGACAATCAGATTTCGCGCAGGCGTTGTTCCTGTTTTTGCAGCATGTCGCAGTAGGGCGGCTGTATGGCCAGCACCAGACCGGTGTGTTCCTCGGTTTGTACGTATTGCCGCAGGCGGGCATCGGCCAGGCGGGCAGCGATCAGTATCTCACCGGGCTCGGGCAGCCGGCGCTCGCTGTACTGGGCGATGAACTCCTGTTCCACACCGGCGCTGGTATCCGGGGCGGGCAGGCCCTGCACCGTCGCCGCCAACTGCAGCCTGGGGCTGAGCTGCGCGTGCAGGTTGAATAGCAACTGACTGGCGCAGATGGCGCGAAAGCTGCAGTCCGCCGCTTCTTCACCCTGAAAGTCCACAATCAGCACCTGCCCCCAGAGCAGTTGCCGCTGGCCGCCGTACAGATTGAGCACCTTGCGCAACTGCTCATCGAAGGTGTTCATCAACTGATTGAACCCGGCGCTGTTGAGTTGACTGTATACCTTGCCCAGGTTGCACAGGTGCAGGCTCAGGCGCACTGCGGCACCGGGCCCGGGGGGTGCTTCGGGCAACTCTGGCAGGGAAAATTCTTCCGGGCGCTGCTGCTCGGGTGACCCTGGGCGCCGGTACAGTAACAGCAGCCAGGGCGCCAGCATCAGCAGTCCGCCCGTCAGTGGCCAGATCCAGAAAAACGCCAGTTGTCGGCTGTTGCGCGTCGGGCTGGCCAGGGTCAGCCACAGGGTGCCGGCCTGGTGCTGCTGCAACAGTATGGGTGCGCTGTAGCGGCGGGTGCCATCCAGGTGCCGAATCTGCCCGCTTTGCACCCGCACCTGACCTTCCACGTCGTGCACGGCGGCGCCCACCACCAGGGGCGCGGTCTGAACCAGCTCCCGCAATAGAATCTGCTGACTCACCGGGTCTTCGATCAGGGTGGGGTCCGCCAGCCGTTGGGCGGCCTGGCGGGCCAGGTTGTCCCCGGCCAGTGCCAGTTGCTCATCCAGGTGCAGTCGACTCTGATACAGGTGCAGGGAAGCGCCCAGCAGGGTCAGCAGCGCCAGCAGCAGGCTGCACAGGAGCTGGTTGGGGTACTGATCGATGAGTTGATTCAGTGGCATGGCTTCCATCGCAAGTGGCAGCGGCTCCGGTCGGGCCGCCCAGGCAGTACTTTACCAGAGATGGGGCGTGACCAGTGGCCCGCAGTGCCGTTTTCACACCGGTTTGTGGCTATAATGGCGCCGAGTGTTCGCCGTAAGAGTGGGGATTGTGAAGAATATTTTGTTGATCAATGTATCCGGTGAGGATCGTATGGGTGTTACCTCGGCCATTACCGGGGTTCTCGCCGGTAGTGAGGCCAAGGTGCTGGATATCGGCCAGGCCGTGATTCACGACACCCTGGCACTGGGTATTCTGGTGGAAGTGGATGGCTCGCAGGCAGTGGTGGCCCGGATTACCCGGGAAGTGGAAGCCGCCACCGACCCGCTGGGGGTGCGCATCCGCTTCCAGCCGGTAAGCCTGGAGAGCTATCAGCACTGGGTGGATCAGCAGGGCAAGCCTCGCTATATCGTCACCTTGCTGTCGCGTCAGGTCACTGCCGCGCAAATCGCCGAGTTGACCGCTGTCACCGTGCGCCACGGGCTGAACATCGACAGCATCAACCGGCTCTCCGGGCGAATACCCCTGGAGGCGGTCAGCGAACGCAGCAGCGCCTGTGTGGAGTTCTCCGTGCGCGGTGTGCCGGCGGACATAGGCGCACTGCGCGCCGACTTTATGGAGCTGTCCACCCGCCTGGAGGTGGACATCGCCTTCCAGCAGGACTCCGTCTACCGCCGCAACCGGCGTCTGGTATGTTTCGATATGGATTCGACGCTGATCGAGGCGGAAGTCATCGACGAGTTGGCCAAGGCTGCGGGGGTCGGAGAGCAGGTGGCTGCCATTACGGAAGCGGCCATGCGCGGCGAGCTGGATTTCAAAGAGAGCTTTGCCCGCCGGGTGGCCCTGCTGCAGGGGCTGGACGAGTCGGTGCTGGAGCAGATCGCCCATGAATTACGCCTGACCGAGGGCGCCGAGCGGCTGATCGCCAGTCTGAAAAAACTCGGTTACAAAACCGCCATCCTCTCCGGCGGTTTCAACTATTTCGGTCGCTATATCCAGGACAAGCTGGGCATCGATTACCTGTACGCCAATGAGTTGGATATCGTCAGAGGCAAGGTCACGGGCCGGGTGACCGGCGAGGTGGTGGACGGCGCGCGCAAGGCGGAGTTATTGGCGATGCTGGCGCGCCGCGAAGGCATTGCCCTGGAGCAGGTGATCGCCGTGGGCGATGGTGCCAACGATCTGCCCATGTTGAGTGCGGCGGGCCTGGGTATCGCCTTTCGGGCGAAGCCTCTGGTGAAGGCGTCGGCGGATCACGCCATCTCCACCCTGGGGCTGGACGCCATTCTCTATCTGTTGGGCTTTCGCGACCGCGACCGGCTATAGCAGTCGCCCGGGTCCTCAGGTTTCCATATTGAAATCGTAGCTCATGGTCTCGCTGGGTTCTTGCAGGTAGTGCCCCTGGATATAGTGTACCCCGGCCTGCCAGAGGGTGGACAGCACGCTGGCGTTTTCCACGAAGGGGATCAGCGTGATTTTCTCGGCCTCGTGCAGCTTTTCCACCAGGTTGGTCAGCGCTTCGGGGTTTTCGTTGTTGTTCTGAATGTCCAGCGTGAAGGAGCCGTCCACCTTGATCATGGTGGCATCGACGTGCTTCAGTGTGTTGAAGGGATTGAGTGCGCAGCCGAAACCGCTGATGGATAAATGGGTTTTCATCTTTTTCAGGCCGTTGACGAAAGCCTTGGCAGCGTTCAGGTGATTGGTGACATCCACCTCGGTCACCTGGAAGACAATGGTATCCGGCGGCAGCTTGGCAGCCTTGAAGGCCACTCCCAGCCAGGGCAGCAGCGATTCGTCGCACAGTGAATCGCGACTGAGGTTGATGATCAGGCGGGTGTGGTTGCCTTTGCTGCGGTGTTCGGCCAGCATCTTGATGGATTCGAGAATCACCCAGCGGTCAATCTTGATGCTGACCCCCATGTTTTCCGCAGTCTCCAGAAAACGGCTGGGGGAGACCTCCTCGCCGTCTTCACTGACCAGGCGCAGCAGGACCTCGTAGTATTCCTCTTCCGAACCGCGCAAACTGATGATGGGTTGAAACAACAGTCGGAAACGATCGTTGTCCAGCGCCTGCTGGACCTCGGCGATCATATCCCGCTCCTCCCGCTCATCCTCGGTGAGTTCCGGCTCAAATAGCAGCGCCTTGTTGCCGCCAGCAGCGCGTGCCTGTTCCATGGCTTTCAGTGCCTGTTCGATTACCGTTTCGGCGCTGGTGCTGTTTTCCGTCAGCAGGGATACGCCGATACTGGCGGTGAGCTGCACCGTCTTGCCGTCGACATCGACTATGTGGTCCTCGATGGTCTTGCACAGGTTCTCGGCAAAGGCCACGGCGGCGTCGGCCTTGGTATCCGGCAGTAGCAGAGTGAACGAGGTGTCGCCAAAGCGGGCCACCAGCGCCTTGGCGCCGGCCTTGTCCCGGAGCAGCGCCGCCAGGTTGGCCAGCGCCAGATCGCTGCCGGCCACGCCGAGGCTGGACTGGATGCGCTCGGCGAAACTGTCGATATCGATATAGAGCATGCCGAAGGTCTGGTTGCCCTGCACATTGGCGATGGTTTTTTCCAGGCGGTCGATCATGTAGTGGCGGTTGTACAGGCCGGTGGCGATGTCCTGCCACTTGATCTGTTTAATCTGGGCTTCCAGTTGCTCGTTGCTCTGGTCGGCGACGCCGGCCCGGGCCAGAAACTGAATGCAGGGCTCCTCGTCGTAGGTGGCCCGGGCCACCTCCAGTGAAATTCGGGTGGCGGTGCCGTCGCGCCGAGTGCCGGTAAACTCCAGTTGGGTGGACTCGGCTTCGTCACCCTTGAGAGTGAAGTTCTTCAGGAAATCTTTGAGCTTGGGCTGGTCCCTGTCCGCCACCATGTCCATGATGGGCATGCACTCGATGTCGTCCCGGTCTTCATAGCCGAACAGATCGGCAAAGGATTCATTGGCGTAGAGATACAGGCCGTCCTGCATATAGGCGATGGCGTCACGGGAACTGTCCAGCAGTTGCTGGCTGCGCCTTTCCGCCTCGCGAAAGCGGCGGTCCGCCGAGCGCTTCTGTTGGCGTTGCTCGCGGTTGAAAAGCTCACGCTGGATCACCTGCAGCAGGTGCTGGTCTTCGTCCAGGCGCACCACGTCGGCGGCCCCAGCCTTCATGCCTTCCACCACCGACAGCGTGGTTTCGTCATCGGTGAGCAGAATGACCGGGATGTCCTTGTTCAGGCGCCGGATCTGTTTGATGGCGTTGGCGGGGGTTACATTGGTAGTCTTGTCGTGGCCAATCAGCATATCCCAGGTCTGTTCCTGCAGGAGCTTGGCCAGGTTTTCTTCGGACTCCACGTGCTGGGCCCGGCTGGGGCGACCAGCGTTGTGCAACATGCTGATCAGACGCTCGGCCTCGGCGCGGGAGTCGTTGAGTATCAGCAGGCGAATGATATCGTTGGGATTCATAAAGTGACGTAGTGCCCTTAGACGTAGTGCCCTTAAAAGGTGCCCTTGCGGATATTGTTTTGCATCATTGGCTTGGCAGGTCGGCGCTACTGCCGGCCCCGAGGCTTAGGCGCCGCGTCGGGGCGCCAACCTCAGCCCAGGTTGCGAGTCTGCCGCACAGTGTACTGTAGTCGACCATATTACCCAAATTCTGTAGCACCTCAAAACACATGTTGATTCAGGCGGCGGCGACTTCGCTCAAGAGCTGTCCGTGCCCGACTCCTCGCCCGCATCGTCCAGTGCAAACTGGCTGATGGCGCCGCTGGAGAACAGGCGTCGGGACAGTTGCACCGTGGTTTCCGACCCGTCCGGACGGTACAGTCGCGCCCGGCCGTACTCGCGGAAGGTCACCGAGTTGGTGATCAGCGCCCGCTGCCGGGCGTTGCCTGTTTCCAGCCCCCGCAGGTATTCGGAGTAGCCGCCGGTGTTGTAGACCACCGCCGCGCCCAGCGGCGAGGCGTGGTTGGTCAACATCTGCACGCCCATCTGGGTACCGTTGCGGGTCTGCTGGACCCAGCGAATCACACCTACTGACCATTTCTTTAGCCGCTTTTTGTCCCGCAGGCCAATGAGTTCTCCGGCCTTGACCTGTGGCGGAATATGATCCCGCCATTCGATACAGTGTCCCCCGGGGCCGGTGTCCACCAGTGGTACTGTGTACACCGGGAAGTCGTCGTTGCTGTCGTCCTGCTCGTTTTGTCTGTGGCTGTTGGAGTTGCGAAACCCGAACAGGGAGCCGAAGGCGTCGTCGTCAATCTCTTCGGTCAGGTTGGCGCCGGCAAGAAACTCACTAAACGGGGTATTGCCGCTCAGGTGGTAGTGGACTCCGGACAGGCCAAGGGTCACTTCCATCTGATTGTTGCTGGGACGGCGTTCGTTCATGCGCTGGCTCTCGCGACCCCAGGCCTGGAGGAGGTGGTCGGTGAGGGCGGGGCTGAGGTGATAGGCCGGCGAGGTGCCGGGCTTGGGTGGCTCGCGCAGGGCGACGATCACCCGGCTGGTGTCCATATTGAGCCGGTCCTCTGGTGCCACCTGCTGCAGCCGGGAGGGATAGACTGGCGGTGAGTCGCCGGCCAGGTTCACCTGGAAAATGGCGCCGGCACTTTCCAGGGTGCGGGTCAATGTTGCGTGGGCGCTGAGTGTCTCCAGAGCCCGATAGGTCTCCAGTATTTCCCCCTGGCGCAGTTGGCTGGGACGAGCGCAGGCCAATAACAGCACCCGGGCGTAGGCCTGCTCCACCGTGGCCACCCCGCGGTGATCCGGGTAGGGGTCCTCAACCCGCTGTCGCAGAATGTCCAGCGTATCCGCCAGACAATAGATTGCGTGTAGTTCGCTCCAGGCCTGTCGCGGCGGGGGCGTGTATACCTGCCAGGCGCGCAGCGTCAGCATACCCAGGCCGGCGACAGCCCTGTGGCAGGCCAGAGCCCGGTCCTGGTTGCGACGGGTTTCCTCGGTAAGGCTATCCCGCAAGGCCACCATATAGCCGTTGGTCAGGTGTTTTTGCAGAGCCTGGGCGACAGTGGCGGCCTTATGGGCGGGGTCGGGCAGAATCAGGGGCTGGTTGAGAAAACTGCGGGAGAGCAGCTCGACGCATTGCAGGGTGGGGGGGCGCAATACCTCCAATATCTGCAACCGGGAACTGGCGTCCGTCTGCAGGCGGGCCGCTTCCTGGAGGGCGGTGTAGAGCAGGCCACTGACAAAGTTCACCCGGGTCAGAGGCAACTCCGCTACCCAGGCGGCCACCTGGGTAGCCTTGCGACTGCCGCAGAAATCCAATTGTTTCAGATCCTGGGTCGGTAGCTGGAAACGCTTGAGTTGCTGAACAGTGGTGGTATCGGCTTTCATCGAGTTCGCGCGTCCGGTCCTGTCCTGTCGGTCCCACTGCGGCTGCAGTATTGCTGTCTGTACACCCGACTATAGTGTATTTGGCGCGAAAGCACCAAATATCACCGCCGTGGACTATAAGCCATGTAGCAGTGTCTTGGCGCCGGCGCCGGCATCTTCGCGCACCAGTTTCGGCACCAGATAGCCCGGTAGGCGCAACTGCAACAGCCGGTGCAGTTGCAAAGCCCTGTCCTGGGGCACCTCGAAGTGGCTGGCTCCCGCGACCCGGTCCAGCAGATGTAGATAGTAGGGCAGAACACCGTGCCGAAAGAGGGTTTCGCTCAAGGCCTCCAGGGTCTCGACACTGTCGTTTACGCCGCGCAGCAGCACCGCCTGATTGAGCAGGGTAACGCTCGCCTCGCGCAGTTGCGTCAGCGCCTGGCCCACTTCGCTGTTCAGCTCGTTGGCGTGGTTGCTGTGGATCACCATTACCGTCTGCAGACGGTGGCCGGTGAGCCATTCCAGACAGCCCTCATCAATGCGGCTGGGCAGCACCACCGGCAGCCGGCTGTGAATGCGCAGCCGCTGCACCTGGGGAATGGCCACCACCTGTTCGGTGAGCCAGCGCAACTGGCTGTCGGGGGCGCTGAGCGGATCGCCGCCGCTGTAGATGACCTCGGTGATATCGTCGCTGGCGGCGATATAGTCCAGGGCGGCCTGCCAGTCCTGCCGGCCCGGCCGGTTGTCCTGATAGGGAAAGTGTCGGCGGAAGCAGTAGCGGCAATTGATGGCGCAACTGCCGGAGACGATCAGCAGTACCCGGCCGCGATACTTGTGGATCAGCCCCGGGTGGGGGTTGGACTCCTGTTCCCCAAGAGGGTCGGCGCTGTAGCCGGGTGCGGCAAGCAGTTCCTCACCCAGGGGCAATACCTGCCGCAGCAGCGGGTCGTTGATGTCGCCCTTGCGCATGCGGGCGGCATAGCTACGGGGCAGCCGCAGGGGGAAATCGGCGCTGGCGGTCAGGGCGTCGGGCAGCAGCGCCGGGTCCAGCTCCAGCATTTCCAGCAGCTCCGCGGGGCGGCGAATCAGGTTGGCCAGTTCGTCCTGCCAGCGGGGGCTCTGCCATGTGGCGGCAGTTCGATGTATCATGGGCGCCTTTTTTAATCCTGGTGAGCAAGCGTGAGGGTATATGGCCTATTCTATCAATGATTTCCGCGTCGGTCTGAAAGTGATGCTCGACGGCGACCCCTGTTCCATCGTGGAAAACGAATTCGTCAAACCCGGCAAGGGCCAGGCGTTCAACCGGGTCAAACTGCGCAACCTGAAAACCGGTCGGGTGTGGGAGCGCACCTTTCGCGGCAGCGAATATCTGGATCCCGCCGACGTGGCCGACCAGGATATGGAATACCTCTACACCGACGGGGAGTTCTGGCACTTTATGGACCCCCAGTCATTCGAGCAGCATCAGGCGGACAAGAACGCCGTGGGCGACGCCGCCAAGTGGCTGAAAGAGCAGGACAAGTGCGTAGTTACCCTGTACAACGGTGCACCCCTGGCGGTGACCCCGCCCAACCATGTGGAGCTGGAAGTGGTGGAAACCGACCCGGGTCTCAAGGGTGACACCGCCCAGGGCGGCAGCAAGCCGGCCACCCTGAGCACTGGCGCCGTGGTAAAGGTGCCGCTGTTTATGAACATCGGCGACGTGATCCGCGTCGACACCCGCACCGGTGAATACCTCGGTCGCGCCAGGGACTAGCAACATTGACCCATCTGGAACTGCGCGCTTCGCTCAACCGCCGCATCCGGCAGTTTTTCGAGGCGCGGCAGGTGCTGGAAGTGGAGCCGCCACTGCTGCTGTCGGCGCCGGTGTCGGACCCCTGGATAGAGTCGGTCCGCGCCCGTTGCGGCGGGCGCGACTGCTATCTGCACACCTCCCCCGAATACGCCATGAAGCGCCTGCTGGTCGCCGGCAGTGGCGCCATCTATTCCCTGGGCAAGGTATTCCGCGATGGCGAAGCCGGGCGGCGCCACAACCCGGAATTCACCCTGCTGGAATGGTATCGGCCCGGTTTTGACGACCGACGCCTGATGACGGAAGTCGTGGAGTTGCTCTCGGCGTTGATTCCCGATCTGCCGGTGCGAACCCTGAGCTACCGCAACTGGTTCGCCCAGTCGCTGGACCTGGACCCCCACAGCGCCAGCGTTGAGCGGCTGGCCACCGAGGCCCGCCGCCGTATCGATACCGCCATCGAATCCGATGACCGGGATCTCTGGCTGGACCTGCTGGTCACCCACTGCCTTGAACCGGCCATGGAAAAGGGGTTGACGTTCATATGCGACTACCCCGCCAGCCAGGCCGCTCTGGCGCGGGTGCTGCCGGACGACACCGGCCAGCCGGTGGCGCGGCGTTTCGAGGCCTTTCTCGACGGCGTCGAACTGGCCAACGGCTACTGGGAGCTCACCGACCCTGTCGAGCAGCGCCGCCGCTTCGCTTTGGATCAGCAGCGCCGCCAGTCCGCCGGCCTGCCGGTGCATCCCCTGGATGAACACTTTCTCGCCGCCCTGGAACAGGGCCTGCCGGATTGCGCCGGAGTTGCCCTGGGGGTGGATCGGCTGTTGATGCATCTGGCCGGCGCCGACCACATCGATCAGGTGCTGGCGTTTCCCTGGGCTCGTGTGTGAATTTGGTACACTAATCGGTGCCAGAAACGACAACCACAGGCTACACACATGGTTTTTTTATCCACGCCGCTGGACGACTCGGCGGTGAAGATATCGCGGCTGCAGCCCGATGAGTTTCTCGGCTGCGCCATCGAGCGACCCTTCGACCTGGACGGTTACCGCTGGCCCACTGCCGAGCATTACTACCAAGCCATGAAATACCCGGGTCAGTTCCGCGCCGAATCCATCCGCCGGGCCGAGACGGTCGAGCTGGCCCGCAAGCGCGGTCGCGGCTGGCTCAAGCGTCCGCGGCGCGACTGGCCCAAGGTTCGGGCGGTGGCCATGACCCGGGCCATTTACACCCAGTGCCGCGCCTGGCCGGATTTCGCCGAAGCGCTGCTGGCCACCGGTGAGCGCAACATAGTGGAGGTTTCCCTGTACGACTATTTTTGGGGTATAGGCCGGGATCAGCGCGGTGAAAACCACTACGGCAAAGTGTTGATGGATGTGCGCAGAAAACTGCGTGACGAAGCACTGCAACGTAATTGAGGTACTGACTATGAGCGAAGAGCACAAGCCGCAAGCGGGCAATGCTGAGAGGCCACTGCCGGAAACCCTGCGCGACAATGTACGCCTGTTGGGCGAGCTGCTGGGAGAAATTCTGCGGGACCAGGAGGGCGCCGAACGCTTTGCCAAGGTGGAGAACATCCGCAAACTGGGCAAGGCCATTCACCGCTCTGAATCCGGTGATTATCAGCCGCTGGTAGCAATGTTGGGCGAACTGGACGACGCCGATATCCTGCCCATAGTGCGGGCCTTCAATCAGTTTCTCAATCTGGCCAATATCGCGGAAATGGAGTACTTCAGCAGTGCCGGGGCCGAACCCCGGGACAATTTGCAGGCCATGTTGCTGGACTACTCGGCCCGCTACGGCAAGGAGCGGCTGGCGGAGGTGATTCGCGATCTGCGCATAGATCTGGTGCTCACCGCCCATCCCACGGAAGTCACCCGGCGCACCCTGATCCGCAAATACGACCAGATCGTCAACACCCTGGTGGATCGTCAGCGCGGCAATCTGCGCACCTATGAGATGGACAAGCACCGAGGCCGGCTGCACCGGCTGGTGGAGGAAATCTGGAGCACCGACGAAATCCGCGCCCAGCGCCCCAGCGTGGTGGACGAAGCCAAGTGGGGTTTTGCCGTTATCGAGAACAGCCTCTGGCAGGCGGTACCGGATTTCATCCGTCACCTGGATCGCCTCTGTTGCCGCCACCTGGATCAGTGTCTGCCGGTGGATCTGCAACCGTTGGGTTTCTATTCCTGGATGGGCGGCGACCGGGACGGCAATCCCAATGTCACCCACAAGGTTACCCGCGAAGTCTTGTTGCTGGGCCGCTGGATGGCGGCGGAACTCTACCGGCGGGACATCACCGCGCTGGGCGGAGATCTGAGCATGCACGGGGCCAGCGACGAACTGGCACAACAGGTTCCCGACAGCAGCACGCCCTACCGGGCATTGCTGGCGCAACTGCGGGTCAGGCTGGATGCCACCCTGGAGTGGACAGAGCTGTGCCTGCGCGGCCGCAACCCGGAAGTCACTGACGCAGTGATCACCTGCCGCGAGGATCTGCTCGGTCCCCTGATGCTGTGTTATCGCTCCCTGCAGGAGACGGGGTTGCAGCATGTGGCGAACGGCCCGCTGATGGATACTATCCGTCGCATTCACTGTTTCGGCATCAATCTGTCGCCGCTGGATATTCGCCAGGATGGCGATCGCCATGTGCAGGTGCTGGACGAACTGACCCGCTATCTGGACCTGGGCAGTTATCGCCAGTGGGATGAGGAGCAGCGCCGGGCCTTCCTGCTGGAACAACTGGAGAGCAAGCGGCCATTGCTGCCTGCCGTGTGGCCGGTAAGCGAGGAGTCGGCGGAGGTGCTGGCCACCTGCCGCACCATTGCCGCGGAACCCCGCGAAACCCTGTCCCACTACGTCATCTCCATGGCGCGGCAGGCGTCCGACGTGCTGGCGGTGGCGCTGCTGCTCAAGGAGTGCGGCATGCAGTGGACCATGCCCATAGTGCCGCTGTTTGAAACCCTGGATGATCTGGATCGCGCGCCGGATGTCATGGGTTCGCTCTGGCAGATGCCCTGGTATCAGCACTACACCAGCGGCGAGCAGACAGTAATGATCGGCTACTCGGATTCCGCCAAGGACGCCGGCAAGTTCACCGCCACCTGGGCCCAGTACAAGGCCCAGGAAAATCTGGTGGCACTGGCCGAGCAGCACCGGGTGCGACTGGTGCTGTTTCACGGTCGCGGTGGCACCGTGGGGCGCGGCGGCGGCCCGGTTGAAAAGGCCATGGCCTCGCAGCCGCCGGGGTCGGTGCGCGGCTGTATTCGCGTCACCGAACAGGGCGAGATGATCCGCTACAAGTTCGGTCTGCCCCGGGTGGCGTTCAGCAACTTTTCCTCCTATGTGGCGGCCACCCTGCACGCCACCCTGGAGCCCCACGCGGCTCCGGCGCAGGAATGGCGTGAGCTCATCGAGGCCATGGCCGCCAGCAGCCTGCAGGCCTATCGCGACATAGTCCGTGGTCATCCCCAGTTTGTGGAATACTTTCGCAGTCTCACGCCGGAGCAGGAGCTCAACCTGCTGGCGCTGGGCAGCCGGCCGGCCAAGCGCAAGGCCAGCGGTGGCGTGGAAAGTCTGCGCGCCATTCCCTGGGTCTTCGCCTGGACCCAGGTTCGCCTCAATCTGCCTGCCTGGCTTGGCACCCGTCAGGCGCTGGAACACGGCCTGGCCACGGCGCCGGATACCCTGAGTGACATGCTCGCCAACTGGCCCTTCTTCTCCAGTTTTATCGACCTGCTGGAAATGGTGATCGGCAAGGCCGACGGCCCCATCTGTGCCTACTACGAGCAACAACTGGTGCCCGAGGAGTTGCGCGGCCTGGGCCGGCAACTGCGCGACGATCTGCAGGCGCTGGAGCAGGTGATCAACAACATCAAACAGCAGGACAGTCTGCTGGCCAGCGACCCGGTGCTGCAGCAGACCCTCGGGGTGCGCAAACCCTATGTGGATCCGCTCAACTACCTGCAGGCGGAACTGCTGCGTCGCCATCGCTCGGGCCAGCCCTTCAGTGAAGATCTGGAGCGGGCGCTGAAAGTGACCATGGCGGGCATAGCGGCGGGGATGCGCAATACCGGATAAATTTCTCATTTGGGCCAGGAGCATCGTATACAAAGTGGCAGCCTTATTGGCAAGGGATACCTGACGGCCTACTGGGTCGGTGAATGCGGGCTGCTACGTTTTTATGCCCGCGGCCTTGGTTCTGCCAACGATGCCGGTACCCTGGTGCCGGGGGACTGGGTTCACTGGGCGGTGACCGCAGACGCCAGTGTGGTGCGACACTACATCAACGGCGTATTGGTGAACGAGTTTGATGACGAAGGTTTATTGGCGACCAACGAGTTGCCGGTTCGTATCGCCAACGATGCCCACTGGGATGTTTCCATTAGCGGACGTTTGACGGAAATTCGCTTGTGGAACGTAGCGCGGACGGAGGAGGATATAGCAAGCACCATGAACTTCGCTCTGACCGAACCCCAGGCGGGTCTGGTGGCGGTCTGGTCTTTGAACGAAGACGCCAGTGACGCCCTTGGTGTACATCACGGTGTGATCGTGGGAACATTGACGTTCGATACCCCCTGAACCAGAACCCGGCTCGACGGCTGGTCGAGCCGGGTTCTGCGTCAACCAGCAGGAGCGAGTGTGGCCAAACGATTTGACGAATTGCAGTCGGAGCATATGGAGTTTATCCAGGCGCAGCATCTGTACTTTGTGGGTACGGCGGGCGCCGAAGGCAGGGTCAATGTGTCCCCCAAGGGCATGGACAGCTTTCGCATTGTGAACCCGAATCAGGTTGCCTGGCTGAACCTGACCGGTAGCGGCAACGAAACCGCCGCCCATGTGCTGGAAAACCGGCGCATGACGGTGATGTTCTGCTCCTTCGACAAACAGCCTTTGATCCTGCGGTTGTACGGCGAGGCTGACGTTATTCATCCCCGGGATGCGGCGTGGCAGGAGTCTGTCGGGATGTTTCCGGAAATTGCCGGTGCGCGCCAGATCTTCCTCCTGCACCTGGATCTGGTGCAGACGTCCTGCGGCTTTGCGGTACCCCACTACCAATATCAGGGGGAGCGGACCACCCTTAAGAAGTGGGCTGAGACCAAGGGGCAGGAGGGCGTCGCCCAGTACTGGAGCGAAAAAAACACCGAGAGCCTGGACGGCAGGGCCACCGGTATTCTGGAGGCGGAGCCACGCTAGCAGTCCTTGTCACAGTCCCGGGGGCTGGTCTATCATGGCCGGCGCTGTCGCGGAACAACCAATCAAACTTCCCTGGGGGTGTGCAGTGCAGACAATGGATAAGAAATACCTGATGACCGCCTTCGGCTACGCCATACTGGGTATGCTGCTGGGTATTTACATGGCCGCCAGCAAAAACCATATTCAACACGTTACCCATGCGCACATTCTCCTGATCGGCTTTGTGGTCACTTTTGCCTATGCGGTCTGTTACAAGCTGTGGCTCAGCGGGCCTATCGGTCGTCTGGGACAGATCCAGTTCTATTGCCACCAGCTCGGTACGCTGGTGATCGTCATCTGTCTGTTTCTGCTCTACGGTCGGCATGTGTCCGACGCCATTCTGGGCCCGATCCTCGGAGTTGCCTCTATTGCGGTGCTTGCCGGGGTGGTGCTGATGAAGGTCAAGCTGATCAAGGCCGAAAAAACACCGGCCAGGCCAGCCGAAAAGACCGGCTTCTCGCGGCAGATATGACAACGGTTTAACAGGATATACATGCATCGTCATCTGCTGATTGTTACCACACTGGCACTACTGGCCTGCGCCGGTTCGCCCGCGGTCCGGCTTGATGATCAGGGCGTCTACCGGTTTCCGGATCGTCCGTTTCAGGTCAGCGCGCCGCTGCATTGCATCGAAAACCCTGCGGTGCGGGAAGAAACCACTACGGTGGGCTTCACCTCGCGCCGGGGCGGGTGGAGAGCGAGCGGTGACTATCGGGTTGAAGTGCACAACGCCATCGGTTCCGGTCGGGATGGGGAGCGGTTTCTGGCGGCCACGCGCAGGGCCTACCAGACCACCATGGAATCCGTGGGCAACCAGGTGCTTCTGGCTGAAGACATCGAAGTGAATGGGCGGACGGCCTTTCGCGGAGTTACCTCCGACGAATCCAAGGCGTTGATGATTGCCACCAATATTCTTTTTGACGACTACATCGTCATTGCCCACCTGATCTACCCCGCAAGGCCCGGCGAGTTGGCGGTGGAAGATTTGCCCTGGGACTGCTATCGGCGTTTTGTGGAGTCAGTTACCTTTACCGGTAAACCCACTTCTCCTCCGCACCAGTGACTACACCACAATCACCGAAAATGCCCAAGCGCTGGTGGATATGCCCGGTGCCAATTGGGTGACGGGCTATGCGGCCAGCAATTGTCGTCGTTGCTCGGCAGACATCAAAGCCACCAGAGGCAAGAGCTGCTGCACCGCAGCGTTCAGTTGGCTGTCTGTAATTTCTTTCTTGCCTTGAGCAATGGTCTCCAGCAGTTGGTCGATGGTAAGAGTTTTTTCGGGCTTTTCGGCGCGGCCGGGTTCCTGCTTCAGCAACTGAATTTCGCCAACTCCCAGTTGCTGGGCGTTGCGTAACGCCTGCTCGGCGAATTGCAGCAGGTTGCGGGCATTGGTCTGCTCACCGCGAATGGCGACACAAATGCCGGCAGACATGGTGATGGGCAGGGCTTCGCCGCTCACGGTCAGCTTGAACGATTCCACGCGGTTGCACAGGCGTCGGGCCAGGGTGGTTACTGCCTCGGTTTTTGCCATGGGCAGGATCAGTACGAATTTATCATGGCCAATACGGCCGACGCTGTCCTCCTTGCGCACCGCACCCAGCAGGGTAGTGGCCACCTGCTTGATGATGCGCTCGGCCGTGGGCAAGCCGACCCGGTCGGC
Organism: Marinimicrobium sp.; assembly: GCA_050486405.1. Lineage (GTDB taxonomy): Bacteria > Pseudomonadota > Gammaproteobacteria > Pseudomonadales > Cellvibrionaceae > JBJHDF01. The sequence continues at coordinate 98,432 of JBJHDF010000001.1, read as the reverse complement.
GATTTTGCCGAATCCGTCCAACTCAAACATGATGATCGCCAGGCTCGCCGCGTGCCGGTTAACGAAGGAAACGTCCCGTTCCAGCTGTTCGTGGAGCCCCTTGACGTTCAGCGCTCCGGTGAGAAGATCCACATCGACGCTCTGCTGCAGGCTGTCCTTGTCCCGGCGATAGCTGACATGGGCTTCCGCCCGGGCCACCAGCTCGGTGGCTTTGAAGGGCTTGCTGATAAAATCCGTGGCGCCGACTTCGAATACCTTGCGTTTGACGCTTTCATCTTCGGCGGCGCCAGTGATCACCACGACGGGTTGATTGCGAATTCGCTCGTTCTCCGCGCCACGAATGCGCTCGATCAACCCAAAGCCGTCCAGACGGGGCATGCCCAGATCGGTAAACACCATCTGGATATCCGGGTCGGTGGACAATTTTTCCCAGGCTTCCTCGCCGTCCTCCGCCATGACCAGGTCGAACTTGTCGCCCAGAGTTTTGGCGGCGGTGACTCTGACAATTTTTGAGTCGTCGGCCACCAGTATTTTCGCCTTGGCGGTATTCGGCAGGCTGTCGGTGTCGATGCTGTCGCCCATTGTTGTCTACCTTTTTTGTCTTGAAGCCGTCGTCTGAAAACTGCTGTCAAAAAGTGTAAATGGTGCCCAGCGCCAGTCCGCTGGCGGTTTCTCCGGCAGCGCCGGGTTGACCGAGGGTGCTGGCGGCTCTCCAGGGACTCAATGCCTGCCATTCCCTGTTGGCCATGCGGGCATAGTTCATATAGAAACGAAGATTGGTGGCATAGCGGTAATCGACGCCCAGTGCCAGCAGATCGCTGCTCTCGTCGGATTCTTCGGCCTGCAATCGGTAGTAGTGGCTTTTCAGCATGATGGCGCCGCTGAAACGATATGCCACACCCAGGCCCAAGGCGCGGTTGTCCGGCGCCGTGGTGCGTTGCGCCAGGCCGCTGACCCGAAAATCGCCCAGATCGTAGTACCCGGACAGGCGCAGTATCTCCCTTTCCCGCTCGTGCTCGGCAAAGCGCCAACGCTCGTGTCCCAGTGCCAGATAGGCGCCGTCGTGGGTATAGGTCAGTGCCGCGCTGACAGCGCTGTTGCGATTGTCGTTCGCTGCGTTGCCGTTACTCTGGGTTTCCACCGAATAATGCAGATCCATGATAAACCCGTCTATGCTCGGTGAGCGGTAGCCGATACCGTTCCTGAAACGCTCATCAAATCCCTGCAACCCGGAGTAGTTGTCCCGCACCAGATTGCGGGTATCTCCCACCTGATTGCTGAACATGTCCACCCGGCGGGATATGACTTTCATCGGGGTATCAAAATAGCCAGCACGAACCATGCCCCAGTTACCGATCAGGGCGCCGTAGCTGTCCCGACTGGTGAGGGAGGTATTGTTGTTGCTGTCCAGGTCGACCTGTCCCTCGATCTGGATAACACCGCGCAGCGCCGGGCTGAATTCGTGCCCGGTGCGAAACCCGATGCGGCTGGCGTTGCTGGACAGGTTGAGGGCACTGTAGTCTTCGCCGTCGTCCAGGTAACTGACCGCCAGATGCGCGCTGCCGTAGATCTCGATATTCGAAGTTGGTGCCAGGGCGGCGGCGTTGCCGGTGCAGAAGCTGAACAGCAGCGCGGCGGCGGTCAGCTTTGCGGTTGGGTGGCGACGGTGGGGGTTCATGCTTCTTGACTCCTGTGCTATGACTTGCTTCTTTTCTGTAAAGATAGCAGCCTGACGGAGCGGCTGCATTGCCATTATGGCCCCTTGGCGTGGGCTGCGTTATGATTTCCTACACGTTTTCTTTTGCCGGACCAGCGGAAGAGCCAGGTTATGCAATACAAAGACTACTACAAGGTGCTTGGGTTGGCGCGGGGCGCCAGCCAGGAGGAGATCAAGCGGGCCTACCGCAAGCTGGCGCGCAAGTATCACCCGGATGTCAATCGGGAGCCGGACGCGGAAGCGAAGTTCAAGGAGGTGGGCGAGGCCTACGAAGTGCTCAAGGACCCGGAAAAGCGCGCCGCCTATGACCAGTTGGGCAGCGGTTACCGCAGCGGCGAGGAGTTCCGGCCACCGCCGGACTGGGGCGGTGGTTTCGAGTCCGGCGGTGCCGAGTTTTCCGGCGCCGATGCCTCGGCCTACAGCGATTTCTTCGAGTCGCTGTTCGGCGGTGGCTTTCGCCGGACGGCGGGTCGTGGCCCGGGGTTTCGCGGCCGGGGTGAGGATCAGCACCTGCGTATCGTCATAGACCTGGAGGATTCCTTTCACGGTGCCAGCCGGCAGCTTCAGCTGCAGGTGCCGGCGGTGGATGCCGATGGCCGGGTGCGGCAGGAGCGCAGAACACTCAATATTCGTATTCCCAAGGGCGTCAAGGCTGGCCAGAGTATTCGCCTGAGCGGCCAGGGTGGTCCCGGCATCGGTGGTGGCGGGGCGGGCGACCTCTATCTGGAAGTGGACTTCAAGCCACACCCGCTGTACCGGGTGGAGGGACGGGATCTCTATCTGGATCTGCCCCTGGCGCCCTGGGAAGCCGCCTTGGGCGCCAGGGTCAAGGTGCCCACTCCCGGTGGTGCTGTGGATCTGAGTGTTCCCGCCGGCAGCCGGCCCGGCAACAAACTGCGTCTGAAGGGGCGAGGTATTCCCGGTCAGCCGGCGGGGGATCTTTACGCCGTGCTGGGTATTGCCTTGCCGCCGGCTGACAGCGAGCGCGCCCGGGAACTCTACCGGGAGATGGCCCGAACCATGCCCTTCGATCCGCGCAGCCAGTTGGGGGTGTGACATGAGCGCAAAAAAAACCGATGAACTCAGCGGTGAAATACTGGAGGAGGTAAGGTTGACCCTGACCGAACTGTCCAGCGCCTGCCGTGTGGAGACAGCCTACATTGTGGAGCTGGTTGAGGAAGGGGTGATAGACCCGGAAAGCCCGGACGCAGACCCGTTGGTTTTTCGTGGCAGTTGCATCAAGCGGGTGCGCACCGCCATCCATCTGCAGCGCGATCTGGGAGTCAACCTGCCGGGTGTTGCCCTGGCGCTGGAGCTGATGCAGCGGTTGGATCCTCCGTATCGATAGTGCCGCCACAATTTGCCACAATTGATCGGCGGCGAGCCTCTTTTCCGCGCGGAATTGCCTTCTTGTTTTGCTGGAATATCAGCAAGACACAGGAGGAACCGTCCATGCCTGAAGACAACCATTCTGAATTGACAGTCCAGTTGAACCGTGTGCTTTGGCGCCTGCAAAAGGCGCTGATGTGGTTCCTGCTGATTTGCGCGCCGATGCTGCTATCGGCACAACTCGCGCAATTCTAGGCGGAAACGGGGCGGCAGGGAGCCGCCCCGGGGAGGTGTCAGCTGCGAGCGGGTTCTTCGTCCATTTCGCCGTAACCCTGGCCGCCGTGGAAATCCCGGGCCAGTATCAGATAGACTGCCGGCACGACGAACAGGGTGAACAGGGTGCCGATAGTCATGCCGGAGGCGATGACCTGACCCATGGCCTGGCGCGAAGCCGCGCCGGCGCCGCTGGCAATCAACAGCGGTACCATGGCCAGCACTGTCGCGGCCGTAGTCATCAGAATGGGACGCAACCGTATGGCGGTGGCTTCCTCAATTGCTTCGCGTTTGCTGCGGCCTTCCAGCTGCAATTTGTTGGCAAACTCCACGATCAGAATACCGTGTTTGGCAATCAGGCCGATCAGCGTCAATAGTCCAACCTGAGTGTAGATGTTGAGCGTGGCGAACATTGGCAGGCTGATAAAGATCAACGCGCCAAAAATGCTCATGGGCACGGTCACCAGAATGATGATGGAGTTTCGGAAGGATTCGAATTGCGCCGCCAATACCAGAAAGATGACCAGCAGTGCGAAAAAGAAGGTGGTCACCATCTGCTCGCCCTCGGCACGAAACTGTCGCGACTGACCGGCATAATCCACGGAGAAGCCGTCCGGCATTGTGCGCTGGGCGATATTCTCCAGTTCAGTCAAGGCTTTACCCAGTGTGACGCCCGGAAAAGGTACGCCGGATATCGTCACCGAATTCAACTGCTGAAATCCCGACAGTTGGCGCGGTTGCACAGACTCTTCCAGCGTCACCAGCGTGGACAGTGGCACCAGTTCCCCCTGGTAGTTGCGCGTATAGAAATTTTTCAGCTGGTCAGGGTTGAGCCGGTCGCTGCGTTGCACCTGGGGCACCACCCGGTAGGAGCGGTTGTCGAGCGCAAAGCGCCCGGCGTAGGCCCCGGCGAGCATGCTGCCCAGATCCGCCGACAGTTGCTGCATATCCACACCCATCAGCGCGGCCTTCTCCCGGTCGATGTGTACTGTCTGTCTCGGGCGATCGATTTTCAGATCCGAATCCAGGAAGATGAAAAGTCCGGTTTCACGCGCTTGTGCCACGATTTCCTGGGCCACGTCGAGAATGGCCTCGTGTGGCTGTGTCGAACCGATCACCAACTGAACAGGCGGACCGCCACCTGGAGTGGGCAGCGACGGCGGCGAGGCCGCAAACTGAACGTTCAGGCCGGGAATGGTCTGCAGGAAAGGCTGAATGTCCTGTTCCAGCACCTGCTTGGTGGTGCGGGTGCGCTCACTCCAGGGCTTGAGCACCATACCGGCACCGGCGTTGTTGGTGCCGCCCATGCCGGAAAATACAAACAGGGCTCTGATTTCCGGCACCTCGTCCAGCAGCCGGTTGATTTGCGTCGCACTGCGGTGAGTGTTGTCCAGGGAGGCGTAGCTGTCAGCTTCGGCTATGCTGAAAACAAAGCCTATGTCTTCCTCCGGTTCCAACTCACTGGAACTGGTGACAAAAAGGAAGTAGCAGGACACCAAAACAATGGCACCGAATACCAGGACCACGGGTGTGGTGTTCAGCGCGCCGTGCAGTGAGTGCTGATAGCGCCCGCGCAGGCGTTCGAAGAAATTATCGAGCCACATTTCCAGTTTGGGGCGTTCGCCACCGTCGCGCCGCGACTTGAGAATACGCGAACACATCATGGGCGACAGGGTCAGGGCCACGACACCGGAGAGCACCACCGTGGCGGCGAGAGTGAAGGCAAACTCCAGAAAGAGCACACCTGTCAGCCCACCCATAAAGCCCAGGGGAATGAATACGGCGATCAGTGTGGTGGACATGGCGACAATGGGCCAGGCCAGCTGGCGCGCACCGAGCAGTGAGGCGTCCATGCGGGACATGCCTTCTTCCAGGTGCCGCTGTATGTTTTCCAGCATGATGATGGCGTCGTCCACCACAATGCCGATAGCCAGCACCATGGCCAGCAGCGTCAACAGGTTGATGGAGAAACCCATGATCCAGATCAGAAACAGAGTGCCGATCAGCGACAGGGGCACTGCCACAGCGGGGATGATGACACTGCGCAGCGATCCGAGAAACGCGTAGATCACCAGTACCACAATGATCAATGCCAGGCCAATGGTGATTATCACTTCGTTAATTGAGCTGCGGATGTAGTCGGTGGAATCGTAGGGAATCTCCGCTTCAAGCCCCTGCGGCAATTGCGGAATGATCGAGTTGTTCCATACCCGGTGGACGTCGCTGATTACGTCCAGCGCGTTGGCGTCAGGGGCAACTTCAATGCCCATGAAAGTGGCATTCAGGCCGTTGAAGGTGACGGCGAAGTCATAGTTTTCAGCCCCCAGTTCCACCTCGGCCACGTCGCGTACCCGCACCAGCGAGCCGTTTTCGCTGCGCAGCACCAGTTGCTCAAACTCCTCGACCGTCTGCAGGTCGGTGCCGGCATTGAGGTCAATGGCCACCATTTGCCCCTTGGTGCGTCCGAGCGTGGCCAGTACATTGTTGCGCTGCAGCGCAGTCATGACATCCGAGCCGGTGATGTTGAGCGAGGCCATACGTTCCGGGTCCAGCCAGAGGCGCATGGCAAAGGTTCTTGCGCCAAGAATGTCGGCACTTTGGACTCCGGGGATGGTCGCCAGTTGCGGCTCCACCGCCCGTACCAGGTAGTCGGTGATCTGGTTGTTGTCCAGCAGGTCGCTGTAAAACGACAGATACATTGCGGCGGTTTGCTGGCCCACGGCCAGGGTGACAACCGGGTCCATGGCATTTTCCGGCAGATCGGAGCGCACGGCATTTACCTGGGCGGCGATCTGGGTCAGCGCTTCGTTGGGGTCGTAGTCCAGGCGCAGATAGGCTTGCACCATGCTCATCCCCGCACTGGAGGACGAGACGAGATAATCAATGCCCTCGGCGGCGGCCACCTGGCGTTCGATGGGGGTAGTGATAAAGCCCTGCACCAGATCGGCGTCGGCGCCAATATAGACAGTGGAAATGGTTATCACGGCGTTCTGCAGTTCCGGAAACTGCCGCACGTTCAAATCAACGCCGGCTCTCAGACCCAGCAACAGAATGAACAGGCTTACTACCGTGGCCAGCACCGGCTTGCGAATAAATACATCGGTAAAGCGCATGGGGTGCTCTCCTATTGATTCGCAGGCTGAGGGTAGAGATCCTGGCTGGGCTGCAGGTCGCCGTTATCGCTGATTTCCACCACGGCTTCGTTGCGCAGCTTGAGAATGCCGGAGGTGGCAATGCGGTCGCCCACTTCCAGACCCTCGCGAATCACGATCATGTCGCCCTGACGTTCTGCCGTGGTAACAAACCGGCGCGTGACCCGCAGTCGTTCGTCGTCGTCTTCGCGAATCACATACACGGAATTGCCGTAAGGGTTGAATTGCAGGGCCGTCTGCGGCACCAACAGTACTGTTTGTTCCTCGCCCGCAGTGAGGCTGACGCGACCGAACATCCCGGGCCGCAACAACAACTCCGGGTTATCCAGAGTGGCCTGAATTTCAAAGGTGCGGGTGCTTTCGCGCACACCCGGCTCAAGGGCAGTGATGGTGCCGGTAAATTCCCTATCCGGGTGCGCATCGACGCGCACACGCACGGTCTTGCCGGTGTCGATACGCGACATCTCCCGCTCCGGCAGAGAGAAATTCAGGTAGATAGGGTCCAGCGACTGCACTGAAACCACGGGATTGCCTGCCGCCACAAACTGCCCCACATTGACCTGGCGTATGCCCGAGAGACCGTCGAAAGGTGCGCGTATGGTTTTCTGGCGAATGCGGGCCTCCTGAGTGCGCACGGCCGCTGCGGCCTGGGCGGCTTCACTTTCTCGGCGCTGCAGTTCGGCGTCGGAAATATTTCCTTCGCTGTGCAGACGCTGGTACCGATTCAGTTCCAGCGTCGCCAGAACTTCCGCCGCTTTGAGTCGCTCCAGTTCGGCTTCGTCTGCTTCTGTATCCAGCGATACCAGGCGCTGTCCTGCGCTGACCGGGCTGCCGCTTTCAAAGTGAATGCTGATGACTATGCCACTGGCTTCCGTGGTCAGGTTTGCGCCATTGACGGCGCGGAAACTGCCCACGGTGGTGGTCTGCGGCGTCCACTGGGATTCGCTGACCCGGGTTTCGGTGATACGGATCGGTGGTTGCTCCATGTTGGTGATGAATTCGGTGATCATCCCGTCTACGAACCATTTGCCGCCGAATATAGCCGTCAGCAGAAGGCCGACAGCGACGAGCATGATGATCATTCTCTCAGTCATGGTGTAAATCCTTGTTCCGGGTGGAATCGGTCAATGAAAATGGGGTGATTGTACGGTCATCGTCTGTCAGCGGGTGTCAGTAGCAGGTGCCAATAGCGCGTCGCGCTGAATTCTGGCCACCAGGGCATCTACGGTGGCGTCATCCGCCGGGTTCATCAGCGGCTGCCAGTTCATGCCGTTCAGCAGGGTCTGAATGTGCCGATAGAGCAGACGCTGGTTGTTGCTGATCTGCACCGCTTCGAGCAGCCCCTGGGTATGGGCCAGGGTGTGCATGCCCTGGGTCAGACACCAGGGGCCCAGAGCCACTTCCAACGGATTGAGATCGGATTCGGGCAGATCGCCGTCGGTCCGGGCCTGGGTTACGATGTTGCCGACGATGGTGCTGACTGGCTCGCTGCAGGCCAGAATCTGCTCGCGCCGCGGGACGGGAATGTTGTCCCACACCGCCTCGGTAAATACGTACTGTGCCAGGCGAAACTGCGCCGGATGCTGTTGCGCGAAGGTCTGATCGGCCACACAGAGGGCGAAGATGCGCTCCCGGGAGGGCGCCTGCCAGCGGCCGACCCGCTCGAACAGCTCCAGGTGTGTCCGGGCATGGCGGTGGGCAAGGGCTGCCAGTAGGTCCTCCTTGGAGGCGAAGTGCTGGTAGAGGGTGCCGGTAGAGTAATCGCAGGCTTCCGCCAGCCGGGCCATCTGCAGGTGCACCAATCCCTCGTTTTCGATCAGTTCGGCGGCCCTGTCCAGAAACAGGGTTTCGCGCTCCTCGCGCTCTCGCTGTTTGCGTTCACTGGTGCCCATGGGTGCCGCGTCCTGGGTTTGCTCGGAGGGCAATTATGAACGAGATTCAAAAAATGAACAGAAATTTCTTTTTTTTATATGTAAAAATTTGTAATGGGGGGCTTGTGTGGCCGGTGAGGACACTGTACCGCGCAAATTTTTCCTGTCACAATCGCCCGCCTCCACTTGTCTTCCATATAAACGCGCAAAGTCAATACCAATATGATAAACGTCAAAGTACTGCTCGGAATTCAACCCTTGGCGCTGATGACAGCGCTGTTTCTGGTACCCGCACTGGGTGCTTGTTCACGGGATTCCTCGGTGGAATCAGGTGCCAGCACAACTCCGGCCGCGCCGGCGCTCGAGCGGGAGGTCAAGGAAATCTCCGATGCCGATGCCCGCCGCACGGCGGACCAACTGCGGCGCCGGGCCAATCTGGAACTGATCGACGGACTCGAGATAAATCTCTGGGCCTCCGAGCGTCTGCTGGGGGATCCGGTGGCCATCAATATCGACTACCGGGGCCGGGTCTGGGCGGCAGTCACCCACCGCAGCAACAACTCCGAGTTCGATATCCGCGGCTACTGGCGCTGGGTTGACCCGTCCATGAGCTGGGAGACGGTGGAAGACCGCCGGGCTTTCCTGCGCTACGACATGGCCCCGGAAAGAAGCGAACAGAATGAATGGCTGCCGGATCGCAACAACGACGGCTCCCACGATTGGCGGGACCTGGCGGTGAAAAAGGAAGAAGTCTGGGTGCTGGAAGACACCAGCGGCAATGGCCTGGCCGACCGTTCGTCCCTGTTCCTGCGGGACTTTCACGAAGAGATCACAGACGTACTCGGCGGGCTGCACTACCACAACCAGCGCGACGAACTTTATCTGGCCGTGGCGCCGGACGCCTGGCGGGTGAAGGACACCACCGGTGACGGTGTGGCGGACTTCAAGGAATCCATCAGCCACGGGTATGGCGTACACATCGGTTTCAGCGGCCACGGTATGTCCGGCATGACCCTCGGGCCGGACGGCCGCATGTACTGGTCCATCGGCGACATCGGCGCCAACATCACCGACAGCACCGGTCGCCACTGGTACTACCCCAATCAGGGTGTGATCGCGCGCAGCGAACCGGACGGCAGCAATTTCGAGATATTTGCCACCGGCCTGCGCAACACCCACGAGTTTACCTTCGACCGGTTCGGCAACCTGATCACGGTGGACAACGACGGCGACCACGAGGGCGAACGCGAGCGGCTGCAGTATCTGGTGGATGGCTCCGACAGCGGCTGGCGCATCAACTGGCAACTGGGCAAGTACAGCGATCCCCGGAATAACGACTACAAGGTCTGGATGGCGGAGGATTACCACAAGACCTTCGACAAGGCGCAGGTGGCTCACGTATTGCCACCTATTGCCCCCTACCACAACGGCCCCACCGGTATGGTCTTCAACCCGGGCACTGCCCTGAGTGAGGAGTGGCGGGATCATTTCTTTGTCGCCGAGTTCCTGGGCACCTTCAGCCGCTCCGGCATCAACGCCTTCACGCTGGAACCCAGGGGCGCCACCTTTGAGCTGGCCAGTGACGTGCGGCTGTTCTACGGCATCCAGGCCACGGGCCTGGATTTCAGCCCCGATGGACAGCTTTATTTCTCCGACTGGGTAGAGGGTTGGGGCCGCAATGAGAAGGGCCGCATCTGGACCCTGGACGTGACAGACCCGGATCGTGGCCCCCGGGAAGAGACCGCACGCCTGCTGGCCGAGGATTTCTCCGGTCGGGACGACAGCAATCTGCTGACCTTGCTTGGGCACGCCGATATGCGCGTGCGCAGCAAGGCCCAGTTCGAACTGGTGGAGCGCGAAGCTTCTGCGCCACTGCTGGCCGCTGCGGAAACCGCCGATGACCAGATGGCGCGCATTCACGGCCTCTGGGGTCTGGGCCAACTGTCCCGGCAGGCGGGTGCTCCCGCTGCGCCGCTGGTTCCCTTCCTGAATGACGAAGACCCGGAAATCCGCGCCCAGGCCGCCAGGCTGCTGGGCGACGTTCACTATGCGCCGGCCCGGGACACCCTGCTGCCGCTGCTGGCCGATGACAGTGACCGGGTGCGGTTCTTCGTCGCCCAGGCCCTCGGTCGTATTGGCGACGCAGCGGCCATAGCGCCCATTGTCACCATGCTGGAGCAGAACAACGAGCGCGATGCCTACCTGCGTGTAGCCGGCGCCGTGGCTTTGGAGCGCATCGGTGATGTGGATGCGCTGGTCGCCTTGGCGGAACACCCCTCGGCAGCGGTGCGGGTGGCAGTAGTAGTGGCGTTGCAGCGCCTGCGTCATCCGGCCATCGCCCGCTTCCTGGCCGACGAAGACCACTACGTGGTCCTCAGCGCCGCCCGGGGTATCGCCGACGACCTGTTTATCGAGGAGGCCATCCCGGCACTGGCCGCCATGCTGGATCAGGACCGTTTCGGTGGCGAACCACTGCTGCGGCGGGCCATCAATGCCACCATCTACAGTGGCACCGCAGAAGATGCCGCCCGCCTCGGCCGCTTTGCCAGCGACCTGAATCAGAGCGATGTACTGCGCGCCGAGGCGCTCAATACTCTGGCCCACTGGCCGGCCTCGTCCATCTACGACCGGGTTACCGGCCGTCATCGCGGCGAGGTCAACAACGACCTGCATCAGGCCCGCGAGGTACTGACAGGAATCTACAGTACCCTGCTGACCGATGACAGTGCGGCCGTGCGCACCGCCACGGTTCGCGCCCTGAGCGGACTGTCGTTTGTCGACAGGGTGGCGGACCTGCGTCGCCTGCTGGGCGAAGACCCCGCCGAGAGTGTGCGCATTGCCGCCCTGGAGGCGCTGCTGGCGCTGAACTACGACGATGTGGGCGGCGCTGTGCAGCAGGCCCTGAACGATCCCAGCAGCGATGTCCGCTCCGTTGCCCTGAGCAAATTGCCGGGCCTGGAAACGGCGCCGGAGCAACTGGTGGACATGCACGTTCTGGTGCTGGACAGCGCACCGGTGGCGGAACAGCAGGCGGCTCTGGCCTCCCTGGCCAATATCCGCCACGAGGCCGCCTACGCCGTGTTCCGCGATCGTCTGGCTCGACTGCAGGCTGGTGACGTGGCTCCTGAAGTTCAACTGGACCTGCTGCTGGCTGCGGAGGGATTAGACGATGAGCAGGTGCAGGCCGCACTGCAGAGTTACCGGGACAGCAAGGACCCGGACGACATCATGGATCAGTTCCGCGAGTCTCTCTATGGTGGTGACTGGCAGCGTGGCCACAACCTGGTGCGCTTCAGCCCGGTGGCCCAGTGCATGCGCTGCCATGTGCTCAACGAGCGCGGCAGTCATGTGGGACCGGAGCTGACCCATGTGGCGGATCGCCTGTCCCGCTACCAGTTGCTGCAGACCATGGTGGACCCCCACGCCCGCATTGCGGCGGGTTATGGCACCATCACGGTGACCACCCGTGACGGAGAAACCGTTCAGGGTTTCTTTGAGGCGGAGGACAGCGAAAGTGTGACGGTACAGGTGGGCGATTCCAGCCAGCGTGTGGCCAGGGAAGATATCGTGGAAACCCGCTATTCACCCTCGGGTATGCCCGCCATGGGTGCCAACCTGTCCGCCAGCCAACTGCGGGATATCACTGAATTTCTCAGTAGTCTGAAGTCCGAGTAGTTATTTTGGGGCTTCCTCTCCCCACCCCGGCCCTCCCCTCTGAAGAGGGGAGGGAGCACAGCGTCCCCCCTCCCCTATGGGGAGGGGGCTAGGGGGAGGGGGTAGCGTCAGTATTCGCAACTGCTCTGGTCGTGCCTGATCAGATAGGAGCGAAAGTTACTGGCTTCCGGGTCCAGGCAGCCTTTCAGGTTGAGCAGCCGCACCGAACGGAACTGGGTGGGGTGGCTCTCTGCCTGCAGGGCGATGTAGCCGCTGCTGAGGTGGGCGCCGCCTTCCATTTTATGCGGCTGGCTGTACTCCATCACCTGTTCGCCATTGACCCGGTGGCGGATCAGACCGCTGCCGTGTACCTCCACTTCGGCCGTCACCCACTGGTCACCGTGAAAGGTGGCGCTGTCGGACTCGGTACAGTGATCCTTGTGCAGCACCCCGTTCATCACCACATGGATTCCCGGTGTACAAAGATTGCCGGTGGGGCGTTCATTCTCACCGTCGCCACCGAGCATCTGGTACTCCACGCTGAGGGGGAAGGCCTGGTCCAGTTCCATCTCGTCCGGGTGCTGGGCGTGGAACATGATGCCGTTGTTGCGGAAGGCCCAGCCCGGTCCTTCGGGTACCTGGTCGCCGATGAAGCGGTATTCCACCCGGACGATGTAGTAGGAAAAAGGCTCTTCGTAGAAGATGTGGCCGAAGCGGTCATTGAACCTTTCGTACTGGTCGTAGCTGGCCGTCAACAGGCCGTCTTCCACCCGAAAGGTGTTTTTCGGGTCTTCGCCCACCTCCCAGCCTCTGATCTTGATGATCCAGCCGTCCAGATTCTCGCCGTTGAACAGCTCCAGCCAGTCTTTTTCTCCGTCAGCGGAAAACGCCGGAGCGGCAAGCGCCCCGGTCAGTACAAGCGCCAGAGGCAGGCGTTTAAGTTGCGCGACAGTCATTTATTCACCTTTTATATATAAAAAAGCAATTTCAGGTGAAATTAAGGCTATCACAAACGAACGCCGCCAACCAGCTTGCCAGAAGGCATCTCAGTCGCCGAAATCCCCTGCTTCCACGATGACCAGCCGCTTCGGGTCCAGGTGGCGGCGCATGGCCTGGAGAATGGTGTCGGCATCCAGCGCTTTTACCCGCTCCTCCCACTCGGCGGTACCGTGCATATCCCGGCCCAGATAGAGGTGGTTGCTGAGTATGCCCATCAACTGGCCATCGTTGCTGCGGGTGACTTCCTGCTGCTGCAGCCAGCCTTCCAGCCCGTATTGCAGTTCCTCGCGCGTGTAGGGTTCCTCCAGCACGCGGCGCAGTTCCTCCTGTAGAGCTTCGTGCAGACGCTCCCGGTTTTCCGGCGCGTACATGGCGTACACCACGAAGTGGCCCACCGGGTCCTGGGCGCTGGCGCCGATGTTGGAGCCCACGCCGTAACTGATGCCCTCCTGCTGGCGAATGCGCCGGGCCAGGCGGGAGTTGAGGAAGCCGCCGCCCAACAGGTGGTTGCCCAGTACCAGCGCCGGGTAATCCTCGTGGTCGTCGCGGATGGGCAATTGCATCAGGCCCAGCAGCATGGCGTTGGGGCGGTCGTCGATCTGGACGGTTTCGTGCCGCACGTCCGGCTCCACCAGGGTGGCGGGTATCCGCTGGTAGGGCGTGGCCGGGCGCCAGCGGGTGTGGTTCTCCAGCCAGGCGCGCACCGCCTCGGCGTCGAAATCGCCCACCAGCGTCAGGGTGGCGCCGGGGCCCAGACCGTAGAAGCGCTGGTAAAACTCCCGCACCTGATTCAGTTCGGCGCTTTCGATGGCGGCCAGCTCTTCGTCCAGAGTGGGGGAGTAGTTGGGATGTGCCGGGTCGTCGGTGCTGCGGAAAATCCGGTTCAGCGCCCAGGACGCGGCGCCATTGGGGTCGTTGCGCTGTGCTTCCAGATCCGCCAGGCGGCGCTGGCGCAGCCGGTTGAACTCGCTCTCGTCAAAGCTTGGCTGGGTGAGCACTTCGGCCAGCAGACCCATCAGCGGCATCAGGTTTTCGCCGATGGTCTCCAGCCGGGCCGTGACCTGACTGCCGCCGCCGATGGACAGTTGCGACTGCAGATCGCTGATGGTGTCGGTGATCTCCTGGCGCGAGCGCTGCCGGGTGCCGCGCATCAGCATGGCGGAGGCCAGGCTGGCGTTGACGCGCTGGCCCATCAGGGTGTCCTCGCTGCCCAGCCGCAGGGTCAACTGCCCGTTGACGGTACCGCCCCGGGTGGACTTGGGCAGCAGCGCCACCTTGAGGCCGTTTTCCAGCTCGAAGCGCTGTAGCCGGGCCTCGATGTTCTCAAAGGTGGGTTCGAAGGTTTCACCGGCGGCGCGGTCCTCGTCGCCCACATAGCCGGCCACGAGTTCTTCGATGGGCGGTGCCTCGGGAATGTCGGAGCGGTCCGGCGCGCTGTCCGGGATAAACCAGCCCAGAGTGCGGTTGCTGGACTTGAGGTAGTGATCCGCCACCCGCTGCACGTCTTCCACCGTCAGTTCGCGCAGTCGGTCGCGGTAGATGAACAGCAGGCGCCAGTCGCCGGCGGCCGCCCACTCGGTGAGTTGGATGCCGACCCGGTCACTGTTGCGCAGGGTGACTTCCAGATCGCGGATCAGGGCGTTGCGGGCCCGGTTCAGTTCTTCCTCGGTGATGGGGTTGTCCCGCAAGCCGGCAAACACTTCCAGCATGGCGTCTTCCGCCGCCTGGATATCGTCATCGCTGCGCAGCCGGGCGTAGCTGAATTTCAGCCCGGGTTCGTGCGGTGTGAACTGCCAGGAACCCACGGCGGCGGCCAGTTCGGTTTCCACCAGCGCCTTGTACAGACGGCCCGAGGGCTCGTTGCCGAGAATATGGGCGAGGGCGTCCAGGGCAGCGTAGTCCTCGTGGGCCGCGGCGGGCACATGGAAAGCCGAAAGCACCAGTTGGTAGTCGCCGTTGCGCCGCAGGGTTACCCGGCGCTCGCCGTCCTGGGTGGGATTGCGGGTGTAGGTGGGCCAGATCACCATGTCGCCCACGCGCTCGGGGGCGGGGATGACACCA
The DNA here is from genome assembly GCA_050486405.1 of Marinimicrobium sp. Taxonomy (GTDB): domain Bacteria; phylum Pseudomonadota; class Gammaproteobacteria; order Pseudomonadales; family Cellvibrionaceae; genus JBJHDF01. The sequence goes on along the minus strand of JBJHDF010000001.1, from coordinate 83,376 downwards.
AAGCGGGACTGAATCAGCTCCAGGGTCTGTTCCTGGTCGAAGCGGCCGGACACCACCAGCACGGCGTTGTCCGGCTGGTAGTAGCGGCGGTAAAAATTGCGCAGCCGCTCCATGGGCACATTCTCGATGTCGGTGCGGGCGCCGATGGTGGAGCGGCCGTAGCCGTGCCATTCGTGGGCCACGGCGGCGGTGCGCTGCATCAGAATGCGGAAGGGGTTGTTCTCGCCGATTTCAAATTCGTTGCGCACCACCGTCATTTCCGACGCCAGATCCTCCTCCTTGAGCAGGGCGTTGATCATGCGGTCCGCCTCCATGGACAGCGCCCAGGTGAGGTTCTCGTCCGTGGCGGGAAAGGTCTGGAAATAGTTGGTGCGGTCGTACCAGGTGGTGCCGTTGGCGCGCCCGCCCCGGCGGGCGATTTCCTCGGTGATGTCCGCGTAGTTCTCGCTGCTCTTGAACAACAGGTGCTCCAGCAGATGCGCCATGCCGGATTCGCCGTAGCCCTCGTGCCGCGAGCCCACCAGGTAGGTGATGTTTACGGTGGTGCTGGGGCGGGAGTCGTCGGGTACCAGCAGTACCCGCAGGCCGTTGTCCAGCCGGAATTCGGTGATGCCCTCGACCTGGGTGTAGAACTCCGGTGCGCCGGAGCGGGTCTGCGTGGCGGCGCAGCCGGCCAGCAGCGCCAGGATCAGGGCCAGAATCGGCAACAGGGGGTTAAGGGTGTATACGGTCGTTTTCATTATTGTCCCTCCGGGGTAGCGATAGAGATCCATGGGCGCCGGCCTGTGGCGGGCGCCGTCGGCAGTTTGCCACAGAAGCCAAGGGTAAGCGAATGGTCAGCCCCTGCCGTCATTCCAGCCAAACCAATGGGCTAGGCTTGAGGTCAAAGGACCAAGCAGATCAGGTTCAGGGCAGAAGCAATGATCCAATACACGAGGCCTGAACTATGTACCTCAGACTGTCCGTTTTGTTCCTTTGCGCACTGCTGCTGACCGGCTGCAGCAACTACCGTACCTTGCCCGACTGGTTTGCCGGTCCCGATCCCGCAGTGCTGGAACGGGCCCTGTCCGGCGAGTCGCTGCTCGGGCAGGCGCAGGAATCCCCCGCCGTGCCCGATCCGTCGGCCATACTGCATTTGACTGAGGAAATGAAGTCATTTGCGGAGTTTTACACCCAGGGGATTCGCGACCCCTACGATCGGGCCGAGGCGCTCTATCAGGCGCTGGTGTACTCCTGGGGCCGGGGTATTACCTACGACCTCAATGACACCTACACCGCCGCCGAAGTGTTCGCAATCCGTCGCGCCAACTGCCTCGGCTTCACCCTGCTGTACGTGGCCATGGGGCGCCATGTGGGGCTGGATGTCCGGCCCAACGAGGTGGAGATGCCACCGGTATGGAATATCAGTGACGATCAGGTGCTGATGCGGCTGATGCACGTCAACGCCATGGTGATGCTGCCCCGGGGCGAGCGGGCAGTCATGGATCTGGAGATGGCCCGCTACCGGGTCAGTTACCCCCAGACCCTGATCAGTGACCGGGAACTGGCGGCCCAGTACCACAACAACCGTGCCATGGAGCTGGCTGCGATCGGCGATTTTGCCGAGGCTCACCGTCATGTTCGCAAGGCACTGCTGCTGGATGGCCGGCGGGCCTACATCTGGAGCAATCTGGGCTCCATGCACGCCCGCCAGGGACTGCTGGCCGAGGCGGAAGCCGCCTGGCTCAAGGGGTACTCCCTCGAGCGGAACCATCTGACGGTGATCAGCAATCTCAGCAACTACTACCGCTGGCTGGGTGACGAGGAGCGGGCAGCCTATTACGGGCGCCGTGCCCGTCAGTACCAGCAGAGCAACCCCTACTACCTCTATGCCCAGGCGAGCCGCAAATACGACAGCGGTGACTACGCCACGGCAGAAGAACTGATTCGCCGGGCTCTGCGGCGCAAGAACGATGAACCTCGCTTCTATCGGCTGGCAGCGGAGATTTACGGTGAGTTGGGGCAGGCGCGGCAGGCGGAGGCCATGTTGCGGCGCGGGGAGACCATATAGGGTTTGAAAAAACCCCGCTTCGGGGGACGAAGCGGGGTTTCTCTTACAGGATAGTGCCCAGCCTGGGCCGTATGTGGCGCAGTTCCGTCTTGATCCGTGCCGCGCGCTCCTGCGCATGCGTCCGTAGCAGTAGCCATTGTTGAGGATTGCGCCCGCAGGCGATAGTGGCAAATGTCTGCAATTGTTGTAGGAAATATCTCACAAAGGAGTGTCCCGTTCGCGTTTGAGTCGCAGCAGCTCGCTCTGGCGCCGCACTATGTGCTGGATGAGCCGTTCCTGGTTGCCGGTGTCCAGTTCGCTGAAGGCCAGCCGGGTGTAGTGGCCCTCGCCGTCGGTGCGCGGCTCGCTGCTCACTACCACCGCCCGGGCCACCAGCCGCTGGTTCTCCGGCAGCAGTACCAGGTCCAGTTCCAGTCGGGTGCCCGGTGCCAGTGCTTCATCCAGTGTCGCCGCCATGCCGCAGGCGCTGATATTGACCTCTGCCACCCGGTGGGCGATCTGCTCGATCATCCTGCTTTCCAGTTCCAGCTGGTTGGCGATGCAGTTGATTTTTTTGTTGAGGGTGTCCAGCAGATCCCGCAGCGGTCCGTCGCGAGAGGGCAGCTGACCCAGCAGTTGGGTGATGTCCCGGTCGTAGCGGGACAGAAGGGTATAGATGTCCACGGGCGGTTCGCCGCTGCCGCTTTCCTCCTCATCACCCAGTACCCGGTAGGCAATGCCCAGCCGTTCGTTGATGCGAAAGTAGCGGCGCCTGTCTGTGTCGGTCATGGTGGTGGCCCCAGCCGGATGTTTGCTAGAAAATTTCGTCGTCGTCGAGTTCGAACAGGTAGTCGGGGTCCAGATCCAGGCTGCGCATGATGTCCTGCCCCCCGGACTTGAGCAGTTCGATTTCCGACGCGTCCAGATCCTGCTCCAACCCCTGCTGAATCACGATTTCCACCCGGCGGTTGCGTGCCCGGTTGGCCGGTGTGTCGTTGGGCGCCAGGGGACGGGTCTCCGCCAGCCCCACCACCTGGAAGCGGCGGGGGTTGATATAGTCACCGCGCATCAGCTCGTGGGCAACGGACACCGCCCGGGCGGAGGACAGATCCCAGTTGGAGCGAAACTGGGCCGAGCTGATGGGCAGATTGTCGGTGTGGCCCTGCACTTCGATACGTCCGGGCTTGAGCATCAGTACCGCACGGATTTCGTCCATAACATCGAAATAGTCATCCGCCAGTTCCGCCGAGGCGGAGCGGAAGGAACCCTGCTCGCGAATACGGATGATGATCTGTCGGCCCCGGGTTTCGATTTCGATCTGGCCGGCGAGAATCCGCGTCTGCAGGCGGCTGGCCAGCTCCCGGGCATCGTCCTCCGTCTGCCGCACCAGTTCCTCCAGCCGTTGCTGTATCTGTTCCCGGGCGCCGTCGTGGTCGATCTCGCCGCGCTGGATGTCGTATTCCTGGGCACAGTAGACCTCCAGACTCATCTGGGTGATATCGTCGGTGCGCTGGAAAATCTCGTTGATGGGGGTGGGATCCGGGCGGCCCGGGCTGAATTCCCGGGCGATAATACTGGTGCCCCGGGGAACCTCGTCCAGGGCCACCTCTGCCTGCACGCCAAAGGCCTGGGCCAGGGAGCCGGCCAGCCGCTTGAAGCGCATGGCGTCCATTTCCGAGAAGGACAGCAGCAGTACAAAAAAGCACATCAGCAGTGCCATCAGGTCGGCGAAGGTGGCCATCCACATGGGCAGGCCAATGGCTGGCTGCTTTCTCGGTTTCTGATCGTCTTCGCTCATGGGCAAATCCGCCGTCTAGCCGAGATCCGCGACGTCCCGTTTGCCCTCGGGCAGATAGGTGCGCAGTACCGAATCGATGATGCGGGGGTTTTGCCCGCTCTGAATGGCCAGCAGGGCGTCGATGATCAGACTTTTCAGCAGTGCTTCTTCTGCCGCCCGCAGGCGCAGCTTGTCGGCGATGGGGTTGAACACCGCATGGCCGAGCACGGCGCCGTAGAGGGTGGTGAGCAGGGCCACCGCCATGGCCGGGCCAATGGCCTTGGGGTCATCCATATTGGCCAGCATGGCCACCAGGCCGATGAGCGTGCCAACCATGCCCATGGCTGGTGCCACGTCGCCCAGGGCAGAAAAAATGGACGAGCCCTGTTGGTGCCGGTATTCGGTGAGAAAGCGGTCCTTGGACATCATGGTGCGCACCACTTCCGGGTCGTGGCCGTCCACCAGCAGTTGAATGCCCTTCTGCAGGAACTTGTTGTTGACCTCCTTGCCCTCCAGTGAGAGCAGCCCACCCTTGCGCGCGGCGTCCGCCAGCTCCACGATTTCGTCGATGATATCGGCGGGGTCATCCAGCCGGAAGAAAAAGCTCTTGGCGGCCACGCGAAAGGCACCGAGGAACTGGCCCAGGCCAAACTTGGCCATAACGGCAAAAGTTGTGCCGCCGACCACGATCACAATCGAGGGGGCGTTGATATAGGTGACCAGATCCCCGGTCATGGTCATGGAGACGACGATCAGCGTGATGGCGCCAATCAGCCCCACAAGTGTGGCTAAATCCACGGAGTGCTCCTCTGTGTGTCGTTATCCTGTCACTGCTAACTATAGCAGGACTTGGCGGACTGGCCGGGTTCATCGGCCTGCCATTTGCCAGGTGCCCGCCTTATAATGAGCGCCTTTAATATCGGCAGCAACGCGGTTTTCTCGACCGCCAGGAGTGGAACATGGCCGGCAAGAAAAAGCCCGGAACCGATTTTGAACAGTCGCTAAAGGCGCTGGAGGCATTGGTTGAACGCATGGAGCAGGGCGATATGAGCCTGGAGGAATCCCTGGAATCCTTTGCCCGGGGCATCGAGTTGACCCGTGAGTGCCAGCAGCGGTTGAGCGCCGCCGAGCAGCAGGTCAAGCAACTGGTGGAGCAGCAGGGGCAGATTGCCCTGGCGCCGTTCGACGAGGAGGGTGCGGAGGATCAATGAGCCCGGAACTGGAGGCCTACGCCCGGGCATGCCGGGAGCGGGTGGATGCCGCCCTGGATCAATTGCTGCCCACCAACAGTGGTGCCCGCCTGCTCGAGGCCATGCGCTACAGTCTGTTCAGCGGCGGCAAGCGGGTGCGTCCGCTGCTGGTCTACGCTGCCGCCGAGGCCCTGGGTCGTCCGGCGGACCCGGCGCTGGACACCCTGGCCTGTGCCCTGGAAGCCATTCACGCCTACAGTCTGGTTCATGACGACCTGCCGGCCATGGACGACGATGACCTGCGCCGGGGGCAGCCCACCTGCCATATCGCCTTCGGCGAGGCCACGGCCATTCTTTGCGGCGACGCCCTCCAGGCCCTGGCGTTTGAACTGTTGGCGGAGGCCCCCCATATAGATAGCACCTGCAAGGTGGAACTGGTGCGCCTGCTGGCGTCCGCCGCCGGTGCCGACGGTATGGTCATGGGGCAGGCGAGGGATCTGGAGGCGGTGGATCGCGAGCTTGATCTGGTGCTTCTGGAAGCCATACACCGCTTGAAAACCGGCGCCCTGATCCGCGCCGCCGTGGCCATGGGCGCCCGGGTGGCCGGTGCCGACCCGGGCCAGTTGGCGGCGCTGGATCGCTACGCCGCGGCGGTGGGCCTGGCCTTCCAGGTGCAGGATGACATTCTCGATGTGGTGACCGATACTGCCACCCTGGGCAAGCAGCAGGGTGCGGACAGTGCCCGCAACAAGCCCACCTATGTGTCGCTGCTGGGGTTGGACGCGGCTCGGGAGCACTTGCAGAGGTTGCACGAGGAGGCGCTGACGGCGCTGGAGGGATTTGGTACCGAGGCCGAGCGCCTGCGGCAACTGTCGGCCTATGTGGTGCAGCGCGGCTACTGACCCGGCAGACATGGTTGTCTGCCGGGTCGGCTGCCTGATGGGACAGAAGCTCTGACTTACTGGGCCAGGTAGCGGAATGTCATGGCTTCTTCCGCAGTCTGCAGTACACAGAAGAACCCCTGTCCGCTCTCGGCGAACACCGCGCAGTCGGTGCCCAAAGGCTCTGCATCCCGCCAGGGTTGATCGCAGTCGCTGCGTTCCTCAAGAGCGAGGATTTCGCGCCGGATAAGGCTGCCGGCGAGACTCCAGCGGAACTCTCCACGGAAGGTTTCGCACGCCTGCCCCGGGAGCTGGCCGGCGTAGCGTCCGCTGCCATCGTCAGACAGTTCCTCCCAACCCAGCGTAAGCCACTGACAGTCGTGTTCGCCCAGTATGGCTACCTCGTAGCGGCCGGCCAGAGCCTCGATATCGAGCGCCTCGGGCAGGACCACGGTAAACCGGCCATCGCCGGACCAGCCCTGCGCGCTGTAGCGCGAACTGGTTGTCACCTGCATGGCCATGGGCGAGAGGCTCAGCAACCCCCCGTACAGCGTTCCGCAACCGGGCAGCGGCATGGTGTCGGCCAGGGTGCGGCGCAGCGTCTCGGTCAGTGCCGGAGTATCGCTCAGGTTCAGCGCCATGGCCGCCAGGCCGCGCTCCTCCAGTGTTTCTGTGGCCAGTTGCTGGGCCGCGCGCCGGGCCTTTTCACCGCGATAGAACACCAGATGGTCGCCCTGGATGGCCGCCTGTACGCCCTGCAGCCCGAAGAAATCCGGCAGCGTCGTCGGCGAGCCGTCGGCCGCCAGGTGCAGGCCCGCCAGTTGCGGGATGAACATACCTGCCACTGTGGCTGTTGCGGCGGGTTCAGTGGAACTGACGCTGAGCAGCAGCGAGCCGGGCAAATCCACCAGGGTGGCGGCGTTCTCGTTCAGGTCGAACAGGGCCAGACCAACGCCGCGCACTGCGTCCACCATGGACACACCCATCATCGCCAGCATGGCGGGGTTCATGGGCCGGAGTGTCTGCTGTGCCAGCGTCAGGTGTTCACAGCGGTACTCGGCGGCGAGAAACTGTTGCCACAGCTCGGTGGCCACCGGTATCAACTGGTTCATGTTCAGGCCCAGGGCGTAGGCGAACAGTTTGTCGTCGGCGCGTCGGCTGTAGCTGGGCAGGTATCCCTGCAGTTTGCTCAGCGATTGCAGTGCGGCGGCGTTTTCGATATGCCATGTGCCGCTCAGGCCCTGGTGCAACTGCGAGTCGTCCACAGTCAACTCGGTCATGCCCATGGATATCCGGGGAAACTGGCTGATCAGGCCCACGTAATCCCGGCGGCAGTCGCTGCTGAGTGTTGCGCCGAACTCGGTGTACAACTCGGGGAACCAGCCCTGCAATTCCCGGCCACTGCTGCTCTGTTCGGGCAGCAGCAACATTTCGGTGATGCGGTGCAGATCCATGTATCCCGCGAACTGATCGGCCAGGGCGTAGGTATTCATCAGATCCCGGAAGGGCTTGGCCTGGGCCAGGGAGTCTCTGGTGGGCTCCAGGGCATAGCGCTGGCGCCGGGCCTGATCCGTGTCGGACGGATGCAGCAGCGACAGTGTCAGCGCCTGATCGGTGATCAGCAGTGCCACCTCCATCCCGCTTTCCCCCGGCAGCGGCCAGGCGTACAGCTGGCCGTCACCCAGCGCTTCCTGCCGCAGGGTGACGCCGGAGCCGGCCTGGGCCTCGGCCAGCAGCGCCCCGAGGGCTTGCGGGTCAGACAGGGTCCAGCGGAACACCGGCGCGGCGCCGTGCAGATACAGCAGAACGCGGCCCTGCGGGTCCACGCCGTAGCGCTCGGTCAGGCCGGTGAGACCGCCGTTGACCAGGGTGTCGACGTAGTCCTGCAGCAACCAGGCCCACAGGTGCGCTTCGAACTCCTCCAGCACCGGAATTATCGCTTCAATATCCTGGGGGTTGGCGCGCTTGAACATGGCTTCGGTGTGGCGGGTCATTTCCTCCGACCCGGCACTCAGCAGCAGCAGCGGCGTGTCGCCGGGCACGTACTGCAGCAGTTCGCCGGCAGTGCCTCCGACGGGTGCCTGCTCATCGCCACCGCGCAGCGCCAACACCACAGCGACGGCCACCAGCAACACAATTAACAGAATGAGTGAGATTTCGACGAATTTTCTGGACATGGGATATCTTCCTTGTTCGGATACGGGGGTTGATACCCCGGAGATCATGGCAGAGTGAGTTTTTGGGAGACGCTATTCTGACAGGGAGACCAGTCTTTGTCATGTCCGTCTGCCGGCTTCGGGCTAGGAATCGCGGTCTGCTGGGCCTACAATGACCCGTTAGCCTTTGCGAATTGACTCCATGCTCGACCAGATACCCACAAACCGCCCGGACACCCCGCTGCTGGACACCATCGACTCCCCGGTGCAACTGCGGGAATTGACGGAAAAGCAACTGCCGCAACTGGCGGAGGAACTGCGGGCCTTTCTGCTCTACACCGTTGGCCAGACCGGCGGACACTTCGGTGCCGGCCTGGGGGTGGTGGAGCTCACCGTTGCCCTGCACTACGTCTACCAGACCCCGGAAGACCGGCTGGTGTGGGACGTGGGCCACCAGACCTACCCCCACAAGATTCTCACCAGCCGCCGCGAGCGCATGGCCAGCATGCGCCAGGCAGGTGGCCTGGCGGGCTTTCCCCGGCGCGAGGAGAGCGAATACGACACCTTCGGCGTCGGGCATTCCAGCACCTCGTTGAGCGCCGCCCTGGGCATGGCCCTGGGCAGTGCCCTGAGCGGTGACGAGCGCAAGTGCGCAGCGGTGATCGGAGACGGCGCCATGACCGCCGGCATGGCCTTTGAAGCCCTGAATCACGCCGCCCACGCCGAGGCGGACATGCTGGTGATCCTCAACGACAACAATATGTCCATCTCGCCCAATGTGGGCGGCATGGCCACCTACCTGTCCAAGATCTGGGCCAGCCGCTTCTACAATTCCCTGCGCGAGGGCAGCAAGCAAGTACTCACCAAGATTCCCCCGGCCTGGGAATTCGCCCGGCGCACGGAGGAGCACTTCAAGGGCTTTGTCTCCCCCGGCACCCTGTTCGAGGAACTGGGCTTCAACTACGTGGGCCCCATCGACGGCCATGACCTGGGCAGCCTGGTGCGCTACCTGCGCAACCTGCGGGACTTCAAGGGCCCCAAGCTGCTGCACGTCATTACCCGCAAGGGCAAGGGCTTCCAGCCGGCGGAGGACGACCCGGTGGGTTACCATGCCCTGACCAAGCTGGAGCCAACGCCCAAGGTGCGGCCGGCCGACGAGCCGGCCAGACCCAAGTACCAGCAAATCTTCGGCGCCTGGCTGTGCGACATGGCCGCCGCCGATCCCCGCCTGGTGGGCATCACGCCGGCCATGCGCGAGGGCTCGGGCATGGTGGCTTTTTCAGAGCAGTTCCCGGAGCGCTACCACGACGTGGCCATCGCCGAACAGCACGCCGTCACCTTGGCCGCCGGCCTGGCCTGCGAAGGGCAGAAGCCCGTGGTGGCCATCTACTCCACCTTTTTGCAGCGCGCCTACGACCAGTTGATTCACGATGTGGCGCTGCAGAATCTGGACGTCACCTTCGCCATCGACCGCGCCGGTCTGGTGGGCGAGGACGGCCCCACCCACGCCGGTAGTTTCGATCTCACTTACCTGCGCTGTGTACCCAATATGCTGGTGGCGGCACCCAGCGATGAACAGGAATGCCGCCGGCTGCTCAGCACCGCCTTCGAGTACGCTGGCCCGGCCGCCGTGCGCTACCCGCGCGGTTCCGGTACCGGTGTGGCTGTTGCATCAGATCTGGAGCCCCTGCCGGTGGGTCGCGGCGAAGTGGTGCGCGAGGGCAGGGAGGTGGCTATCCTGAATTTCGGCGTCCTCTTGCCTGCCGCGCTACAGGTGGCCGAAAAGCTCAACGCCAGTGTCTGCGACATGCGTTTTGTCAAACCCCTGGACACAGAACTCATCGACCGCATGGCTGCCGGCCACGGCCTGCTGGTAACGCTGGAAGAAAGCAGCATCGCCGGCGGCGCTGGTGCCGGCGTCAGTGAGTACCTGGCGTCTTTGGGTCTGGTGGTGCCGGTGCTGCACCTGGGCCTGCGGGACAGTTTTGTGGAACACGGCAGCCGCAAGTCGCAACTGGCCGCCCAGGGTTTGGACGCAGCAGGCATCGAAACCGCCATCCGCAAGCGTCTGACGCTGCTGGCCGGGCGCAAGAGTATTGCCGGCTAGGGCAGTATTTCAATTTCCCCCACGGACACTTCCTCACCCGCCATGCCCAGATAGACCCGATGTGGGGTCAGGGCCGGGTTGGCGTGGCCGCGCACGAAGTAATAATCCTCCACCCATTCTCCCGCTTGCCACAGATCGGTGGGGTAAGACCAGTCGCCGGGGTGATGATCGCGGTAGGTGTCGCTGTTGCCCCACACCGGCCCCTGGCCGTCCAGCGGTCGCAGCCGGACCGTGATTAGTTCCGAACGCTGCGGCGTTTGCGCGCTGCTCCAGTAGCTGGTGATAAAAAATCCATGGCGCCGGCGCACACCGTCGGGCAGGGGTCTCATCCCCAGCAGGGTGATGCCGTTGCTGAAAGTGTGGTTCAGTGGAATAAGATCATCGGGCAGCTGTGACACTCTGGCCGGGGGATCCAGCTGCTGCCGCTGAGGGAGAATGGGGACAATGGGGTCGGCTTCTGTTTGTGGCGTGGACGATCGGGCGGCGAGCGGTGTTTGAGTGTCGGCGTTTGGCAGGTACACCCGATTGCCGCTCAGGACGAAATCGGGCGAAAACTCCAGGCTGAGTTGCTCGAAGCGATCGAGGATTTCGGCGGCGGTCGCCTCGTCGGCCGGTTCGGTGCGGGTGTGGTGCAGGCGGATGGGGTGCAGTTCGATGGTGCTGACCCCGTCGGGGGTGAGAGTCAGGCGAAACAGCAGAGACTTGTGGTTCCAGCCGGAGCCGTTGTAATCCAGCATCAGGTTGCCGGCGTCATAGAGCACCGGTTTGCCGTCCACCAGTTCCATACCCTGAATGACATGGGCGCTGTGCCCCAGTATGGCGTCCAGGCCAGCCTCACGAATCAGTCGCTGCGCCAGCAGCCGTCGCTGGGGGGTGGGCCTGTCCCGGCCGTTGGGCCCCCAGTGCACGGTCATGATTACCAGGTCCGCTTCGTGCCGGGCGAGCCTCACCTGCTGTTGAATACGGTTGACGTATTCACTGGGGTGGCTTTCGTCCAGATATTGGTTCCCCGGTGTGTGTGGGCCAGCGTCGAACGCCGGCATGGTGCTGTCGACGCCGATCACCGCCACCACCAGATTGCCCACCTGCAGCAGGCGGTGGCGCCCGGCGCCGTCCCGGTTGTGGCCAATGCCGGTGTAGCGGATGCCGGCGGCGTCGAGAATGGCCATCTGCTCCATCAGTGCCTCGGGCCCGTAGTCGCCGGAGTGGTTGTTGGCGCCCGTGACCATGTCCACGCCAGCCTCGGTCAACACCCGCACCAGATCCGGCCGGCCGCGAAACAGAAAGGAACTGCGCTCGCCCTTGGTGTCCACGCCGCGCCCGCCGGAACTGATCACTGCCTCAAGGTTGATCAGGGTCGCATCCGACTCCGCAAACAAGTGCTTGATTGCGGCAAAGGGATAATCGTATCCGTATCGGTCCACGGGGACATGGGCGTGGCGTGCCAGAAACACATCGCCGCCGAACAGCAGGGTGCCCTGGAGCTGAGTCTCGCCCGTAGCGAGCTCGTTCGAACTGTTGCCACAACCGGCCAGCAACAGTGCCGTCGCGAGCAAAAGCCTCAGGTGCCTGATAACCACACTACTCCTTCTCAGTCTCCGGGGCCGCCCGGGCTCAGGGCTCCAGTGCCAACCGGATGATCATGGTGGTGGAATTGCGCTCGCCCGAACGGCCGCCGTAGTCCCGGCCAAACACCGTGAAATAGAAATCGTCGGGACTTTGCGGCCCGTGACTGTCGAATGTCTCCGGGATGTGCAGGGTGCCGGTGGCAATGAGGCCGGTGCGGGGGTCGGCCCGGTTGCCTTCCAGATAGATCTGGGTGGTGTGCTCCACGGTATCCACTACGGCGTCCGCCGGCACCACGTTCGACACCTGAAAGGCGGCGGGAAAGGCAAAGAAGAAAGTCTCGGCACCGCCGGCGTCGGACATGGAAGCGGTAAACCGGTAGTCGCGCCCAGGGATCAGGTGCAGGTAGGGGCTGCCCAGCTCTTCGCCCACCCAGTTGTCCAGCGGAGGGTTGCTCATCACCTCGGTACCAATGCCCGGGCCGGTGAGCCGCAGTTCGACTCTTGGGGGGTCCCGATCCACATCCGGGATGGTGGTGGAACAGCCGACCCAGAGCAGCAGAGAGGAAAGCAAGGGAACAGCGCCGGCGAGACGCCGGTAGAGCGCGATGGGAGTGCGCATGGGGAACTCCTCCTGGCGGAAGACAGAAGACAAGACTATAGGGTCGATGGTTTTCGGTCAATAAGCATGCGCTGGTGCATACGTATTCATATTGTCCCTCGCGCCTTGGCGTGCTTAGATTTTAGCCAGGCGACAGTCATTTCAATAATAGTTGCCATAAGTCTCAACACTCCATTGGTAGAGAAGATGTCGGTAAAAGCTTCATACACTCACGTTGAACAATAACAGGCAAGCTTATGACTTTTTCTTCAGTTAAACGGTTGTATCAAGCGGCTGGTCATCTGATCGCCGGTGCTTTACTGCTGACGCTATCGCTGGGTGCCAGTGCCCAGCAATCCCTGCCCGAGGTGCCCGAACACCTCGTCAACAATACCATGTACCAGGCCTTTTATTGGGATTCCTACCCGGGCCTGTGGAATGACCTGCCGACAATGGCCGAGTCTTTGGCCTCGGCCGGCATCACCTCCATGTGGTTGCCGCCGGCCGCCAAGGGTATGGGCGGCGTTGCCAGTGTTGGTTACGATGTGTATGACTTCTGGGATCTCGGTGAATTTAACCAGAAAGGTACCGTGCCGACGCGATACGGCACCCGCCAACAGTTGGAAAATGCGCTGGTCGCGCTGGACAATCTCGGTATCGATGCGTATTACGACGTGGTCTTCAACCATCGCATGGGTGCCGACGCTCAGGAGCACATCCCGGGGTGGGGCACCGCCTGGTCGCAGTTCAATCTCGCCGGCCGCAGCGCTCATTACACCCAGAATTGGGGGAGCCTGTACCACAACTTTCAGTGGGACTGGACGGCTTTCAATGGCATTGACGGCAGTCTGTTTCCCGGTAAATGGTGGGGCAACACCTTTCACTTCCCCTACCTGATGGGCAACGATGTTGACTACAATCGCAGCGATATCGCCGATGAGATGAAAGCGTGGGGCGAGTGGATCATCACTCACATTGGCTTCAGCGGATTCCGTATGGATGCTATTGCCCACGTCGACAGCGATTTCACCCGGGATTGGGTGAATCATGTGCAGTGGGCCACCAGCGACGATGTATTCTTTGTCGCCGAAGCCTGGGTCAGTGATGTCATTGGTTATCTGGACCACGTTGGTACACCGCATCTGCGGGCCTTTGATTTTCAATTGCGTGAAGACTTTGTCAGCCTGAGCAACGGCAACAAGGATATGCGTTGGTGGGGCGGCCTTGTCAATAGTCATCGCGCCGCGCAAGCCGTAACCTTTGTCGACAACCACGACACGAGCCGGGAGGGTAACCCCTACGGCATGCCGCAAGTCATCAACTATAAAAACCAGGCCTACGCCTATATCCTGATGCGTGAACATGGCGTGCCCACGGTGTTCGCCCGGGATTACGACGAGTTTGGCATGGCGCCAACGCTGGACAAGCTCATCGAGGCGCGCCGCTACTTCGCGTATGGCCCGGGCCACGAATACAGCGGCAACACCGAGGCGGTGTATGCCTACGTGCGCGAAGGTTTGACGGAAGTGCCCGGCACGGGTCTGGTGATGTTGATCTCCGGTCGCAACTGGGGCATTCAACAGAGCTTTTGGATCAACTCCCACCAGCCCAATACGACTTTCTACGACTACACCGGCAACATCAGCGGCACGGTCACTACCAACGCCAACGGTTTTGGCAACTTTCCGGTAAACGTCTCCGAAGGCGCCGGTTGGTCTATCTGGGTGCCTGAAGCGTCAAGCGGCCAGCCCGGCAGCATTACCCTGCGCATGACCAAGGACGTGGGATATGGCAACTCAATATTCTTTACCGGCAGTACGGCGAGCCTGACCAACTGGGGCGGTGGTATCCAAGGCACCTGGACCATGGGTAACGTGTGGGAAGTCACCATTCCCGATCCAGGCAACTTTGAGTGGAAGACCCGGCGCGGCACTACGGGTACTTTCGGTGTCTATTGGGAAAGCGGCAGCAACCACAACCAGAACAACCTGCACCCCACGTTCAACGGAGGTTTCTAGGCCTGGCTTAACGAATTGCTGCTACGAACCGGGTTTCCATTGGAAAGGTGACTCCAAAGTCATCCGTAAAGGGCGCCAATGCGGATTCCAGTTCGGACAGCAGCAATTCGAGCTTTTCTTCCTCGAGTGTGGATAGCGGGCCGGCGAGGGGCGAACTCGCCGCTTCCTCGCGCAGAAACTCCGTCGGGCTGGGATAGCGTACATCGAGAATGTCGTGCTGGATCTGAATGTTATCAAAGCCGGCTGCCTTCAACTCGCCGCGAAGTGTGTCCGAGTCCGGGCCACCGAATGGCGAGCGCATCATCTCGCCGGCGTCCGTTCCGGCGTGGCGTTCCAGGCTGGCCGCCAGCACCTCGTAGCAGCGGTGGAAGGAGAGGTCGCGCAGTACGGCAACCACCAGTCGACCGCCCGGGGCCAGAACACGGTGCAATTGTGCCAGAGCCCTGGTCCTCTCGGGTACGAACTGCAGTACCTGCTGGCTGAGAACGGCATCGAAAGCACCGTCCTCAAAGGGTAGCTCCTCCAGCGCGCCAACGTCCCAGGACACCGCCTGGTCTTTGTCCTGGCGGCGTGCTTCGGCGAGCATGCCGTCGTTGACATCAATTCCCGCCACACTGCCGCTGGCGCCCAGGTGCGCGGCCGCCGTACGGGCCACTATGCCGGTACCGCATCCGGCGTCCAGCACGCGCTCTCCGGGAGCAATCTTGGCGTGCGTTACAAGGCGGGTGGCCCAGCGCCGAAAGAACCGGCCCACAAGGTAGTTTTCGTAGGCGGCGGCGCTGTTCTGATCAAGCTGCCAGGCGGATAGGGTGTTATCGGTAGTCATGGCTGCCTCCGTTGATTGGGTGGAGTGAATAAGTAGACCGACCTGCATATTATATAGACCGATCGACATAGTTTGTCAACTGTGCTAGAAATGACTCCATGACAACTGATACACGAACCCGGATGATTGAGACGACAGCGAGGCTGGTCCAGGCGCGCGGACTCCACGGCGTCAGTCTCAGCGATATCCTGACTGAAAGCGGGGCCCCCCGGGGGTCGCTCTATTTTCATTTTCCTGGCGGAAAGACGGCCCTGGTCCTGGAAGCTTTGCGCTTGGGGATAGAAGAGGCTACGGTAGCGCTCAGGGACTGCCTGAGTGAGGCCGACAGCCCCGCAGAGGGGATTCAGGACTTCTATCGGGTTGTGGCGCGGGAGGTCGTCGGTTCGGATTACGCGTTCGGCTGTCCGGTCGCGGCCGTTGTCCTCGATCGGCCCGACATCGAATCTGAGCTGGCAAAAACCTGCCAAGCCGCCTTTGAGGAGTGGGTACGGATGTATCGTGACGCGCTGATGGCAGCAGGTGTGGCGCCGGAGCGGGCCAACCGCCTGGCGCTGACCATCCTCGGCAGCCTGGAGGGGGCCCTGATGATGGCGCGCAGCCAACGCAGCCCCGCTCCGATTGAAGAGATCGGACAGGAGGTGGCGGAGTGGATCGCCGCCATACTGTCGTCACGGAATCCCGGGGCTGATTGAGCGCTGGATTCTTCATTGGATAACGATACCCATTATGTCCTACTTGAATATAAAAGCCGACAAAGCGGTCACCATTCGGTACATTTTCGTCCAATAATATTGTTATGCGCCTTGACTGCGCCAATCGATGGCAGTATCGTAATACCAATGCCCTATCGATAGGTGATGCTATGACTGCGGTAACTGTTTCTCCGAAGTATCAGATTGTTATTCCTAAGGAAATTCGTGAATCCATGGGGATTGTATCTGGCCAGAAAGTTCAGATGATGTCCTATCAAGGCCGAATCGAGGTAATTCCTCTGAAACGCATGGAGGAAATGAAAGGGTTCCTTAAAGGCATTGATACAACTGTCGCCAGAGATGAAGACCGGATATGAATGTCGTTGATTCATCGGCTTGGTTGTCATACTTCGCGGGTGATCGAAATGCGGCAGTGTTTTCGAGTCCGATCGAAGAGCTACCCAAGTTGCTTGTCCCGAGTATTACGATCACAGAAGTTTTCAAGAATGTGCTCCGTCAGCGTGGTGAGGAAGCCGCTTTGATCGTTACTGCGCACATGAAACAGGGCAGAGTGATTCCTCTGGATTCCGAGCTCGCGATGGATGCTGCCAAATTTGGTGTGCTATATAAACTGCCCTTGGCTGACAGTATTATCTTTGCCACAGCCCATAAGTATACGGCCATGCTCTGGACTCAGGATAATGATTTTGAAGGTTTGCAGAATGTCAGGTATGTTTCCAGGAAAGGCGCATAGCAATCTCAAGCAATCGGACACCGGCTTTACCGGCGATTTTCTTGAACTTCCTTGGCGAGCCAGACTTTTATGAGAGATTGATATGGCATATCTCTTTTGTTGGCTTCAACTTTAATGCTGTCCAATAAGCCTTCAGGCAGCCTCAAGGAAATGGTCTTCGTTGAAGGCTTAAGGTTAGGCAGGATTACACGCTCGGCTTTGCCGAGATCCAGGTACTCACTTGAATCGTGGCGCTCCCAAAATTCGCGTTCTTCCTTCTCTGATTTGAATTCGGGTATTTTCTTAAGCTTTGTCATAAGTCATTCTCTCCTTCCGGTGCATATCCCGGGCGGAAATTACACGTATCAGCGTATCGTGCTCCCGGAGGGTAAAAGCAATGTGCAGTTTTCTGCCATCATTAGTTTTTCCGTAAGCGTGGTACCTGGCTTCCTTTTGGCTATGCCTTTCGTCAAGCACAAGCAGAAGCGGGTCATTGAAAAATACCTGCTCAACCTCCGCCTGGCTAACACTATGTTTTTCTTGACTTTTTCTGGAGTTGTCGTCGTCCCAGTCAAAGCCGATTATCTTGTTTAGGTTGGGCATAACGTGTATATTTCCTTAATATACAAAACTTGTCAAGGCGCTAGCGGAGCTATATTTATCGAGCTTGGTGCTGATGCATGTCTTCCTTGATGTATGCAAAGAAAAAGGCATCGAGCCTCGGCGCCACTACTCTGGTAAATTCAACCTCAGAATCCCTCCGGACTTGCACGAGCAGCTAGCGATTACAGCACACATTAGGCAATCAATCACGGAAACGTTATGGAAAGTATTGTAGTCGCCGACTTGGCGAAACCGACACATGCAGAAGCAGTAGTGTACCTTCTGAATGAATACGCAAAGGACGAAATGGGAGGAGGTTGCGAACTGCCGGAGACTGTAAAGCGTTGTCTCGTGCCAGAGCTCATGAAGCGTCCCCATGCGTTCGTGATCATTGCTTTTGTGCAAGATGAGCCTGCGGGCCTTGCCATATGCATTGAAGGTTTTTCAAGTTTTGCCTGTATGCCGCTTCTCAATATTCATGACATGGTCGTTTCATCAAAGTTTCGAGGCCAAAGGTTGTCGCATAGAATTCTCGCAAAGGCTGAGGAATTGGCTAAAGAGCGTAAGTGCTGCAAATTGACGTTAGAGGTTCTAGAGGGCAACGAAATAGCACAACATGCCTACCGTTCTTTCGGATTTGCCGGCTACGAGCTAAACCCAAGAATGGGCAAAGCTATGTTCTGGCAGAAAAAACTGGCTTAGTGTCAACTTTGAACCGCGACGGCTTTTGCGTTGCGGCTTCTCCTTCATGAATCTGCACCACTTTGTTCCATGTCTGGGTTTTTATAGCATTCGGATATAAGCAGTGCGTGACGTAACCTTCCGGGCGTGGTATAAAAAGCGGCTGGCGTGAAAGACGGAAAATCGCCGGAATGAAAGACGGAACTTTTCCGTCCAATATTATTGTTAGGCCAAAAGGAAATCGCTTTGTCACTGGCACACTTGGCAAACCTAATTATTCACGTCGGGGCCGGAACCGTCGCGCTGATGATCGGCTTCTTTCTGCTTACTAGCCGAAAGGGCACGCCTAAGCACCGTCGTTGGGGGAGGAACTTCTGCTATTTCACCCTACTTGTGTGCCTTTCGGCTGCCATTGGCACCATCTTCTTCCGTTTTATTCCACTATTTGCCGTTCTGACCGTTCTTGTTACCTACCAACTTGTCAGTGGCTGGCGGTCTATCTACACGCAAGATCTCGGTCCATCGGCTATTGATGGAGCTTGGACGCTTTTTGCTCTTATGTTCTCTGGCACTTTGGTTCCCATTCTGCTCGCAGCCCCCACAGGTGTAGACATTGTCGTGTACTCCTCACTGGGGGCATTGTTTGCGATCCTGACCTATGACTCGATCCGCTGGCTATTTCCGCGATCTTGGTTTCGGACACTGTGGCGGTATGAGCATAGCTACAAGCTCATTGCTTCACTCTTTGCGATGCTCTCTGCATTAATCGGCAATGTGGTGCGAGTTGGTCAGCCTTGGTCACAGATCGCACCATCAGCGGTTGGAGTTCTGGTAATCTTCTACTTCTTCTATCGGCTATACCGACAGGATTCGACTAGGTTTGCGGTGTCGGCAGCGCGAGCCTAACAAGCGACTGTGATCCCCTTAGGGGCTGGGACGATCTTTACGCCGTTGCGCGGTGGGCCTGCACCACTTTTACGGATAGTAACTTGCTGTTCAATACAAGGGGTTTACTAATGGATGAATCCAAAATTTTCCGAATCATATGGAGATTCAATGCTGTAGTGATTGCACTTGCAGGAGTGGGCGCTGTAATGCTGATGTTCTTTATTGCTTATCATCTATACAAAGATGCTACTAGAACCCAGCACAGAAACAATATAGTTAACATCGATCCAGAAACCTTAGCCGAAAGTAGGTTTCGACTCGGTTCTATAAGAAGAATAAAAGGGTCGAGATCAATATTTATACCCCTTCATTCTTCGCAGAGTTTCGATTTAAGGTATTCTGGAAAATCCGTAACTTCAACAAGGAATTTTCTATTTTACGATACCCAGAAGGGATCTCAGTTCTGGCTTTTGCCGACTAATCGTTATCTGGTGGCCTCTCATAACATAGTCGAAAGCCCCCGCGATTCAGATGAAAGCACGACAGCCATTGCGATCTTGTATCAAATGGTAAAGGAAGACACCAACCACGATAATCGACTTACAGATAGTGATCTATTGACCATTGCGTTGTCGGATATAAATGGCCAACACTACACAGAAATTCTAGGGGGCGTCGACAGCGTTTCTGGTCAGTTCGTAACAGAAGATGAGAGGATCGCTATCTTGCTCAGCATTAATGGAAAGGGATTCACTGTGCTGGTTGATACAGATGGGTTCGGCCTAGTCGATAAAATACCCATGCCAGAAATATGAGGCAATATTAGTGCGGATACGGTAATTCCGGTTTGCAAAGAACGATATTGCTTAGAAATAGATGGCCATTAGGTGGGAATATGCGCAAAAAGAATATTGTGTGTACGACTTTATGTTTTTTGTTGATGCTATTTTCTCCTTTGTGCCGCGCAGACGATTTGACGTCTGCGCCGGAAGGATTTCAATGGGTTCGAGTGGATGAGATCAAGGCGCGGTTTTTGAAGCCAGATGGATGGAGTTTTAGTAAGCGCAGGAGTGGAGATCGTGGATTGATCTCTATAAGCAAAGAAAATATTGATGATGCTGGATTTTTCATGACGGGATTGACGATTATTCCTCTCGTGGTTGGTCATCCAGGGCAGGCGGATATTGCCCCTGGGTACGCAAGGGTATACATAGATGTCGCTGCAGAAAATAGCAGTGAAGTGCTCGTTAAGCCTTGGTCATATAGTGATGAATATTTTACTGGATTTGGCATTACTACAAAAAATATCGATCCAAATTTGGGAGACTATATAACGGATCACCTAGCTATTGGAAATAACCGAACAGGTGCAGTATATCTCATTGTATTTGAGTCCCCTGTAGATATGTGGGACGAAATTGCTGATATCAGGGTTACCCTGCTGAGCAACATATATTTTGATAGAGACATGTGAGACTTCCATCTGGATTGAGACTCAGCACATACTCTTTCTGGTTATCACTATGTCCTTTGCCATCTATGCGGCATCAAGCTCAATCTTCTGTACCTTGTCGAGCTTAACGTTCTTTTTTGCCACCCAAAGGTCGTACATGTCCTGCATGGTGAGCCAACTTTCATGCTATCAAAATAGCTCAGAATGAGTGCCAATTCGGGCCAACCTGAGAGAGGTACCATCGACTTTGTATATTAAAACCAGGTCCGGCTTTATGTGGCAGTCTCTATAGCTCTGCCAATTTCCGGACAAAGAATGATCAACGTACTTGTTCGGCAGTGCTTTTCCGAGCTGTAGCTGTTTGATGACATGACCGACCTCAACGATGTCGGGAATTGGAAGTTTTGCAATTTTCTTAAAGTCTTTTTTAAATTGTGTTGAGTATTCGAGTTTAAGCATTGTCGAGATTACCGATGTTCAATTTCCCGAACAGCTCTTCAATGTCCTTGGCGGTATGTCCCCTACCGGACTCCAGTTCGGAAATGGCTGCGGCTGTTGCTGCATTGGGCTGCTTCGTTTTCAGCTCAAAGGGTATTCCGCCGTGATTAACTACCGCCTTGGCAAACAGCTTTATGGCTTGAGAGGGGCTAAGCCCAATACCCTCGCAGACGTTAGTAAACGCTAACTTGGTGTCGTGGTCTATTCGGGTACTCAGCATTTCAGTTTTCATAAAATCACCAAATGTACTACTATGTATTACAGTGTATATCAAAGTGTAGCAAATGCATGTAACAATGCCAAGCAGCCCGCCCCACGCCATTATCAGGTATAGTAACCCCGCCCAAACACCCCAACCCCTGAAGGTTTCCCCATGGACACCTTGCTGCTGTCGCGGATCCAGTTTGCCGCCAACATCAGCTTTCACATACTCTTTCCGGCCATCACCATCGCGCTGGCCTGGTATCTGCTGTACTTCAAGCTGCGTTACCGCTACACCGGCGACCCGGTGTGGATGCGTGCCTACCGTTTCTGGGTCAAGATCTTCGCCCTGAGTTTCGCCCTGGGGGTGGTCAGCGGCATCACCATGTCCTTCCAGTTCGGTACCAACTGGCCGGGCTACATGGAAACCGTGGGCAACATCGCCGGGCCGCTGCTGGGCTACGAGGTGCTCACCGCCTTTTTTATGGAGGCCACCTTTCTCGGCATCATGCTGTTTGGCATCAACCGGGTGTCGGAACGGGTGCACACCCTGTCCACCTTCCTGGTGGCCGTGGGCACCACCCTGTCGGCCTTCTGGATTCTGGCCCTGAACTCCTGGATGCAAACCCCCGCCGGCCACGAGTTGCGTGACGGCGTGGCCTACCCGGTGGACTGGTGGGCGGTGATCTTCAACCCGTCCATGCCCTATCGCTTTGCCCACATGATGGTGGCCTCGGGCCTGACCGCCGCCTTTCTGATGGCCGGCCTGTCCGCCTACCGGCTGCTCAAGGGCGACCCCAAACCGGCGCCCCGGTTGGCGCTCAAGGTGGCGATTTACAGCGCCGCCGTCATGATTCCCCTGCAGATACTGCTGGGGGATCTGCACGGCCTGAACACCCTGAAGCATCAGCCGGCCAAGATCGCCGCCATGGAAGGCCTCTGGGAAACCCAGCGGGGCGCACCCCTGGTGCTCTTTGCCCTGCCGGACGAGGCGGAGCAGCGCAACCGCTACGCCCTGCAAATTCCCAAGGCCGCCAGCCTGATTCTCACCCACTCCCTGGACGGCGAGCTACAGGGCCTGCGGGACTTTCCCGGCGAGCACCCGCCGGTGGCCCCGGTGTTCTGGAGTTTTCGGGTGATGGTAACCATGGGCCTGTTGATGCTGGTGGTGGCCTGGGTGTGCGCCTGGCAACTCTGGCGCCGGGGCCACCTGAAACCCTGGCAACTGAAAACCCTGGTGGCCATGAGCTTTTCCGGCTGGGTGGCCACCCTGGCCGGCTGGTACGTCACAGAGATCGGCCGCCAGCCACACCTGGTGACCGGCATTCTGCGCACCGGCGAAGCGGTAACCTCGGTGCCGCCGAGCAATGTGGCCATATCCCTGACTATCTACCTGGTGATCTACGCGCTGCTGCTGGTGGCCTATATCCACACACTGTTCCTGATGGCGCGCAAGGCAGTGGCGGTGGACGACCCGGATCAGGTGGCCAGCCTGCAGGATCGGGCGAACCCCTTCAGCATCGGCCGCTGGAAAAAAGGAGGTGCCGACCATGACCGGTGAAGCCTACTGGTTGCCGGTGATCTTTGTCGGTCTTATGGGGCTGGCGTTTCTGGTCTACGCCCTGCTGGACGGCTTCGACCTGGGCGTGGGCATACTCCTGCCGGGGGACAGCGAAGCCCAGCGGGACACCATGATCGCCTCCATCGGCCCTTTTTGGGACGCCAACGAAACCTGGCTGGTGCTGGGGGTGGGTATTATCCTCATCGCCTTTCCCGCTGCCCACAACCTGATACTTTTTCACCTGTATCTGCCGGTTACCCTGATGCTGGCCGGATTGATTCTGCGCGGCGTGGCCTTCGACTTTCGCGCCAAGGCGCCGGTGGACCACAAGAGCCTGTGGGACAAGGCTTTCAAGGGAGGTTCCCTGCTGGCCACCCTGTCCCAGGGCTATATGCTGGGGTTGTTTGTGATGGGTTTTGAACCCAGCCTGGCCGCCTACGCCTTTGCCCTGCTCAGCGCTGTCTGCGTCACCGCCGCCTACTGCCTGATCGGCGCCGCCTGGCTGGTGATGAAAACCGAAGGCCGGCTTCAGGCCCGCGCAGCCGTCTGGGCCCGCCGCAGCCTGTGGCTAGCCGCCCTGGGACTGGCGGTGGTATCCGCCGTCAACCCCCTGATCAGCGACCAGGTGTACGACAGGTGGCTGGGCGGCGGTCCCGCGCTCTGGATGCTGTTGATTCCCGTGCTGTGCGGTTCACTGTTGCTGGTGGCCGACCGCTACCTGGCGAACTTCCCCTACGAGGGTGATTTCGGCTGCTGGATACCCTTTGCCGCCAGCGTAGGGATTTTTATCCTCGCCTTTGCCGCCCTGGCCTACAGCTTTTACCCCTATGCGGTGCCGGAACAGATGACCATCTGGGAAGCCGCCAGCGCCCCCGAAGCCCTGCGTTTCATTCTCTACGGAGTCGTGCTGGTGCTGCCGGCCATAGTGCTTTACACGGCCTTTGCCTATCGGGTGTTTTGGGGGAAGGCCGACAAGTTGGAATACTATTGAACCGGTAGAGGCCAAAGGTGTGCTCTGCGTGGCACATTTCTGTCAAGACGCTTCATGCCGAAGTTCCGGGCTTCACTCTGAGTTTTTATAACATTAGGATATAAGCCTGGCGTGACGCGGCTTTTCGAGCATGGTATAAAAGGCGGCTGGTGTGAAATACGGAATTTTTCCGTCTAAGAACCTTGTTAAGGCACCAATCTTCACAACGAGGAGAAAGAAGATGACAGAGAGAAAAGTTACAAAATCAGGAAAAGGTGACAACAACGTAATCACAAAACTATGTAACGCGGGTGAGTGGTGGTCGCCGCGATCAAAGGATGACGCAATTGAGGACATTGAGAATGGTCGACACTCTTACTATGTCAACGTGGGAAGCTCGAAAGTTAATATTCATGTTGTGAATGTTGGCGGAAAAAAGCATCTTAGGACTGATCGTGACGGCAAAGGGAAAAACAACCTCGAAGAACTTCCTGACTGCTGAGCACCACTGAAGTGTTAGCCTTAACAATCCAAGTCAGCGGGAAATATTTTGCTTCGCTGCGCTCAAAACGCAATATATTCCCCTGCTAGGGGCGTTGTGCGGTGGTCGTAGTAAATCTGATTTCGACCCAAAGCGGACGTATGTTTGGAAAGCTGCCAAATCACGTGTTTGGTCGAAGAAAACACGTGTGGATACAATTGTAGTTTAATTAATAGGCTTTATATGGTCGACAAGAGCGAGATTGATAGTGTCAGGACAAAGGAGCACACCTTGATGTTACTTGAGGCATCTATTGGCGTGTGTGGAAATATTTCCGATAATAATAACGAAAATACAAAGGAAAACAGATGCTATGCTTGATCAATCTTTCTCGGCCACCAATTTTCGAAAAATCATTGATATCGAAAATAGAAAAGGCAATTATCTCGAAGGAAAATTCTTTCCGGATGTTGAAGAAAAAAGCAACGAAATCCAATTGGCTAAAAGTAACCTCCGGAAGATAAAGCAACAGAAATCAACACTCTCTCTAGAGGAATATGAAGAAAAGAAGGAAGAGGCCATAGCCAATATTGAAAACCTAAAAGGGCAGAAAGAAGAACTTTTAGCTGAAGAGCTGAACAAGGTTAGCTCCCAAATAAACTCGAAAGGATTCTCTTTTGGTATCAGGGAAGTAGATGTTGGAATGCCCAAAAAAATATATGTTGCCGAACATAACGCGGCGACATATTTTGCGTTAAAACAAGTGCAGCACAATATTCGTCGACTCTATAAGGTTAAGCAGGCAAATCGACATCAGATCGTATGCCAGCTACGTGAATTATTGGGAGATAGGTTTCCCAAATATATCCTCAGAACTGACATTTCGTCTTTTTATGAGAGTATCCCTAGAAAACAACTGCTAAAAAAATTAAGGGATGATCCGCTCCTTACATCGTCCTCAAAAAAAATTATAAGAAGAATCCTATTTGAATACAGCGCGATAACCGGAAGTGATGTCGGAATGCCAAGAGGAATTGGCATAAGCGCTTATCTCGCTGAATTGTATATGCGTGACATTGATCGCACTATTCGCGACTATCCAGGCGTTTTATACTACGCCCGCTATGTTGATGATATTTTTACTATATTTTGTCCGCCACCAAATACAGGGATAATGGCCTTTCTGTGTTCGATAGTCAGTGAATTTAAAAGACTTGGATTAACAAGAAACAAGAAAAAAACACAGATAATTAAATCAGATCCAAGTGCAACCGTCTCTATCCAATATCTTGGATACAAATATCAGATTGGTTATGGTTCCCTCGAGCTGAGAATGACTGACGAAAAGATAAATCGATATAAGAAGCGTATTGATTTGACCTTTGCAGCTTACTCTAAGAAGGCGAACAAACCTAAAAAGACTGAAATGCAAGCGCGCTCTCTATTAGAGAAGCGCGTCCGCTTTCTAACTGGCAATACACGTCTGGTTAATAATAAAAAGAACGTAGTGTCTGGTATATTTTTTTCAAATTCATTGCTAACAGAACTAGATGATCTTCAGAATTTGGATAGCTATCTAGCCACAAAAATAGCTGGTTTGGCGAAACCCAGATTGCAGAATAGGCTGTCCAAGCAGTCGTTCAAGAACGGCTTTGAAACCAGAAAATATAGTAAATTTTCTGCGCAGGATTTGTCGAAAATAGTCGAGGTATGGAATCATGTCTCTTAAGAAAATACGATTTCCCTATAAAAAAGAACGCTGTTTGTTGTCAGATGTATTGCCATTTGAAATACCTATTTCGTTTTCAAATCGTCATTTCTATTCGTTTGTATTGCGTCATAGAATTGCTATCGAGGATAACGCCATTGTGTGGCTGAAGGGAGATAGGGCGCTAGATAAAATTGTAATGCTGCTGTTCGCGATGCCGGACAATGCCAGTCGAATTACGACTGTTCAGAAATATGTCGGAGAAAAATTGACAGATTTCATGCGATACCAACTTGACGACAAAGGGATATCTAAATCGAAAATTAAGCCAAAACCAGAACGGTTTATGATTCCTTTTTGTTATAAGGTTATGCACAAAGAGGCAGAATTCAGAGAGTTATGCGTTCCGCATCCCAAAAGCCAACTTTTGGTGGTGGATTTTTACGATCGATGTAAAGAGACCATTCTCTACTATACGTCCCTTAGCTCTTTTACAATTAGAGCACCAGTTAGAATATCGAAAGTTCGATACCATAAAGATAAGCTCCACTTCGAGAGACTCTCAACTGCCCCCGAGATTGTTGAGCAGTCTGATCAAGAGTATGAAAGCCTAAAATCATTTTTTGTCTATAAAGATTACAGCAATATATATAAATTCTATGAATCCTATCGATATCACCGTGCTGAGAAAAAGTATAATAAGCTAATCAAGCTTGATATTTCTAAGTGTTTCGACAGCATCTACTCTCATTCAATAGGCTGGGCAGTAATTGGAAAGGATGCACAAAAAGAGTCCCTTAATATCAACGGCGGGACATTTCCAGATCGCTTCGATAAATTAATGTATCATATGAATCAAGGTGAAACGAATGGTATAATTATTGGGCCTGAATTTTCGCGAATTTTCGCTGAAGTAATACTTCAGGCTATTGATAGAGATGTCTTGTATAAGCTTGCCGAAAATAATGAATCCCTTTTGCATGGGCGTGACTATGAAATCTTCAGATATGTTGATGATTATTTTGTCTTTGTTAATGGTGAAAGTGATGCGACACATATTGTTAACGAGCTTCAGCATGCGCTTAAAAAATACAAGCTATACCTGAATACCGCCAAGGCAATAACCTATAATAAGCCTATTATTACCGAGATTACGATGGCGAAGCAGCAAATAGCCCGTTTGCTTGAAGACAGAATTAAGTTTTCTTTGGAAGATGTTGAGGTCGATGGTGGAGAAGTCAAAACCAAAGGCTCGGTCTACGTAAATACCAGTGCTCTAATAACAAGTTTTAAAACAATTATCAAAACATGTGGCGTGGAGTATAAAGATATGCTGAATTATACGCTTGCCATAGTGGAGAAGCGTTGCGAAAAGATATTTACAAGCTATCTTAAGGTCAGTCCGGAGCTAAGATCACAAACGAAGTTAATTAATGCTATTAAGAGCATCATAGAGTTTCTCTTTTTTATCTACTCTGTTTCGCCGCGAGTGAATACCACCATACGGCTTTGTCGCATACTCCGCGTCGTTATACAGTTTCTTAAGACGGGACATATTGAGCAAGAACAGGTGCAATCTGTGCATAAGCGAATATTTGATGATGTTTGCTTTGTTCTTAGAAAGAATGAAACCTCTGAGCAAACTCAAGTAGAGACCCTATATTTGCTTATCGCACTCTCAGAGCTTGGTCGCGATTATTGGCTAGAGGAGAGTGTGCTCAGCAATTATCTCGGAATAAAGGCAATAGATGCTGGAAGTAAAGCCGGACCCATTAGATCATTAAACTATTTTTCTATTTCAGTGTCGCTTTTCTATATGAAAAATAAGGTTCGGTATAATACGTTGAGAGATCGCATTATTGATGATGCTCTAGAGCGAATTCGAATGCGCTCAGAAACTTGTCATAAAAATACAGAGATGATTTTTCTTTTGTTCGATTTAATCTCTTGCCCGTATGTGCCAGAAGATAGGAAGCGAAAAGTTCTTGAAATGTTTGATGTCACCGATCCCTCGCTTGTAGGCGATATTATAACTTTTACTGATAGTGATAGAAGGCCTCAACAATGGTTCACTAACTGGTTCGACTTCGATTTTGGAAAAGAGCTAGACGCGAAGCGTAGCCAAGAGGTATATTAGGCGAACGTGCTTCGTCAGACAGTTTAATGGCTGTATGCAGCTACACACACATGCGCGGCGGCAGAACTGAATCAAAACCGGTTCTGTTGCACAAAGGTGGTCTTGGCGAGCCACCTTTTTTAATGAAAATCCCCTCTTCTCGGCACGTAAGCCAGGCTAAACCAACACCACCAGCGCCTGCCCCGCCTGCACCCGGGCGCCTTCACCTTTCAGCACCTGCAGCACCGTCCCGTCCACCGGTGCGGTGATATTGATCTCCATTTTCATGGATTCGAGCACCAGCAGCGGTTCGCCGGCCTTTACTGACTGGCCCGCTTCCACCAACACCTGCCAGACGCTGCCGGATACGGAGCTGTCCACCCGGATGGCGTCTTCCGGGAAGTCGTCGGTGCTTTCGGCTTCCTCCCGGGTTTCGGCTTCAAAGTTGAACTGGCCGTTGGCGTGCCAGCGCGCCAGTTCTTCGTCGAAGGCGGTTTCCCGCTGGCGGGTAAACTGTTCGATGTCGGCTTGCTGTTCACTCAGGAAGGTGTCGTAGTCGCTCAGGCTGAATGACGTCTCCTCGATTTTGATGGGATAGCGCCCCTGGGGGAAGTCCCGGCGGATGGTTTGCAGTTCCTCGTGGCAGACCTCAAAAAAGCGCACCTGGTCGAAAAAGCGCAGCAGCCAGGGTTGCTGGAATTCCCGGGTGGTGCGGTAGCGGTTCCACATCTGCAGGGTGCGGCCCACAAACTGGTAACCGCCCGGGCCTTCCATGCCGTAGACGCACAGGTAGGAGCCGCCGATGCCCACGGAGTTTTCCGCCGTCCAGGTGCGCGCCGGGTTGTACTTGGTGGTCACCAGCCGGTGGCGCGGGTCCACCGGGGTGGCTACGGGCGCGCCCAGGTAGACGTCGCCCAGGCCCATCACCAGGTAGGAGGCGTTGAAGACAATCGCCTTGACCTGATCGATGGAGTCCAGGCCGTTGATGCGGCGGATGAATTCCAGATTGCTCGGGCACCAGGGGGCGTTGGCGCGCACCGATTGCGTGTATTTTTCGATGGCCTTGTGGCAGGCCTCGTCGTCCCAGCTCAGGGGAATATGCACGATGCGCGAGGGCACGCTCAGTTGCGCCAGTTGCCGGCTCAGTTCCCGCTCGCCCTTGTGCAGGTGCGCCAGCAGTGGTTGCAGGGGCAGTTGCTGACTGTTGTAGTGCAGTTGCAGTGAGCGAATGCCCGGGGTGAGTTCGCGCAGGCCGGGCAGGGGGTTCTGCTCCAGCCATTGCATCAGGGCGTGCGCGCGAAAGCGCAGGCGGATGTCCAGCTCCAGCGGGCCGTATTCCACCAGCAGAAAGTGATCGCCCGCCACCCGGTAGACAATATCCTCGCCCACCTCGTCGGCGCCCAGTTGCGCGACAATGGGGCTGGACAGGGGTGCCGGCGCCACGGTGTTTTCGATGGCGTCCAGGCGCTCGATGGCGGTTTTCTGGTCGGCTTCCAGACGCACGGCGTCGTCCAGCGAGACGGGAACAAACCGGATTTTGTCGCCGGCGCGCAACTGACCCAGTTTCCACAGGTCGGCGGTGATGACCGTGGCCGGGCAGACAAAGCCGCCCAGGGAGGGGCCGTCCGGCCCCAGGATCACCGGCATGTCGCCGGTAAAGTCCACGGTGCCGAAGGCGTAGGCGTTGTCGTGAATGTTGGACGGGTGCATGCCCGCCTCGCCGCCGGAGCTGCGCGCCCATTGCGGCTTGGGGCCGATCAGGCGCACGCCGGTGCGGCTGGAGTTGTAGTGCACTTCCCAGGCGTGATCGAAAAAGCGGGCCATGTCGTCGTCGGTAAAAAAGTCCGGCGCGCCGTGGGGGCCGTAGATGACCCGCAGTTGCCATTCGTTGCCGATGGTGGGCAGCAGTGTGTCTGGGCTCTTTGTTTCTGGTACAGGGGCCTGTTCAGGTTTGCGCGCACACTGGTCGGCGTCCAGCGTCAGCACATCGCCGGCGCGCAGGGCGCGGCCGTTGTGGCCGCCGAACTGGCCGAGCGTGAAGGTGCTTTTGGCGCCCAGATAATCCGGGCACTGAATGCCGCCGGCGACGCAGAGGTAGCTGCGGGCGCCGGCGTTGGCGATGCGGCCCAGGTGCAATTGCTGCCCGGCGCGCACGGGTATGGCCTGCCACAGGGGAATGGCCTGGCCGTCCAGTTGCGCGTCCAAGGCGGCGCCGGTGAGGGCGATCACCGTGTCGCGGCCAAAGGCCAGTGTCGGCCCCTGCAGGGTGATTTCCAGCCCGGCGTCGCTTTCGCGGTTGCCCAGCAGGCGGTTGCCCAAGCGAAAGCTGACGCTGTCAAAAGGCCCGGACGGCGGTACGCCCACGGACCAGTAGCCGCTGCGCCCAGGGTAGTCCTGCACCGTGGTCAGGGTGCCGCCCTGGAGCACATCGATCCGCGCCGGGCGATAGACAAAATCGTTGAGGTAGCGCGTGTTCATCTCGCCCCGGTGCAGGGTGTGGTCGCGCACCAGTTGCCGCAGATAGCCGAGATTGGTTTCGATGCCGTAGAGCTGGCAGCCGTCCAGTGCCTGGGCCAGTTGTGCCAACGCCTGGTCGCGGTCGGCGGCGTGCACGATCACCTTGGCCAGCATGGGGTCGAAAAACGCCGGTACCTCGATGCCGCTTTCCACCCAGTGGTCGATGCGCAGATTTGCCTGTTGCGGCCAGACCACCTGACTGAGCAGGCCGGCACAGGGCTGAAAATTCTTTACCGGGTCTTCGGCGTAGACGCGCACCTGAATGGCGTGCCCCCTGGGCGTGAGCTGCGCGCGCAGGGATTCGATATCGTCCAGTTCGCCGGCGGCCAGGCGCAGCATCCATTCCACCAGATCGACGCCGTAGACTTCCTCGGTGACACCGTGCTCCACCTGCAGGCGGGTATTCACTTCCAGAAAATAGAAACGCTGCTCCTGATCGTCGAAAATAAATTCCACGGTGCCGGCGTTGCGGTAGTTGACCGAGGCGGCCAGTTGTTCGGCGGTGCGGTGCATGGCGCTGCGTAACTCGTCGCTCAGATTGGGCGCGGGGCACTCCTCCACCACCTTCTGGTTGCGCCGCTGGCTGGAGCAGTCGCGCTCGCCCAGGGCCAGGGCCTTGCCTTTGCCGTCGCCGAATATTTGAACTTCGATGTGCCGGGCTTTGGCGATAAATTTTTCCAGAAACACGCCGTCGTCGGCAAAGTTATTGGCGCCCAGGCGCTTGACCGAATCGAAGGCGGCGTCCAGGTCCTGCCGGCTGTGACACAGTTGCATGCCGATGCCGCCACCACCGGCGGTGCTTTTGAGCATCACCGGGTAGCCGATGCGTTCGGCTTCGCGCCGGGCATCGTCCAGGTCCGTGAGCAGTTCGCTGCCGGGGCACAGGGGCACACCGGCGCCTTCGGCCAGGGCGCGGGCCCTGTGCTTGAGGCCAAAGCCGGTCATCTGATCCGGGGTGGGGCCGATAAAGGCAATGCCGACGGCCTCGCACTGGCGCACAAACTCGGCGTTCTCGCTCAGAAAGCCGTAACCGGGGTGAATGGCCCGGGCGCCGGTCTGTTTGGCGATGGCCAGGATCCTGTCGCGGTCGAGATAGGTCTGGCTGGCGTTGCCGTCACCGAGGCTGTGGGCCTCGTCCGCGTGGCGCACATGCAGACTGTCGGCGTCGGACTCGGCGTAGACGGCGACGGATTTGATACCCAGTTTTTTCAGCGTGCGGATGATGCGCACGGCGATGGCGCCGCGGTTGGCGATCAGGACTTTGTCGAACATGTTTTCTCCGGTCGGGTCGTCCCGTTGTTTTTCTGGGCCTCAGTGGTCGTCCACTGGGCGGGTGGTTCTTATCACCACACAATCAGTTCAATCGGCGTAGGGTTGTAGCCATTACACGGGTTGTTGAGCTGGGGGCAGTTGGACACCAGGGCGATCACATCCATCTGCGCTTCCAGTTCCACATACTTGCCCGGGGCCGAGATGCCGTCCTCGAAGGTCAGGCCGCCGTCTTCGGTGACCGGGACGTTCATGAAAAAGTTGATATTGTGGGCAATATCCCGCTTGCTCAGGCCGTACTCCGGGTGCTCGGCGATGGCGAGCATCCAGCTGTCGCGGCAGGCGTGCATGCAGCGCTTTTCCAGGTCGTAGCGCACCGTATTGCTCTCGGTGGCGCAGGCGCCGCCCAGAGTGTCGTGACGGCCGCAGGTGTCGGCGACGATTTCCAGCAGCGGGCGGTTGGCGTTGGACATCAGCATGCTGCCGGCGCTCAGATACAGATTGCCCTGGGCGCGCACCGTGTCCATGGCGCTGTAGTGCTCGCTCGGGTCGTCGGCGTTGTAAAATATCGTATCCGCCGCCTGGTTGCCCTCCAGATCGAGAATGCGCAGCGTCTGGCCCTTTTTGATCACCCCGAGAAAATAATCACCGGCGCCCACCCTGTGCCTGGCACTGGCGGTGTCCGGGTTCAGTTGGCTTTCCTGTAGTGGCATCTGATCCTCTCCTATCGCCCGCTGGCGATGTGGTATATGCGGTTGTTCTCAAAACCGCGCCGGTTTTCCGGGCGGAAGTTCATGCAGTAATCGTCGTCGCCCGCCGGGTCGGCCTCGCCCAGCTCGATCTGCACCGGGCGGAAGGGATAGCTCGGCGCCCGGTTGAGCGGATGCGGGCAGGCGTGCAGCAGCACCAGCGTATCCATCTCAAAACGCAGGGTGACGCTGGCACCCGCCTGGGCCGCGCTGTCGTCCAGACGGATATTGCCCCCGGCGTCGCTCACCACCTTGCTGAACCAGTTGATATTGGACGCCAGATCGGCGCGACCCAGCCCGTACTTGGCCAGCTCCACCAGAAAGGCATCGTAGCCGTTCTGGTGCCACTGATTGCGGTCGTTCTGGTAATCCCGCGCACCCCAGCGCTCCGCCACCTGCGCCGCGCGACTGTTGCCACACACCGTATCGTGCCAACCAAACGTATCCGCAATCACCGACGCAAAAATCCGCCCCATATCCGAATACAGGCAATTGCCCCGCTGCAGCTTGAACGTATGCTGGCACTTGAGCGTATCCGGCGCGTTATAGCGCTCCAGCAGATTGCGCGGGTTATAAAACAGCATCCCCACATTCGCACCACCTTCCAGGTCGGTGATCCGCATAAAACTGCCCCGGCGCATTTCCAATGACCAGTGGCCGTTGCCGGGCAGGGAGGTGGTGTAAATGGCCTTGCTCATTGCTTTTTCTCTCCAGTTTTTGGCTTTTGGGTGCCAGGGGAGACTTGGGCAGGTGTGTGGAAGACACGCCGTAAACCCCTCCATGGGGGCTCGACTGCCGCTTTCCCTGCGGCAGACGGTCTTCCACACACCTGCCCAAGTCTCCCTCCAAGATCGGTGCTAAACCCAGTATATTCGCTGGCACAAGTGGGTGGTGGGGGGATAAGCTTCCGAGACCGTCTGCCGCAGGGAAAGCGGCAGTCGAGCCTACAGGGAAGTATTCACGGCGTGTCTCGGAAGCTTATCCCCCCGCCGCACACTCCCCAATAAATTAACCCCCTTCAACCCGCGCACTAATCTCCTTTAGATCACGATCCGACGCCCGCTCTACCGGCAAATCATAAGTCACACTCGCCCCATACGCCTCCGGCGCCTGATTATCCCGGCGCAGCTTGTCAAACACCCACAGCCGCGTACCCAGGGCAAAACCCTCACTGATATCGTGGGTCACCATAAAGACCGTCAACTGATGCTCCTGCCACAACTGGCGCACCAGCACATGCATATCCTTGCGAATACCCGGATCCAGCGCCCCGAAAGGCTCATCCAGCAACAACACCCGGGGCTTGCGGATCAGCGCCTGGGCAATGGCCAGACGTTGCTGCATGCCGCCGGACAACTCATGCGGATACTTTTTCTCCGCAGCGGACAGGCCCACACTGGCCAGCAGGCCGCGCGCCTCCTCGATCACCTGCCGGCGGGCGCCGCCAAACAACTTGCCCAGCAATGACGAGCGCTCGAACTCCCGGGCGAGAATTACGTTCTGCAATACCGTCAGATGCGGAAACACCGAATACTGTTGAAAGACAATGCCGCGGCTCTGATCCGGTTCGTCGGGAATGGGGTTGCCGTCCATCAGCAATTCCCCCTGACTCGGGGACTCCATACCCAGCAGCATTTTCAGAAAGGTGCTCTTGCCACAGCCGGACGCACCCACCATGGTGATAAATTCCCCGGCGCGCACTTTCAGGTTCAACCGCTCCAGCACGATATGGTCGCCGTAACTTTTCCAAAGGTTTTTGGCTTCGATCATCACCTCGCTCATCAGTGCTTGCCTCCCTGGTGATGCCAGGGAAACAGGCGGCGGCTCAGTTGCGCCAGCAGCCAGTCCAGAAAGAAGGCGAGGAAGGTGATCCAGGCCACATAGGGCAGAATCACATCCATGGACAGATAGCGGCGCACCAGAAAGATCCGGTAGCCCAGGCCGTCGGTGGAGGCAATGGCCTCGGCGGCAATCAGAAACAGCCAGCCGGTGCCCAGCATAAGACGCACAGAACTGATCAGGCGGGGTGTCAGCTGCGGAATCAGCACCCGCAGCAGAATTTGCCAGCTGGAGGCGCCCAGGGTTTGCGCCTTGACCAGTTGCTCCAGGGGAATCTCCCGGGTGGAGCGCAAGATGTCCCGCGCGATACAAGGCGCTACACCAATAACGATCAGCGCCACCTTGGACAATTCGCCCAGGCCGAACACGATAAACAGAATCGGTAACAGCGCCAGCGGTGGCACCAGCGAGATTACCGTCAGCAGCGGCGATATGGGTGAGCGCACCAGCGGGAAAGCGCCGGTGAGCAAGCCGATGGTAAAGCCGATCAGTGCGGCGATACCGATGCCCAGCCCCAGCCGTTGCAGGCTGCTCTGGGTGTCTTTCCAGAACAGATACTCACCGGTGCGGCGGCTGGGTTCAAACGCCAGCCGCTCCATGGCATCGCCCATCTGGGAAAAACTCGGCAGCAGCTTGTCGTCCGGGTTTGCCTCCAGCCGCGCATTGGAGGCGCTGATGTACACCGCCAGTATCAGGGCAAAGGGCAGTAGGGCCAGCAACAACCTGAGCGGTCGCGATGGCGTGAGATTGATCAGCCGTTTCATAGGGGGCCTGTCTGGTTATTCGTGTGCTGGCAGTCTACTCCCTTCCTCCGCAAGGCGGAGGAAGGGTCGGGGGAGGGGCGTTACAGCTTGCCGTCCGCTGCCATCTGCATATAGGTGGCGTCGAAGCGCAGACGAACGTTGTTCTCGTTGCCATACACCCCGTTGGGACCTGCAATGCCGATAAATCCGGCGTTGGGTGCGCCGTCGCCCAGCAGCCCGTGCTCGAAGGAGAACTCGGCCACGCGCTCCATGGTTTCCAGCAATGTGTCGCTGTTGACCAGCTCCAGCGCTGCCTGGGGCTGGTAGAACATGCGGGTGGTATCCAGCTGTGCCTCGTAACCGGCCAGGTCGGTACCGGCGGCCACACCCATGGCGGTGCGGGCGGCAACGCCGGCTGCGCCCGGATTGCTCATGATGGCCATGGTTTCATACCAGGCGCCTACCAATGCCTTGCCCAGATTGGGGTTGGCGGCCAGGGTGGCGGTGTTGATCACCAACAGGTCCATGATCTCGCCGGGAATCTGCGATGAATCAAAAACCTTGTGGCTGTTGGGCATGGCGAGAATTTCGTTGAGCAGCGGGTTCCAGGTGGTTACCGCGGTGACGCCGCTGGTGCCGTAGACCGCCACCATATCCGCGTCTGAGGTGTTCACCACCTGTACATCGGATTCGCGCAGCCCCACGGACTCCAGCGCCCGCGCCAGCAGATAGTGGGAGACACTCAGTTCCACCAGATTGACCCGCTGGCCCTTGATGTCTTCGAGCTTGTCGGTGCCCTTGAGCACCACGCCGTCGTTGCCGTCGGAGAAGTCGCCGACGATCAGCGCCGTGCTGTCCACGCCGCCGGCGGCGGGAATGGTCAGGGCGTCCATATTGGTCATGGTGCAGGCGTCAAACTGGCCGGCGGTGTACTGGTTGATGGATTCGATATAGTCGTTGATCTGCACCACTTCGATTTCGATGCCGTACTTGTCGGCCCATTTTTTGACGATGCCTTCGTCGGCGGCGTAGCCCCAGGGCATCCAGCCTACATAAATGGACCAGCAGATTTTGAATGAATCCGCCGAAGCGGTGGTGGCAAAAACAGAAAGCAGAGCAGCGGCGAGCAGCCGGGTCATGGACTTCATGGCGAACCTCCAGGGGTTGGCGTATGTAAAAAGCACGGAGCACTCTTTGGCGTATCAGGCCATCGATCTCCCGGGCTTTTATCCCGCCGTGTAACCCCTGCGATCAATGATCGCTGCAGGTCGAGTGCTCTCGGACCAGTCACCACCGCAGTGGCCGGAACCCTAGCGCTCTTATTTCACCAGATTGTCGTTGTCCCGAACCACCTGAGTGCGGACAAATGTTCGGAAGCAGTGGAGCAATATGGGTGCCAGTGTTCCCAATGCCGCGTAACCATTGGGTTGTGGAGGAGTTTTCCGCGTCTCATTGCGATGCCATGGCCGCTTTTTTGCACATTGTTGGTGCGTGTGGTCGGCGGTCTGGCTGATTTTGGTGCTTTGTTGGCGTGGCTGAGTTCGCCCGCTATTTCAATCATACAAAGGGGATCGCTTCTTGCTTGATAAAACTTGTTGCAAAGTCGTTTGCTGTGATGCACGTCACAAAATGTGGATAAAGTATCAATAGCTGCTAAGATAAGTGGTAACGGCACTTTTGTGGAATTGAGCGCCTACAGCGCAGGTGGTGTACGTTTGGTGTGAGTCTAAGGGTATCGGACGCCAGTGGGGCGGGGCGCATTGCCGTCGCCGGAAAGTGATCGCTGGCGTTTGATAAAACATCAACGCATACAGGAGGCCCCGGGCTTCCCGTAGAGGGTGACTATTTTGGTCACATGTGTATCTGCATGGACAAGAATACTGGCAAGCCGGAGACAGAGCAGGAGCGCCGGGGAGTGTTCACCGGCAGCGATTCCCGGGCCGTTGTCATGGAACTGACTCCCGAGCGGGCCCAGGAGCACATCAGACGCTGCCGGGAGATCACCGGTGCCTTTGTTCGCCGGGTGTTCCCTGACTTCTGGAGCAGGTGGTGCCACATGTTGTCCGGCCACTTGGGCCAGGCCAACTCCAACAAGGAGCAGGCACGGCTGGCGGAGTGGCACGACGTGCTGAGTTCCCAGCAGCAGGCCGCCGAGCATCGTTTTGTCCAGATATTGAACAACAACTTCATCAAGTTCAGTGAAGGCACTCTGGTGCCTGATCGCCGACGGCCAGGGCCGTCGCCAGCTCCCGTCGCCACACCCGCAAGACCCAATCTGTCCCTGGTGACGGAAGGCGACCTTGAGGAATCTATCGCCATTGATTCCATCGTTCACCGCGCCGATGTTGAATTGGCCGAGTCGCTGTGGGCGCTGAATCAACGCCTGGCGCTGCTCAACGGTGGTCGCAAAGTGGATGAAAAGGGGAACCCGGCCAGCCCCTGGTACTTTTGCGAGGCGCTGCGCGAGATCACCGCCTGGGATGATCTGGATATGGGGGTGCGGCTTGTCGGCTATAAAGTGTTTGATCGGCAGGTGGTCCAGCGGATGGGCGAACTCTACGACGATCTGAATTCGTATCTGGTGGCCAACCAACTGTTGACTAATCTGCGCTACGCCGCCAAAGGCAGCGATGGTGGGCGGGAGGGGCGTTCGGATTCTGAAGATCAACAGACAGGGCAAGCGCCCCATCGACGCGCCAGCGATCAGCCACCGGACACACGCCGCCGGCGGGCCTCGGACCGGATTCCCGAGGTGGACGCCGCTTCGCCGGAGGAATATCAGGCGAAGCTGTTACAGGCTATCCGCATGTTGCAGACTCATGTTGCCAAGGTGGCCGAGCCGGTTGTGGGTGGCGAACAAGTGCCGCAGCCTGCGTACGACAGTGCACAACTGGTGGGTGTGCTGCAGAACATGCAGGCCCGGGCTCGGGAACGGGACGGGCAGGGGAGTGGCCTGCAACTGGTACAACCGCAGCTCGTGAGCCAACAGGTATTGGCCGAGATTGCTGCTGCCAGCAGCGCCGTCAAACTCAGGGATAACGACCGGCAAACCATCGACCTGGTAGGCATGCTGTTCCAGTACATGCTCGCCGATGACAACCTGCCGGATTCGGTAAAAGCCCTGCTCAGCTACCTGCACACGCCTTTTTTGAAGATCGCTTTCCTGGATCAGGGTTTTCTCGACAAGAGCGACCACCCGGCCCGGGTGTTGCTCAACATGTTGGCTGAAGCGGGCGCCCGCTGGGTGAGCAATGACGGGCGCAGCCAGTACGATATGTACAACCGCATCAAGGCCACGGTGTTTCGCCTGCTGCAGGAGTTCGAAGACGATCTGGGCTTTCTCGATCAACTGGTGAAGGATTTTCAAGAGTACATTCAGGGTGTCGCCCGCCGGCAGACACTGGTGGAGCGTCGGGCGCTGGAAAAGGTGCGGGGCGAAGAAACCCTGAGAGAAGCCAAGATTCTGGTCAACACCGAGGTGCAAAACCGCATCCAGGGCAAGGATCTGCCCTCTGCCGTGCTGTTGCTGCTGTTGCAGCCCTGGTCTGACTATCTGTCCTTTGTGCTGCTGCGCTACGGCCAGGAATCCGAGCACTGGGATCAGGCCCTGTTCGTTATGGACGAACTGCTCTGGTCCATAGAACCCAAGGTGTTGCAGGCGGACAAGGAACGCCTGGAAAAGTACCGCGACAAATTGGTTCAAGCCGTGAACGGGGCCTTTGAAGCCATCTGCTACGAGCAGACCCGCGGGCGCAAACTGCTGGACAGCGTACTGGCTTTGCAGGACCAGGCCCTGAAAAGTCGCCGGGTGGAGCCGGCACCGAGCGCCATGCGCTCCAAGTTGGAGGCCATGGCGGCGGAAAAGGCCGGAAATGTCACCGCCCGCGAGAAGATCACGCCCGAGGAAGCGGAGCTTATGGACAAATTGAAACTCATCGAATTCGGCACCTGGCTGGAGATGAAGGGGGGGCAGCGGGTCAAGGTGTCGTGGTTCAACCGCAAGACTCTGAACTACATGTTGGTGGACCAGCAGGGCAACAAGGTGTCCGTGGCCACCGGTCTGCAGTTGGCTCGGCAGATGATTGCCGGCGAGGCGCGCGTCATCGCCGGCAGCGCAAAACCCTTCTTCGAAAGGGCGCTGGAAAACATCTACCGCCAACTGAATGCCAGTGTTGAACCGCCGAACAAGGATTGACGGCATGGAAGATGGACACGCTTTCACAGCCCGGGAGTTCCAGCGGTACGCTCTGGAGGGTGCCGTGGATGTTTACGACGCCGACCGCGACGCCTATCTGGGGCGCCTGGTGAACCTTCACGCCCGGGGCCTGATGCTGGTGGGCGATCAGCCTCTGGAAGAAGACCGGCTGTATCAACTCGATCTGCACCTGCCGCGCCCCATCAAGGGGCGCAGTATCGTTCGCCTGGGGGTGGACTGCCTCTGGACCCGCAACGCCGACCACAACGGCAAGCACTGGGCCGGATTCACCATCATCGATGCCGGTCCCGAGGCTGGCGAGGCCATTGGCTTGCTGATTGATATTCTGGGCGGCTGATCTTATGGTTTGTTTGACTTTAACGGGTGTTTTCTGCATTGTACGTCGGCTATTCCGGGGGTAAATTGGGTTCGACCACTCCCCCATAACAACCGACAGTGAGTGAACCATGTACAAAGCACTTATCGCCGCCTGCCTGCTCCTCTTTCTTGCCGCCATGCCCGTTGCGCACGCCGAAGACGGCTACGAGATGTGGCTGCGCTATCACCAGGTATCCGACCAGAACCGCCTCAGCCAGTATCGCCGCCAGGTGCAGCGGGTGGTGGTGGAGGGTACCTCCGATACCGCCCGGGTCACTCGCACGGAACTCGCCCGAGCCCTCGGTGGACTGTTGGGGCGCAACGTGCCCGGTTCCGCCAACCCCGGCTCCGCCGGCGGTCTGGTGGTGGGCACCCCGGGCAATTCGCCGCTGATCGCGGCCATGGACCTGGGCGACGATCTGGCGCAACTGCGTCCACAGGGTTTTCTGATTCGCCACGCCCGTATCGGCGGCCGGGATGTCACCGTAATTGCCGCCAACGACGACGTGGGAGCGCTCTATGGGGCGTTTCACTTTCTGCGTTTGCTGCAAACCCACCAGGACATTCGCCGGGTGGCGGTATCCAGCTCACCGCGGCTCGACCTGCGTGTGGTCAACCACTGGGACAACCTCAACCGCCTGGTGGAGCGCGGCTACGCCGGCCTGTCCCTGTGGGAGTGGGGCAACCTGCCGGAGCATCGCCACCCGCGCTACACCGACTACGCCCGCATCAATGCCTCCCTGGGCATCAACGGCACGGTCATCAACAACGTCAACGCCGACCCGCGGATTCTCAGCGACCAGTTTCTGGAAAAAGTGGCAGTACTGGCCGACGTCTTCCGTCCCTATGGGCTGAAAATGTACCTGTCCATCAATTTCGATTCGCCCCGGGCCTTCGGCGATCTGGATACCGCCGACCCGCTGGACCCGGAGGTGCGCGCCTGGTGGAAAGCGCGGGCCGAAAAGGTCTACGAATACATCCCCGATTTTGGCGGCTTTCTGGTCAAGGCCGACTCCGAGGGCCAGCCCGGCCCCCACGGCTACAATCGCACCCACGCCGACGGCGCCAACATGCTGGCCGAGGCCCTGGAGCCCCACGGCGGCATCGTCATGTGGCGCGCCTTTGTCTACGATCCGGAGCAGGACGATCGCTTCCGCGAGGCCTACGACGAGTTCGTGCCCCTGGACGGCAAGTTCAAGGACAATGTGATCGTGCAGATCAAGAACGGCCCCATCGACTTTCAGCCCCGGGAACCCTTCTCGCCCCTGTTCGGCGCCATGGAAAAAACCCCGGTGATGATGGAGTTCCAGGTTACCCAGGAATACTTTGGTTTTTCCCAGCACCTGGCCTACCAGGGACCACTGTTTACTGAAGTGCTGCACGAGGATACGTTTGCCAGGGGCGAGGGTTCCACCGTGGGCCGCGTTCTTGAAGGCAAAGTGTTTGACTATGCCATGACCGGCATGGCCGGCGTCATCAACCCGGGCACCGACCGCAACTGGACCGGTCACCCCTTTGTGCAGTCGAGCTGGTACGCCTTCGGCCGTCTGGCCTGGGACTGGACCCTGAGCGCGGAAGAAATGGCCGACGAGTGGCTGCGCATGACCTTCAACAATAACACCGCCTTCGTGGACCCGGTGAAGGAAATCATGATGCTGTCCCGGGAAGCGGGCGTGAATTACCGCTCGCCGCTGGGTCTGACCCACCTCTACGCCCAGGGCCATCACTATGGTCCCGCGCCCTGGACCGCCGATCTGCCCCGGGCGGACTGGACCGCAGTCTACTACCATCGCGCCAGCGAAACCGGTATCGGTTTTGATCGCACCGGGACCGGCTCAAACGCTCTGGAGCAGTACCACGGGCCGGTGCGGGAAATCTTTGCCGATCTGGAGCGCATTCCCGACGAGTATCTGTTGTGGTTTCACCATGTGCCCTGGGATCACAAGATGCAATCCGGCCGCACCCTGTGGGACGAGTTGGTGTACAAATACTACAAAGGCGTGGAACAGGTGCGCTGGATGCAGGAAGAGTGGAACAAGCTCGAAGGCCTGATCGATCGCGAGCGTTTTGAGCACGTCAAGGCGTTGTTGAAAGTACAGGAGCGCGATGCCGTGCGCTGGCGTGACTCCTGTGTGCTCTACTTCCAGACCTTCTCCGGCAAACCGATTCCGGAAGGCTACGAGCAACCCGAGCACGATCTGGAACACTACAAAATGCTTGAGCGCACCCACTATGTACCGGAACCCTGGCACCCCGCCAGCTCCAGCCGGGTACTGCGCTGATCCAACCTCTCGCCCGGGCGCCTTTGAGAATAGGTGCCCGGGCGGAGGGTGCTAGTGGGAACACTCGAGGTGGGTGGGTCTCAGGCCGTTGTCACTGACCCCTTGCGGACCAAAACAGAAACGGTTGCACCAGGTGCGGCACATCTCCACGGATGAAACTCGCCGGGAACTGCTGGCGGTAACCGTTTCACGCCCAGTGCGTTCGTTTTTGTGGATGCAGCGCACGGCACATTGGACTGGCTCCTGCCGCTCGCCCTGGTTGTGGAGGCTTGGGCTGGACTGCGGTGTTGCCTGCTCGCGTTGTTCCAGTCGGATTGTCGACTCAGGCGCATCAGCCAGGGCGGCGATTTCACTTTGGGCGAGCGCCGCGCTGGTACTGCCCAGCCCCAGGAGAAGCGACAGGCAGAAAATCTTCAGCGAGGCCGCACGAAAGCAACAAAACGGGTCGAATTGATAGGTTGTGGCAAACATAACTTAACTCCTGCAGGTGGTTAATAGGAAAATTGCTGAGTTTGCCGTACTGCTGTGGCCTAAGTAGGTCGGTGCCTGTGGTGTTTAGGTTCAAATTGAAGGGGTGCGAGGTGCAACGTGGAGTTTACTGCAGGTGTTTTTCCAACTCCTTGCTCTGCTGATCGCGCCAGACAAAACGCAGGGGCGCCTCCGTCTGGCGCAGGGTAAAACTGACGTAGGGGTTGGCCGAGGTGCCGGTGTGGAAGCGGCTGCTGAACAACGCAGAGTTGTCTTCGTACACGCCAAAATACTCCACCAGTGCTTGCGGTGGCGCTTCGGAACCGTCGGTGCGGATGCCGGTTTCCATGGGGTGGTTGACCAGTGCGCGGTATTCGCCCGGCTCCCCGGTGCGGGGGTTGCGTGGTCCGGCCAGACGCGGGTTGCTCATGGCCATCTCTGTGGCCCGGTCGTCGTCCATCAGGCAGCCGCTGGTGGCGACGCGGATGTCGTGTTGGGCCAGCCAGTGGTTGCCGCGATTGCTGCTGGCCAGAGCGTAGACGGTTTGGGTCTCGCTCAGGCGAATACGGGTGCTGACGCGCGGCAGTGCCCGCTCGCTGTGGAAATGAAATTCAATCACCTCGGGGCGGGGATTGCGGGGGGCGAACACCCGCAGTTCGGTGATGCGCTCGTTCTCGGCCAGAGCAGCGGTAAAGGCCAGCGCCAGGGGAATCTCACCGCCGTTATCGGACACCAGGGGCATGTCGATAGCAATCCCGCCCGGTGTTGGCCGCGCGTCGCCCAATAGATCGGCGAGCGCGTCCACCCGCTGCCAGCGGGTGTCGGCGACCAGCGGTGCGCTCAGCAACACAGCCAAGGCGAGAATCAGCCAGCGAACCATCAAATCGTTGCCTCCTAAAATCGTTGCCTCCTAAAACCTTTGCAGTCGGGCCAGCCCTAGGCGGGTGCCCAGCGCTATTGCCGCCAACGCCAGCGGGCTGCCCAGCGCCAGGGTGGAAAAACCGGTCAGCCCCTGGCCGATACTGCAGCCCAGCGCCAGCACACCGCCGACGCCCATCAGCCAGGCGCCCAGCAGGTAGCGACGCATCTGGCCCGGGCCTTCAAAGCCCTGCCATTGCCATTCCCGGCTGACGCCGGCCGCCACCAGACTGCCGACGACGATGCCCGCCACGGTGCAGACGCCAAAGCGCAGCGCTGTGCCGCTGGAGAGCATCAGGTATAGAAGGCTGTCACCGATGGGCGCGATAAAGGTCAGGGAGGCCAGCGGCGCCGGATCAAAATCGTCGGCGCCCAGCACGCCCGTCACCCACCAGCCGGCGCCAATCAGCGCGCCCAGGCTCAGTCCGCCCAGCCAGTCCGCCGGCGAGCGGCGCAGGGCGGCACTGCCAAAGCTCCACAGCAGCAGGGGCGCGGCCACTGCCACTGAGACCAGGGCCTGGGCGGCGGGTTCAGCCAGTCCGCTCAGGCTCAGCAGCCCCGGCCAGTTGCCGGCGGGCAGCGCCGGTCGCCACAGTTCCGCCAGCCACTGGCGGGCGCTCGCCAGGGGACCGGACATGGTCATATAGGCGCCGATACCCAGTACCATCAGCACTACCAGCGAGCGCAGGTTACCACCGCCCAGCAGCACCAGAGCGCGTGCGCCGCAGCCATTGGCCAGGGCCATGCCGATACCGAACAGCAGGCCGCCCAGGGCGATGGCAATCACCGGCAACTGCCGGGGCTGGTAGTGGGTCTGGTGCAGCGCCAGGTCAAACTGAAACGCCAGTATCTGGGTGGTGATCACGGCAGTGGCCAGGGCGATGGCGAAGGCGCGCAGTTTGCGGCCGTCGCTCCGATACCAGTGGTGCTCCAGTCCGCGCAGCAGGCAGAAGCGGCTGCGCTGGGCGATGACACCCCAGAGCAGACCCAGCAGCAGTCCGCCCCAGAGAAGGGCACGACCGGGGTCGTCAAACCACTCGCCCATCAGCTGCCCCAGGTGTCCTGGGTGATGGCGTC
This sequence comes from Marinimicrobium sp., assembly GCA_050486405.1. GTDB lineage: Bacteria > Pseudomonadota > Gammaproteobacteria > Pseudomonadales > Cellvibrionaceae > JBJHDF01. Next base: position 39,206 of record JBJHDF010000001.1, on the reverse strand, counting down.
ATACCAACTGTAGGCGTACTGGGCCTCCAGGCGGCGGGTGGTGTCCGGCGCCGTGACCGGACTGAGTCCACCCGAGGCGATGGCGATCTGCTCGTTCTGCACGTCGTAAACGTGGGCGATGGAGATGCCGTACTCGGGGTTGATCAGGCTGTAGCAGGTGTTGACCCAGCGCGCGTCGAGGCGTGGTGTGCCTGCCAGGGAGGAGATAATAGCCGCGGCTGCCACCTTGGCCTGGGTGCTGGCCACGAAACCGGACTTGGGCATGGGCGCGGCGACGGTGGCGTCGCCCACCACATAGATGTTCTCCACCTGGGTGGAGGCAAAGGTATGGGGGTTCACGGGTACCCAGCCGGAGGCGTCGGTGACCCCGGCGCGATCGGCAATAAAGCCGGCTTTTTGCGGCGGAATCACGTTGAGCACCGAGGCTCTGTGGCGGCTGCCGAACTCGGTTTCCACCTCCCGGCGCGCGGCATCCACCCGCTGGACCCGGCCGTCGCCGGAGCGACCCACCCATTCGATGCGATCGCCGTACACCTCCTGCCAGGAGTTGGTGAACAGCCCCTGTTTGGAAAAGTTGTCCTTGGCGTCCAGGATCAACACCTTGGCGCGCGGCTTGTGTCGCACCAGATAGTGCGCGACCAGTGCGGCGCGCTCGTAGGGGCCGGGCGGACAGCGGAAAGGATCGGCCGGGGCGGTGATGATAAACAGGCCGTTTTCATCCATGGCCTCCAGTTGCCGGCGCAGCAGCAGGGTCTGCTCACCCGCCTGCCAGGCGTGGGGAGCCAGTTCGGCGGCGGCCCGGTCGTAGCCTTCCAGCGCGTCCCAGCGGATATCGATGCCCGGTGACAGCAGCAGCCGGTCGTAGGCCAGGGTGTCGCCGGTGTCCAGGGTGACACTGTGTGCCACAGGGTCCACGTCCTCGGCCCGGGCATGAATCACGCGCACGCCGTAGCGATTTGTCAATTCGTCGTAGTTGTGGGCGATGCTGTCCATTGAGCGCTCGCCGGCGAGCACCAGGTTGGAAAAGGGGCAGGTGTAAAACACCGCTTTGGGTTCCACCAGTGTGACCTGCAGGTCGGGCCAGAAGCGCTTCAGGTATTTGGCTGCCGTGGCACCACCGAAACCGCCGCCGACCACCACCACTCGCGGCCCGGAGGCGCTGTCACCACTTTTGGTACCGCAACCGCTGGCCAGCGGTAGCAATGAGGCCGCGCCCAGCCCCTTGAGCAGGGTGCGCCGTGAAGGGTTCAACACAATGGATCTGCGCCTTGTCATGGGGCCGCCTCAGTTGTCCACTTGCTGTTGGGAAAAGTATTCCGCCAGGGCCTCGATCTCGGTATCCGAGTAGCCCTGGGCGATCCGGTCCATGACCGTGGCGCCGGAATTCTCGTTGTGCTTGAACGCCAGCATCTGCGCCTGCAATACGGTCGCGGGCCGCCCGGCAATGGGTGCCAGGGTGCTGGTGCCCCGACCGTCGGTGCCGTGGCAGTTGGCGCAGGACGCGGCCAGCAGCGTCACCTGCCGCTGGGAAATCTCATCGTCGTCGGCGTGGGCCGGAAAGTGCAGTCCGGAAAACAGCAAGCCGGCCAAGAGCAGGATGTGGCGCATGCTAATGGTTCCGTGTAGAGGGTTGGCCAATGGTTGAGAACGATAGCGCTCCGCGCGCATTTTGACAAATATCCTTGGCGTATAAGCTTATGCTGCTGACGTGCAGGATCGCTGGAGACAAGGGGTTTACGGCTTGTCGTCATAAGGCGCATTAGGTTCTTGCACCTGGGTAGTCACTTCGTTTTCCGGGCGAATGTGTTGAATCATGCCGTTGCGGGTGACGACGATTGCCGTACCGGTCTGCCTGGCCAGCTCTCGGGCACGTTGTGCGGCTCGCTGAAGGGCTGGCCAGGAGCCGCGCAGATCGGCATTGGTCGCCTGTTCAATTGGCTTGAGTTGTTTCATGAGTTTTCACTCCAATCCAAAAGCTGGGGTATTTCAGCGGAGTTGTCGTAAAGAGCCCAAGCGTCAACGGCTGGTGCATAGTATTGTATGAAATTCTCTTTGCCTGTAGCAAAGCGCCGGCGAATCACGGGTTCAGGAATATTGTGTCCGCCCTGTATGACGCGCTGTGCTACGCGAGCGACAGCCTCATCGGCGCTGCCCAGTTGTAGAAAGATCAACTCTACCCGGTAGCCGGCTTGGCGCCATTGTTGAATATGGCGCAAATAGCTCTTGCCGGAAAGTGTGGTTTCAAAGGCAAAGCTGTTGCCGGCGCAAAAATGCCGCCGCAACTCCTCAAGCATCAAACGGCCTGCCTTGACAGCGGCGACTTCCGGAGCGAAAGGGGCAAGCCCAGCTGCGATCAGGTCGGCATTGACAAACACCGGGCAGGCGGCCTCGTTGGGTAGAAATTCGCGGGCAAAGGTAGTTTTACCCGCGCCATTGGGGCCGGCGATGATAATGATTTTTTTCTCACCCCCTGTCATGATCGTCTCTAAACGCAACGGCTTAGCCGATTTCGATGCGTTTGCCTTCCCTTGCCGACTTCAGCGCGGCAGTGACAATGCGGATATCGCGCAAGCCCTCTTCGCCGGGAACCAATACCGGTGAATCGTTGATGATCGCCAGGGCATCGTTGTCCATCTGCAGTGCCTGCTGATTGTCGATGGTTTCGTTCAACTGGTGACCGGCGCTGGTTTCGCCGCGCACGCCGTGGAATTCGGACATGGGTTCCAGTCGGTACCAGCCTTCTTTACAGGTGACTTCCAATTTGTTGCCCGGTCTGATTACGCTGGTCATGCAGTCGGCCTCGACACCGCCGGGAAACTCCAGGGTGAATTCGGTGGTGGCGTCGCCGTGGGTAAACATGTCCGTGTGCTTGGCGGTAATGGCCACCGGCTCCATGGCGCTGCCGTAACGTGCGCCCTGGATAGGGTAGACGCCCATATCGTAGAGGGCGCCGCCGCCCATATCCCAGCGGGCTTTCCAGTGATTGTGGTCCCAGTTGCTTCCCTCATAGGCAGCGACGACGCGCAGTTTTTCGATGGCGCCGAAGGGGCGCTGGTCGGCCAGGGCCATCACCGCCTGGGTGTTGGGTTCGTGCTGCATGCGGTAGCCGATGGTCAGCTTGACGCCGTTCTTGCGGCAGCTGTCGATAATCGCCCGGCACTCGGCTTCGTCCATGGCCATGGGTTTTTCGCACCAGATATGCTTGCCGGCATCGGCGCCGATCAGCGAAAAGCGTTTGTGGGTGCTGGTGGGGGTGACCACATAGACCACATCGATGTCCGGGTTGTCCGCCAGGGTGTGCATGTTGTCGTAGTTGTAGACGTTTTTGTCGGCGATGCCGTACCGCTCCTGCCAGACAGGAATTTTTTCGGGGCTGCCGGTGACGATGCCGCGCAGCTCACAGTGTTGGGTTTTCTGCAGGGCCGGAGCCAGCCAGTCGGTGCTGTAAAAACCGAGTCCAACCAAAGCGACGCCGAGCTTGCGCGACTTGCCGGCGCCGAGCAAATGGGGCGCATAGCCGGTGGACAGGGCGGTGGCGGCCAGGCCGGCGTGTTGCAGCAGGCGGCGACGGGAAAGGGTGTGACGGCGCATGGCGATACCTCTATTGTTACGCAACGAGCAGATAGATGCCATTTGACCAGTTTGCGGAAGGGCTGGCAACCACACGAACTAGTCCCCTCTCCCCTGCAGGGGAGAGGGTTAGGGAGAGGGGTTCTACAACGGCATTGTCGCCAGGGCGTCAAACGTGGCCGGGAAGTGGTTCCCCGGCCATAGAGCAGTTAGCGTCTGTAGCTAGGAGTTGTTGGCTCCTGGCTGGAGGCGCGCCTAACACGGGGGGGTGACGCAGGTTCGTTGGGGGATGTTAGATTACTGGGGCCGGATAAGTGAGCACCTGAATTGCTCGGACATTTCTGGCCGAGTTGTGCTTTTATGCACAGCTCATACAGTTCATAGGCTTGATTCGATTTGTTCGGATCGGGGTGCTTGTTGTTGCAAGTGTTGACTGCATCGTCGGCACAGTTGGCCATGGCCTGGCCGGAAAATCCCATAGTGGCCGTGAGCAGGATGATGGCTATCGTTGAAGTTTTCATGTCATTTCCTCGTTTGAGTGAGTTGGCGGTTACGTTCCTGTAGTCGACCGAAGTCTGGCTTTGGTTCAAATTCATCACTCAAACAACACCCGCTGCCCACTGTCATCCTGGGCAACCCGGGCCGGCACCGTCAGCGGCCGCCGGAACTGGCCGCAGTCCAACTGGCGAAACTGCCCGGGCCGGTTCAGCCCCAGGCGTTTGATGGCATTGTTGAAACGCTGCCGGATCACTTCCGCCCAGACGCCTTCGCCGCGCATGCGGGTGCCGAAGCTGGCGTCGTAGTCCTTGCCGCCGCGCATATCACGCACCCGGTTCATCACCCGTTCCGCCCGTTCGGGAAAATGCGCCTGCAGCCACTCCTGAAACAGCGGGTTCACCTCCCAGGGCAGGCGCAGAATGATATAGCCGGCCTGGCTGGCGCCGGCCTCGGCGGCTGCCGCCAGCACCTTCTCCAGCTCCGGTTCGGTAATAAAGGGAATCAGCGGCGCCACATTGACCGTCACCGGAATACCCGCGCCGGTGAGCCGGCGGATGGTCTCCAGGCGCCGGGTGGGGGAGGCGGCCCGGGGTTCCAGGGTGCGGGCTATGTCGTGGTCCAGGGTGGTGATGGTCACCGCCGCCACCGCCAGTTGCCGCTCCGCCATGGGTGCCAGCAGGTCCAGATCCCGCTCGATCAGCGTCGATTTGGTGATCAGTCCCAGGGGGTGGCGGCACTCGTGCAGCACCTCCAGCACCTGCCGGGTCAGCCCCAGGCGCCGTTCGCAGGGCTGGTAGGCGTCGGTATTGATGCCCAGAGCAATGGGCAGGGGTGTATATGAAGGCTTTGCCAGTTCCTGCCGCAGCAGATCGGCGGCGTTGGTCTTGGCAAAAAGCCGGGTTTCAAAGTCCAGCCCCGGCGACAGGCCCAGGTAGCTGTGGCTGGGCCGGGCAAAGCAGTAGATGCAGCCGTGCTCGCAGCCGCGGTAGGGGTTGAGCGAGACGCTGAAGGGCAGATCCGGCGAGGCGTTGCGGGTCAGGATACTTTTGGCCTTTTCCAGCGTTACTTGTGTTTTGCCGGCCAGGGGCTTGCCCTCTTCATCCTCGTCCCGCCACCAGCCATCGTCCACCGCCTCGATGGTCTGTACCTCAAAGCGCCCCTCCCTATTGGACACGGCGCCGCGGCCCTTTTGGGCTTTTACGGGCTGGGTGGATGCTTCTTGAGGCATGGCAAACCTGAATACTGTTTGTACATCCAGTATTGTGTGCGATTGTCAGCCCCGACGCAAGCTTTTGCCCCTTGAACCGAGCCAACCATGAGCATAGGATGCATGCATTGCCTGCAATCGGAGAATCCCGCCATGGCCATGCTGACGGTAAGAAATCTGCCTGACGAGGTACACCGCGCCCTGCGTGTCCGTGCCGCACAGCGCGGGCACAGTATGGAAGCCGAGGTGCGCGAAATCCTGGCCGGGGCGGTCAAACCCACTCAGGCAACGGAAACCCTGTTTCTGCCCGGTGTGAGTCAGCCGTGACGGAATCGTTTGAACAAAAGGTGACCGTGCGCTGGGCGGATCTTGATCCGAATGGCCACGTGCGGCACTCTATCTATTACGACTACGGCGCGCAGGCGCGTGTCGCCTTTCTCGAGGCCAAGGGTCTTGGTTTGCGCTGGATGTCGGAAAATCTGATTGGTCCTGTGCTGTTTCGCGAGCAGGCGCACTTCATTCGCGAGTTGCACATGTCCGACGAAATCGTGATCGACTTCCAGCTGGGCGGCATTTCAGACGACGGGCGAAAATGGCGAATCGTGCACAGTATTCGCCGCGGCGATGAATTGTGCGCCGTACTCGATATGGACGGTGCGTGGCTTGACCTGCGCGCACGCAAGATCAACGTGCCGCCAAACGAGCTTGCACATGTATTTGACAATCTGCCGCGCACCGAAGATTTCGCGGTTATTCCCAGCAGCAAGTCCGGAGTCCGATCATGAAAGCACCCCCGGGCGGTATTTACTGCCCGGCATCACCGCCACGCCCACCGACTTGAACCCCGGCGTCTTGCTGCGCGGATCGTACTCCCGCCCGATTAACAAATTCGCTTCCGGGTAGTAGGCCAGCAGGTTTTTCCGGGGCAGGTCAAAGGCAAAGACGGCCAGGCCCCGCATCTGGCCGTGAGCGGAGCTCAGGTCCACCGAATCGCCCGCTTTGATATTCAGCTCGGCCATATCCTCGGCGTTCATTAACACCGACCAGCGGGTATCCACGCCTCTATAGCTGTCGTTTTCCTCGTAGACGATGGAATTGAACTGCCCTTCGCTGCGCACGCTGGCGAGAGTAAAAGGGTAGTCCGCATCGGTGACCGGCTCCGGCAGCGGTGTGATCTGAAACCGCGCCCGGCCGTTGGGGGTGTTGAACCCTGGCCTGTGCAGCAGCCGGCCGGCGATGGTGAATTCCTGTTTGCTCCGGCCGATATCCGCCAGGGCCTCCATCCCCGGCACGGTGGCGGCGATGGCGCGGCGGATGGTGTCGTGTTCGGCAAAGGCGTCGAAATCCAGCAGGCCGTCCGGCAGCAGGCGCTGGCCGAGTTCACAGAGAATTTTCACTTCCGGGCGCACCCCGTCCAGGCGATGAATGCCACCGTCACTCAGGCGCAGATAGTTGAACATGGACTCCTGGGTGGTGGCCTGCCACTCCTCGTCGCGCGCCGTGACCGGCAGTATCAGGATTTCCCCCCGGGCCACGCCGACAAAGTGGCCCCGGTTGAGGGTAGTGGTCAGGAACAGTTTGAAACCGATACGCTCCAGCGCTTCCTCCGCCCAGCGGGCATCCGGCGTGCCGGCATAGAGGTTGCCGCCCATCAGCAGCGCCGCGTCCATGTCGCCGGCGTGGGCGGCGCGCAGACAGGCCAGAGTATCCAACCCCTCGCTGCGTGGTAATTGCACACCGAGTGTTTGCTCCATACGCGCCAACACGTCGTCGGCCAGCACCGGTTTGACACCGATGGTGCCAATGCCCTGCACATTGCTGTGGCCGCGCAGCGGCAGCAGGCCGGCACCGGGTTTGCCCAGCATGCCGCGCAGCAGCGCCAGGTTGGCGATGGCCTCCACATTGGTGACGCCGTTGCGGTGGTGGGTAATGCCCATGCCCCAGCAGAAGATGGCGTTGTCCGCCGCCGCGTAGCGCTCGGCCAGCGCCTCCATGCGCGACTGATCTATGCCGCAGGCGGCGGTGAGTGTCGGCCAGTCCAAAGCTTCTACCGATTGCAAAAACTCCCCGAAGCCTTCGGTGTGGGCGTCGATAAACGCCCGGTCGACACACTCGTGTTCAATCAATGCTTTGGCCACTCCCAGCACCAGGGCGGTATCGCCGTTGATGGCGGGCTGCACATAGTCCGAGGCGATCCAACTGCCGCCACTGAGTAGCGATTTTGCGCTTTTGGGCACGGCAAAACGCACCAGTCCCGGTTCCCGGGCCGGGTTGATCACGATGACGTCGCCGCCGCGTTCCCGGCAGGCTTTTAACTGGTGAATCAGGCGCGGATGATTGGAGGCCGGGTTGGCGCCGATGACAAACACCAGATCCGCCTTGCCGATATCCTCAAGCGCCACCGTGGCGGTGCCGGTGCCCAGCACATTGTTCAGCCCCACGCCCGTGGCCTGATGGCAGTAGTAGGAACAGTTGTTGACGTTATTGGTGCCGTAGAGCCGCGCCAGCAGTTGCAGCACGAAGCCCGCTTCGTTGGAGGAACGGCCGGAGCTGTAGAAAAAACTGCGTCCGGGATCGGTGGCGGCAAAGCGCGCGGCGGCCAGGTTCAGCGCCTCATCCCAATCCAGAGGCTGATAGCGGTCTTCGCCGGCGGGCTTGTACAGGGGCGTGTTCAACCGGCCCAGATGTTCCAGTTCATGGGCGCTGAGCTGGTTGAACTCAGCCAGCGAATGCTGGAACACCGCTTCGGGAATGGGTGGCTGGATATCCGTGGATTGGGCCTGGATGCTTTTGTTGCACACCGAGGGAAACTCCCCCAACTCGTTGGTCATACCGCCACGCTGCCCGCCCATGCCCAGACCGCAGGCCTTGCAGGCGTTGTGGCTGTTCAGTGCCTTGGCGGAGTTGCGTAATCCCATGCGCGACACAGTGCGCAGAGTATAGAGCACTTTCTTGGCGCCGCCACCGACGATGGTCTGCTCTGACATGCTTCGAGTCCGCGTGCATTGTGAGTTTATAGACTATCAGTTTTTGTGAACCGGTACGGCTGCTAACAACAAATCGCTATAGTGTTAGCGCCAACATATAGTTTATTAGACTATATGCTTATAATCATGTTGACAATAAGAGTTTGCCTCTATAGGTTTGGAATTGCTGTACCCAAACGCACTTACATTTCGCCAATCGTTTAACGCAATAACAGCAAAATCGGTCTGGCGTCAAGCAGCAACGAGTGCGTTTGCCATGAAACGGCACCGTCTTAGCCAAAGACAGCTTGCCGCGTCGATAAGAAGAAGAGCGGCGTAGTACTGCGCCGATCAAATTCACCGCAATAAAAAGGTAATTTCCATGAGTTTTGCAAGCATTAAAAATATAACCATCGCAGGCAAAGGGTTGGTCGCGCTTTTCACCTTCGCCTTACTGTTCGGAACTTCATCAGTCAACGCCCAGACGACAGTGTCGTCCAACGCCCAGGGCACTCACGACGGCTTTTTCTATTCGTTCTGGAAAGACAGCGGAGACGCGTCTATGACGCTCTACTCCGGCGGCCGTTACACATCGCAATGGAACAACTCCTCCAACAACTGGGTCGGTGGTCTGGGATGGAACCCCGGTGGTCGCAGGGTGGTGAATTATTCCGGTCAGTACAATGTGGACAATTCACAGAACTCCTATCTCGCCCTGTACGGCTGGACCCGGGATCCGCTGATCGAATACTACGTGATCGAAAGCTACGGTTCCTACAACCCGTCCAACTGCACTACTGGTCGCCAGACCTACGGCACCTTCCAGAGTGACGGTGCCACCTACGAGATAGTGCGCTGCCAGCGTGTGCAGCAGCCGTCCATCGATGGCACTCAGACCTTTTACCAGTATTTCAGTGTGCGCCAGCCAAAGCTGGGCTTTGGCAGTGTCAGCGGCACCATTACCGTGGGCAATCACTTCGATGCCTGGGCTTCGGTTGGGCTGAATCTGGGCAATCACGACTATCAGGTCATGGCTACCGAGGGCTTCCAGAGCACTGGCAGCTCTGACATCACCGTCAGCGAAGGAGCGGGCGGTGGCCCGGGTGGTGGCGGCCCCGGTGGTGGTTCTGGCGGCTCTGGCAGCAATACCCTGGTGGTGCGCGCCGTGGGTACCTCCGGCAGTGAGCAACTGCGCGTCAACGTCGGCGGCAGCTCCGTGGCGACTCTGAGTTTGTCCACCAACTGGCAGGATTATAACGTCAATACCAACGCCACGGGCGATATTAATGTCGAGCTGTTCAACGATCAGGGCCAAGGCTACGAGGCACGCGTTGAGTACGTGATTGTCAACGGCGACACCCGCTATGGCGCGGACCAGAGCTACAACACCAGCGCCTGGGACGGCGAGTGCGGCGGCGGCAGCTTCACCATGTGGATGCACTGTGACGGCATTCTTGGTTTCGGCGATATGAGTGGTGGCGGCAGCGGTGGTTCCTCCGGCGGCGGCAGTCCTGGCGGTAATACCCTGGTGGTGCGCGCCGTTGGCACCTCCGGCAACGAGCAGTTGCAAGTCAATGTTGGTGGTAATGCGATTGAGACCTTGAGCCTGTCCACCAGTTGGCAGGAGTACACCATCAATACCAGCGCCTCGGGTGATGTCAATGTCGAGTTGATCAACGATCAAGGTCCGGGTTACGAAGCGCGCGTCGAATACGTCATCATCAACGGCGATACCCGCTACGGCGCGGATCAGAGCTATAACACCAGCGCCTGGGACGGCGAATGCGGCGGCGGCAGCTTTACCATGTGGATGCATTGCAACGGCATACTCGGATTTGGTGACATGTAGCTCAACGGCATTAGGCAGGACTGAGCGGCATCCGGCAACAGCCGGGTGCCGTTTTTTGTGCGCGGGTCGGGTTGTGGGGTGACGTCGGTAACCGAAGTGTAACCTGTTTGCCGGATACTGGCGCCTCTGTTGTGAACCAAAGGATCCAGGCTTGGTATGAGTGCTATCTTGTCTCCAGAGCGGGTGGGCGATCTGGCCGTTGACGTGTCTCCCCTGGGCCCGGATACCACCCTCAATGAAGTAGCCGACCGGTTTCTTTCTGAAGAATGTCGCGATCTGCTGAGTCTGCCGGTAGTCAGTGACGGTCGGGTGTTGGGTACCCTGTCGCGCTACCGAATCATGCGCATTTTTTTGCAGTCGTTCGGCCGCGAAATCTACGGCAAGCGTCCGGCTTGGCAATTTGTCAACGACTCACCCATGGCGGTCAGCGCCGATGTCGATGTGGAAGAGGCTGGCAGTTATCTGAGGCAGGGCATGACGCACCCGATTACCGAGGATTTCGTGGTGCTCAACGGCGATGGGGGCTACCGGGGTGTGGGCATGGTGATGTCTCTGCTGGAGCGCTTGGAGCAGCGCGCCAAGCATCGCACCCAGGCACTCGCCGTTGCCAACCGCACGCTGAAGTCATCCCAGGCGCGTCTGATTCAGTCGGAAAAAATGGCCTCGCTCGGGCAGATGGTGGCGGGCATAGCACACGAAATCAACACGCCTTTGGGTTACGTGCAGTCCAATATCGAGTTGGCAGGGGGTCTGATTGAGCGGTTGAATCAGGCACTGCAGGCTAGCCGCGCCCTGCTGGACCAGTTGTCCCGGCCGGACGCCGACGACGCTAGTCTGGGTGAGAGTATTCGGCAAGCAGATCAACAGAGCATCGAGCTGGGTGAGCATCGGGTACTGGAGGATTTGGATGCGATCGTAGCCGACAGCCTGCACGGGCTGGCTCAGATTGGTGAGCTGGTGGTGAGTTTGCGCAACTTCAGTCGTATTGATCATGGTGAAACCGATCGCGCCTGTCTAAATGAGTGTCTGGATGCGGCGTTGACTATCGGCCGCAATATCATCAAGCAAAAAGCCGATGTCATTCGCGAATATTGTACTGATGCTTGGGTGGAGTGTGCTCCAGCGCGCATCAATCAGGTATTGCTCAATGTTCTGACCAACGCCGCCCAGGCCATTGAAACTTATGGCCAAATACATGTGAGCACGCGAGCGCGAACGCACCATGTCGACATCCACATTCGCGACAATGGTTGTGGTATGAGCGACGCTGTGCGCAAACGCATATTCGACCCTTTCTACACCACAAAACCGGTGGGGGATGGCACTGGCTTGGGCCTGTCGATTTCCTACCAGATTATCCGCCAACACAGGGGCTTGATTGACGTCAGATCAGCCCCCGGCAAGGGAACGGAGTTCGTAATTCGCTTGCCAAGGCAGCAGGCGGCTACCATACGCAGGAGTGCAGCGTGATGCCCAGTGATACACGACCCAGGTTGCTGTTTGTGGACGACGAGGCACGCATCTTGCGCACGCTGGATATGGTGTTTCGTCACGATTACCAGGTGCTGGGTACTACCGATGGCCGGGAGGCTCTGGAGTTGCTGCGACGCCATACCGTGGATGTGATTGTCAGCGATCAGCGCATGCCTTTGATGAGTGGCGTGGAAGTGCTGCGCGGTGCTCGGGACGTGTCGCCCGATACCCTGCGCCTGTTGCTCACCGGCTATGCGGATCTGGCCAGCATCGTCGGTTCCATCAATGATGGCGAAATCTTCCGCTATATTCAGAAACCCTGGCATATCCGCGAGTTGCGCGAAACCGTGGATGAGGCGGTACGCATTGCCCGGCAGACCCGCCAGCCGGTGGGCTCAGTCGAGCCGATGACCGAGGGGCAGGGCGTGGTAGTGCTCTACCCCAAGCCGTCCATGGCTCGTTTCCTGCGCGGCGAGCGGCCGGATCTGCCAATCCATGGCGCCAACAATATGGAGCAGGCCCTGGCGTTGTTGGAGCGCTACCCGAAAGCCATGCTGCTGACGGAATTGATTCTGCCAGAAGGCGACATCAGTGACGCGCTGGCATTGCTAAAGTTGCGCAGACCGGAGCTGGTGGTGGTTGTGGTGACATCATTCTCAGATACCAGTTACCTGATCCGTCTGATAAATCGCGCTCAGGTGTACCGGGTTCTGCCCATGCCGGTGGGTCGTAAGGTGCTGTTGGGCAGCCTGGATTCGGCGCTGCTACATCAACGACGACTCAGTGCCACACCCCTGGTGGCGCAGCGGCACAAGGTGGCTCTGACTTCCGAGGATGCGGTGCCGGAATCTGGTATTGTGCGTCGCGTGCGGGGGTATCTGGATCGATTACGGGCTTAGCTGCCTACTGGCTAATCGCCCCTCACATACCGCTGGCTCAGCCGGGTCACACCCATTACTCCCAGTCCCACCAGTAGCCACACCGGATGCATGACCACAGCCAGAAACAATCCGTCCACCAGCGCCATGCCGGCGATCATCCACGGAATCAAGGGAAAGTTCAGATCGGTGGGGCGACCGTTTTCCCAGCGCGCCACCACGGTCACGCTCAAGGTGTATATCATTTGCAGTGCGCCGATCAGCCAGACCAGTCCGGGCACCTCTCCCGCCAGCGCGGCGGCGGCCACCAGATACACACCCAAGCGGGCCGAAGCCATCAGGAACACCGTGCTCCAATGACGCTTGTGCAGCCAGTCATACAGGAAAATAACGCCCAACAATCCCAGTCCCACCAGGACACCCACTGGACGCGGCGCCAGCGCGAGAAATACAATCCCGGCCGTAAACAGCCCCAAGGTCAAGGTTGTTGCGCGTCGAGCGCTGATTCGCCCGGATGGAATTGGCCGATAGGGTTGACGCTGTGCGTCCCAGTGCCGATCAAAAATATCGTTGAGCCCCATGCCGCCCATGTAAAAACAGGAGAGCGCGAGCATAACCAGCGCGACAGGGGCGAAACCAAACGTCTGGGGCGTGAGCGCGTTGCTAAGCAGCGCAGCGCAAAGGACATTCATCCAGACCGTGGGCAGATTGCTGACGCGGCAAAGGGTTAGCAGGGTTTTGATAGAGGGCATAACGGACTCTTGATAGTGCAATTTACCCGGCTACTCGAACAAGTGTTTCAGCATCAGTTCGCAGACATCGGTGGCCGGAATCCGCCCTTCCGCTGCTGGCAACAGTTGCGGTTCGGTACTCATAAGAATGGGTATGCTGTGGGGCGAGCCATCGCTGACACCGTGGGAGCCTTGCACCAGCTCCGGCGCCACGGCAATCACATCCAGCACATAGCGGAAACCGAGCTTTTTCTGCACCAGGCGCTGCGCCACTTTCAACTTGGGAAAGGTCAGCTCCGGATCCAGAAACAGCTCGCAGGGATCGTAGCCGGGCTTTTTGTGGATCTCCACTTGGTGGGCGTACTCCGGTGCCCGCGCTTTGTCCTGCCAATAATAGTAGGTGAACCAGGTGTCCGGCTCGGCGAGCAGCACCAGTTCGCCACTGCGCTCGTGATCCAGTTCCAGGCCCGCCTGCCCGGTTTTGTCCAACACCTGGGCTACGCCCGGTGTCTGCTCAAAGATGGCCCGCACTGTGGCAATATCGTCGCTATTGCGAATGTAGATGTGGGCAATCTGGTGATCCGAGACGGAAAAGGCGCGACAGGTATCAAAGTCCAGATACTCTCGCCCCAAATCCACTTTGAGCGACAGCATGCCCGCCTCCCGCAGTAACCGGTTGGGATGAATAGCCCGGGACACAGGCTGAATACCGTACTCGGACAGTATCATCACCCGGCAACCGCGTTCCTGAAAATAACTCAGCAGGTTGCCAACCACCGCGTCAATTTCTTCCAGGTCCCTGCCAACATCCCCTTCGGGGCCGAATTTCTGCAGGCCGTAATCCAGATGAGGCAGGTAAACCAGTTGCAAACTGGGCTGGTGTTTTTCTTCCACATACTTGGCAGCATCGGCAATCCACTGGCTGGACTTGATACTGGTGGCCGGCCCCCAAAAATTGAACAAGGGGAACTGCCCCAACTTCTGTGTCAACTCCTCGCGCAGTTCCAGCGGATAGGTGTAGCAATCGGGAAGCTTGCGGCCATCCGCCAAATAGAGCGGCCGGGGTGTTAGCGTAATGTCAGCGGTGGTGGCCATGGCGTGCCACCAGAAGGTGTTGCTGCAGGTAAAGCTCGGATCCCGCCGCCGTGCAAGGTCCCAGACCTTGGGAGCCTGTATCAATCTGTTACTTTGCCGCCAGAGCCAGACTTCATTCATTTCCCGGAAGTACCAACCGTTACCCACAATGCCGTGAATCTTGGGTGGTTTTCCAGTGAGGTAAGTAGCCTGGGTAGGACTGGTCAGCGCGGGAATCACCGGCTCAATGTCGGCGCTTTGATTCGCCAGTTTGTTCAGGTTAGGCGTGTGGGAACCCAGCAAAGCCCGGGTTAGGCCCACTACGTTAATTACGATTGTTCTGTGCATATATATGTTTTCGCCGCCCAATCCAACTCTCGGGCTATACTTTTGCCCACCGAGTCGGTGCGCAGGTGTTTGGGCAAGACGCCAAAGCTGTAGGTTTCCACTTCCAGTGGAATCTCCGGACCCAGCCTGGGCAAAAACGCCCGCAAAAAATCCTGAGTGGTACCGCAATCGCCCAAGTGCTCCAAAAAAATCGGCACATGGAAATGCACCCGGCATTCTTCCACCTGGGCACCCGCGGCCAAGGCCGCGGTAAACTCCGGTAAATCCGGATAATGTTTAAACTCGCCGTCCGGCTGCTGGGCCACCGCCTGATGCAGATAAACCGGCTCGTCGAATGTCAACAAACGCCGGATTTCATCGTTCGTCACCGCGCGCAATGCGCTGGACACCTGCACCTTGGCAATGGTGATTTGCGCCTGCGCCAGGCGCTGCAAACACTCCACCGGATCTTCAAACTCCACCGCCTGGTGACAGCAGTCGAAGCACAAACCCAGGTGCTCATCTTCCTGAGGACTTAACTGCGGCCGCAAGCGTTGGAAAAACTCGATGACTTCCGAGGTGGTTTCCAGCACGCACGCCGGTTCCGGCTCTATGGCCAGCACAATCTTGATGCCGGTGTGCGCTTCCAGGTCAACAAAATGGGCCAATACTTCGCGTATATTCGCGAACACACTGTTCCAGTCACTGTCGAGAAAGCCTTGCTTAAACGCCACGGGTACCGTGGAAATGGAGATGGTTTTTGCGTCCGGCTGCATCAGTGTGGCCAGATCGCCCAAGCGCTTGCTGTAGGCAACGCGCTCCGGCTGACGCCAGTCCGGCAGGTAAACACGCTCTTTCACTTTCTGGCCGTGAAAGGCGCCGTAGGGAAAACCGTTAATGGTCAGCAAATAACAGTCGTTTTGTTCACACCAGGCGCGAAAGGTGTCGATGGCCGCCTGATCCATTTCACTGACGGCTTGATGAGACAGGCGCAGCCCCAAGGGAAAAGGGCTTTGTCGCGCACCCGCCCCGGTCACCAGAGATTTAACCTCCAGGGCGTGGCTTTCCAGGTTGTGCAGCACATCAGCCCAGGATTCCCCTGGGTGGATATTGCTGCAATAGGTCAGTGCGGCCATGCATCCTCCAGCAGGCGACGGCGACAGTCTTGCATGGTGGCCAGATCAATGTGGTCCACCTCTTCAGCTTTACCTGCGGAAAGTAGCAAAGTAATGCACAACCGGCCACCCAGATGCTCACGAAAACTTTCCAGTGCCGTTTCAATATCCAGTGCTTCCAGGGCGGGATGAGTCAAACTGAAGCCTACGTCTTCCAGGGTGGCACGGACACGACTCAGGGTGTCCGTATCAATCGTGCCCCGAGCGTGGGAGTAGAGTGAATCCAGCGCTATGCCAATGGCGACCGCTTCGCCGTGGCGCAATTCGGAGTCGGACAGCTCTTCCAAACGGTGCGCGCACCAGTGGCCAAAATCCAGCGGCCGTGCACTGCCCTGTTCGAACGGATCGCCGCTGGTGCGAATATGTTCCAGGTGCAGTTCCGCGCAGCGGGTAATCATATATTCCATGGCCTTCGGCTCGAACGTCGCCAGGCGCTTGCGAGCCTCGTAAAGCCACTGAAAAAAGCTGCCATCGCGAATCAGCGCCACTTTCACCGCTTCGGCCATTCCGGCTACACGATCGCGGTCGGGCAGGCTGTTGAGCAGATCGAAATCGTTGATCACCGCGAAAGGCGTAGTGAAGGTGCCCAGGTAATTTTTTCGACCCCGGTAGTTGATGGCATTCTTGACGCCAATGCCCGCATCGTTCTGGGCCAGTACCGTGGTGGGCATGCGAATCAGGCGAATCCCCCGGTGTGCCGTCGCTGCGGCATAACCCATAGCGTCGATCACCGCGCCACCACCGATAACCAGGGCGAAACTGTGCCGATCGATCTTGTCGGTTTGTGTGCGCTGATAAAACTCGTCCACTTCCACGGGATCGGACTTGCAGATTTCGCCACCGCGCACCATCAACGGTGGTTCAATCAACGTCAAATGCCCGGCATGGTGCCGGGCATAATCGCGCAGCCGCTTTAGCAGATCCGGGTTGCCTTTTAACACTTCGTCGTCGATAACCGGCAGGACCCGATGCGGACCCGCACCGGCGCGGGTCACTATATCGACCAGAACGGAATTGTCCGTATTCAGCGTGCCCCGGTCGAAGCACACTGGGAAGTCGTGCGTCATAGTGAACGCTTGATTGATTTGCGGCATAATCTTGAATCAGTTGGGAACCGGCTGGTCGACGCGTGGCTTCTGGCCGCGCAGTACCGAGCTGTCGTTGTAGGATTGGCGCTGGTCGATCACCGCTTCCCTGGCCAGTTCGTCGCGGTCAATCTGTCCGGACTGGGCATAGGCCTCCAGGGCATTGCCCCAGGTGGTGAGTTCGATGGCTTTGGGGTCGATGCCCCGCTCGCGCATCAGGTGGGCGGTTTTGGGTACCGACAGTGGATCGCTCACGCCCCAGTCAGCGGAACTGTCGACAATAATGCGCTCAGGGCCGTAGCGACGCACCACTTCGACCATGCGCTCGGATCCCATTTTGGTATTGGGGTAGATGGTGAACGCCGCCCAGGCACCGGCATTGAGCACATCGTCTACGGTTTCTTCGTTGTTGTGGTCGATTACCAGCTTGTGCATGGGCACGCCGATTTCGCGCGCCACATCGATGGAGCGGATGATGCCGTTTTTCTTGTCCCGGTGCGGGGAGTGCACCATGACCACCATGTCGTGATCTACGGCAAACTGCAACTGCGCCTGATAAATTCGCTCTTCCGCCTGGGTCATTTCGTCGTAGCCGATTTCGCCGATGGCGACCACGCCCTCTTTCAGCGCGAAGTCGGGCAATATTTCCAGCGCTTCCCGGGCCAAACCTTCATTGTTGGCTTCCTTGGAATTGATACCAATGGCGCAGTAGTGGGCAATACCAAACTGCGAGGCGCGAAACCGCTCCCAGCCCACCAGACTGGCGAAATAGTCGATAAAACTTCCGACATTGGTGCGCGGTTGGCCCAGCCAGAAAGCGGGCTCGATCACCGCGCGCACACCGGCGTCGGCCATGGCCTGATAGTCATCCGTGGTGCGGCTACTCATATGGATGTGGGGGTCAAAGTACTTCATAAGCGATCTCATTTATGAAAGCCCGGGTGACTGGCCCGGTATTGGCTTGTTTATCGTTCGTCCGAAAACAGCGGGGCAAACTGGGTTTGGTCGTGATTGCCGTCGAGTACGCGCTGCAGGTGTTCGCGTACCTGAGCGTCCTCTTCGCGCTCCAGCTGCGCCCGCAGGCAATCGAAGCGTTGCGTACGCGCCAACGCCAAGCCCATGGCCCGACGCTCATTCGGCTTGGCGGAGATCCAGTGGTCGACGATCAAATCCTCGACCCGTTGGGCGTCATGTGGCCCCAGACACAACCACAACCCGGTATGAAACGACCTGCCAGCACTGGTTCGCTCCGCTGCCCAGTCCAGGGCCATACGCGTCAATTCCGGCGTCATTCGGTTATCCAGCCCCGCAATGCGATAGAGCGGCAGATCAAGAAAGAGGGCCTTGATAACCAATTGATGCCAGGCAGTGTCGTCAAAATAACCGACCGGATAGGGCGAGTCCAGCGCGATGGCTTCAAAAACCGTCAGCATATTGGTGCGGCAGCCTTCGGCGGCGCGGCTGACAAAGCGTTTCCCGGCCGGCAGCAGCGGCAGGCAGCGATACAGGGCGCAGAGTTCACCCTCATCCGCGAAGCGGAACAGGGATTCGAAGTCGTCACTGAAGGATGGCTGCTCCAGATCCGGCCGCGCCAGCACCAGCGCTACCCGCAGTAGCTCCAGCAGGTTCCAGGCTCGGGGACTCCAGCCCGGCAGCAAACGATCAGCCCCGGCAAGCTCAGCGGAGTCCAGCTCCAGTGGTTGCCGGCGGACGTGGCGACTGGCCATGGACAAGAGGGCTGAAAAACGCTGGCGGGGCACACCCACGGCGATTTCCTCGGTGGCGGACGCCATGTAATCCCGCCCCTGGTCGTGCAGGCGCGAGGAAAGCAGCTCGATGATATGCTCGTAAACCGACATGTTCATAAGATCTATATCATGCGATTGGGGGCGGGATTATACGCAATGTTGGCCGGCTTAACGAGTTGTTCGCGCACTCGGGGGAGTCAGTGATCAAGGCTGATTTCTGGGGGGTGTCGGATTCCCCGCCACCGGGTGGCAGAATACCGCCGTCCCTGCGTCGCCGTATGGATCACGGATGCGGGCAGGCAACTGTTAAGGTCGAGGAATTTACTTGTACTTGCCCTGACTGAGCCCGGAAAACACCTCAAACATCTCCTGGTGACCACAGTTTTGCGCCAGTGGCGCGCAGTAGGTTGCAACAAAGT
Organism: Marinimicrobium sp.; assembly: GCA_050486405.1. Lineage (GTDB taxonomy): Bacteria > Pseudomonadota > Gammaproteobacteria > Pseudomonadales > Cellvibrionaceae > JBJHDF01. Next base: position 20,206 of record JBJHDF010000001.1, on the reverse strand, counting down.
GCACGAGACAGCGCTGGTTCTGTTTGTTCCAAAGATCGGCTCCCCAATCCCAAAGCACCCGATGAATGGCGGAGAAAGCGGTTAACTGGGCGTGACTGTACGGTTTGAGATTATCGAGTGCTTGTAGAATGCGCAGCCAGTCCAAATAGCATTCGACGCTATTTCCGAACTTCTTGCTGGCGAGCTTTTTCTCCAGTGCGCGGGTCAGGTAATGCAGTGTCTTGTGCTGGTGGGTAATGTAGTCGTACTCGGCCTGGGTGAGTTCTCGTCGCTGGTCGTCGCTACCACTGGCTCGGCGCACCGATTCGGTTAGGGGCTGCCAAACAGTATCAAACTGACGTACCCCCAATGCGAGAGCCCGATCTTCCCAACGCAACCGCTCTGCCGGCGACAATAGCGCTGTGGGCAAGCTGCCGGAGGAGCCGGGTTCGCACCATAGGCGTTGAAGGGGCGTCATTTCCTTACCGGTTCGCGCCCGTTGGTCTCGGCGCCACGCTTGCGCGTACCGAATGACGGCGCCGTAGCGCCAGGCGCGAAGGCGCCAGTAAGCCAGATTCGCCGTGGTGTAGATAGGCCCACCTTTGACGTAGTGGCCGTGAAACTCCTTCAGGTACAAGGCCAAGGGGTTGGTGGCGGGAGTGTCCCACTGGTCGCACACTCGGGCGATGCGATCCCAGTCGCCACTGGCCAGAGCGGGGGCCAGAGCGTAGCGTAGCGCCAGTACGCTGACGCCAGCGGGAATTGATTCTGTGCCTATGTCAGCCAGTGGATCAAGGTTGCGGGCAATAGTCTCCGGCGTGGGGCGAGAGGCGAGCAGGCTATCAATCAGGACATAGATCACCATCTCCCCGGAGTAGATGGTTTTTCGATGTGCCAACTGCCGGCGTTTAAGCCAGCGCAGGGATTCGCGAAACGTGTCTGGGTTGCTCTGCCGCAACGCTGCCTGGAAGCCGCGCAACAGACCGCCGGCGTGTGGATTGCGGCCAAAATAAAACAAACTCATGCGACCCAGCCAGTAGCTTATTTTGACATGGCCCGTTGCCGCCGCCAGTGCGGAATACAAAGAGGGGAATAAAAGCACGGAAATGCCGGCCATGTACAGGGGTTGGGCCCAGCTCCAGGGCGTTGTAAAGGCGTAGCCAATGAGCGCTATACACCACAGGCCCAGGGCCCGACCATACTTGCTGCCTCGTTGATCGCCACTATTGCCGCTACTGTTACCATTGTTGTTGCTCAGGCGACTGTAGATAATAAATATCAGTACGGCGAAAAAAATCATTCCGCCCATGGCCAGACTCCCAGTGTTCTCAGCCAGTCGGCGGCGGAGCGGTTCTCGTCCGGTGACGCTTGAGCGCCGACTTCATCGGGGTGGATATACCAGAACTCACATTCCAGGCGCCGTTGTGGGTCCTGCAAAATGGCTTTGGCTTCGCGAATCAGATTTTCGTCGCGCTCGAATAAGCCGTCGGGTGCTCGGTACTGGCCGGCTCCCGCTGCGCCCAGTGTGAGTTTTGCCATGGCTTCACGCGCCGCTTTTTCGATGGCCGCATTGTCGCACTCCGGTGTCAGTTCCAGCGCCCAGAAAGGCCAGGCCGAGCGGGCTGGGTGGTCAGTAGATGCCGGAGTCATAGACATCGTCCGCTCGCTGGCGGTATTGCGTGGGAATCAAGGCGAACAGCTCGTGAACCACTGGTTTGAGCCTGGAGAATTCGCCCTTCCTGATCAACTCGTGTCCCGAATCCACCAGTTTTCGAGCGCGACGAGGGTTGTTTGCGGAGTGTACGAACGAGGCCCAATGTAAAAATAGATCTTTCCAGTATTCCGGACTTTTCTGGTGGGCCGAGTGGGCAACCGAGTTCAGCCGCTCTATCAATCGCTCCAGCTCATCCCGCCGGTTGTGATCCATCGCCTGCTGTAGCTGCACGGCACAACTTTTGAGGATTTCATGATCGGCGCTGTCGCCGTATTCGTTGACCCACGAAGCCGCATGGAAGTAGCGATCTTCGCACTCGGTGATCAATTCAGCCAGCTGTTCACGCCCCTCAATGTGTTCGATCTCCGCGTCCAGCTCCATCAGTTCGCGCTGCAGCCTCTGACAGGAGTCCTGGTCGTCGTGCAGCGATTCAACTTGTAACTGAGCCTGTTGTATGCGATCTGACAGCGGTTGGAGCTGGGCGATCTGAGTCTCGTTGCGCTCGCGAAAGGCCCACTGTAATCGCTCAAAAATCCGTCGGCCAACATCCATGGCCTGGGCGCGCAGAGCATCGGGGGCGGCCCTGCTCATTACCAGCTCTGCCACTCCCTCAATGATGGTACCGGTATCTGGCAGCAGCGCCTGGGCTTTGAGGTCGCCGCCCCGGTCTACTTCCAGGGTGATTTCCACGGGCGAGCCCGCCGGCAAGACGTCTTTGAGCTCGCTTGCCGCGATCACCAGGTTGCCCACATTGCGGCAGAAGCGCGATTGTCTTCGCTCGCCCTGTACAATTGGAATGGTGAGTGAGCGATTGTCTCCCGGCATCAGGGTTTCCACCGTCGATTGTACAAACACGCGTTTGGCTGGCAGTGGTGTACCTCGTTGCAGATAGACTTGGACCATGCCGTCAGCCAGGGCTACTCCGATACTGCGGGACAATGGTGGATCGGACAGACTGATGCCGTGCACGATGCTCACGGTTGTGGCGGTCATGGGCATAGGCTGTTCTTCGCTGTCCAGCGCTTCCAGGACAAAATCGTTCTTCTTGCCGGCCCGCACCCGTGCCTCAATCAGAAAGATGCCACTATCATCCACCGGCGTTGCGGCGCTGACCCAAGTGCTATCAAGGCTTTTCAGTCGCAGCGCGGCGGGGCGGAAGCTGTCGTCCACAATGCGCCCCATGACTGCCGGGTCCAGTTCGCTGCAGACGCTGGGGTACTGGAGCCACACCTGTGGCTTCGCCGCGCTGTTGATCTGTGCACGGGGTTCGCAGCCGAGGCCAATGCTGGCTGCGAAGAGTGCGGCTCCGCGTGAGACCAGGGCCATGGGATCGATATCCGCTTCGGCGATGGGTGCCAACTGGTCGGTTACGGCCTGGCGAATCACCGCCATATGGGCCGGGCCGCCCACCAGGACCACACGAGAGAGGTCGGCCGGACTGAGCCCCTGATCGCGCAGCAGTCGCTGGCAAATGCCGATGGCCCGGTCCACCAGCGGCTGGCTGAGTTCGGTCAGGGTGTCGCGCGTGAGGGTCAGGTCGGCTTGCACCAGCTGACCGGCAAAAGTGGTATCTATCTCCACCAATGTTTGGCGGGTCTGGGAGAGGCGGATCTTGGCTTGTTCCGCAGCATCCCTCAGGTGGGCCTGGAAGGAGCGGTAATCTTCGCGCTGGCTGTCGAAGCTGAGGCCGTCGTTTTGCAACTCGCGCAGCAGCCAATCCGTAATGTGGCGATCGATATCGCGGCCACCGAGAAAATTGTCCCCGTCATGGGCAACCACCCGCAGCAGTCCATCACGGGTTTCCAGGAGTGAGACATCAAAGGTGCCGCCGCCCAGATCGAACACCATCCAGGCCTTGCCGGATTCGCTCTGATCCCAGCCGGCTGCCAGGGCAGAGGCGACGGGTTCGGGCAATAATTCCACTGTTTCGAAGCCCGCCAGGCGAGCGGCATCGGCAGTGGCGCGGTTTTGCGGCAACTCGAACAGCGCCGGCACGGTGACCACAACCTTGTCAAAGCGCAGACCACATTCCCGTTCAGCCTGGGTTTTCAGGGCGCCGAGCACCTGGGCAGACAGCGCCACGGCTGACCAGCGGTGACCGTGGCGATCGGGGCGGGACAATTCATCGGTACCCATGCGGCGCTTGAACTCAGCAAAGGTGTTGTCCGGGTCACTGTCCAGCTGGCGGCGGGCCTTCACCCCTACGACGGGGTCGCCGCTTGCGGGCGTGTATACCACAGAGGGGGTGTTGATCTCGCCCATGGGGTTGGGAATACTGCGTACGGCGCCATCGGTAAAAACGGCAGCGGCGGAGTTGGTGGTCCCCAAGTCAATACCCAGGTAATGCGTATCGCTCATGAAAATCCCTGATGGCGGTTATTGTCAGCTTGTGATTATACGATTTTCAGCGTCTGCAACACCTGTTCAGCGGCATCCAGCGTGTACTGAATGTCCTCTTCCGTGTGCGCCAGCGACATAAAGCCCGCCTCATAGGAGGCCGGCGCCAGGTAGACGCCTTGATCCAGCATGCCGTGGAAGAAACGGTTGAAGCGCGGAATATCGCAGGCCATCACCTGGTTGTAGTTGGTGACAGTTTTCTCTTCCGTGAAGAAAAAGCCGAACATGCTGCCGACGCTGTTGGTGGTGAAGGGAATGCCGGCTTCGTTGGCCAGTGCCTGCAGGCCGGATACCAGTTGTTCGGTGTGTGCGGTCAGTTGCGTGTAGGCGCTGTCGTCGGCCAGCAGCTCCAGGGTTTTCAGCCCGGCGGCCACGGCGATGGGGTTGCCGGAAAGGGTGCCGGCCTGGTAGACCGGCCCCAGGGGCGCGATCATTGCCATCACGTCCCGACGGCCGCCGAAGGCGCCCACCGGCATGCCGCCACCGATTACCTTGCCCAGGGTCACCAGGTCGGCGGTGACGCCAAAATGGCCCTGGGCGCCCTTGGGCCCCACGCGAAAACCGGTCATCACCTCGTCGAGAATCAGCAGGCTGCCGTGCTGGTCGCAGACCTCGCGCAGGCATTCCAGAAAACCCGGCACCGGCGGTACGCAGTTCATATTGCCCGCCACCGGCTCCACGATCACACAGGCGATGTTGTCACCCGTTTGCGCAAAACAGTCGCGCACCTGCTGCGGGTCGTTGTAGCTCAGGGTAATGGTGTGATTGGCCAGCACTTCCGGTACGCCGGGGGAACTGGGCACGCCCAGGGTCAGGGCGCCGGAGCCGGCCTTGATCAGCAGGGAGTCCGAGTGGCCGTGGTAGCAGCCTTCGAACTTGACGATTTTGTCGCGCCCGGTAAAGGCCCGGGCCAGGCGGATGGCGCTCATGGTGGCTTCGGTGCCGGAGTTGACCAGGCGCACCAGATCCAGCCCCGGGACCCGCTGGCACAGGGTGTCGGCCAGCCGGGTTTCGCCCTCGGTGGGGGCGCCAAAGCTGAGCCCGTTTTCCAACGCGTCGCGCACGGCGGCGAGCACCTCCGGGTGGCCGTGGCCGAGGATCATCGGACCCCAGGATTGCACATAGTCCACGTAGCGCTTGTCATCCACATCCCACAGGTACGCACCCAGCGCCCGCTTGAAGAAAACCGGCGTACCGCCCACCGCCTTGAAGGCGCGCACCGGCGAGTTGACCCCGCCGGGTATATGGGTCTGGGCTTGCTGGAACAGGGTATCGGACAGGCTCATGAACAATCCTCAGGTGCGAGCGGTGGTGTTGAACAGTTCGCCGAAGGCGCGACTGCGGGCGGCGATGTCTGCAGCGGCGAACAGGTCGTGGCACACGGCCAGTATGTCGGCGCCGGCGGCGATCAGTTGCGGGGCATTGTCCAGAGTAATCCCGCCGATGGCAACCAGGGGTAGGTTGCCCAGTTCCGATTTTGCCTCCCGCAACAGCGACAGGGGCGCCGGCCGGGCCTGCGGTTTGGTGCTGGACGGAAAAAAGCGGCCGAAGGCCAGGTAGCTGGCGCCGTCGGCAGCGGCCTGGCGGGCCAGGGCCAGTGAATCGTGACAGGTGACGCCGATAATGGCATCGGCGCCCAGCCGGGTCCGGGCGGCGGCGGGGTCGCCGTCTTCCTGACCCAGGTGGACGCCGTCGGCACCAATGGCTGCGGCCAGCTCGACGTCGTCGTTGATAATCAAGCGGGCACCCTGGCGTCGACAAAGATTCAGCAGGGCAGCCGCTTCGCGTCGCCGCTTGTCCGCGTCGCCGGATTTGTCCCGGTACTGCAACCAGCGGCAACCGCCCCGCAGGGCGGCCGCGACAGCCTCCGGCAGGCGGGGGCCGGGCAGCAGGCCGTTGTCGGTGATGGCGTAGAGCATGGCTGTCAGTGGTTGCCCGGGTTGCTGTTGGCCCAGTGCAGGCGGTTGGGAATACAGTGACCCATGCCCAGACGGCGGCTGTGCCTGAGGCACTCCCAGGTGAATTTCTGGCCCTGGGCCACGGCGTCGGGCAGTTGCAGGCCGTGCGCCAGATAGGCGGCGATGGCCGCCGCCAGGGTGGCGCCGCTGCCGTGGCTGAACTGGCTCAGGCGCGGCCAGCTGAAGCGGCGTACCAGGCCACGGCGGTTGTACAGGCTGTTTTCGTAACAGTGCTGATCCCGGCGGGTGCCGGTGATCAGGGCGTGCTCGCAGCCGTAACCCACTATCTGCTGGGCGCAGGCGTCCAGAGTGTCGCCCTGGGGCGCCAGTTCCCGGGCTTCCACCAGATCCGGAGTCACCAGTGTTGCCAGCGGCAGCAGCAGGGCTTTGCTGGCGTCCACCAGACTTTGTACGCCGGCACTGTCCGACGACAGGTTGGTGACCGGGTGGAGTACCATCGGCAGCTTCGGATAGTCGCGCAGTATGGTGTGTACCGCCTCTATGTGGCCGACACTGCCCAGATAGCCCAGTTTGACTGCCGCCACCGGCATGTCTTCGAGGATGGCCCGGGTCTGCTCGATCAGCAGGGCGGTATCCACGGTGCTGAAGTCTTTCAGTGCGCGCGTGTCCCGGGCGCAGAGTGCACTGATCACTGGCGCGCAGTGGCAGCCGAGACTGAGGCAGGTTTCGATCACAGCCTGAATACCGGCGCTGCCGGTGGGGTCGTGGCTGGAAATACTCAGCACCACGGGTACGCCTTGATTGAACTCGGACATGGCGCGCTCCTCGGCGGTTCGCTAAAAAGGTTTGACCACCACCAGTATGACAATGGGGATCAGCAGCAGAACCGGAAACTCGTTGAACCAGCGAAAGTACACATGACCGCGATGGCAGCGGTTCTCGCGCAGTTGTTTCAGGTACACCAGGCACAGGTGGTGATACACCACCAGCACCGCCACCAGGGCCAGCTTTACCCAGTACCAGGCGCTGGCGGCGTAGTAGCTCCAGTGGTAGCTGCTGAGCCAGAAACCGAGAATCAGGGTGGCCAGCATTGCGGGCGTGGCGATACCCCGGTAAAGTTTGCGCTCCATGGTCTGGAAGCGCTCCCGGCCCGGCGTGTCTTCGGTCATGCTATGGTAGACGAACAGGCGCGGCAGGTAGAGCAGGGCGGCCATCCAGCTGATGACGGCGAGAATGTGAAAGGCTTTTACCCACAGCATGTCGTCTCCGGACGCGGATTCTGGGCCAACCATATTAAATGATATCGTAGCTGGTCGCACGGGTGACCGGCACAGAACAGACAGAGGTTAACAGTGATCAAGGCGGGTATTGTGGGTGGCACCGGCTACACCGGTGTGGAGTTGTTGCGGCTGCTGGTGGGGCATCCCCAGGTTGAGGTGTCGGTGATCACCTCCCGGGCCGAGGCGGGGGTACCCGTGGCCGATCTCTACCCCAGCCTGCGCGGTCATCTGGACCTGGCGTTCACCGAACCGGATTTGGCTACCCTGGGACAGTGTGATGTGGTTTTTTTCGCCACCCCCCACGGTGTGGCCCAGAACCTCATGCCGGATCTTTTGCAAACAGGCACCCGGGTGATCGATCTGTCCGCCGATTTCCGCTTGCGGGACACCGACCTGTGGAGCCAGTGGTATGGACAGCCCCACGGCTGCCCGGAACTGGTGGGCGAGGCGGTCTATGGCCTGCCGGAAGTGAATCGGGACACCATTCGCGGCGCCCGGCTGGTGGCCTGCCCCGGTTGCTATCCCACGGCGACGCAGTTGGGCCTGCTGCCCCTGCTGGAGAACAATCTGGTGGATGCGGGCCGGCTGGTGGTCAACGCCGCCAGTGGCGCCACCGGCGCCGGGCGCCAGGGCAAGGTTGATCTGCTGCTCACCGAGGTCAGCGACAGCTTCAAGGCCTACGCCGCCGCCGGTCACCGGCATCTGCCGGAAATCGAGCAGGGGTTGCGCGATATTCAGCCCGGTGGCGCGCAGCCGGCGCGGATTACTTTTGTGCCGCACCTGCTGCCCATGATTCGCGGCATTCACGCCACCCTGTACGCCCGGTTGCTGAATGATGCGGATGTGCCCGATCTGCAGGCGCTGTACGAGCGGCGCTACGCCGACGAGCCCTTTGTGGATGTGCTGCCCGCCGGGGAACATCCCCAGACTCGCACGGTCAAGGGTTCCAACCTTTGTCGCATCTCGGTTTTCAGGCCGCAGCAGCGGGATACGGTGGTGGTGCTGTCGGTGATCGACAACCTGACCAAAGGCGCGTCGGGACAGGCGGTGCAAAACATGAACATCATGTTCGGTTTCGATGAGCGGCTGGGACTGGATCTGGTGGCTCTGCTACCCTGATGTTAACCCAACAACTACGGGCAACGGTTTAAAGTATAACGAGCAACCTTACATGGCCTCTGTCAAAGGCAGCAACCCACCACCGGTTCGCGTGGTCCCCTATCGCCCCCTGCGGAGCTTGGCCCTGGGTGCAGTTTTGCTGGTAGTAGCGGTTGGCGCCGTGGCGGCCAGTTACTTCTGGGGACTGCATCAGGGAGGCGCGCGCTACGCCAGCGTGTCGGCAGAGCGGGATCAATTGCGCAAGAGTCTGCAGCTGGTCAGCAATGAGGCCGAGTCCCTGCGCCAGGAGGTGGCCAACCTGACCCTGGGCTCCATGGTGGACAGCCGCGCCGGGGAAGAGGTCCGCAGTCAGACGGTGCAACTGAAAGGTCAGATTTCGCGGCTGGAAGAGGAAATCGCCTTTTATCGCAGCCTGATGGCGCCGGAAGACAACAATCGCGGCCTTACCATAGGCTCGCTCAATGTACTGACTACCGGTGTGCCCCGGCGCTACGAGTACCGTCTGGTGGTGCAACAATTGACCACGAATCATCAGTTGCTGAACGGCTATCTGACCTTTAACGTGGTAGGCTGGCGCGATGGCGAGATGGTGACCGTGCCGTTGCACCAGCTGTCCAGCCAAGTGGAAGAGGAGCGCATCCCCCTGCGTTTCCGTTACTTCCAGAACATCGAGGGGGAACTGGTATTGCCCGAGGGTTTCGAGCCGGAGCGCATTGAACTGGCGGCACGCTCGCGCGGCAATAACCCATCCAGCGACGAAAAGCGCTATGGTTGGCTGGTACAGGGCCCGTAATTAGCGCGTAATTTGCGACAGAGACTCAGACTATGTGGGGTAAAAAAGAAGAGATGGCATTTTCCAACAGTCACACCCTTATCGCCCGGGGCGCCAAAGTGGTCGGCGACCTCCACTTCTCCGGTGACCTGCAGATCGAAGGCAAGGTCAACGGCAACATCGTTGCCGAGAGCGGCAATGAGGCCAAGCTGGTGGTGGCGGAAAAAGGCGTCATCGAAGGTGAGATTCGTGTGCCGGTGGTTATTATCAACGGCCATGTCACCGGCGACGTCCACGCTTCCAAGCACGTTGAGTTGGCCGCCAAGGCAGTGGTGGAGGGCAATGTTCACTACCAGTTGATCGAAATGGTCAAGGGCGCTCAGGTCAACGGCAATCTGGTCTACACCAACGCTACCGGTGCTGCCAAGCCGGCCCTGTCCGCCATCAAGGCGGTGGATGGTGGCAAGGCGGCGGATGCTGGCAAGTTGGCCGAGAAGAATACTTGACTGTTTTAGTCGGGTAAAGGGATAATGCCACCATGCGGCGGCCCGGTGAGTTAACCGGGTCGCGGCTTTTTCTGTGGCTGCGATACCCCGTCTGGAGAAGTTTATGTCCGGTGCCGAAATCTTCACTCCGCAACCCCTGCAGGTCAGCGACAGTGCCCTGGCCAAGGTGCGTAGCCTGGTGGAGGAAGAGGGCAACCCCGATCTGAAATTGCGGGTTTATGTCACTGGCGGTGGCTGCTCCGGGTTCCAGTACGGTTTTACCTTTGACGAAGCCGTGGCGGAAGACGATGCGGTGGTGGAAAAGGACGGTATCGCCGTGGTGGTGGACGCCATGAGCTACCCCTATCTGGCGGGCGCTCTGGTCGATTATCAGGAGGGTTTGCAGGGCGCGAGATTCCTGGTCAGCAACCCCAATGCAGCCACCACCTGCGGTTGTGGCTCCTCGTTTTCCATATAAGAATATAACCCGCTTCAGGCCGGGTAGATTCCGCCCAGAATCACTTCCCGTTCGGCGCCGGTGACTGCCGGCAGATTGCCGCTCAGGCCGCCCAGGGTCTGGCGCGCCAACCAGGCAAAGCCCGCCGCTTCCACCCAGTCCGGGTGAACACCCAGCACTTCCGTTGAGGCCAGCTTTTGCTCTGGCAGCAGTTCCCGCAGGGCGGCCACCAGAGCGCTGTTGTGGGCGCCGCCGCCGCACAGGTAGATGGCTGGTGAATCCTCCATGGCGCTTATGGCGTCGCTGATACTGCGGGCTGTGAGCGCCAACAGCGTAGCCTGTATATCTTCCGGGGTAATGGGAGTGTCCAGGGCTTGTCGTTCGGCCTGCAGCCAGTGGAGATTGAACACCTCGGGGCCCGTGCTCTTGGGTGGTGTCTCCTGAAAATAGGGGTGGCTGAGCAGCCGCTCCAGCAGTGCCCCATGCACCCGGCCGGTGGACGCCCAGCGTCCGTCCTCGTCGTAGGCCAGCCCCCGTTGCTGGCGAATCCAGGCGTCCAGCAGGGCGTTGCCGGGCCCAGTGTCGAAGCCCAGAGCCGTACCCCCCCTGGGCAGCCAGGTGACGTTGGCCATGCCGCCGATATTGACCAGCACCCGGTCTTCTTCGACGCTGTGAAACGCGGCCCGATGAAAGGCGGGCATCAGGGGCGCACCCTGACCGCCTGCGGCCATGTCGCGGCGGCGAAAATCGGTAATGGTGGTAATGCCCGTGATATGGGCTATACGATTGGCGTCGCCGACCTGCAGGCTGAAGGGAATTTCGTGGGTGTTGGGTGGCCGGTGGCGCAGGGTTTGGCCGTGACTGCCAATGGCACGGACTTCGCTGGGGTGGACGCCAGCCTGTTGCAACAGCGCCTGGGTGGCGCGGGCAAATAGCACGGCCAATTGCTGATCCAGGACGCCCAGCCGGTCTATTTCGTTGTCGCCGGGCTGTGCCAGGGCGTGGATCTCCTGGCGCATGGAGTCGTCCAGCGCCAAATTGTGGCAGGCCAGCAGTCGCGGACTGGGGCCGGCAAAGTCCACCAGCGCGGCGTCAATGGCGTCGGCGCTGGTACCGGAAAGCAAACCGACGTACAGCTCCGGTGCAGTCATGTCAGTTCAGGTCTCTGTCCCGAGTGGACTCCACGCTGGCCAACTGGGTGGCCTGTATGTGCTGGTCCAACTGGGCGATATAAGTCCGCGTCTGCTGACGGAAGCGCTCCAGTTCCTCCCGGGCGATGGGCTCCGCCTTGGGCAGATCCACGGTAACCGGGTTGCGGTGCACGCCGTTGACCAGAAACTCATAGTGCAGATGGGGGCCGGTGGCCAGGCCGGTAGCACCCACATAGCCGATGACCTGACCTTGGCGCACCCGGGTACCGTTGCGCACACCCCGGGCTATGCCGTTCATGTGAGCGTAGAGCGTCTGGTAGGTCTGACCGTGCTGGATGATCACGGTGATGCCGTACCCGCCGTGGCGCCCGGCGTGCACCACCCGGCCATCGCCGGCGGCGCGGATGGGGGTGCCGGTGGGCGCGGCATAGTCGGTGCCCCGGTGGGCGCGGATGGTGTGCAGCACCGGGTGGCGCCGGTTCAAATTGAAGTGGGAGCTGATGCGGGTGAAATCCACCGGTGTGCGCAGAAAAGCCCGGCGCATGCTATCGCCGTCGGGGGTGTAATAGTTGGCAAAGCCCTCGCGGTCCATATAGCGCACAGCGCGGTAGCGGTTGCCGCGGTTGACGAATTCCGCCGCGAGAATGGGGCCGTTGCCGATCTTTTCGCCGTCCAGATAGCGCTCTTCGTAGATAAGGCTGAAGCTGTCGCCGCTGCGAATATCCAGGGCGAAGTCGATGTCCCAGCCGAAGATGTTGGCCAGCTCCATGGTGAGGGCGTCGGGTAGGCCGGCGCGGCTGCCGGCCAGAAACAAGGAGCTTTCGATGCGGCCCTGGCTGAAGGCCAGTTGTATTTCGGGTTCCCGCTGGGCCGCCACACTCTTGAAGCGTCCGTCCTCGCGCACGAAGTGCAGGCTGGAGAGACGGCTGGGCACATAGTCCAGTTGCTGCAGTTGGCCCTTGTCGTCCAGGTGAAAGGAGAATTCGTGGCCGGGCATGATACGCCTCAGACCCTTGGCCTCCTCGCTATGCGCCATCAGTTCATACAGGTCGCGATCGCGGAGGCCAGCGCGCTGAAACAGTACGGACAGGCTGTCGCCACTGCGCACGGTGAAGGTTTTCACGGTCAGGTCCGCCTCAGGTTCGGCGTCGGCTAGTTCCTGTGCTGGCTCGGCGGAGGCTTCCCCGTGAGTGGAATCGGTGTCCGCTGGCGCAGGCAGCGGTGCAGGCAGTGTCGACTCGCCTAGTTCCAGTTCCAGGCTCCAGAGTTCCACAGGCTGAGGGGTTGAGCCCGCCTCTTCGGACGGCAGTAGCAGGAGAAACAGGCACAGAACCCCCACCAGCGTGGACACCATGGCCAGGTGTGTCTTGGGGAAGTGGGTCAGAAAGGCGCCAGACAGCAGCTTTTTCTTTTGATTTTCAGTGGGTTCCATA
>JBJHDF010000001.1:0-2500 GCA_050486405.1 Marinimicrobium sp. | reverse complement strand
ACATCAACTGGAGGACCGAACCCACTGATGTTGAAAAATCAGGGGATGACCTGTGGGTCGGAGTGAAAGGCTAATCAAGCCGGGAGATAGCTGGTTCTCCCCGAAAACTATTTAGGTAGTGCGTCATGTCTCACCCACGGGGGTAGAGCACTGTTTGGGCTAGGGGGTCATCCCGACTTACCAACCCCATGCAAACTCCGAATACCGTGGAGTGCAATCATGGCAGACAGACGGCGGGTGCTAACGTTCGTCGTCAAGAGGGAAACAACCCAGACCGCCAGCTAAGGTCCCCAATGTTAGTTAAGTGGGAAACGATGTGGGAAGGCACAGACAGCTAGGAGGTTGGCTTAGAAGCAGCCATCCTTTAAAGAAAGCGTAATAGCTCACTAGTCGAGTCGGCCTGCGCGGAAGATGTAACGGGGCTAAACTAGCAACCGAAGCTGCGGATGCTCATTTCTTCGGAAGTGGTGCATGGTAGGGGAGCGTTCTGTAAGCCGTTGAAGGTGAGTTGAGAAGCTTGCTGGAGGTATCAGAAGTGCGAATGCTGACATGAGTAACGATAAGGGGAGTGAAAAACTCCCCCGCCGGAAGACCAAGGTTTCCTGTCCAACGCTAATCGGGACAGGGTTAGTCGGCCCCTAAGGCGAGGGCGAAAGCCGTAGTCGATGGGAAACAGGTTAATATTCCTGTACCTCTTTTTACTGCGATGGGGGGACGGAGAAGGCTAGGCCAGCACGGCGTTGGTTGTCCGTGTTTAAGGTGGTAGGCATGTATCTTAGGAAAATCCGGGATGCACTCTTTATTGAGAATGCCGAGAACTGATGACGAGCGTTCATTGCGAACGCGAAGTGGTTGATGCCCTGCTTCCAAGAAAAGCCTCTAAGCTTCAGGTAAAAAGAGACCGTACTCGAAACCGACACAGGTGGTCAGGTAGAGAATACCAAGGCGCTTGAGAGAACTTGGGTGAAGGAACTAGGCAAAATAGTACCGTAACTTCGGGAGAAGGTACGCTGCTGACGGTGAAGGGCTTGCCCCGTAAGCTGTTGGCAGTCGAAGTGACCAGGTGGCTGCGACTGTTTATTAAAAACACAGCACTGTGCAAACTCGTAAGAGGACGTATACGGTGTGACGCCTGCCCGGTGCCGGAAGGTTAATTGATGGGGTTAGCTTCGGCGAAGCTCTTGATCGAAGCCCCGGTAAACGGCGGCCGTAACTATAACGGTCCTAAGGTAGCGAAATTCCTTGTCGGGTAAGTTCCGACCTGCACGAATGGCGTAACGATGGCCACGCTGTCTCCACCCAAGACTCAGTGAAATTGAAATCGCTGTTAAGATGCAGTGTACCCGCGGCTAGACGGAAAGACCCCGTGAACCTTTACTACAGCTTTGCACTGAACTCTGAACCTGTTTGTGTAGGATAGGTGGGAGGCTTTGAAGCGGCAACGCCAGTTGTCGTGGAGCCAACCTTGAAATACCACCCTGGCATGTTTGGGGTTCTAACCCAGGCCCGTTATCCGGGTCGGGGACAGTGTATGGTGGGTAGTTTGACTGGGGCGGTCTCCTCCCAAAGAGTAACGGAGGAGCACGAAGGTTGGCTAATCATGGTCGGAAATCATGAGGTTAGTGTAATGGCACAAGCCAGCTTGACTGCGAGAGTGACACCTCGAGCAGGTACGAAAGTAGGTCATAGTGATCCGGTGGTTCTGTATGGAAGGGCCATCGCTCAACGGATAAAAGGTACTCCGGGGATAACAGGCTGATACCGCCCAAGAGTTCACATCGACGGCGGTGTTTGGCACCTCGATGTCGGCTCATCACATCCTGGGGCTGAAGCCGGTCCCAAGGGTATGGCTGTTCGCCATTTAAAGTGGTACGCGAGCTGGGTTTAGAACGTCGTGAGACAGTTCGGTCCCTATCTGCCGTGGGCGTTGGAGATTTGAGAAGAGTTGCTCCTAGTACGAGAGGACCGGAGTGAACGAACCTCTGGTGTTCGGGTTGTCACGCCAGTGGCACTGCCCGGTAGCTACGTTCGGACGGGATAACCGCTGAAAGCATCTAAGCGGGAAGCCTCCTTCAAGATGAGATCTCCCCGGGACCTCGAGTCCCCTGAAGGGCCGTTGAAGACTACAACGTTGATAGGCGGGGTGTGGAAGCGCTGTGAGGCGTTGAGCTAACCCGTACTAATTGCCCGTGAGGCTTGACCATATAACAGAGACGATTGCATAACGGACTCTGTGCACAGACTGTCAGAACGACAAATGACAGAAAGACACAAACGCCACAACCAGCAAAAACAACCTACAGTCACCACCCTATTTGAAGTCGCCAAGCAGGCCTTAGGGCCATAAGACTCCAGGCACTTCATACCGCTTTGCTTGACGATCATAGCGAGTTGGAACCACCTGATCCCATCCCGAACTCAGAAGTGAAACGACTTAGCGCCGATGGTAGTGTGGGGTTTCCCCATGTGAGAGTAGGTCATCGTCAAGCTCTTATCCCAA